>CAWHWK010000008.1:0-146116 GCA_963833005.1 uncultured cyanobacterium | reverse complement strand
CATTAGCTCCCCTACCGTTATTTGAAAATTCGCAGCAAACTCTGGCACGGGCAACTGTGCGTCAGGTGCCTCGCACAGCACCGACTTTAAATCAGGCGTGTAGCTAACGACACATTCTTCCGCAGGATCAATGAGCCATGCTAGCTGAGTGCCATGTGCCAATGCATACGCAATCTTTTTGAAGAGCTTCATTTGGCTTTGTCCTGGCGATAGAATTTCAATCATCCAGTGCGGTGCTTCGCAAAGATCCTCATCTGAAGCTTTTCCGTTCTTGTCCCTCGGGATTGCAGTCCATGGTAGAACCGTAATATCTGGGACGATGGAACGTCCGCTAAAAGTGCAGCGAAGTTCTGTAATCGCTTTACCTTTTTTATTCGTTTTAAGCGCTAAGTTGATCGCTGTTGCAAGGTCTGTTTGTACGATGCCATGATTTGTCTTTGGCATTGGTTTCTGAATGATTTGACCGTCAATGTACTCGCTCGCAGGCTTCGTCTCGGGCTGCTGCAAAAAATCTTCTAAGGTAAGCGTTCTTAGGGGGGTTTGTACCATGACTCAAAACCTGTTTTCCATAGCTAATTATCGCAGCTCATTGGAAAATTGACCGCTATTGTCGCTGCAATACTCTGAAGGCTCGTCCCTGCGATCGCCCCCAACCCCTCAGCATTCATCCATAGTCATTCTGCGATCGCCCTCACCCACCCAGCAACAACACTGCACCTCTCTTTCAATGGCCTGCTCCATCCAGCATCAATTCTGCTCCACGCTGCAACCCTTCTGCATTGTCCAGCATCAATTCTGCTCCACGCATTATCCGCTCTGCGCCACCTAGCATCAATTCTGCTTGTGCTATGTCCCTACCGCTCGGGCAATCTGAAGAGTGCATCCCTATTCATCGGAATATTTACTCATGGCTCTAGATCGCAGCATCGACACTCTGCTAAACGAAGCGCAGGTTGCTATCGACAACGCATTAAACAATCCAAAGATCCTTAGCTATCTCAGCGACTTTGGCTATAACGCTGCGCGCATTCAGCAGGGCCAAAAGCTCTACACCGTTGCGGCGGCGGCGCAGCTAGCGCAAACTGCTGAGGCGGGAGGGCAGATTTCGGCAACGGCGACGGTGAATGAAGCCTGGGCGGCGGCTAAAAAGTCTTATATTCGCTGGGTGAAGGTGGCGCGGGTGGCGCTGAAGGGTAACGACGGGGCTGCGACTCAGCTAGCGCTAAGCGGTAAAAGAAAGGAGAGTCTTTCTGGCTGGCTGGCGCAGGCAAAACAGTTTTATAGCAATGCGCTGAGCGATAAAGGTATTTTGAAAAGTCTTCAGGCGTTTGGGATTACTGAGCAAAAGCTGAAGGCTGGGCTGGCTGAAATTCAGGCGATTGAGGCGGCGAATTTGGTGCAGGAGAAGGAGAAAGGAGAGGCGCAGGCGGCGACGCAAAAGAGAGATGCGGCGCTAGATGAGCTGCAAGACTGGCTGAGTGATTATTTGGCGATCGCAAAAGTAGCGCTAGAGGAAGACCCGCAGCTCTTGGAAGGGCTAGGTGTGTTGCAAAGAGCGTAGGAAGTCGGTGGTGGATCGGTGGGTGTTGGCTTCGACTACGCTCAGCCAGCGGTAGGGGCTGATACTGCGGGCTAAGCATAGCCGCTGAGACTCCCAAAGGCTATGCTTAGCCGCTGAGCATCACCGAGGGCTGAGCGGAGTCGTTGGCGTAGCCTTCTCGTAGAGTAGCCCGTCTTTAGCTTCTACGAAACATCCACCCGCTTGGTCAATATCGCCATCACCTCACCGGGCCTGCCGGTAGACAGGGGCCGACTCCAATCATTTGGCTCGGCGTAGCCCAGCTTGTGCAATCGCTTGATGGTGATTTGCAGTGCGGTGGGGCTGCCAAACAACAGATGTCGCATCGGCTCTAGTATCGGCTCTGAGGGTGGCTCTGAAGGCGGTGTAACCTGGGGCAAGCCGCCAGAAACAGTGGACGCAGACGCGCCCGAATCGGAAGGAACAAACATGAGATCTGGTCTCCAACAAAAAAGGTGAACTAGGAAACCAGAACCCAATTGGCTCAGCAACTTCGCAAAATGTAGTGCAAATCGAGGTCGCTGAGCTAAAGTAGCTTCAGCTTCCAGACTGGCTAGGACAGTTTGAAAGTTAGCTGTCGGTAGGTGCTCTAACACCTGCCGATAGCGCTAAGTCAAATGAGTTCTGAGGAAAGGGACTGCAATCGGCATTACAGCCTTAGCTACTGAAGATAGGCTGATTTTTGCGCTGAGTCAAGCAAATGGGTAGAACAAAATGCGGTGTGCTATCTCTCTTGGATGCGCTTTCAGCCTGGCTAATATTTCTTGCAGTTTTAAGTGAGTCATAAGGGCCAACACCTGCTATCTATCTTTTATCCGACCCGCCACCCGCAAAATCTGCCCGGCTAAAATCGCCGCCCCAAAGCCATTGTCAATATTCACAACCCCGATTCCCGTCGCGCAGCTATTTAGCATTGTCAGCAGCGGCGCTAGCCCCTGAAAGCTGGCCCCATAGCCTATGCTTGTGGGCACCGCAATCACCGGACAGCTCGCTAGCCCCGCCACCACGCTGGGCAAGGCCCCCTCCATCCCTGCTGCCACAATCAGCACGTCTGACTGGTCGATCACATGCTGATTGCTCAGCAGTCGATGAATGCCTGCCACGCCCACATCCCACAGCCGCGTCACTGCAAACCCACACAGCTCTGCTGTTACCGCTGCTTCCTCGGCCACCGGCAGATCGGCGGTGCCTGCGGTCAAAATGCTCAGCCTGCCGGGTAGTAGCGGTCTAGGCTCCAAATCTTGAGCCGCGCCCTGACCCAAGCCAGAAGGTGGCAGGATCGCGCAGATTCTCGCCATCTCAAAATAGGTCACCTGCGGCAGAATCGCCTGAATGGCCGCACTTTTTTCCGCGCTCACTCGGGTGGCCATCACCGCCGAGTGCTGCGGATTCATTGTTTTCATAATGTCCGCAATCTGCTCTGCCGTTTTGTCTTGCCCCCAAATGACTTCTGGAAAGCCCGTACGCGCGACTCGGTCATGATCAATTTTGGCGAAGTCGCCAACGGGCTCGTATGAGCGCTCCGTTTTTTGCTGGCTCATCTTTTGGGCCGCCACTGCCGGGCTGACCTCACCTTTTGCTACCGCTTCTAATAGCTTGCGCACAGACTCAGACTCACTCACAGGGATAAGCTTCAATCGCAGAAAGACAACTGTAATAGGCTAACGTAGCAGAGTGGTTTTATTGCGTGGTTTTATTGCGCTTTTACTAGCTTCATGTCTACCGTTATGTCTGAGGCACCTATTGCTGCTGAGCGTCTAGATACGCTGGATACTGCTGATTTAGTTGATATTGTTATTTTGGCTAATGGTCCTGGCGAGGTGGCGACTTGGGTAAAGCCGGTGGTGCGATCGCTCCAAGCCAAAACCGCTGAGCACGCCGCAAACTATCGCATCTCTGTCATCCTTTCCCCTTGCCCGCACGCCTCCGGCCAAGAGCCTCTGATTCTCTCCGGCTACCCCGAAGTCAGCCGGGTGCAAAGCGCCCCTCACTTCTTCAAATTTTTGCTCACCGGTAAAACTGCCGACAATTGGGACTGGCACCCCAAAGGCGTCGTCGTCTTCCTCGGTGGCGATCAGCTCTATACCGTGCTGGTGGCCAAGCGCCTGGGCTATCGCACCGTTACCTATGCCGAATGGGATGCCCGCTGGACCGGGCTAGTCGATTGCTTTGCGGTAATGCAGTCTAGCCTTGTTGAAAAAGCGCCCGCTGCCCATCGTCACAAATTTACCGTTGTGGGCGATCTGATGGCTGACGTGCAGGCGATCGCGGATCGCGCTGCCATCGCTGCTACCCTTGGTTGCTCTGCGGACGCCGAACTGATTGGTTTTTTGCCAGGGTCTAAGCCCGCCAAGCTAGAAATGGGCGTACCGATGTCACTTGCGATCGCCCAGCATCTCCATGCTCAGCGTCCATCTGGCCAATATGTTATTGGCGTGGCCCCCAACCTCACCCTCGCGGATCTCACCGCCTATGCCGACTCTGAAAATAATCCTGCGATCGCCCTGTTCGACGCGCCTGCTGTCACCCTGCATCAGCCCGAAACCGGCCTGCCCTACTGGCAAATAGAAAACGGTCCCAAAATTCATCTATGGCAGCGCTTTCCATCTCTCGATCTGTTCTCTCAGTGTCAGCTCTGCTTTACCACCGTCGGGGCTAATACCGCTCAGCTTGGTGCGCTGGCCATTCCGATGATTGTGCTGCTGCCCACCCAGATGCTCGGTGCTGCTCAGCTTGCAGATGGCTGGCTAGGGCTGGTTTCTCGGCTGCCAGGAATGGGTGCGATCGCTCGCCAGTTCATCAATCCTCTAATCATCAAAACCCTACAAAAATCCGGCAAGCGCTTTGCCTGGCCAAACATCTGGGCTGGCCGCGAAGTCGTTCCCGAACTCTTTGGCCCCATCACTCCTGCTGACGCCGCCGATCTCGCCCTAGACTACCTCACCCATCCTGAAAAGCTCGCTACCATTCGCCAAACCCTCCGCGACCTAAGAGGCCCAGCCGGTGCCGCCGATAAAACAGCCGCTCTCATCTTGGAAACCGTCAACTATCCTAGAGGAAAGGCTGTTAAATAAACGATAGTTCCTACTTCTTCTACTGCTTTCTTCATGCTTCCCTACCCCATCACCCGCACCACCGACACTGCCGACACCTATCACGGCACCCTCGTCGCTGACCCCTACCGCTGGCTGGAAGACCCCAACAGCTCAGAAACCGCCCACTGGGTCGCGGAGCAAAACGAAGTCACCTTCAGCTATTTAAACGCCTTGCCCGGTCGCGATCAGCTCAAAGATCGCCTCACCGAACTTTGGAATTACGAGCGCTACGGCACGCCTTTCAAAAAAGCCAATCGCTACTTTTACTACAAAAACAACGGCCTGCAAAACCAGTCTGTTCTTTATACGCTGCCCATGCTCGACGCCGAGCCCACCGTTCTGCTCGACCCCAACACCCTGTCGGAAGATGGCACGGTTGCGCTCTCTGGCACTGCTATTAGTGAAGACGCCCAGTACATTGCCTACGGACTTTCTACCGCCGGGTCAGACTGGGTAGAGTGGCACGTTCGCAATATTGAAACGGGCGAAGATACCGAAGATGTAATTAAGTGGGTCAAATTTTCGGGGGCTGCTTGGACCCACGACAATCAGGGCTTTTTCTATAGCCGCTACGACGAACCCAACGAAAAAAGCAAGCTAGAAGACGTTAACTATTACCAAAAGCTCTACTATCACCGCCTCGGCACGCCACAGTCAGAAGATAAGCTAATCTACGAGCGCCCAGATCAAAAAGAGTGGGGATTCTCTGGCGGGGTTACCGAAGACGGGCGCTATTTGGTGATTTCTGTCTGGCGCGGCACTGAACCTAAAAATCTGTTGTTTTATAAAGATCTACAGGCCAGCGAACAGGCTGAAGATGCAGAAGTGACTGAGCTGATCTCAGAGTTTGAAGCCCAATATAGTCTGATTGATAATGAAGGAACGCTCTTTTGGTTTCAAACGGACTTAGATGCGCCCAAGGGCCGAGTAATCGCGATTGACATTGCCAGCGCTGGTAAAGGCTCTGGTAAAGGCTCCGATAAAAGCAAATGGCAGACCCTGATTCCAGAGGCCGAAGAGACCTTAGAGTCTGTTGGTGTGCTCAATCATCAGTTTGTTGCAGACTATCTTAAAGATGCCTACACCCAGATCAAAATATTCGACCTGTCAGGCACGCCAGTCAAAGAGATAGAACTTCCTGGCATTGGTTCGGCAGGTGGCTTTAATGGAAAACGTGACGATACCGAAACGTTCTATAGCTTTACCAGCTACACGGTGCCCAGCCGTATCTATCATTACGACTTCACCACCGGCAAAAGCACCCTTTTTCGCGAACCCACTATCCCCTTCGATCCAGACGCCTACGAGACTCAGCAGGTCTTTTACCCCAGCAAAGACGGCACCAAAATTCCGATGTTCATCACCGCCAAAAAAGGGTTGGCTCTCAATGGCGAAAATCCGGTTTTGCTCTATGGCTATGGCGGATTTAATATCTCGCTATCGCCTGCTTTCTCGGTCAGCAATCTGGTTTGGCTAGAGCTAGGCGGCGTGTATGCAGTGGCGAATCTTCGCGGTGGTGGCGAGTATGGTGAATCTTGGCACCAGCAGGGGATAAAGACCGCTAAGCAAACTGTTTTTGATGATTTTATTGGTGCCGGTGAATGGCTGATAGAACAGAACTATACGAAGACCGAGAAGCTAGCGATCGCAGGCGGCAGCAATGGCGGTTTGCTCGTGGGCGCTTGTATCACCCAGCGGCCTGACCTGTTTAGCGCGGCCCTGCCCGCTGTTGGCGTACTAGATATGCTGCGCTTCAATCAGTTCACCATTGGTTGGGCCTGGGAGTCCGACTATGGCTCTCCCCAAAAAGAAGATGAATTCAAAGCGCTCTATGCCTATTCGCCCCTGCACAATTTGAAGTCTGGCACAGCCTACCCCTCTACGATGATCACCACCGCTGACCATGACGATCGTGTCGTGCCTGCCCACAGCTTCAAGTTTGCCGCAGCGCTGCAAGCTGCGCACGCTGGCGAAAATCCTGTCCTCATTCGGATTGAAACCAAAGCGGGCCACGGTGCAGGCAAGCCGACCACCAAGCAAATCGAAGAAGCCACGGATAAGTGGGCCTTTCTGGCGCATGAGCTAGGCGTTGACCTGACCTGACGACCTATTTCTCTGTCTTTTCTGTTGAAGAAATTAAGAAACTCCTTATACAATTAAGAACACTTGTACTTTCGCCCTTCTTATACTTTTGCCCTTACCTAGCGACGTGCACTTGGATAACATTGATAATATTTTCAGTTACCCATGTGCTGTGAAGTCCTTTTTCTTTACCTAGCTTGTGCTCATCTAACTCGTGCTAGCCAATGGTTACAACGCCTGTCCGCGAAAGCAATTTATCCAAAGCTCAGCGTGCTGATAACCCAGACATTGCTTGGGAAAAGCTGCCCGACGATTTTGTCCTACCCGATGACCCTGTGGATAATATCAATCAGCCTGCGATCGCTGCTGCCCTCACCGAAAGCCTCAGCCTATCAGGCTATCTAAGCGAAACCGCCATCACAACCACCAACTACGGCATCTGTGCTAACTACAAAGGCAAAACAGTCGTTAAGGCCCCAGATTGGTCTTGGGTGCCTGCGATTTCAGTGCCAAAATCTGAGGTTGAACGTAGCTACACACCTGTTTTGGAGGGCGATCTGCCGCTGGTCGTGATGGAGTTTTTATCTGAGACGGAAGGTAGCGAGTATTCAATAAAATCGAGCTATCCGCCTGGTAAGCTCTTTTTCTACGAGCAGATCCTACGGGTCCAAAACTACATTATTTTTGACTTGGCGAACGGCAAAATTGACTACTACCGTCTGTCCGAATCGGGCCGCTATCAGCCTCAAGCGCCTGGTGAAACAGGGCGATACTGGCTACCAGAGGCCAATTTGTTTTTGGGCATTTGGGAAGGCGTGCGTCAAGATCGCTCTGGTCTGTGGTTGCGTTGGTGGACTGAATCGGGCGACTTGCTGCTTTGGGGTGCAGAGCTATCTGAGCAGGAGCGGGCCAAAGCTGAGCAGGAGCGAGCCAGAGCTGAGCAGACCCAAAAGAAAGCGATTGCAAAGCTCAAGGAGTTGGGGCTAACTATAGAGCAAATAGCAGAAACGCTAGATTTGCCTGTAGAAGACGTGCAGTCGTTCTAGGCGATCTGTGTGTTGGCAAGGTCGTCGTGCAAGGTCTTGTGCAAAGTCAGCTAGGTGTCATAATTAGCGCATTAAAAAACGTTTGCTAATCCATGAAAGATGCTTTTTCCGTTCTGCCCGAAACCGATGTAGAGACTCTCGCTCAACGGCTTGCCACCGATCCAGATGCGATCCAGCTGATTGACGTGCGCGAACCGCACGAGCTAGAAGTTGCCAGCGTGCCAAACTTTGTGAATTTGCCGCTCAGTCAGTTCCCGGCCTGGTCTAGTGATATCCAAACCCGGTTTGATCACGAAGCAGAAACAATTGTCATGTGTCATTTGGGTATGCGCTCGGCTCAGATGTGCCAGTGGCTGATAGCTCAGGGCTTTACCAATGTAAAAAATCTAGCGGGGGGGATTGATGCTTACAGTCGCCGAATCGATCCCAAAGTGCCGCTCTACTAGTCCCATGTGCTTGCCCACACGCCTCCACAACTATCGTTTGCTAGCACTGGTAGGCCAGGGGCAGTTTGCCCAGGTGTACTGCGCTGTCCATCGACGTACGGGACGTTTGGTCGCAATTAAGCAAACGCGCCACGCCAGAGAAACACAATCTCAAGCGCCCTTTCTACTGCCTGGACTAAAGCACCCTAACGTGGTGGCTTGCTATGCCGCTACTATCAGAGACGGTGGCTATCAGCTTGTATTGGACTACTGCGAAGGCGGTACATTGCGATCGCACCTTACTCGCACCTACGATCTTGCGCCTCCGCTCTCCCTACTCGAAACCCAGTCACTCATCGGTGGCCTTCTCAAAGGGCTGCGCTATCTCCATCAGCAAGACATCATCCATGACGATCTCAAGCCAGAAAATATCTTTCTTACCTATTCTACCGAGGGGGCACTAATACCCAAGATAGGAGACTTTGGCAGCGCTCATCTTATTCACAATTCTAGCCAGTCACGTCGCGAAATCGGCTCGCCCACCTACGCCGCACCTGAGCGATTTGAAGGGTATGCTTCTATCGCCTCAGACCTTTACTCGGTGGGGGTGATGCTGTACGAGCTGCTGATAGGCGATCGCCCCTTTTCGGGTCAGCCCAGCGCGCTCAAACAGGCTCACCAAACCCAACCCGTCTATGTCCCGTCTAGCTTGCCGTCTGCGCTGCAAACGCTGCTGCTCACCGCCCTTCACAAGCAGCCCCAGCAAAGGTTTACGACCGCTGACGACATGCTCAAGGCGCTTCAGTCGCTATCTGCTGTCAACCCCTTCGTCAATCCACCTATCAAGCTCTCTATTCAAAGCACTGCCGCAGCCGCTTTTCCCTCATTTGTTGATTTTCCTACTATTTCACTAGCACAAGTCGCCCAGCCGATTTCATCTCACGGCATCACTGCGCCAATAGACGCTCTTATCAGCACGCCTCAAGGCTGTTGTATCGTTACGGCGCGATCGCTTCACCTGCTAACCCCAAAGCGAGAGCTACTCTCTATTGCTCAGTTTCGTCATCCCTGTTGGATTGCTGTCGATCCTAGCGGTCGGTGGTTTGTTGCTTTTCCAAAAAAGAAACCCCTTCACATAGAGTCCTACGCTGAATATCGGCAGACTCAGGGAATGCTAGGTCGTTTTTCTCATCGGTCGGGGCATCGTTGGCGGCGATCGCTCTCTTTGCCTGGGCCTCTGCTGACAGCCCTTTGCGCCGATGTTTTGCAGCTTATCGCCTTAGATTCTCGCTACTTGTTACGAGTGAGTACAGCCAAAGACAAAACCTATCTAGAGTGTTTTACCCGTCGCGGTCAGCTCATCGGGGAACTCTCTCTCAACATTCGCCTAACTCAAGTGTTGCCCACCGCTATCCCTTACCAGCTCATCGCCTTGAGCACCTCAGAAGATAGCGTCTTTAGGGAAACTGTTGTTTTAATTACGCTAAAACCGCTGAAAGTTAGACAAATTCGTTTGCCAAACGTATCAGAAAGTGTTTCCCAGGATGTTTCCAACAAATATAGTTCTGACAAATATAGTTCTGACAAATGCAGTCCTATGCGTGTGAGCACGCTGCCGTGGGGGTATGCGGTGAGCTACCATCGCGGTTCTGCTCACGGCTCTGCTCACGACGTGCTGCTGTTGGATAGCTTGGCTAATGTGACGAGTGTGATAACAGATGTACCACAAGCCTGTGCGATCGCTGCCATTGATGCCTACAATATCTTGCTAGCGAGCTTATCAAACTCAATAACAGAAACTAGCTTGCCAGATCAGCCATCAGCTTACAAGCCTCAGTCCAACAGCCCACCCGTGCTTTTAACCACCAACGTCAAATCACTCGATCTCGGCATGATCTTTTAGGTAGTGGATCTTTTAGGCAGTGGGCTGATGTGAACTGTTGTTGATTTGCTAGCGAATATACTCCACTCGCACCTCAAAGTTTCTATCTGCGAGTAGCTGTCTGCGCTCTTCGGCCTCCTCTTCTGTTGGAAACGCGCCTACTTGCATGACAGCTTGACCCTCAAAGCGAGTCCTAAAAGCATCCGGAACAACCTCTCGAACGCTGTCCTGTTCAAACGGATCGTCTGCATCTACAAAGACTCGGTAGTAAAGCCCTAGTGCCTGAGCGCGCGAGGGCAGTGCGGGTGGTGCCCCGCCTCCCCCTCCGTTTGGCGGCGAGAAAATCGTGCTAGAAGCGCCGCTGCCGATTGGAATAGAGCTGTTAGGAACGGCTAGCCGGTTGTTGTTGATTATAGGAGCTGGCTGAATTGCGGGTTCAGGGCTCTCGATTGAGTTGTTGTCTTCGTCTTCTGTCGGGCGCGATCTCCGGTTGCGAAGGATAGAACCCGGCGAATCTGTATTGTCTCCGGTAACTGCTCTTGGCGCGAGGGCTAACCCTGACTGTAGCGCTTGTAGCGCAGAGCCCGGCGCACCAGCCGGAATCTCTTCTGAAGAAATAACTGCAATGTCTACAGCTTCGCTATTTGCCGTTTCTTCTTCGATAGGCTGTACTGATGCTGGCTGCATCGACACCGGTCGAACGAGAGTCGATTGCAGAGAAATTAGCTCGGGAACCGGTTCAACGGCTACCGGCTCAACGGCTACCGGCTCAACGGCTACCGGTTCAACGGCTACTGGCTCAGCGGCTATAGGTTCGACCGCTGGAGGTTCGATAGCTGCTAGAGGGTTAATGGCTAGGGATGGAATGGCTACTGGCTCAGCAGCTACCGGCTCAATTGTGACGGGTTCAACGGCTACTGGCTCAACGGCTACTGGCTCAACGGCTACCGGTTCAACGGCTACCGGTTCAACGGCTACCGGTTCAGCTACTATCGGCTCAATCCTACCTGTTAGCAGCTCGTCGGGTTCTTTATCTATTGAACTCTCTTCAGCGAATCCTGCAGCAGCACCGATGCTTCTAAGCTGAGTGGCGACCTCCACAACTTCGTTCTGACGATTGCCGACGATTTGGTTGTCTCGAATGACAGGCTGGGCATTGCCAATTAGAACGACCCCAGCCTCGTTGTTGGTAATGCGGTTGCCTATAATCTCGGGGGTGGCACCGTCAAGTACTCGGATTGCATCGCCCGTGCCATCGAAGGTGTTGTGCTGAATGTTGGCGTTAGAGACCCCAAATACAATTAGCCCGGCAACTTGATTCCCTGAAAAATAGCTGCCTTGCACTCGGGGCGACCCGCTCGCCACATAGATGCCGGTCTGACGATTGCCAACCAAAGCCGTTTCTAAAATGGTTGGACTGGTAGATTCTATCCAGATGCCATAGCCATCGGGATTAGAAATGGCTACTTGGGCAATTCCCGCTCGGTCGGCGGCAATAATCGTTGCATTTTGCTGCGATCGCGTTGGACTTGTAAAATTACCGCCTCCTTCAATAATTGCTGCGCGATCGCTAGAGCCCGGTCTGCCTTGAATGGTGACGCCTGACTTCATCTGTAGCGGAAAGATCTCACCACTTTCGCGGGTGTAGCGCCCTGGTGACAGCACAATTACCGTGTTAGGAGAAGCTATTTCTAACGCCCTGGTTATGGTTTGCAAGGGTTGAGAGTCGAGTCCACTGTCGCTGTCGCTGCCAATGGCTGAGTCTACGTACAGTGTCTGATAGCTAGCGGTGCCTCGTGCTGGTCGATTGGCCACAGACCTAGCTGGTAGCGCTGTTTGGGCGGCGGCGGGCTTAGCCGCTGGCCCTACAAGCAGTGCGCTGGTGACTGCTGCTAGCGCCAAATAGGACGCCAAAAGAAAGTATCTGCCCGACAACAGTTTGCTTACCATTATGTACCTCGTGCACCGCGTGTTCGCGAATAGATTCCGAAAAAATGGACCTGAAAAATAAGGTTTGGAAAAATGACCTGTAAGCGTACTAACTTATTGGATGCTTTTTGGACGGCTTTCTAGGGACCGGCTTTCTAGGGACCGGTTTTCACGGAGTACATCAATAAAAAATGTTCTACGTATGCCTTTGAAATATGCGGTTTTAAAGGGCTTTTGTCAAGCTGGCCGCTGCGGCTGCAATCCGCTAAAACAGGCAGCTTGCCCGGTCTAGAAGCCGCTTTTGAAAGCGCCGTACAAAAGTACAGTCCGAAAGTACAGACAGATCTGAGAATACAGCTATATCCGGCTAATTAATGTTCGCCATTATCCAAAAATCTTTCCCGTCAACCTTAATTAGGCTCATGAAGCTTCAACGACGTTCTCTGAAATTCTCTGAAGTATTGTTCAAAGAAATATCGTTCAAGAAAGACCGATAGGATAGTGGCAGTTTCTCCTCACCTCTTTTTGCAGTTTTCATATGTCTTCAAGCGATGCCCCTGATTCTGCTCACAGTCCAACTGCTCAAAGCCCAGCTACTCGCTCAGCCGCTCAAAGCTCAGCCAGCAAACGCCCAGTCAGTGAACGTTCTACCGACTCATCAAACTTTTCTCATATAAAGTCTTCCCTACTCGCTGTGAAAACTTCCACGCCTTTCTCCCTAAATTCTTCTGACGATACCGCCAACGATACTGCTACTGCGCTCTCAGATAACACGGTGCTCAACACAGCGCTGTTTCGCATTCTAGATGTCAATCTTGACCGAGCTAGGGAGGGCCTACGAATTATTGAAGAGTGGTGCCGGTTTGGCTTGAACGATCAGGTCAAAATTGCTCAAATTAAAGACTGGCGGCAGTCTATTGGCCAATGGCACACGCCCGAGATTCGGGCGGCTAGAGATACCCCTGGCGATTTAGGGACCTCAATTACCCATTCAAAAGAGACTCAGCGCGCTGATTTGGCTGACGTTTTGCAGGTAAATCTGGTCCGCACTCAAGAAGCGCTGCGCGTTTTAGAAGAATATGGCAAGCTGCACAGCCGAGATATGGCTGCTGAGTGCAAGCAAATGCGCTATCAGCTATATACGCTCGACAGCCAGCTAATGCCTCCTCTGCTCGCACTTAGCGGATCTGCTCAAAGCGGATCTGCTCAAACGCGATCGCCCGTCTCGGATACCACCGTGACTTTCGATCATGCGGCTTTCGATCAGGCGACTTTCGATCAGCGGTATCAAAAGTTGCAGCAGGCGCGTACTTACTTAGTCACATCTGCCGTGCCCAATCTTTTAGGCGTAGTGAAATCGGCACTAGAAGGTGGCATTGCCATTGTTCAATACCGTGAGAAAACGGCAGACGATGAAACTCGGTTGCAGATCGCACGGCAGATGAAAGCGCTCTGTCAGCGGCACGGAGCGCTCTTTATTGTGAATGACCGAGTCGATATTGCTGCGGCGGTAGATGCGGATGGGGTGCATCTAGGTCAGCAAGATTTGCCAATGACCGAGGCGCGGCAGATTTTGGGCCCAGAGAAGCTGGTGGGCCGCTCAACAACCAATCCTCAAGAGCTGAAGCGCGCGTTAGACGAGGGGGCCGACTATATCGGTGTGGGCCCGGTCCATGCGACGCCTACCAAGCCGGGAAAGGCCGCTTCGGGGAACGACTATGTCCGCTACGCCGCGCAGCATGCCACGATGCCCTGGTTTACTATTGGCGGCCTGAATGCTGAAAACCTGGAGCCGACGCTGGCCGCTGGGGCAACGCGGGTGGCAGTTGTTAGGGCGCTGATGGAGGCCGAAGACCCCAGTGCGATCGCCCGCTCACTGGTTCATCAAACCGGGCAGTCGATTCAATCTCCTGCGGTTTAACCCTTCTGTATAGTCGTCTTACGCTCGTCAACGTCTTTTTGAATTTAATCTTTTGAATTTAATCTTCTAAAGTTAGTCTGAAATTTGCTTTTTTTGATTTATGAATAGCTTTGAAAATGCGATCGCACTTCAAGTCAACGGCGAACCCAAAACTTGCCCAGTAGGCACTTCTCTGACAGCATTCCTAGTGCAGGTGGGTTTCAACCCTCGGCTGATTGCGGTCGAGTACAACGGCGAAATTTTAACGCGATCGCTCTGGGCTTCGACTACTTTGCACTCCGACGACCGCTTAGAGATTGTCACTATCGTTGGTGGTGGCTGATGATAGACGAACCTCACTGTTACATGGCTCAGCTAGATGGCTCAGCTTATAGATAGATTGCTGATAGACGGATTAACGCAGATGTCTAATGAAGATGTTTGGTACGGGGATCCCCTCCTACGGATAGGGTTTAATCTTTGCCCCTCGGCCTTCAAAGCGCGTTAAAATGACTACACATAAACAACCCGTAAAGAAGGCCCATGATCGCTAAACAGAAAGCTCAGACCCCGCTGCGTTTGGGCGAATCCTTCCCACTAAAGCCCAGTCGAAAGCCCAGTCGAAAGCCCAGTCAAAAGCTCAAGACGATACTGAAGTCTTGCTTTGTATTTGCCCTTGCTGCGCTTCTAATATTTTCACAGGCCGATGGTGCACTGGCCGCTCGCGGTGGTGGCAGAATCGGCGGTGGCAGCTTCCGAGCACCTAGCCGCTCAATGCCTTCTCCTAGCCGTGCGCGCGGGCCTTCTGGCTATGGCGGCGGCTACGGTGGTGGCTATGGCGGTGGCTTTGGCTTTCCGTTCCTCCTGCCGTTCTTTGGCTTTGGGGGCGGTGCTGGCGGACTGTTTGGCATCTTTATTGCGATCGCAGTTGCCAACTTCTTGATCCGCAGCTTCCGCGAAGCGGGTGTGGGCGGCGGCGATGGCTTAGAGACCACAAGCAGCAACCCGGTCGTCTCCGTTGCTCGTTTGCAAATCGGGCTCTTAGCCCAGGCGCGTGAGCTACAGACAGACCTTAACGAGCTGGCCGAAACTGCCGACACAGGGACATCAGCCGGTTTGACCAAGGTCTTGCAAGAGACAACGCTGTCTCTGCTGCGCCATCCAGAGTACTGGGCCTACGCAGACGTCGAATCCGATCAAACTCGGCTGCTGGCCGCTGAGCAAGCATTCAATCAGCTAACCCTTTCCGAGCGCAGCAAGTTTACGGGCGAAACCCTCTCAAACGTTAACGCGCAGCTTTCGCAGGCAAAAGCAAAATCTGCTATTGGTAGCAGCGGTGACCTGGCTACTGCCGAAACGCTCGAAGCGCCTGGCGAATACATCGTAGCTACGGTCTTAGTGGCAACCCAAGGCAAGCTCAATTTACCTGCCCAAACGACCTCTGTAGAGGACGTTCGTCGGGCCATGAACCAGCTAGGCGCG
Organism: uncultured cyanobacterium; assembly: GCA_963833005.1. Lineage (GTDB taxonomy): Bacteria > Cyanobacteriota > Cyanobacteriia > Phormidesmidales > Phormidesmidaceae > Phormidesmis. The sequence continues at coordinate 130,696 of CAWHWK010000008.1, read as the reverse complement.
GTTTCTAGCGAGAAGCTGATGGCGCTAGAAGTGCTGTGGACACCGCAGGTTTCGGGTGAGACGCTTACCGCTGATGAGCTGATTGCAGAATATCCCAATCTCAAGCTGGTTTAGAATTAAGGGGCGTAATCAGGTTTAAGTAGTCAGGTTTGAGTAGTCAGGTTTGAGTAGTCAGGCTTAAGAAGAGTGCGATCGCTCTCATAAACCGAGCCAATCGTGAGTCATCAAAAAATAGTCGGAGGTCTTTAGTGAGGTCTCCGGCTATTTTTTTTGTGGCTGAAATAGCCTGAATGTGCTTAACTCTTCAACAAAAGTGCTTAAATAAGTCCGGTCGCCATCGTTCGGTCGTCGCGCTCATTCGGCGGGGCACTTGTGATCAGAAGAGACTACATACAGAGAAACGGAAATGCTGGTATTGCTCACCCGTATACTGCTCTGGGCCTCAGCGGGGCTCCTGATTTGGTATATTCTGACGAAGGTTATTGCCCAAAAATACCTCACCTGGCTAGGCGGCGTTATTTTAGTGCTGTTGCTAGTGGCGTCTTTTACCGCCCCAGACGACGGGACGATTCAAGTCATTTGGCAAATTTTATCTTTTCCGCTAACGCCGCTAGGGGCGGCCATTGTCTTTTTAGGCGCTGCCCTGAGCGATGGCATTGGCAAAGTCAAAGGACAGCCTGCTGCGATCGCGCTTGGCATCCTTGTCTTTTTTAGCGTTCCGCTCTTTGCCCAGTGGCTGGTGAGTGACGCTGAACAGTCTGTTAGAAGGGCCTACGAAAGCCGCGCAGAAGTCTGCGGAGAAGTGTGCCGCGCAGAAGACATCCCGATTCAAGGCAATCTCGGTGCATCCGCTGCTATTGTTGTCTTTGGCGAGAGCCAAGATATTGATAAAGCTCTCACCGTTTCCAATACAGAAAATCCCAACGACGTTTCTATTAATACTTCACTAGCCCCTCGGCTCATCTATGCGGCCAACCTTTACCAGCAGGCAAGAGCGAACGGCGCTAGACCCTATGTCATTGTCACCGCCGGAAGGACTGCAGAGGACGGAGAGCCCGAATCGGCGCAAAACCGTCTCATCCGCAGCATCTTGGCAAACAACGGCGTCAACACTGGCGATATCCGCATCGAAGACACCGGCTCTAACATTCGTGAAACCGGCAGAGCCGTAGAAAACCTTTTAGTCAGCCAGGAGATTATTGCAGACGGTAACGAGCGCAGAGAGCCTGGGAGCACCAGAGACGATCCGCGAGTCGTCATTGTCGCCCCTGCCATCGTCATGTCGCGTGCGGCCCTGTCTTTCGAGCGCATGAACTTGCAAGTCATTGCCAAGCCTACGGACTTCTACACGGCTCGTTTCAGTCTTGACGGCAGCTTGCTGAGACGACTGCCAGATTTGCTGCCCAGCGTAGACGCCTTACAAATTACTACCCGCTACTGGAACGAACTCCTCACGTCCTTGTACTATTTTCTGCGCGGCTGGCTACCGAGCTTTAACTTCGGTTGGAACCCGAGTATTGAGATTTAAGCGTGCGACCTGCCTGTGATTTGCGAGCCGCGATCGCGCGATTCTTATGTGTGCGATCTAGAACATAAGGACCAGTATCTTTAAAGTTAGTGCCCTCACAAAATTAGTAACCTGTGTAACATTAATGAGGGCCGCTTTGCGGGTATTGCGTTGGCCCTTTGACGCGGTATGCTTCTTTGCGGCTATGCAAAAGTGCCCGGCAAAAGCGCCATGCAGCCGTTTTTGCATTTGCCTTTCTCCCTTCTGTGTTCATGGCCCAATCAAAATTTAATCGACTGGTCGCTTATTTAAAGCCTCACTGGAAGCAGGTTTCACTGGGCCTTGCTTCACTGCTGGTGGTAAACGCGCTCGGCGTGACCATTCCGCTGATTATTGGCTATATCATTGATGAGCTATCGGTTAGCTTTACGTTTAACCGGCTGCTGCTGTACGTAATTGGGGTTCTGGTCCTTGCCAGTATTATGTGGGTTATCCGCATGGCGTCGCGCATTTGTCTATTTGGCGCAGGCCGTCAGGTAGAGTTCGATCTAAAGCAGCGCATTTTTCAGCATTTGCTAACGCTAGAGCCTGCTTACTTTGGGCGCAACACCATTGGCGATTTAATTAATAGAGCTACGAGCGACGTTGATAATATCCGTCGCCTGCTTGGCTTTGCAGTGCTAAGTATGGCCAATACTCTGTTTGCCTATCTCATGATTGTGCCAACGATGGTGAATCTGAACGCGAGCGTCGCGCTTTTCTCTTTGGCAGTCTATCCGCTGATGTTTAGCGTGGTGGCTATTTTTGGCAGCCGTTTGCGCAGGCAGCAGCTAGATGTCCAAGAAGAAATTTCTGGCCTTAGCGATCTGATTCAGGAGGACATGGGCGGCATTTCGCTGGTTAAAATTTACGCTCAAGAAGAAAATGAGCGCCGCGCGTTTGCCCAGCGCAACGGGGGGCTGTTGACGGCCAATCTAGCGCTTGCTAAAACCCGCAATACGCTGTTTCCGCTGCTGGGCGGCTTTGCTAGCCTCAGTCTGGTGATTGCCTTGGGCATTGGGTCTCAGGCCATTATTACCGGGCGGCTTTCACCCGGTGATTTTGTTGCGGTTATTTTATACATTCAGCAGCTGGTTTTTCCGACTGCGCTGCTCGGCTTTACGATTACGGCCTACCAGCGTGGGGAAGTTAGTCTAGATCGCATAGAGGCCATTTTTGCGGCTCAGCCTAAGATTCGAGACGATGCGCAGGCGATCGCACTGCCTCATCCGGTCGGTCATCTGCGCGCCCAAAATCTCACCTTTACCTACCCAGGCAGTCACGTCCCCGCTCTTAAGCGCGTCAGCTTTTCGATTGAGCCAGGGCAAACCGTTGCTATCGTCGGCCCGATTGGCTCTGGTAAATCCACCCTGGCAATGGCTCTGCCCCGCCTGCTCGAAATTGACCGTCAGCAGCTTTTTCTAGACGGCCATGACGTGACCGAGGTGGCGCTTCAAGATTTACGACGGGCGATCGCATTCGTTCCCCAAGACAGCTTTCTCTTTAGCACCACTGTTAAAAACAACATTCGCTACGGCGATCCGATGGCTGAAGCGCTTACTGTGCAGCACGCGGCCAAAGAAGCCCAGCTTCACGGTGAAATTCTCAACTTTCCCCAGCAGTACACAACCCTAGTTGGCGAAAGAGGCATTACGCTCTCTGGCGGCCAGCGCCAACGCTCGGCCCTCGCCCGCGCGCTGCTAGTCGATGCGCCTATTCTGGTGCTAGATGACGCCCTCTCTAGCGTCGATAATCAAACCGCTACTCAGATTTTGGCGAATTTATCGGGTGAAACCCAGAAAAAGACCGTTATTTTTGTCTCTCATCAAATGTCTGCGGCAGCTTCGTGCGATCGCATCCTCGTTATGGATAGGGGCCATATTGCCCAGTCCGGCACCCATGACGAGCTTGTTGCCCAGTCGGGCCTTTACCAAGACCTTTGGAACCAGCACAAGCTCAAAGAAGTTCTCGCCTAGCCCAGGTGATCCATCACCTTAAACATCGGCAAATACATCGCGACTAGAATCGAGCCCACCATACCGCCCAGCACCACGATCATGATCGGCTCCATGATGCTTGTCAGCGCCTTTACCGCCTGCTCCACCTCATCCTCATAAAAATCAGCTACCTTCATCAGCATCTGGTCTAGCTCGCCCGTCTCTTCCCCAATCGCAATCATCTGAATCGCCATCACTGGAAACACCCCGTGCTCCTCTAGCGCCAGACTGATCATGCCACCGCCCTGAATCTCTACCTGCGCCGCATTAATTGCATTTGCGATTACCTGATTTCCCGAGGTATCGCGCACAATTTCTAGCGCCGTCAAAATCGGCACCCCCGAGCGAGATAAAGACCCAAACGTCCGACAAAATCTTGCCGTTGCCGACTTTTGAGACAAATCTCCAAACAGCGGCATCTTCAGAAAAAAGCCATCCATCGTCACCCGGCCCACTGGCGTCTTGTAATACTGTTTGTAGGCAAACACCAGCGCCGTAATGATTCCAATTAGGCCTACTACCAAATACCAAGTTCGCAGCATCTTACTAATCGCCATCAAAATCTTGGTAAACAGCGGCAGCTCAGCTCCCAAATCTGTAAAGATATCCGCAAAAATTGGCAGCAAAAACACTGTTAGGCCCACAAAAATAGTCACCGCCAAAAAGCCCACCGTCACCGGATACGCCATCGCCGACTTAATCTGGTTCTGCAATCGGTTCAAATCTTCCAGCAGCTTGGCCAGACGGTTTAGCACCTCGTCAAGCACACCGCCGACCTCTCCGGCCTGCACCATGCTCACATACAAATTATCAAAGCTATCCGGGTGCTTTCGCATCGACTCCGAGAGGCTAGTGCCCTGCTGCACATCTGAATTGATCTGCGTTAGCGCTATCTTCAGCTTGGCATTAGGGCACTGATCCGACAAAATTCCAATTCCTCGTACTAGCGCTACACCCGAAGAGACCAGCGCTGCAAACTGCCGAGAAAAGACCGCCTTGTCTTTGACCGTCACCTTCGTCATTGACGTCTGAAAGTCAGCAAAGCTAAAGCTAAAGCCTTTCTGCTCCTTAATATCCTGAATGTGCATCCCCTGACTTTTGATCATAGAACGCGCTTCTGCCGGAGAGTCGGCCTCTACTTTTCGGCGAGTCGCCTTTCCTGCCGTATCCCGGCCCGTCGCTACATAGGTAGGCATGAATTGGTCTCTAGAGTGAATGATGTGAACGATTTAGATTTGGATTCATCAGAATACTGATCTCTAGCGGCGACTCTCTAGCGGCGACCTGCCTTCGCCGGAACTTTCGCAGCGCCTGGAGGATCTCCGATCAGCCTTTGCATTTCTTCTGGGCGCGATGTCTTAGCCATTGCAGACTCAAAGCTAATCACCTTATTCCTATAAAGCTCAGCGAGTGCCATTTCCAACGTCTGCATCGCTAACCTGCCGCCCGTTTGAATAGCACCGTAAATTTGGGCCGTTTTCCCCTCTCGAATCATGTTTGAGATACCGGGCGTCACCACCATAATTTCTTGTGCCATCACTCGGCCAAATTCTCCCGGCTTAGGATTTGCCTTGCTCACCAAGCACTGACTTAGCACCGCCACAAGCGAGTTAGAGAGCTGCACCCTAATTTGCTGATGCTGCGCAGGTGGAAACACATCTACAATTCGATCTACAGTCTGTGCTGCCGAGCTAGTGTGCAGGGTGCCAAACACAAGGTGGCCAGTCTCTGCCGCAGAAATCGCCAGCGAGATCGTCTCCAAATCTCGCATTTCACCGACTAGAATGACATCTGGGTCTTCTCTTAGCGCACCTTTTAGGGCATTGGAAAAGCTTTTGGTATCCTCTCCTACCTGCCGCTGGTGGATCAAGCTTTTGACTGGCTCGTATACAAATTCAATTGGGTCTTCTACTGTTAGGATGTGCTCTGCTCTGGTCACGTTGATGTTGTTGATCATGGACGCGAGCGTCGTCGTCTTACCCGATCCGGTCGGCCCTGTGACTAGCACTAACCCCCTAGGCTTTTCTGACAGCTCGGTGACGATAGGGGGCAGTCCTAGCACATCTAAGCTAGGAATTTTGGAGCTGAGTGCTCTTAAACAGGCCGCGTAAGTGCCTCTGTCTTTGTATACGTTGACGCGGAAGCGAGCGAGCCCACGGACCCCATAAGAACAGTCCAATTCCCAGGTCTGCTCCAGAATTTTGCGCTGCGAGTTATTCAGCATGCTGAAAATAAGGCGCTGACACTGATCTGCCGTCATGGGGGGATGGTCAGTCGCTGTCAGATGACCGCTGATGCGGATATATGGGGCCAATCCGGTTGATAGATGTAAGTCAGAGCCCCCGCGCTCAATGACTTCTTCCATCAGGTCTTCAATCATTAGTTCCATGAAACGTTTCCTCTGGTTGATTCTTGGGTTAGTTGTTGGCGTAAATTTGTTGGCGTAAATTTTCTGAATTGAGTTCAGAGGGGCAGTGGTGGCGATTGCGATATCAGAAAACCGGTAAAAGCTAATTAGTAGACAAGTCAATCAGCGAAAAAGCTATTCCTTATAGCGAGGGGTGAGACAGTACGGACAGTCGAGCCACTCGTGATGCAGCGTCGCGCTGCAAAGGCTACAGGTCAGCACGCTCTTGCGCTTAGCCTTGAGTTCAGCCTCTAGGCCCGTGTCTGTAAACGTCACTCGCTCGACTTCCTCTAAGGTGGTATGTCCCTCTTTCACCAAGTTCAGGCTGTAGGCCAGCAGCGTGTGCATTCCGTCTTCAACCGCGGCTTCTTTGATCTGCTCGGTGGGTGCACCCTCCGAAATCATCTGCTGTACCCGCTCGGTCACCCGCATCACCTCGTACACACCGACCCGGCCTTTGTAACCACCGCCGCCGCACTTTTTACAAAGCTGACCGGCTTCTTTCAGGTCATCGAGTTCTTCAGAGAGGATTTTGTTGGCCTTGTACAAAGTCATCTCCACATCTTTAGAGGCTGTCATGCCGTATCTGGCTAGCTCTTCTGCTGTGGGCTGATAGGCGACGCGGCACTCGCCACAGACCCGGCGCACCAGTCTTTGTGCTAGTACGCCAATTAGCGAGCTAGACACCTGGAAAGGCTCAATCCCCATCTCGCCTAAACGCGAAACAGCGCCCGCTGCGTCGTTGGTGTGCAGCGTGGTCAACACTAAGTGACCCGTCAAAGCGGCTTCGATTGCCGTTTTAGCGGTTTCTGGGTCACGCGTCTCACCCACTAGAATGACATCTGGATCTTGCCGTAAGAAAGAGCGAAGAATAGCTGCAAAGTTCATTCCCTTTTCTCGAATCACCTGCACCTGGGTGATTCCGGGCAGGGCATACTCAATCGGGTCTTCTGCGGTACTGATATTGACACCGGGGTCGTTGCGTTCAGAGAGCACCGAGTAGAGCGTTGTGGTTTTTCCAGACCCGGTAGGCCCAGTCACCAAAATCAGTCCGAAGGGCCTAGAGGCCATATCTTGAACGATCGCCAGGGTCTCGTCATCGGTAATCAGCGCGCCGAGACCAAGCTGAGTCGAAGAGTTATCGAGGATTCGCAGGACGACCTTCTCTCCATAGCGACTGGGGAGTGTGCTGACCCTGAAGTCTACCTTTCTATCTTGAAAGACCCGACGAATTCTACCGTCTTGGGGCATCCGTCGTTCGGCAATATCTAGCTCAGAAATAATTTTGAAGCGAGCCGTGACCGCCGGGATGATCTTTTTAGGTAGATGTGGAAAAGCCTGCCTCAAGACACCGTCTTTGCGGAAGCGAATGCGCAGGTACTCTTCTTGAGGCTCTACATGGATATCAGAAACTTCCTCCTGTAGCGCTTTAACTAAAATTTTATTGACTAGCGCGATGACCGGCGCAGCGCCTGCGTCCTGTAGCGCTTCTCCTAAATCAGCATCGGTTTCAACTACGTCTGCGAGCCCGCTATCTTCACCGAGATCGAGATCCTCCAGGTTGGTGCTAACTTCAACCGGCTGGATTGGTTTCTTTTTTTTCTTGCCAGCGGCTGCGTCTGCTTTTTCACTTTTTTCTTTGGCAACCTGCTCATCCAAAAACTTTCCAATGAGCCGCTGATAGTCTTCAAGGGTGATGACCATCCGGCGTAGCGCGATTCCTTTGGGTCTTAGCACCCGGCTAAGATCGTCTTGAGCTTCTAAATTCTCAGGATCAACCATTGCGACCAGCACAGATTGCTGTTCACCTTCGCCACTAGTTGATAGCGGGACAAGCTGGTGGCGACGACAAATATCGACGGGGATTAGGCTGTCGATCAGCTGAGTGACTTGGTTCTCCGATATTTCTTCAACTTCAGGGTCGAGCGATTCAACCCCATAGAGAATTTTGAGTTCAAAGAGCTGCTGCTTCTTGTACTGACGCAGCAGTTCTGGAGATAGCTGCGTGCCAGCAATCGATTCTAAGACCTCGGTAAGCGCGCGGCCTGACTGGCGACTTTCCACCAGTGCCTGCTGCATTTGAGCACCGTCTACAAAGCCTGTTTGAATGAGCTTGCTACTAAAAGGCGAGAAGCTCTTTTGCAGAACAAGCGCCTTCCGCGTAGATGAAGAGTTTGTCATGGCCGCTGTGAAAAAATCTTCCATCAGTGTGCCCATAAAGCTCAAATCAACGTTCAGCCGTATATCTGTGCTAGTACCTAATTTTAAAGAAAGTGTGTGGCTGCTTTTTGATTCTTCAGAAGCGATGCTATTGAGCGGGATAACCCGATACGGAAAACCGTTCCCCAAGAGCTGCCTACACCTTCTAATATGGACAGGGTAAATAAGGCTCAGGTAATATTCTTGTTTAGCGGCTTTTGTTTAGCGGCGCTTGAGCGACTGAGAAGGAAAAGGTTTACATGGCAGACGCAGACACTAATGATAATCAACAGGTTAGTAATCAGCAGGGTGTAGAAGGTAGCGCTGATAATGTCGAGGAGCTTCGAGCTGAAGATGCCTCAGCCGATATTGATTTTGAGAAAGCGTTTGGCGCAGATGGCGACGATGATTCTCCTGAGATCGCTGACGCTGCGGCTGCGGATATTTCTGCTGAAGATGCCTTTGCGGCAGAAGCAAGTGCCCGCGTGGCTGTGCTGCAGCAGGTAGAGACTTTGCAGGCGCAGCTGGATGATCGCACTGGGCAGTTTACTCGCCTAACGGCTGATTTTGACAATTTCCGTAAGCGTACGGAAAAGCAGCGTCAAGATTTAGAAGTTCAGGTGAAGTGCACGACGATTACCGCGCTGCTAGCGGTGGTGGATAATTTTCAGCGTGCGCGCGATCAGATCAAACCTCAAAGCGAGGGTGAGATGGCAATTCATAAGAGCTACCAAGGGGTTTATAAGCAGCTGATTGACGCGCTGAAAAAGCTGGGCGTGTCTCCGATGCGGGCCGAGGGCCAAGAGTTTGATCCGAATTTGCATGAGGCGGTTATGCGTGAGCCTACGGATCAGTATCCCGAAGGAACTGTTATTGAGGAGTTCGTCCGTGGGTATGTTTTAGGGGAGCGGGTCTTACGTCATGCCATGGTAAAGGTGGCCACGCCACTTGATCCGGCTACCGAATCCAGCGCCTCATGACTTGAGGGGTAATACCGATTTCGCATCTGTTTGGTTGTGAAGGTTGTTGGGTTCGCTCTGTAAGGCCCACAAGAAAGACCTATAGAACCTTCACGAAGCTGTCTGAGCGGATTATGGGAAAAGTTATCGGTATTGATTTAGGAACAACAAATAGCTGTGTGGCTGTGCTTGAGGGCGGTAAGCCGGTGGTGATTCCTAATACTGAAGGCGGGCGCACAACGCCTAGCATTGTGGGCTTTGCTAAGGGGGGCGATCGCCTAGTCGGTCAGCTGGCTAAGCGGCAGGCGGTAACGAACGCGGCTAATACGGTGTACAGCATCAAGCGCTTTATTGGTCGGCGCTGGGACGATACTGAGACGGAGCGATCGCGCGTCCCTTATCAATGTACGCCGGGTAAAGACAACACGGTAGATGTCTTAATCCGCTCTAAAAGCTTCACTCCTCAAGAAGTGTCGGCCATGACGCTACAGAAGTTAAAGAGCGACGCTGAAGCTTACCTAGGCGAATCGGTTTCACAGGCCGTCATTACGGTTCCAGCGTACTTTACTGATGCGCAGCGGCAGGCAACTAAAGATGCGGGCGCGATCGCGGGCTTAGAAGTTCTTCGCATTATCAACGAGCCCACTGCCGCCGCGCTCTCCTACGGCCTTGACAAGCAAGACCAGGACCAGACCGTTCTAGTCTTTGACTTAGGGGGCGGTACGTTTGATGTTTCTATCTTGCAGCTAGGAGACGGCGTCTTTGAAGTCAAGGCCACCTCAGGTAACAATCATCTAGGCGGCGATGATTTTGACAACTGTATTGTCACCTGGATGCTGGATGCTTTTCAGCAGCAGGAGAACATGGATCTAACCAATGATCGCATGGCTCTACAGCGTATTCGAGAGGCGGCTGAGAAGGCGAAAGTTGAGCTGTCAACGATGTCAAAAACGTCGATTAATTTGCCCTTTATCGCGGCTGATGAGACTGGGCCTAAGCATTTAGAAATGGCTCTGTCGCGATCGCAATTTGAAGAACTCGCTGCTGAGCTGATTCAAAACACGCTAGAGCCCGTCAAGCAGGCCCTAAAAGATTCTGAGCTAGCTGCCGAAAATATTGATCGCATTTTGCTCGTGGGTGGATCCACTAGAATTCCGGCAGTACAAGCTGCTATTACCGAGTTTTTTGGGGGGCAAGCGCCCGATCGCTCTGTAAACCCAGACGAAGCCGTGGCCTTGGGCGCGTCTATTCAAGCCGGTGTCTTAGGCGGTGAGGTCAAAGACCTGCTGCTGCTAGACGTCACCCCGCTCTCTTTGGGAATCGAAACCCTAGGAGATGTGTTTACCAAAATTATTGAGCGCAACACCACCATTCCTACGAGCAAGGCCCAGACTTTCTCAACCGCGACCGACGGTCAAACCTCTGTAGAAGTTCACGCGCTTCAAGGCGAACGAGCCATGGCGCGGGATAATAAAAGCCTAGGCCGATTCGAGCTAACTGGTATTCCCCCTGCGCCCAGAGGCGTCCCACAAATCGAAGTGTCTTTTGAAATTGACGCCGACGGCATTTTGCAGGTTTCTGCCAAAGACAGAGGCACCAACCGCAAACAAAGCATCAAAATTACCAATCGGGGAGGGCTAGATGCCGTAGAAATTGCCCGTATGAAAGAAGAAGCCGAGATCTATGCGGGAGAAGACGAACAGCGCAAGCGAGTTGCAGAGCTGCAAAATAAAGCAGACGCTCTGTTCTATAGCTATGAAACGACCCTGCGAGACAGCGCCAGCGTGATCTCAGAAGAGCTAAGGGCTCAAGCTGAAGCCGAAGCCGAAGCCCTTAGAGCCGCTGTTGCTGCCAAAAACGCTCAGCCAGCCGATTTAAAGCAAAAGCTAGACGCCTTGCAGCAAACCATCTTCAATATCGGTGCAGGCATATACCGTCAGGCTGCTACTGACGACAGTATGGGCCGCGATCTCAATAGTGAAATGCCAGGGGCCAGTATGTCTGTGACCAGTGCGCCAGACGCTGATGCACCCGATCCGTCTGAGCCGTCTGATTCTGAGCCGTCTGATTCTGGGCCGTCTGATTCTGGGCCGTCCGATTCTGAGCGGTCTGATTCTGAGCGGTCTGCCGCTGACATCGCCAGCAATGCCACTGCCGACATCAGCAGCTCCAGCGCAGCCGTAGCCCTTAGTGAAGCTGCTGAAGCGCCCGCTGCGTCATTCGTATCGGCTGCTCAGCCTGCTCCAGTGCCTAGCCCCGTTCCCGTATCAGTGGCTTCTATGCCTGCCGGATCTAGCGCTGCGGCCCCTGAAGAAGAATTTGATATTGATAGTACGATGGCAGCCGATTACGAAGCGATTGAATAGTTTGCGGCAAAGCAGCCCGATGCATCAGGATGTTTGCTATACAATAGGTCAATGTGTGTTGATTTATAACTGCTAGTTCTCTTTGGTGACTGACGTTTTATGGCCCGTGATTACTACGAAACCCTGGGTGTTTCGCGCAATGCCGAGCAAGATGAGATTAAGCGCGCCTATCGCAAGCTAGCGCGTAAATATCACCCTGACGTCAATAAAGACGCTGGTGCCGAAGAGACCTTTAAAGAAGTCAGCAGAGCCTACGAAGTCCTCTCTGAACCAGAAGTGCGCGCCCGATACGATCGCTTTGGTGAAGCGGGTGTTGGCGGCGCGGCAGCAGCTGGTGGCGGTGGATTTCAAGACTTTCAAGATATGGGCGGCTTTGCCGATATTTTCGAGAGCTTCTTCAATGGATTTTCGGGGCAGCCTGGCGCGCAAGGACAGCGTCGTCGCGGTCCTATGCGTGGTGACGATCTCCGACTCAATCTCAAACTTGACTTTAAAGAAGCGGTGTTTGGCGGCGAAAAAGAAATCAGAATTAGCCACCTAGAAACCTGCACCACCTGTACGGGTTCTGGCGCAAAACCTGGCACTCGGCCTCGTACCTGCTCTACTTGTAACGGCGCGGGTCAAGTTAGGCGAGCGACGCGCACGCCCTTTGGCATTTTTAATCAAGTTTCGACCTGCCCAACCTGTAACGGCAGTGGAGAAGTCGTTGAAGATCGCTGTGAGACCTGCGGTGGTAGCGGTCAGAAGCAAACTAATAAAAAACTAAAGATTACGGTGCCTGCTGGGGTTGAGAACGGCACTCGGCTACGGGTCTCTGGTGAAGGGGACGCCGGTAAGCGCAACGGCCCGGCGGGCGATCTGTACGTTTACCTTGTGGTTAGCGAAGACACTCAGTTTAGACGTGAAGGCATTGATATTCACTCTGATTTGAAGGTGAGCTATTTGCAGGCAATTTTGGGCTGTGAGCTAGAGATTGAAACGGTTGATGGCCAGGTGACGATGCAGGTGCCCGCTGGGACGCAGCCGAATACGGTGCTGTCTTTGGAAGGGCGCGGTGTGCCCAGGCTAGGCAATCCGGTGAGCCGAGGCAAGCATTTGATCACAGTGAAGGTGGATATCCCTACTCGGCTGAAGTCGGAGGAAAGAGAGATTCTGACGAAGCTTGCGGAGATTCGCGGAGATATTGTGGGCAAGGGCAAAAAAGAAGGCTTTTTAGGGGGCCTGTTTAATGGCTGATGAGCAGTTAGATTTGCGAGGAACGCCCTGTCCGCTTAACTTTGTGCGCACTAAGCTGAAGCTAGAGAAAATGTCGCCAGGAACCTTACTAGAGGTTTGGCTAGATCCAGGCGAGCCGATTGAGCAGGTGCCGGATAGTCTGAAGATGGACGGCTATGTGATTGAGGCTATTAATGATTGCACCTTGTATTTTGCTTTGCAGGTGCGCGCATCAGCGGAAGCCTCAGCAGGTTTATGAGCCCGGCGGTGTCTGTTTCTCCTACTGCTGTTCGGCTATTGGGGCCGCACTTCGGTACGGTGACTGCAATTCAGGCCAATTATTATTCGGTGCAGTTGGATGCTGACGAGCCAGATAAAAAGCTGGTTTTGCTGTGCATTCGTCGGGGGCTGCTTAAAAAGCTTGGTCAGCAGATTATGGTGGGCGATCGCGTCACTGTAGAAGAGCCTGACTGGCAGGGTATGCGGGGTGCAATTGCTACTGTCCACCCTCGTAAAAAGTTTTTAGACCGCCCTCCAATTGCCAACGTCGATCAGCTACTTTTAGTGTTCGCCCTGGCTGAACCCAATCTGGACGCGCATCAGCTCAGCCGGTTTTTAGTGAAAGGAGAGATGACCGGGCTGGCGATTACCCTGTGCCTGAACAAGCGTGACCTGGTGACAGATGCGATCGCCCACCAGTGGCAGCAGCGGCTGGCCGATTGGGGCTATCGGGTTGTGATGGCCAGCATCCGCGATGATGACGAGCTGCCCGCCGATTTGCTCAAGATCTTGCAGGGAAAAATTACCGTGGTCGCAGGGCCATCGGGCGTGGGTAAGTCTAGTCTAACCAATCGACTGATCCCCAAGCAGGATTTGAGAGTAAGCGCGGTTTCTGGAAAGCTAGGTCGAGGACGCCACACGACGCGTCATGTCGAGCTATTTGAGCTGCCGACGGGTGGGTTTTTAGCAGATACCCCAGGATTCAATCAGCCCGATATTGTCACAACCCCAGAACGTCTGAGCCACTACTTTCCCGAAATTCAGCAGCAGCAGGCTGAGTCGGACTGTCAGTTTAGCAACTGCCTTCATCTAAATGAGCCGGGATGCGTTGTGCGCGGCGACTGGGAACGGTATGACCACTACGTAGCGCTACTCGCAGAAGTGACAAAGCAGCAGCAGCACCTGCATCAGCAACCGGACGTGGAGGCGACCGAGAAAGTGAAAATGGTAGAAGATGGCAAGGTACTGCACGAGCCTCGCCTGGAGGCCAAGAAGTATCGGCGCGCTTCTCGCAAGACGCGCAATCAGGCGTTTCAAGAGCTGTGCTTAGACCTATCAGCCGCTGAAGACTTAGAAGATTTAGAAGATTTGGAAGATCTAGGCTGGTAAGCGACGGTTGGCAAGTGATGATTGGTAAGCGACGCTCGATAAGCGATCACTCGCCGCAGTAGACAATCAGATCGATCTCAACGTCTCCGTAACCCGCTAGCGCAGTAACGCCGACCGTTGTGCGCCCAGGGTAGCGCCCAGCCGTAAACCGGCTCGCGTAAATTTGGTTAACGGCCTCGTAATAGCGAAAGTCGGTGACAAAAATCCGTGACATGACGACCTTTTCAAAGCCAGTGCCCGCATATACTAACACTAGCTGAAGATTATCCATCACCTTTTCGGTTTGCGCTTCAATAGAGCCTTTGACGACTTCACCTGTGTCCGGGTCTTCTGCGAGCTGACCGGTGACGAATAGAAAATCGCCTGCGCGCACCGCGTGAGAGTAGGGTGCAACCGGAGGCAGATTGCCATCGGGCAGATTGATGAACTCAAGCATAGAATTTTTGGATACTAGTAAAAGCTAACGGTCAAAAGCTAACGGTCGAAAGCTAGCGGTGCCAGACTGTGACACCACCAGGCTTGTCGATAAGGACAATACCCTGCTGGCTTAATTCGTCGCGAATGCGATCAGATTCAGCGTAGTTCTTGGCCTGTTTTGCGGCTGTCCGCTGCGCAATGAGTGATTCGATGTCTTCATCGCTAATGCTGTCTGTTGACACCGATTCGACAGCTTGAGCTTCTAGCCCCAAAACGCTCGCAAGCTGGGTGAGGGTTTGCCATTGCTGCTGAAGTTTAGCGGGAGCTGCGTCAGGCTTGCCTTCGTGGACAATCAGGTTGCCTTGACGCTGAAGTTCTTTGGCAAGGCTAAATAGGACTGCGATCGCACCTGGCGTATTAAAGTCATCATCCATAGAGACCTGAAATTGCTCTAGTGCTGTAGGGTCTAGTGCTGTAGGGTCTAGCTCAACCGTCTCATCTGTCCACCCCAGCTTTTTACCTTGCTCAGCTTTGAAGTTTAACCCTTCGTTCAAGGTTTCCCAGCCATTTTTCGCAGCCAAAATTGCCGCTTCAGTGAAGTCTAACGGCATCCGGTACTGTGACTGCATGACAAACATGCGAACGGCCATTGGGCTAGGGCCTTCAGGCGCATCTAGCAAGCTGCGAATAGTGGTAAAGTTTCCCAGCGATTTAGACATTTTGGTGCCATCTACATTCACCATGCCGTTGTGCATCCAGTAGGTCGCGAGTGGCTGACCCGTGGCGGCTTCGGACTGGGCAATTTCATTTTCGTGGTGAGGAAACTGTAGATCTGCGCCGCCGACGTGGATGTCGATAGTGTCTCCAAGGCGATCGCGCACCATCGCAGAGCACTCAATATGCCACCCTGGCCGTCCTGCTCCCCAGGGCGACTCCCAAGACGGTTCATCTGGTTTCGCTGACTTCCAAAGCGCAAAATCAAACGGATCTTGCTTAATCGATTTCTCGGCCTTATCCACGCGTCCGCTGCGCCCAGCTTCCATATCGTCGAGCTTGCGCCCAGACAGTTTGCCGTAGCCCTCAAACTTACGTACCGAGTAGTACACATCGCCTTCAGCCGGGTAGGCATAGCCCTTTTGCGCTAGCTCATGAATCAGCTTTTTAATGCCATCAATAGTATGAGTGGCGTAGGTATACTCGTCAGCTTCTAAAATATTAAGCCGATCCATATCCTCAAAGTAGGCTGCTGTATAGGTTTTAGCCACTGCCTCCATTGAGGAGCCTTCTTTGCGGGCGCGGTTGAGGATCTTATCGTCAATGTCGGTAAAATTTTGAACATAGCGAACGTCATAGCCGCGCCATGCCAAGTATCGGCGGATTGTATCCCACACAATGTAAGAGCGAGCATGGCCCAAATGGCAATAGTCATAGACTGTTACGCCGCAGCAATACATCTTTACCTCACCGTCAATGAGAGGTTGAAAAGCTTCCTTTTGGCGAGAAAGCGTGTTGTAAATAGCTACGCTCATGAGGTCTGATAAGGGCTGACGAAATAAACAAACTGACGAAACGTGCAGACGCTGAAGGCGAATAAAAAATCTGAGCCGCTCTTTGATAGATCAAACCAGATTTAGCTCAAACCAAATTCAATCCAAGGCAAATTCAATCCGAGGCAAATTCAATCCGAGGCAAATTCAATAGTAGATGGAAACCTTCACAGGCGGCGCACTTTTACCGCCTATTCCTACAATTGAAGTAAACTTATTTGAAGCAAATAGAGTCCCGCAACTTTTAACAGATACGAGATAATTGAGTTAGTAACCCTTGAGCTAATAGCCAATAGATAGATATGACTGCTACGACGCTTGCTCCTATTCAGCCTATGGACACTTCCAAACATGGCCTACCGGTCACTATCATCACTGGCTTTTTGGGCAGCGGCAAAACAACCCTGCTCAACCATATTTTGACCAACCAAGAAGGGCTAAAAACAGCGGTTCTGGTCAACGAGTTTGGTGAAGTTGGCATTGACAACGATCTGCTGATTAAAACTAACGATGACGACATGGTGGAGCTGAGCAACGGCTGCATTTGCTGCACCATCAACAACGATTTGCTAGAGGCCGTTTATAAGGTTTTAGAGCGCTCAGACAAAATTGATTATTTGGTAGTAGAGACCACCGGGCTAGCCGATCCCCTACCGGTAGCCCTCACATTTCTTGGCACCGAGCTGCGCGATCTGACCCGGCTAGATTCGATTGTGACAGTCGTAGATGCCGAGAATTACAGCCTAGATCTGTTTAACTCGCAGGCTGCCTACAATCAGATTGCCTACGGCGACATTATTTTGCTTAACAAAATGGATTTGGTAGACGACGCAGATGCCGATTTGTTAGAAGTAAAGCTCCGCGACATCAAAGCAGATGCGCGTATTTTGCGCACCGATCATTCAGAAGTCCCTTTGCCCCTCATATTGAGCGTGGGCCTGTTTGAATCGGATAAGTACTTTGGTCAGAAAGGCACTGAAAAAGCAACTGGGAAAACAGCCGAGAAAACAGAAGCGGCGGAAAGCTCTGATCGTGCCAGCCACGATGCCGGTCATAGCCACGACGGACACGATCACGACGAACACGATCACGCCGAACACGATCATGCGTCTCACAGCCACGAGCCTGTGGCCCACGATAGTCACGACCATACCAACTGCGATCATGACCACGGTCACTGTGACCACGACCACGACCACAGCGCCCACTCTCACCTAGATATTGACGGCTTCACGTCGGTTTCGTTTGATCGCGATCAGCCGCTGGCTATTCGCAAGTTCCAGCATTTTTTAGACAACCAGCTACCGACTGCTGTGTTTAGAGCGAAAGGTATTTTGTGGTTTGATGAAAGCCCGAAGCGTCACATTTTTCATCTCAGTGGCAAGCGGTTTTCTTTGGAAGATGAAGAGTGGGCAGGTCGCCCCCCAAAAAATCAACTAGTGCTGATTGGCCAGAACTTAGATGAAGACAGTCTGCGGGATCAGATCGAAGCGTGCTTTTGCGTAAAAAGTGAAGATCGCGGCAGAGGCTTTGGCAGATAGATATCTGTTTTAGACAGCGCGGGTACAGGCGAGCGTATCGAATATGAGAGTGCTGATTCAACGCGTGAGTTCGTCTCAGGTGACGGTTGAGAGTGAAGTTATTGGCTCTATTGGCAGAGGCTTAACCTTGTTAGTTGGGATTGCATCAAGCGATACAGAAGCCGAACTGACCTGGATGGCTAAGAAATGTCTAAACCTGAGACTTTTTCCGCAAGGCGAAGACGGACGATTTGATCAGTCTGTGACGGACTTTAACGGGGCGCTTTTAGTCGTCAGTCAGTTTACGCTGTATGGCGATAGCACTAAGGGCAAACGACCTTCCTTTACCCAAGCGGCTCCTCCTGAGCAAGCAGAACATCTGTACGATAGGTTTGTTGAACTGCTGCGGCAGAGCGGCCTAGAGGTGCAAACCGGAAAGTTTGGTGCGACGATGCAGGTGTCCATCGACAACGATGGTCCTGTGACGCTGTGGCTAGAACAAGACTGTAGCTAGAACAAGACTGTAGCCAGAACAAGACTGTGGCTAGAACAAGACTGTAGCTAGAACAAGACTGTAGCTAGAGCGGAATTAAAGCTGTAAAGCCTCAGTTCTAGACTTTCGGCACGGCTCATCAGCATAGACTTAAGGATCGTTTGGGTATTGGCAAATTCAATCGATTTTAGTAGGGCACCTTACTGTCGATTGGTGGATGTCACTGCTAAAGTAAACAAATATTAAGCAAACGTAAAAAGAGAGCCTGCTTGTAATGTGCCAGGACGTAGTTTATTGATTAAAGCTGTTTCGTCTTCCCAGCCTAAGGACTCAGGGTCGCAGGTCGTCTTCTGTGATTTTGATGGCCCAATTGTTGATGTTTCTGAACGCTACTATCGAACCTATCGGCAGGGTTTGCTAGCGATCGCAGCTTTCTGCCAGCGAGAAAAAAACGTCTGTTTAGCGATCGCGCCGCTTTCTAAATCGCAGTTTTGGCAAAAGAAGCAGCACCGAGTCGCAGATAGTGAAATTGCGCTGCACTCTGGTGTTCCTGCTGAATGGTTTGAGCCCTACATTCAGCAGGTAGAGCGCATCGTTAACCACACGAGCCTACTTCGCTGGGATCAAATTCAGCCTTCGGCCAAATCTGCTCTGCTTTATTTGAAGCAGTCTCGTATGCGGTTGGTGCTGGTGACGCTGCGTCATCCTCGCCAGGTAAACGCTTTTTTACAAGAGCAGGCGATCGCTCATCTGATAGACGATGTCTATGGGGCCTCGACCGTGAGCGCCGCGCATGAAAATCGGATAGATCACAAGTGCAAACTGTTAGCGACGGCTATAGAACAACAAAATTCTAAGGGCTATGGCACGACACATAGCTGGATGATCGGTGATACGGAAGCCGACGTGCTGGCCGCAAAAGCGATGGGCTTGCCATCCGCGGCGCTAGCTTGCGGCATCCGCAGCTCAGACTATTTGCGATCGCTTGAACCCACTGAAATGTACAGCGAGCTTCACAGCGCCGCTCGGGCCATCGTTGCCACGTCACGATTGCAAGTCGCATAGAAAACGAGCCCCATTCTTTACTCACTTAACCGGTATCTATCCCACCACTTCTTGAGCGGGTAGTACAGTGCTGGTGCCCACAGACTCGTCAAGATGGCTGAGCTTAGCGCCACCCTCTGCTGATACTGCCAAATAATGCCCAAGCTCGGATAGAGCGGGTCTTCTGATGATAGGTACTGCGCTGTTAGCTGTAGCGCCATCATTGTTTCTGTGATCACCGCTAGACCAAAGACAACTAGTGCAACCGAAACCAAATCTTCTTGCAAAAAACGGCGCTGGTGTAGTCTAGCGGTCAAAATTCCAGCGATGGCCAGCCCGATGGTATGGCTAGGAAAAGGCGCTGACAGTCCGTCTTGTAAAAGGCCGAGGACAATGCCTGCGATCGCACCCTCCCAGGGCATCCGATTGACGCTCCAGGTGACCACCCAAATCAGCAGCCAGTTGGGGCCAACGCCCACAATATCCATCCCCGGCAGTCGAACCGGCAAGATTAGTAGACAAAAGAACACCGAACCGATCGTCACTACCCAATTCCAGATTTGTCTATTGGTAGCTGAGCGCCGAGATCGATAGGGGGCCATAGCAGAAAAGCTAAAAAAACGGTGTCTATAGATTGTCATCTGTGACAATCTTGGCGGGCGCAGCGTCTACATCTAGCTTAGGCGTGTACGGATGAATATCCACCCACTCTAAGTTGCTCACCGGCACAGATAGCTGAATGGTTGCCACTGGAGCTGGCCCCGTCTCATCATCCATAGAAGCGATGCGGCCAATTGGCACACCTTGAGGAAAAAGCCGACTGAACGAAGAGGTCACCACCACATCCCCCGGTTTGGCATCTGGAATTTTTTCAAAGAACTGCATCGTTGCCTGACTACCTGCCCCGCCTCGAATGTATCCGGTAGAGCGACTGCGGCTAATTTTGGCCCCGATTTGGCTACTTGGATCGCTCAAGAGCAATACCCGAGACGTGTGCGGCGTAACTGCTGTAATGCGGCCCACTAGGCCGCCAGGGCCCGTCACAAAATCACCTGCTTTAACGTCGGCTTTCGTACCTTTGTTCAGCGTCAGCTGCTGCCACCAGTTGTCTGGGCTGCGACCAATCACCGCTGCTGGGGTCGTAATATCTAGCTCACTATTTTCACCATAGTCAATCAGCTCTCGGAGCTTTTGGTTTTGATTTTCTAGCTCAACCACTCGCTGCTGCAAGTCTAAGATGTAGGAGTTCTCTATACTTTCAGGCGTGGCATTGCCTCGAAAAGGATGCACCAAAAATTGAAAAGCCTCGTTGATGAAAGCACCATTGGTTTGTTGGACACCTAGCGCTGTTCCGATCGCCAAAAAAATCAGTCCTGCTTTGAGCGCATTTTTGTCCCACCATCGTCTTAGGGCAAACATCTCAATCACTTTAATAAACTTTTTGAAGCACTATCCAACGCATAGACTGTCCGCAGTACAGACGTAGCGCTATAGATCGCGCGATCGCGCACTGAAGACTCGCTCCATTTGGCTAAAGTTCTCTAGCACTCGACCCGTACCCAAAACCACGCAGCTCAGCGGATCTGCCGCCACATGAACCACAATCCCAGTCTCATGAGAAATCAGCGTATCTAGCCCCTTTAGCAGTGCGCCGCCACCTGCCAGCATAATACCGCGATCAATAATATCTGCGGCCAGCTCCGGGGGCGTATCCTCTAGGGTTCGCTTCACCGCTTCGACAATGACTGAGAGCGGCTCTGCCATACTCTCCCTAATTTCCGGACTTTTTACAGTGACCGTTCTGGGTAGCCCTGAAAGCATGTGAACACCCCGCACTTCGAGCGCTGTTTCATCGTCTTCAGGACTCGGATAGGCAGATCCAATTTTAACCTTGATTTCTTCAGCGGTTCGCTCACCAATGTCTAGGTTATTCACCTTTTTCATGTATTGCTTAATGGCGTCTGTAAGCTCATCGCCCGCAACCCTTACCGACTCGCTACGAACCGTTCCCTGCAGGCTCAATACCGCCACTTCAGTGGTGCCACCGCCAATATCAACAATCATGTTACCGGTCGGCTCATCGACCGGGAGCCCTGCGCCAATTGCCGCTGCGACCGGCTCATCAATCAGGTACACCATGCGAGCGCCCGCCTGTAGGGCCGCGTCCATCACCGCGCGGCGCTCCACGCCAGTTACGCCACTAGGAATGCCAATCACCACGCGCGGCGAGACCAGGGCCTTATTCTCATGAACCCGGCGAATAAAGTGCTTGAGCATAACTTCTGCAATATCAAAGTCAGCAATCACGCCGTCTCTTAGGGGACGAATCGCTCGAATGTTTCCTGGTGTACGGCCTAGCATTTGCTTAGCTTCTTCACCCACAGCTAGAGGCTTGCCGTCTCTTTCATCAATAGCTACGACTGAAGGTTCTTGTAAGACTACTCCTCTGCCCGACACGTAAACCAAGGTATTTGCCGTTCCGAGGTCAATCCCCATGTCGCGGGAGAGGGATAAGCGATTGAATAAAGCCACAAGCTAAAGATCCGTAAATAGCGGTTAGTACTAGTATTTCTGACGAGTCGAATGGATTCTATTACGTTTCATATCAAGCCGTCTAGTCAATGAAAGGCACTCACACGGTGCTAGGCGATGACAAAGAGAAGAGAAGCCTCTAGGCGTTTCTCTTCAGCCGTCGATTCAGCCATTGATCGAGTTGGCTATTGTATTAGAATGTTCGTACTGCATTAACTAACTGTACAGGGAAGATTGTACAGAGTAGAGGAATGCTCATCCTATCTCTGTGACGCTTTTTTGGAGACTGAGAATAAAGCAATGAGTGTAAATATTGTGACGTTGGTAGGCCGAGTAGGCCGCGACCCAGAGATTCGTTATTTTGAGTCTGGCAATGTGCTGGCCAAATGCGGCTTGGCGGTAAATCGGCGGACGAAAAATAACGATCAGCCTGACTGGTTCAACCTAGAGATTTGGGGCAAGACGGCAGAGATCGCCGCCAACTACGTACGTAAGGGTAGTTTAATCGGCGTGACTGGTTCGCTAAAGCTAGATAGCTGGCAAGACCGGGCGACGGGCGCAACTCGCACCAGCCCGGTTATCCGAGTGAATCAGCTAGATTTACTCGGATCTAAGCGGGACAATGAAGCACCGATGGCGCACGGGGATAACGACGAGTTTTAGAAAGAGCCTTTTAGAAAGAGACCTCTAGAAAGAAACCTTGAAAGAGCCTTTTAGAAAGAGGCATTTAGGAAGGACTACCTGCTAGGGCAGGTTCTTTGAGCGCACTTTGCATATAGCCTAGCCATTCGATTAGGTTTTCGACCTGCTGGTCGGGCTTGAGTGCCCCGAGCCCTCTGATGGTGACTTTGCCGGGGGCGTATACGAAGCGCGATCGCAAGTGTGCTGGCACCTTCTCCACCAGCAAATTCCAGGCAGGCTTCTCCATTGGCGTTTCTAACAAGATATTTTGCTTGCCTTCGGGCTTGATGCGAGCAAAGCCCAGCGGCTTAGCGATTTGCTTTAGCTCCAAGACTTTCACCAGCTGACCGATAGAGGGCGGAAGCGTCCCATAGCGATCGTTAAGATCAGCGACCACTTCCATCAGCTCACGCCTATTTTCTGAAGATACCAGTGAGCGATAGGCGCTCATCTTTTGATCAAGATCTGGAATGTAGTCGGCAGGAATAAAGGCCGTTACCTTCAGATCTACTTGAGTTTCATCTACCTGCGGAATCTCTTGACCACGAATTTCGGCAATGGACTCTTCCAGCATGTCCATGTATAAATCGAAGCCGATTACTTCCATCTGGCCAGACTGCTGCGCCCCGAGTAGATTACCGATGCCGCGAATCTCCATATCGCGCATGGCGAGCTGATAGCCCGATCCGAGCTGGGTAAACTCTTGAATTGCTCGCAGCCGTTTACGCGCCTTGTCAGACAGCTTGTTTTGCTTTGGAAATAGCAGCCATGCATGGGCCTGTACGCCAGAGCGCCCAACGCGGCCTCTAAGCTGGTAAAGCTGTGAGAGCCCAAATTTGTGCGAGTCTTCGATGATGATGGTATTGACTCTTGGAATATCGAGTCCAGATTCGATGATGGTGGTGCACACCATTAGATCGGCGTCGCCATTATTGAAGGTGAGCATCGTGGCTTCTAGTTCGCCTTCAGGCATCTGGCCGTGGGCAATGCCAATGCGGATGCCGGGGACGGCTTCACGAATTTTGCCTGCGACTTCTTCTATTCCTTCGACTCGAGGGACAACGTAAAAAATTTGCCCGCCTCGGTCTAGCTCTTGGCGAATGGCGGCGCGAATTTTTTCAGGATCGTAGGGCGATAGATGGGTTTTGATTGGGCGGCGGGCGGGCGGCGGCGTAGTGATTAGGCTCATTTCTCTGACGCCAGAAAGTGCCATATATAGCGTGCGAGGGATGGGGGTGGCGCTTAGCGTCAGTACGTCTACTTCTGCCTTCATGGCTTTAATTTTTTCTTTTTGGTTGACGCCAAAGCGCTGCTCTTCGTCTACCACTAGCAGACCCAAATCTTTAAATTTGACGGTTTTACTCAGTAGCTGATGGGTGCCGACGACGACATCTAATTCCCCGGTGGTGAGCCTTTGCAAAATGGCTTTGCGCTCGTTAGCGGTGCGAAAGCGGTTGAGCAGTCCTATTTGAATGGGATAGGGGGCAAAGCGCTCTTTGAGCGTGTGGTAGTGCTGCTGGGTGAGAACGGTGGTGGGGGCGAGCAGGGCAACCTGCTTACCTGCGGTAATGGCTTTGAAGACGGCGCGCAGGGCGACTTCTGTTTTGCCAAAGCCAACATCGCCGCAGACGAGGCGATCCATCGGGCGATCGCTCTCCATATCGCGCTTCACATCTTGAGTTGCCTTGAGCTGATCGGGCGTTGGCGTGTAAGGAAAAGAATCTTCTAGCTCTTGTTGCCAGGGCATGTCAGTAGGGTAGGTAAATCCCTGCATTTGCGATCGCTGGGCATACAGCTTGAGCAAATCGACCGCCACTTTTTTGATAGCTTTGCGAGCTTTGCCTTTGGTTTTCTCCCACAGTTTGCCGGTCATTTTGTTTAGCTGAGGCTGCTGCTCTACCGAGGTCCGGTAGCGTGAGAGAGAGCCCATTTGGTCTACCGCTACTCGCAGCAGCCCGTCAGCATATTGAATGACAAGATACTCGCGGGTTTCGCGATCAACAGTGAGGCTATCGAGCCGGAGAAACTGACCGATGCCGTGGTTGCGATGGACAACGTAGTCTTTGGGTCGTAGCTTGTTAGGATCAACCTGTTTTGAAGCGGCGCGGCGGCGCTTGCGAACGTAGCTGGGGGTGGCAAGCGTGTGCTGCCCAAAGAACTCGCGGTCGGTGACTAGCGCAATCCGAAAAGTCGGCAGGATAAAGCCTTCTAGTTCGGCTAGCCCGGAGTATTTGACGGCCACCGGAATGCGCTGATTTTGCAGCTTGTCGATAGCGGGATAGTCTTTGGGGTTGGGAATGAACTGGGCGGGGCAGTCGTGCTCTTGCAGCAGGGCGACTGAGCGAGAGGGCTGGGCGGAGACGAGCCAGGGTGAGAATTTGCGATCGCGTTCTGCCTGCAACACTTCTGCCAGCTTTCCAAACTGATGCGGCAGCACAGGCACCGGACGACTTGCTAGGTTTAGCCCAACGCCTTCTTCGGCAATCTCTGAGAGGTCTACGCGTTGAAATAAGTCAACTTCTTTAATCGCCGCTGCGAAAGGCCGATGCAGTTTTGGCAAGCCCGCTGCCGGTAGCTGTATCTCATCGTCGGTCTCAAAGGCTGTCTGCGCCTCTGCCCAGCGCTCTTCCACATTTTCTAGCCAGCGATCGGCATGGGCTTGGCACTGGTCGGGTTCGTCTAGTGCAATCAGCGTATTATCTGGCAGATAGTCCAAGAGTGAGGCGGGCTGATCGAAGGCTAATCCCATGAAGCGACGGACGCCTTCTATCTGGCGAGTTTCTGCAAAGGTTTCACGCGCTTCGTCAGAGAGCAGATCGCCTAGGAGTCCTTTTTTCTCCAAAGCTTCTGAAATAATGGGACCGTAGTCAGTGGTGGTCAGCAGCAAGGTGTCGATTTTGTCGAGCGATCGCTGATTGGCCGGGTCAAACTCACGCAGTCGCTCTAGCTCATCGCCAAACAGCTCTAGGCGAACCGGCAGTTCGGCGGCCACCGGAAACACGTCTACAATGTCGCCGCGCTGACTCCACTGCCCTTCAGTTTCGACGGTCGATACTTTCTCATAGCCCAGTTTTGCCAAGCTCAGACTCAGTTCTTTGAGGTTCAGGTCCATCCCTAAAGTAATCTCTAGGCAATAGGGACGAAAGATCTCTAAGGGAGGTAGGTGCGGCTGCAAAGCTCGTTCGGTGGCGACAATTGCCATTGCCCCTAGATGTTTTGATCCAGGCGGTAGGCTGTCGGTTTGCGCCTTGCCATTGACCAGGTCAGAAAGCACCTGTAGCTGACCCCAAATCAGCTCTGATTCTGGGTTGAAAATGTCGTATGGCGAAGACTCTGAGGTGGGATAAAAGGCGACGGTGCCCCAGCCCATTGCTTCTAGCTGCGCGGCCCATCGACCTGCTTCTTCGAGGGTGGCGGTGACGATAAGTAGCGGGCGCTGTTGGCCCTGCGCTAGGGCTGAGGTGACCAAACCTTTGGGCAGTCTAGGCGCGCCATTAAGCTGTAGTGCCTGCTTTTCTAGCTTGGTGATGAGTTCTTGCCCGAGACCTGAGCGTGCGATCGCACGAGTAATCGAAGAAAACGCCATGAAAATTTTCGTCAGCCTTGTAGTGAGTTCAGTCTTCTGTTAAGTCAACCTGTACGAGCCGACCGCCTAAGCAATCGTTCCGAAGCAATCGTTCTGAATCTTCATCCTCTATTTTATGGGCCATCGCTCGAAATAGGTCTTGACAACGAGGCCAATCAAATAAAAATGGGGCGTCTCAAAAGGGACACCCCATCTATTCATCTACACACCCCATCTGCATGTAGCTTTTGGTTAGCCCGGCAAATAGGTCTATTTCTAGCTGGTCTATTTACTGGGCAGACACCATCAGGCTATCAGGCTGACGCGGATCGCCCTCAACCTTTACGCCGCGACCATTTGCATCCAAATGCCGCACAATCTTATAGATATTTTCAACTTTGTCAGCGGCACTCATCTTGTCAGCAATCTGCGCAAGTGAAAGCGGCCCATCTGCCTCTGATAGTACTGCCTTCACCTGATTTTGAATCTCTAGAACATCTGCCGCTGCTTTTTTCCCAGCTTCTACCCCCGGCTGATGATAGGCATTGATATTCACCAGATACGCATAGATGCTCACCGTTCGCTCGTACAGAGCAATCAGCGCCCCCACCAAGCGGGGCGTGACCTCTGGCACGGTGATGGTAATAGAGTCTCGCTGGTTGTCGTAGAGCGCCTGACGAGTTCCCTGCAAAAGACCAGAGAGATAGTCTCCAGCGGTAACCCCTGGTTCTACGTCTACCGAAGTGCCCTCCCGGTCTTGTAGCACTTCAATCAGCGTGGCAAAGAAGTTAGGAACGCCTTCTCTAAGCTGCTGTACGTAAGCGTGCTGATCGGTCGAGCCTTTGTTGCCATATACCGCAATGCCCTGATAAACCGTATTGCCATCTAGATCTTTTTCCTTGCCCAACGACTCCATCACAAGCTGCTGTAAGTAGCGGCTAAACAGCAGCAGGCTGTCTTTATAAGGCAAGACCACCATGTCTTTTTCGCCTTTGCCATCGCCAGAAAAATACCAGGCCAAAGCCAACAGTGCCGCCGGGTTTTGCTTTAGATTGTGAACGCGAGTGGCAATGTCCATTTCTTTGGCACCGTCTAACATCCCTTGGATGTCAATGCCCTGTAGCGCCGCAGGCAATAGCCCTACCGCGGACAGTTCAGAGGTGCGCCCACCGACCCAATCGTGCATCGGGAAGCTCGCTAGCCAGCCTTCTGAGCTGGCAATTTTGTCTAGCTTGCTGTCTTCTCCGGTGACGGCAACGGCGTATTTAGAAAAGTCCAGCCCAGCGCGCTCGTAGGCGGCTTTAGCCTCGACCATGCCGTTACGGGTTTCTGGGGTGCCGCCCGATTTTGAGATAACCAGGACGAGGGTGCTTTGGATGCGATCGCCAATTTCTTCAAATGTGTGATCAATACCAATTGGATCGGTATTGTCAATAAAGTGAATATCGATATCTGGCTGTGTGGCTGCCAATGCCTTGGAAACAAACTGAGGGCCCAACGCCGAGCCGCCGATGCCGATAGACAAAACATCGGTGAAGCGCTCTGCCGCTGGCGGTGTAATGCTGCTGCTGCGAACCTTTTGTGCAAAAGTCTTTACGGCGCTGAGCGTCTCAACGATATCTTTTTTGAGGGCTTCAGAGGGCGCAAGATCGGCGTCGCGTAGCCAATAGTGGCCTACCATGCGGTTTTCGTCTGGGTTGGCGATCGCGCCTGCTTCAAGCTCATCAACTGCCTTAAACGCCTTCTCAAACTGAGGTGCTAGCTTCGCTACAAAGGCATCATCAAAGCGCATCCGGCTGATATCTACATATATTCCCAGCCCCTCGTGGTAGTAAAGCCAGTCTTGGTATCGTTTCCAGAGTGCTGCCGCGTCCATATGGTTATTCTCTCACTGCATTTATATAGATGGATCTTTACTCAACTTTGGCATTACGAACCGTCACTTATGCAACAGTGAGCGGCCTGCCTCTTCGTCAATGTATCTAACGCTGTGCGTTTCTAACGGCGAAAGCCCCAGGAATTTAATATTCGAAGCGCGCTTTGGACAGCACAGTCCGTTTTGTTATAGCCCGTTTCATCACAGTAGATTTCGCTACAGCAACTTTCGCCGCACTGAACAGGCCCTATCGGTAGAATAAGAATAGAGCAAAGCCTGTCCAATACATTTGACAAGACCACTGGTCGTTTTGCTCAGCCGCCAAGTCATCCTAAAGTCTTTTTAGGCTTTTCTAATTGGGCTTTCTCAACCGGGCTTTCTCAACCGGGCTTTCTTAACCGGGCTTTCTTAACCGGTAGACATCCAACTACTCAGCGATTCCATGTTTCTAACTTTCCCATTGGCCTTTTCGATGGCTATGCAGAACACCAGCCTAACGCTTGCAGGTTTAGAAGGCTGGCTAGATAACGCTGCCTTTGCCGTGTTGTTTGCAGCTATGCTGGCCTACTGGAGCGGGCTGGCCTTTTCAAACGATAAAGTCATGCCGCTCATTGGCGGTATCTGTATGGCAGTGGCCAATCTCTGCATGGCGGCGCTGCTCACCGCGCGTTGGATAGAAGGTGGCTATTTTCCCTTGAGCAACCTTTACGAGTCTTTATTTTTCATAGCTTGGGGAATGACAGCTATGCACTTTGTGGCCGAGCGCATGAGTGGTAGCCGCTGGGTGGGCGCGGTGACTGCTCCGGTTGCAATGGCGATCGCAGCGTTTGCCGCCCTGACCCTGCCAGATAAAATGCAGGTCTCTGAGCCGCTGGTTCCTGCTTTGAAGTCGAACTGGCTAATGATGCATGTGAGCGTGATGCTACTCAGCTACTCAGCGCTGATGGTGGGTGCTTTGATTGCGATCGCCTTTCTCATTGTCACGCGTGGTCAAGCCGTTGAGCTAAAAGGTAGTTCCGTCGGCACAGGTGGATTTAGAGATCGCAAATATACGCTTAAGCGAGCTGGGATCGCCGCGCTCAGCGAGACGGCTCCAGCTGGGTCTCTATCGAGTGCAAACGCTTCTAGTGCGAGCGGTTCTAGTCCAAGCACTTCTAGTCCAAGCACTTTTAGCCTAAGCACTTCCATCAAAAGCGGCGGAACGGCGGTTTTAGAATCGCCTTCTGTCGTCGTGGCCGCTGCTGCTGAACCCCCGCTCTCTCTACAGCGGATGACCCTAGCCGATACGTTGGATAACATTAGCTATCGCATTATCGGACTAGGTTTTCCACTGCTGACTATTGGCATTATTGCGGGGGCCGTTTGGGCCAATGAAGCTTGGGGCTCTTACTGGAGCTGGGACCCCAAAGAAACCTGGGCGCTAATTACCTGGCTGGTGTTTGCTGCCTACCTACATGCTCGCATTACCAAAGGCTGGCAGGGAAGGCGACCCGCTATCCTCGCCGCTTCAGGATTTGTCGTCGTTTGGATTTGCTACCTGGGCGTCAACCTTTTGGGCAAGGGGCTACACAGCTATGGCTGGTTTTTCTGATTAGGTCGGTCAAATAATCTATAAACCGCATTTCGACTACGCTCAATGCTCGATTCGCTATTACCCGAGGGCTGAACGTAGTCGAAGCCCGGTAGCTGATGCGTTTTTAAATTCAGCTGACCTACTTAGTCGCTTAGTCTGAATCAATCAAATGGCCCGATTAATCAGACACCAGCGAAGAGCGCTTCCATCGGTTGCGAAACCGCCTCTTCGCTAGTAATGATTTCGACTACTTTGTTTTTAGCGGTGGGCTGGGCGATCGCATCTACACAGACCTGTGCCACCTTCTGCCGGGGAATGCTGCCCTCAAAAAGCGTATCGGCACTAGACATCACGATTGCCTGATCGTTGTCCTCATTTTTGAGCCCTCCCGGACGAACAATGGTGTAGGGCACGCCGCTGCGTTTAAGATAGTCCTCAGCCTGCTGCTTCCAGTACAAAATGCCCCAGAACAAGTTGAGCGGGTGCAAAAGCTTAGAAACGCACAGAGAAGATACCATCACAAACTGGTCAATCTGCGCCAGTTTTGCTGCGTCTATGAGGTTTTTATTGCCCTCATAATCGACTTTGTACGGGCCGGTAATATCCAAGCTGGGCGTTGCGCCTGTGGCACTTAGCAAGACTTGGCAGTCGGCAACAGCTGCCGTCAAACTGTCTGGATCAAGTACGTCACCGACTACAATTTCGATGCCTGCCGGTAGCTGTGCGATCGCCTTCTCTCTATCGCGAACCAACGCCTTGACCTCAATGCCTTCAGCCAGCAGCCGCTCTACGATGCGCTGACCCGTCTGACCTGTGGCACCTGCTACGAGTGCTTTCATGACTTGCGCCCCCAAAACTTTTCAATGCAAATCAATACAAAAACTTTTTAGTGTATTTGTGCTTGCCGCCGAAAGTATAAACGCCTAAGCGTAACGATGGTCACTACCTAAAGACGCAATAGCTGGCATATTGATCCGTAAATCATCCGTAAATTAACGAAGGCCCTCAATGATGAATAGTCGCTACTGTTGATGAATGTAATATTTTGCACCTTGTCAGTCCTACTTTATACCGAACATTCCGACATACCAACGCTAACTGATGTCTCTTAGCTGCCTACATGATGCAAATTCCATCCGATGCCACATCTCCACAGCTAGGCTCCCCATTTCTTAAGGCGGGTGCTAGTCTAATTGAAGGTCAAAAAACTTCACAAAGAAACGTAACCTTTTCTTCAAGAGAAACATTGCACTTCCAAGGCAACTACATAGGCCACATGGAGATGTATGCAGATGCGGCCAGTGTGGCTCAGTATCTAGATGCTCACCAGGACTGGTTTCACCGATGTGCTAAGCCGATGGCCGTAGAGCCCATCGGCGACAATGGCTATGGCCTAACTGTTGGTAAGTTTAAAAGCTTGAACCATGAGGTAGAGCCTAAAATCGGCTTGCATCTGCTGCCTCAAGAAGAAGGCGTATACCGGATAGAGACGATTCCTGTCCCTGGCTACGAGCCAGTAGGCTATGACGTAGATTTTCGGGCCTCTATGACGCTATGCGAGACTATCGCGACTGATTTGCCCAAAGCTGTAGAAACAGACAGGCTGACCCAGGTAGAGTGGGAGCTAAATCTATCGACCTGGGTAGAAGTACCACGATTTGTACAGGTACTGCCTGATAGCTTAGTGAAGGCATCTGGCGATCAGCTGTTGAATCAAATTGTCCGCCAAGTATCTAAGCGACTGACCCGCAAGGTCCAGCAAGAATTTCATACATCAATCGGTTTGCCTGTGCCCCAGGAAAACAAAAAACGATTTTGGCAACGTACATAAGAACTTGAGAACTTGTTACGCTTAGTTCGGTCTTAAGGGGCCGAGCTATAGGCAAAGTCTCACCGATCTGTCTCACCGATCTACTGAGATGCAAATCGATTAGTCGCTGCTATCAGCGCGCTAGTAATTCCTGGCTCTGTGGCAGAATGCCCAGCATCGGCGACAACAATAAAATCGGCTTCAGGCCATGCCCGATGTAGCTCCCATGCCGACGTCATCGGGCAGACCACGTCGTAGCGACCCTGTACAATTACCGCCGGAATGTGGCGAATGGCGTCAATATTTTCTAAAAGCTGCTCGGGAGAACGAAAGAAGCCCCTGTTTATAAAGTAGTGGCATTCAATTCGCGCGAAAGCATCGGCAAAGCTGCCCTCCCCAAACCGTTCCATTAGGTCAGCATCGGGAATTAACTTACTGGTGCTAGCCTCCCAAACAGACCAGGCTTTGGCCGCTGCCTGCCGAATAGAGGCGTCAGTGCTGGTTAACCGTCGGTAATAGGCTGCTACTAGCTCATGCCGTTCTGCGGCAGGAATAGGTGCCAGATAGCCCTCCCAAGCATCTGGGAAAATGTAGCTAGCTCCCGACTGATAGAACCATTGAATCTCTTTGGGACGCAGCATGAAAATGCCTCGCAGAATTAGGCCATCGCACTGAGTCGGGTGCGTTTGGGCATAGGCGAGTGCCAAGGTGCTGCCCCAGCTGCCGCCAAAGACACTCCAGTGTGCTATCCCAAGGTGCGATCGCAACTTCTCAATATCTGCCACCAAATCCCAAGTCGTATTGTCTGTTAGCTCGGCGTGAGGCGTGCTTTGACCACACCCGCGCTGATCAAACAAAATAATCCGCCAGCGTGCCGGATCAAAAAACTGCCGATACATCGGCACGATGCCGCCACCTGGCCCACCATGTAAAAAAACAACGGGCTTCCCATCTGGGTTACCCGCTTCTTCGTAATACAGCGTATGAATAGGTGAAACAGCTAGCGTGCTTTGAACATATGGATCAATCGGTGGGTATAGCTGGTGCATAGCTACCTGGCGCATAGTCTGGCGCATAGTTCTTCAGCCTTAGTGCAATAGGTTTTGCCTATTGTGACACTAGATGCTGAAAGGCCCGCTGATGATTTTTCGATGCTCTTAAGTCTGATGCTCTTAAGTCTGATTCCCGTAAGTCTGATGCCCGCAGTAAAGAGTTTTCGCTAGAAAAGTTGAAAATCACGCGCCATTTTCCAGTGTCTGGATCTCTGAGAGAGACAAAGGGATTTGGCTTTAAGGGGGGGCGATTTGACTTACACATTGCATGGACCGCATTGACACCTGTATTAAAGATACTGAGTGTAAAAGGTAACTAGTGTGATGACTGTGGCAATAATCTGTGATGCTAATCACCTCGTTAGTGGCTATAGTGAATGCCATCTGCCGAAGCAACGCTTGGCTGCTGTGGCATCAAGCTGTTCATGGCTTACAGCAATCTTTGATGGGGCAATTTTTGGTACGGTTGCAAAAGGGTCTACCGGTAGCTATTTAATGGCGATGCCAGTACTGCCTTTGCTGGAACGTTTACTTTTAAATTGAGACGCATGACATCTACAACAGTGGAAATTTGGCCGGGTCGCTCTCATCCTTTAGGGGCATCGTGGGAGGGCGATGGCACAAACTTTGCACTGTTTTCTGAAAATGCGACAGGCGTTATTTTATGTCTGTTTGATGAGTCGGGCAAAGAGTCGCAGGTGTCTTTGCCAAAGGTGACTAACTACGTGTGGCATGGCTTTTTGCCAGGCGTGAACCCAGGGCAGCGCTACGGATTTAGAGTGGAAGGGCCGTATAAGCCTGAACAAGGCCACCGCTTTGACGTGAGTAAGCTGCTGATTGATCCTTACGCAAAAGCGCTCACGGGCAATGTTGATTTTGGCCCTGAGCTATTCAGCTTTCCGATTGATGATCTAGAAAATGGCGATCGCGATTTGGAGTTCTTGCCTGCCGATAGTGCTGACGCCATGCCCAAAGCAGTCGTTACCGAATCTCATTTTGACTGGCAAGGCGATCATCGTCTAGATATCCCTTGGGATCAGACCATCATCTATGAAGTTCACGTTCGCGGCTTTACTCAGCAAAATCATAAGATTCCAGCCGAGCTGAGAGGCACCTACGCAGGCATGGCGCATCCCGAAGCGATCGCTCATCTCACAAGCCTTGGGATCACTGCTGTCGAACTGCTGCCTGTTCACCATTACAACAAATATCCAGAGCATTTAGTTGCCAGCGATCTGCACAACTATTGGGGCTACGACTCTTTAGCTTATTTTGCGCCCCAGTCCGACTACAGCTCAGTAGAAGGGCAGCAGGTAAAAGAATTTAAGGAAATGGTGAAAGCGCTGCATCAAGCGGGCATTGAAGTCATTTTAGACGTGGTATACAACCACACCGGGGAGGGCAACCATCTTGGGCCAACGCTGACGCTGCGAGGGTTAGATAACGCTGCTTACTATCGATTGGTTGAGACATCGCCTCGATACTATATGGATTTTACTGGCTGCGGTAACTCACTCAATGTTCGCCATCCGCAGGTGCTGAAGCTAATTATGGATAGCCTGCGCTACTGGGTACAAGAAATGCACGTTGACGGCTTTCGCTTTGATTTAGCTTCAGCACTAGCCCGTGAGCTGTACGAGGTTGATCGACTGTCTTCCTTCTTCGACATCATTCACCAAGATCCGATCCTTTCAACCACTAAGCTCATTGCAGAACCGTGGGATCTAGGTGAAGGTGGCTATCAGGTTGGCAACTTTCCGCTGCTATGGTCTGAATGGAATGGAAAATACCGAGACACCATTCGTGACTTTTGGCGTGGGGAGCGCTGTAGCCTAGGCGACTTTGCCTTTCGCTTTACCGGCAGCTCAGATCTTTACCAATATGATGGCCGACTGCCCCACGCCAGTATCAACTTCATCACTGCGCACGACGGTTTTACCCTTAGCGACCTCGTTAGCTACAACGAAAAGCACAACGAGGCAAATGGGGAGGATAACCGCGATGGAGAAAGCTATAACCGCTCTTGGAACTGTGGTGCGGAGGGCGAAACCGATAGCACCGAAATCTTGGCCCTGCGATCGCAGCAGCGGCGAAACTACCTGACGACGCTAATGCTTTCACAAGGCATCCCGATGATACTGGGTGGCGATGAGATGGCTCGCGGCACCCAAGGTAACAACAATACCTACTGCCAGGATAATGAGCTTTCTTGGTTTGACTGGTCTTTGAAAGAAGATGAAGCCGCGCTGCTAGAGTTTACATGTAAGCTGATTGCTTTTCGGCAGGCGCATCCCATCTTTAGCCGTCATCAGTGGTTTTTTGGGCGCGAAATTCACGGCTCTGGCGTTGTTGATATCGGCTGGTTTCATGCAGATGGCAGCCAGATTAATGATTCTGCGTGGCACGATAACTCCGTTGAGGCCATCAGTATTTTCCTGAACGGCGCAGAAATTCCTAATCTAGACATTAAGGGACAGCGAATCTTCGATGATAGTTTTCTTTTGCTCTTTAATCCCTCGGCTGAGCCTGTATTGTTCACGATCCCTGAGTCGATTGAAACTAAAGAATGGCAGGTGATATTAGATACTCACCAGCCGACAGGTTTTGTTGAAGATGGAATGACATATAAGCGAGATCAGATGGCTGAGGTGATGGCGCGATCGCTCGTTATTCTGAACTGCCCAAACTGCTTCAGTATAGAGAACTGCAGTATGGAGAACGCCAGTGCTGCTTGATCTTCCTAGCCCAGTTTCCTTTTTAGTCGATTCTCTCTTCTAGTCCAATTTCTTCTGAGCCTAGCCTTTTGCGATGTCTTGCTACCCCAAAATATACGACGTTGTTAAACTGATCCCATACGGTAAAGTTGCGACCTATGGACAGGTCGCGGATCTTGCCGGACTCATGGGCAAGCCAAGAGTTGTTGGCTACGCCCTCTTTCGCGTAGTGGCTTCAGAAACTGATATTCCTTGGCATAGAGTTATCAATGCTAAGGGAGAAGTTTCGAGATCGTCGCTGCGTGATGGCAACGACGATCTACAACAGCTTTTATTAGAATCTGAAGGGATTGTATTTACGAAAAGGAAGCTAGATTTGAAGCAATATCGCTGGCAGCCTGACTTTACTCAGATCGAAGAACATATCCTTGAATAGCTTGGAAAACAAGCTGCGTAAAAATATCGCAGGCAGCTTATTTGCCCAATTTTTATCCGGCAGTTGCCATTGCTGTTGGCTGCAGCACTCTATCAAGTTCGATAGTCAGCTCTTTGGGTGTTGCGATGTTTTGGAGACTAGTTTGAATTTGCAACGCGCCTTCTCCCTGCAGGTCTTCTACGTAGCCAGGTTCGGCCTGCGTAGCGTCTGCCTCACTGTCGAAAGGGCCAAAGTAATAGACACAGCTAGGCTCTGCTGTAGTGATTTTTACCCACCATGGGTTAGAAAAAAAGTTGAGCAGACTACCAAAAAAATTTTTCATTACGGTGTTATTAGCGATCAGCTTTATAAGGGTGGACAATTTTTGACTTTGACTTACAGTCGAAACGCAAGCGATTTGCGACTGCAAAGCGTTATCTAAAAAAGAATCATGTTAAAAAATGCCGGATCAGTGAGCTTTCTGCGAAAAACAAGGCTTATAGCTGCAGCTTGAGTTTGCAAATACTTTTAAGAGTCTCTCTTCATAAAATTATATTCGATTTTTCTACGAACAGAGATATATACTCCACATACGCTGCAAATTTCTACTCTATTGCAAAACAATTCATTAGTCATGGGCATTAGGAGTGTGATAGCTAGAACCTCTTTTCTCCGTAAAGAGACTGAATAAGCCTGGTGACTGTCGTATGTACCTAATCTAGCCTTTACACAATAGGGCCTTAGGCTATGAAGCTCTCGGCTACAGGGCCTTTGACTATAGGGCCTTTGACTATAGGGCCTTTGACTACAGGAACTTTGGCTATAGAAACTTTAACTACAGAGCTTTTGACTACTTAGTCAAGAACTACACAATCAAACGGTAAGTCGTTTAACAAGTTTTATCGGTATACGCTTTTACAGTCACCCCGTAACCCCAGCGTTTATTGAGCATAGTTGCTTATACGGCGGGCTGTATCTAGCTGGCTAGCCAGCCTACTACTCGGCGTTTTGGCTTTCTAGGTCCGAACTCTCTAGCGCTGGAAGCGTCAGTGCGGGCAGTTTGTTTATCCAGGTTTGTCTATAGATTTCATATAGGGCCATACCGGTAGCAACAGAGGCATTTAGGCTAGGCGTTTTGCCGGAAAGTTCGATAGAAATCAAGACATCGCAAAGTGTCTGTACAGAGAGACTTAGTCCGCTGCCTTCTGCTCCGACCACTAACACAACCGGCTCTGAAAAATCTGTTTTATGAACAGGCTGGGAGGCTTCAGCCGCCAGCCCATAGACCCAGAAGCCCTGAGTCTTCAGATATTCTAGCGAGCGACCGAGGTTGACAACTCTAGCTATAGGCAGAGACTCTAGGGCCCCTGCGGCTACCTTTGCAACCGTAGAGGTGACCCCAACGGCTCGCCGCTGCGGAATGATAATGCCCTGCGCACCAATCGCTTCTGCTGAGCGAATGATCGCACCTAGATTGTGGGGATCGGTAATACTGTCGGCTGCAATAATCACAGGGCGACGGGCAGTTGCTTTAGCCTGCACTACCAGATCTTCTAGCTCTACGTACTCGTGAGCGGCGACTTGGGCAACGATTCCTTGATGATTCGCGCCCTGGGTCATCTGATTGAGCCGAAGAGTTTCCACTTCGTCAATCACGGTCCCGTTGGCTTTAGCTTCGGCAATTAGTGGCCTGAACTGCGAGTCGTAGTGAAGTCTGGCGGTGACCCAGATGCGGTTAAGCGATCGCTTCGCTTCGATCGCCGCTTCTACGGAATGCCGTCCATATATCAAGTCAGGTTTAACCGCATCATCTGCCGTTTCGTAAGGATTGCTGGTGCGATCTCTGCTGGTGCGATCTCTGCTGGTGTGATCTCTGCTGGTGCGATCTCTGTTGGTGTGATCTTTACTAGCGCGATCTCTTTTGTAATTGCCTTCATCTGCTCGTGCGCCCGCACTTTTGCTAGGCCCGCTCTGCCTGAAGCTTTCGCTTTTTGAACGTTTAGGGCCTGTGTGTCCGCCTGCCTTCAGTTTCGGTTTGGCTGCGCCGCTAGAAGTTTTGCCTATAGAATAATTACCTGTCTTTTCGTCTGGGCCTTTTCCAGGGCGACCGGAACTAGGGCGGCGAGAGTAAATTTTCTTAGACTGAGGCTTTTTGGAGTCGGGAGAGCTATTTCCCCAGGTGTTTGACTTGGACCCGGACTTGTTGGACCCAGACCTTTTCGGGCGAGGTGGCTCAAACGAGTGCTCTGATGGGTTGGACGAATTATCTGGGCCACTCACGTGTAGATTCCTCTGGTAGTTCCTAGGTCATTGATATCTAAATTGTTGATATCTAACAAGTGTATGTCCAAGTGTAGGCTGACCTACCTACACTTGAACGCAAATGCGAGTTACCTAATCTCTATCTGCTGATTTCTGTCTGCTGACTTCTGTTTGGACAAGACGCGTACTCATATCTCTATATGCAGATATATCTATGTGCAGAGCTAGACGTGCTGAAATTTTTCTGTGACTGCTTAAGCCTCACAAATATTCAGTTGACTCAATAGCTCTAAAAGCCGTGGGGTATCGCTGAGGTATAAAAAGCCAATAAGCGCCTCTAGCCCCGTTGCTTTTTGATAGTCTGCTCCCTTGGCTCTGCGGTGACGTCCGGTGGTGGCGTTACGGCCTCGCCTGAGGACGTCTTTTTCAACATCGGTGAGATGTTTGCTGAGAATATCTACATAGCGCGACTGCTGTTCAGCTTTGACTTTGCTGACAACTTGCTGATGATAGTCGCGGATTCGCTTAGGCGGGCTGAGAAGTTGCGATCGCACATACAGCTCAAAAACAGCATCGCCGATATAGGCTAGAGAAATAGGCGCTAGCTCTCCTGCTTGCTTTTTTGTCATTGTGACCGATAGCAAACTGAGCTTTGACCGTTCAGGCGCAGGATGCTCGTTGCTAGCTGCTACGGGCTGATCTATTGCGCACTCTATTGTGCTCGGTGTTGCCGTAGGCGAAAAGCTATGAGTAAGAGGCGGATCTGACAACGGTGGAAAAAGGCTCAATATATAGCCACAAACAACATAGCTGTAACAATATTTGTGAAAATCTGACTATTTTTTGAGATTTTCGAGCGCGGCGTCTACACTTGGCTGCAGCGATAGAAACTGCTCTAGCCGTACTAGCTTGACGGTTTGCGTGACCCGAGGGTTGCTCACAACCTGGATGCTGCCACTCTCACTTTTAGCTTTTTTGACTAGTCGAACGAGTGCCCCTAAGCCAGAGCTGTCAACAAAGTCGATAGTAGACAAATCTAAAATGATATGGGTTGGGCCGTCTTCAATATACCTAGTCAGAACCTTCAGAAAAGTGGGTTCTGAAAAAGCATCGAGAAGCCCTGTGAGGCGAAATATTTGACATTTCCCCCTAACTTCGCGGGTCCCTCTTAGACTAACGGTTAGGGTAAGCGACTCAGCGATAGGATCCTCCTGGTATGCCTAGCATCAAACGACGATATGACGATTAAGTATAGGGCAAGATAATGGAGACTGCAAGATAATTTTATTATTGGCGCTGACCGAAGCTACAGATATACAATGCCCTGCTGGTATATCTACCTGCCCTAGCCAAGCTGTCTATTTTTGATCGCGCATAGCCTGCACGAAGTTTGCAAATAGATAGTCGGCATCATGAGGGCCAGGGCTTGCCTCGGGATGATACTGCACAGAAAAGACTGGCAGCTGTTTGTGGCGAATCCCGGCTACGGTTTGATCATTGAGATTGAGATGGGTGATTTCGACCTGCTCATTGTCAATAGAGTCGGCGCTGAGTGCAAACCCATGATTCTGACTGGTGATTTCGATCTGCTTGTCGAGTCCGCAGGGCTGGTTGAGCCCGCGATGACCAAACTTTAGTTTGAACGTATCTGCGCCTAGCGATAGACCCAAAATTTGATGACCCATACAGATACCAAAGGTGGGAATTGCGCTATTCATCAAAGCCTGCGCGACTTGAGGTGCGCCTGTGACAGCGGCTGGATCACCAGGACCGTTAGAGAAGAAGATACCGTCAGGGTTGTAGCTAAGAATGGTTTCTGAATCGGTGTCGGCTGGGACAACGATAACTTTGCAGCCGTAGCTGGCAAGCCTCTTTAAGATATTGCGTTTGACACCGAAGTCGATGGCAATAACGGTAAGCGTTGGCTTTCGTGCCTTGTCTTCGATGACTGCGGCGACTCGGTCAGGATCTGATGTGGCCAATGCACTAAAAGCCCAGGCTTCCTCTGTGCTCGTTTCCCACTCGTAAATTTCTTTAGTGGTGACTTCTTTAACTAAATTAAGTCCTTCCATGGAAGGTAGCGTTTGCAGCTGAGTCAGCAGTTCGTCCGGATCGAGAACGTCGCTAGAAATAATGCCGTTCATAGCCCCGACGTTGCGGAGTTTGCGGGTGAGGGCGCGGGTATCAATGCCGCAGATGCCCGGAATATTATGCTCTTTGAGATAGTCTTTAAGAGACTGGGTGGAGCGCCAGTTGCTAGGGCGATCGCAGACGTTTTTAGCGATCGCGCCTCTAACTTGAGGCCGACTCGACTCCTCGTCTTCAGCATTAACGCCCGTGTTACCTAGCTCTGGGTAGGTGAAGGCGATCATTTGGCCGCAATAGCTCGGATCTGTCAGAACCTCTTGATACCCTGTCATGCCCGTGTTAAAAACGACCTCTCCCATCGTGGTTCCTAGGGCCCCAAATGACCATCCTCTATAAAGGGTGCCATCTTCTAGAACAAGGAGTGCAGGCTTTGCGGAGGGATCGAACATAGTGACCAGCTCTATAGGTTTTAGGGCAGTGCTTCGAGAATGTTGGCTTCATTCTTCTTGCCGCTTAATATTATTGCTTAGTTTTGCCGACTTATCGCGCGGAGCCTACAGCTTTGTTTCAAGAAATGCTCATACGTAATCTGAAGAGTCATAAAGCCGCTGATCTCCATATGCAAAGGGCTTTACACCGCTTAGAAAGAGATCCATACCGATCGCCAGCCTGTTACCAACAAATTTACTGCTATTGCCAAACGATCCTTTGACGATAGCTATTAGATAGGCTGCTTATCCGTGCTGGCGCTGGAAAAGCGCCATTTTGCTCTGGCCTAACATTAGACCTGACATTATCTGAGTGCTTTGTTTTCGAGGCCTTGACCTGCGCGCTATGAGATCTGGGTCTATCTATTTCAAAACTAATGAGCTGCGCCGTTTCATTGGGTTGGGAGGGACGCTCTGAGGTTATGTCTGGTGTTTCAGCTGGGACCGTAGGTGCTTGGGATGCGCGGCTTTCGAGGCCATAACCTACCGGGATGAGTGAATCTGTTAGGTTAGCGATCGCGCCTGCCTTGAGGTCGTTGAGCCAGACTGCCGAATCAACGTCATTGCTTAACGTGCTAATGGCAGAGCGAATGAGCGTTGCTGACGCTTCAGGCAGAGGCGAGGTGGGTATCGGCATGTAGAGCGTTTGCAGTGCGCCTAACTCGTCTACAGAAGTTTCGAGACCTTCTAGTAACGGTGAGTGATTTTCTCTGGGCAGTTGATTCGCTTCACGCTCTAGTGCTTGCGATAGTGGCTCTAGCTCAGAGGTTTCTAGCTCAGAGGCTTCCGAAGCTGAGTTTGGCTGAAATGGGTTGCTGTAGGCTGTAGAAACTTGTCGTAGGTTGTCTTGAGCTGTTTGAAAACTAGCAATCAGAGGTTCTTCTTCAAACCGATCTTGGTGCTGAGGTATCGTCTGAGCGAGCTGCGCCAGCGTGAGCTGTGCTGATACTTGCTCGATGTCGCTTTCTATTACAGGACTAGTGTATGAAACTGTGAGTTCTGGTGAAGGTGCGATCGCTGACAGCTCACTGCTCACTGCGACTGATTCCCCAGAGATAACGGCAGAAGCAGCAGTAGTGCTAGGAATTTCAGATGGCGGATTGAGCGCTGCGTTAATCTGCAAGTCGCGCAGGATGGCGGTGCCGATAGGTATCTCGTTTGCTCTTACACCCTGGTCTGCTCTAAGGAACGTGCGATCGCTCACCTGCTGTGTCGGTTGCTGTGTCGGCGCAACTGCTAATTCACGTCCTGCTAAGTCTGCTTGGGGTTGAGCTGCTGGCAATACAGGCAACCCATCTTCAACAGATGAGCTAGTTGCCCCGGTGTCGCTAAGTACGGTGCCACTAGGTACAGCATCGCTAAGTACAGTGCCGCTAGGTACGACTGGTATAAAACCGACGTCAGCTGCTGCCTGTAGAGAAGCTGTTTGTAGTGAAGAAGGCGCTTGTAAGGAAGGCAGCAAGGAAGCTACGGGCTGGGCTGCTGCTGACAATACCTGTGGTCGAGGTAAGTTGCTCTCTTGCTGATTGAAGTCGGCGATCGCCTGCGCTGTGTTTCCACTAAAGGCGACGGGTACGGCCTCCTCAGAAAATGTGGCTGTCGGCGTGTAGATAGGAGATGCAGGCACAGAGACCTGTGAACTGTAGGGAACGCGATCGACTAGGGAACCACTGCCCTGAGTGCTTCTAGCAGCGCTGAGATAGCTGCGAACTTGAGCAATCGGATCGGTGCGCGATTGACTGGCTAAAAGCGATCGCACTTCATCAGCTGTGCTGACTGTAGCCGCCTCGCTACTGACAGATGTCTGATTTCCAGCCGGGGCGGGCAAAAGACCTGTGCTACTGGGCTGCTCGAAAGCCGGTCCCATTTTGTTTCTAGCAGCACTGATTACAAACTGCTGCGTGTCTGGAGAAAAAGCAGCGGGATTCTCACCCCCAAACGCGTTGTGTTGAGTTAAAACCGTATCTACTGCTGTTTCAGCGGGCGCTTCAAAGCTCCATTGAGCACTGGG
The DNA here is from genome assembly GCA_963833005.1 of uncultured cyanobacterium. GTDB lineage: Bacteria > Cyanobacteriota > Cyanobacteriia > Phormidesmidales > Phormidesmidaceae > Phormidesmis. The sequence goes on along the minus strand of CAWHWK010000008.1, from coordinate 88,530 downwards.
TGCCTCGCTTTGGCTACAGCCCGTAATAGCGGTAAGAATGACAGCGGACGCAGTAACTTTATGCATAGGACTACTTAATTTCTCTGAAGACTAGCTAGTAAATGTGAGGTTGCCCCTTTCACTTAGGGCGTAGAAATAAGGCTGTAGAGATAAGGCTGTAGAGACCGGAAAAACGATGCTTCTTCTGTAGACGCTTCTTTCGTCATTAGATTCCTGCACATAGATTCCTGCACATAGATTCCTGCTCAGTGCGTTTGCCTAACACAAGTTAGCATTCCTTTTAACAGACCGTGATGGGATCTCCGAGGATTCACGCACTCTTTTTAATAATTGAGTTTCAATTGATACTAGATCTTTATAAGCTTTTGAAAAGCTAGGCCGAAAAGTTGAAGGACCCGTTCAGATGATTCGGGTGAATTCGCTTATCTTAATGTTGGCCCGATTGCATAGATCTTATGGACGCACAAAGTAATAGACGCTGCTATGGCGAAAAAGTTCGCCATAGCGATGAGAATTATTTAGATTGTTGAGCCTGCTAGAAATTTGGCCAGAAATTTTAGCCAGAAATTTGGCAGCTTTTACGTGGTGTATTCAGCGTTGATTTTGACGTAATCGTAGCTAAGATCGCAACCCCAGGCATTTCCGGTGCCAGGACCCTCACCAACATTGATGCTGATCGCGACAGGATGGGCTAATGCCTCTACTTCAATTGCTTGGCGGCTGAGCGGATCTGGGGTATTGGCTACAGGTGGTGTATCGCTAGGTGAAGGGCCAGTGAGCAAAAGCTTAGACATGGCAAGACTGCTGCGCTCTGCCTGCTGCTTGAGATAGGCGCTAGCGGCGGCACGATCAAAGGACTGGGGCGTGCCTGCTTGCATTAGCGTAAAGTCGCCAAGGGTAATGCTGAGATCGTTTTGATCGAAGGGGATGCCGGCTCTGCCTGCAGCTCCAGCGATGCGGCCCCAGTTAGGGTCGCGTCCAAAAATGGCTGATTTGACCAGGGAAGACCCGGCGACGGTACGAGCAATCTGATTGGCGGCGCGATCGCTCATTGCACCCGTAACGGCTATTTCGACCAGGCAAGTTGCGCCTTCGCCATCTCGGGCAATGGATTTAGCGAGGTGGATGCATACCTCTGTGAGCATGGCTTCGAGCTTATCGGCTTCGGGGCCTGCGCTGGTAATAGCGGGCGTTCGCGATTCGCCATTAGCTAGAGCAATCAGACAGTCGTTGGTGCTGGTGTCACCATCTACAGTGATTTGGTTGAAGCTCTTGGCAGTGGCGCGGCGAACCATATCTTGCCATAGCTGTGATGAGACGGCAGCGTCGCAGGTGACAAAGGCCAGCATCGTGGCCATGTTGGGGTGAATCATGCCGGAGCCTTTGGCAATGCCGCCAATGCGAACCGGGCGATCGCCTATCTGGGTTTCTAGGGCGATAGATTTGGTAATGAGATCGGTCGTGACAATAGCACGAGCCGCTTTGTCTCCGCCTTCGGGAGAAAGGGCGGCAACTAGGGCCGGAACGCCTGCTTTTAGAATATCGATTTTGAGGCGCTGGCCAATGACGCCAGTAGAGGCCAGCAGGACGCTCTGGGCTGGCAGATTGAGTTCGCCAGCTAGCACCTCGGCACTGGTAATCGCATCTTGCATGCCTTGCTCTCCGGTGCAGGCATTGGCCTGACCTGCGTTACAGAGAATAGCGCGAGCGGAGGTGTTGCTTTCTAGCAGATCTTGGCAATAGTCGATACAGGCGGCACGCACTTGGCTCGTGGTAAAGACACCGGCCGCGATCGCTTCACTATCAGAGACAATTAAGGCCAGATCTGGTGCGCCAGAAGGCTTGAGCCCAGCGGTGGTGCCAGCAGCTCTAAATCCTTTGGGGGCGGTAACACTGCCTGCGATCGCTTGCCAATCTGCCATTGTTGTTTCTTTGCCTATTTTTTAGAGGATTTGCTTTGAAGTATGAAGAGAGGATTATACCAAGCTAACTAGATCTCTGGTTCAGAAGGCTTATGATTTTGAGGAAAGACACCCTCAATTAACCATGCCCTTTGGTTTCAAACCAGTTTCTAAGCTATCTATCCAACCCTCACCCTCTATGGAGCGATCGCGCCCGGCCTATCTAGCCGAGAGTGGAAAAAAGAACCTATTAGGATTGCCGCTAAAGCAGGTAGGGCTTTTGGTATTAGGTGGCTTTTTGATGGGCATCGCGCCGGTAAATGCTTGGCCTTTAGCCTGGTTTGCGCTGATTCCTTTATGGCAAATTGTTTTTCAACCGCATTTACCTATTCGCTCTGCACTAGTCGGCGCTGCTCTTTGGGGTATGGCTTACCACGGGACGGCGCTTTCTTGGATTGTGTGGTGGCTAAAGCCTCTGCTCTCAATGGGTCTGCCGCTGATAGCCGGTGTGCCGATTACGCTGTTCGCCTGGGCTTTCATCACGATCTGGGGTGCGGCCATCGGCATGGGTTGGATAATGCTTATGCATCAGCTCAGTCGTTGGCGGATGCTTTCAGGCTGGCAGCAGGTGCTAGTAGGAACAGCGCTATGGTGCGCTCTGGAGTGGCTGTGGAGTCGAGGTCCGCTGTATTGGAGCCCTTTGAGCTATACGCAGAGTCCGTATAATTTACTGGGATTGCAGCTAGGGCAGTTAGCGGGACCGCTGACAGTGACGGCGGGAATTGTGGCCGTGAATGGTCTGCTAGCGGCGGGATTGAGGCTTCAAGCCAGTGGACAAGCCAGTGGGCGAGTAAGTGCACAAGCAAGTGCACAAGAAAAGATAGAGAAATCGTTTAAAGGAAAAGCGGCTCAGGTAACAGCAGTTCCAGTAGTGGTGGCGCAGCGGCGGAAGATGCTCGGCTTGGGTTTGGCACTCTTTCTTTGTTTTCACCTAGTGGGGCTAGCGCTTTATGTTCGGCCTTTGGCAGATATGCCAGAACGCGGGTTGACAGTGGGCCTAGTACAGGGGAATATTCCGACGAGTGAGAAGCTATCGCCAATGGGTGTACAAGAATCTCGGCAGGTGTATCTGGAGGGGTACGAGACGCTGGTGGCGGCTGGGGCCGACTTGGTGATTACCCCGGAAGGCTCAATTGCTCAGACGTGGAATACGTTTATGCAAGATCGAGATTTGCTGATGCGAGCGGTGGTTAGAAATAAGGTGCCGCTGCTGCTAGGGACGTTTGCTCGGCAGAACGTAGGACACAATCAGGGAAAGTCTACGCAAAGCTTGCTGATGCTATCGCCCGAGGCAAAGGTGGTGGGGCGATATAACAAGGTGAAGCTGGTGCCGCTGGGTGAATATTTACCGTTTGAGCCGCTGCTGCGAGCGGTGATGGGGCCATTGCTACCGTGGAGCAGCTTGGCACCGGGGCGGTTCGATCAGCAGTTGGAGACGCCGTTTGGGCCAATGGCAGCGGGTATCTGCTATGAGTCTGCGTTTACGGGGCTGTTTCGGGCGCAGGTGGCACGAGGAGGGCAAGCAATTTTTACGGCGTCTAATAACGATCCCTATCCCACTAGGCAGATGATGCAGCACCATGCGCAGGATGTGATGCGGGCGATTGAGACGGATCGGTGGGCGGTGCGGGTAACGAATACGGGAATTTCGGGGGTGGTCGATCCACGGGGGCGATCGCGCTGGCTATCGACACCAAATGAACGGGTTGTACACGCCTCGCAAATATATCTTCGCCAGAGCCGGACGCCTTATGTGCGCTGGGGAGACTGGCTAACGCCGCTGTTATTAGCGATCGCGCTCGTCATCTTGTCCAAGACCGCCGTTTGTAGCTAGCCGTTTGTAGCTAATAGCGTGATTTTCTCAGGAGGCAGTGCCTCGGATAGCCAAAACCCCTGTGCCTGATGACAGCCAAACGACAATAATGCCGCCATTTGTGTAGCCGTCTCGACGCCTTCTGCGATGACAGCGATATTAGCGCTACGGCCAAAATCAACAATGGTTTTGGCAATATTTAACCCCTGGGCATTGAGCTCTGGTGAATGGCTGAGCGTTTGTACAAAGGTGCGATCAACTTTGAGGGTATTGACCGCGAGCTGGTGCAGTCGGCTAAGGGAAGACTGTCCCCGGCCAAAGTCGTCTATGCAGAGCCGAAAGCCCATAGACTTTAGCTGTTTGAGCACGGTGGTCACCGATGGATCGCTGCTAAGCAGCGTTTGTTCGGCGAACTCTAGCTGAAAGGCAGCGGCGGGCAAGTCATATTTTTGGAGCGCGGTTTTCCACTGGACAATCAATGCTGAATAGCGAATTTGCGACAGTGATAGGTTGACATGCAGGCTGATATTGGCCCATGCGGGGTGCGATCGCCACTGTGCCAAATGACGGCAGGCACTTTCAATGATGTGAGCACACAGCTGCTGCATAATGCCGATCTCTTCAGCCGACTCGATAAAGTCATCAGCCGGAATGTAACCTCGAATGGGATGCTGCCAGCGCAGCAGCATCTCAAAGCCGTAGAGCTGCTGGCTAGGCAAATCAAAAATCGGCTGATAGTGAAAGTGAAACTGATTTTGGATCAAGGACTGTCGCAAATCCTCTTCTAGCGTGAGTTGAGCCTTGGCATGGTTTTGCATCTGAGTATCGAAGATGGCAAACTGCTGAGCGCCTGCGGCTAGCTCGTTTTGAATCAGGATTGGAGAGGGATGAGGATGCGTTTGGAGCTGGAGCTGGAGCTGCTGTTGAACCCGCTGTTTGGCTTGCTGCTTGGCTTGATACATAGCGGTATCGGCATCTTTAAGAGCAGCCTCGGGCTGGCGATAGCCGTGGCTGCTAAACGTAACGCCGATACTTGCGCCAATGGCAATTTGCTGCTCGTCAATGACAACCGGGATTTGTAGCTGCTGCTGCAATCGCTTGACCGCAGCGATCGCGAGCTCTTCATTAGGCAGGCTATCAAGCAAAACCGCAAACTCATCACCACCCATGCGAGCGACTAAATCGCTTTTTCTCAGCAGTATTTTGATTTGTTTGGCAACGTGAATGAGTAGCTGATCGCCAATTTCGTGGCCTAGCGTGTCATTAATGGATTTGAAGTCGTCAAGGTCAATAAATAGAACAGCGTAGTGGTGACTCGGCTGGCGGTGATTGAGCTGAACTGCCTGAGTCAATCTTTGTAAGAAATAGCTGCGATTAGGTAGCTGCGTTAAAGAATCGTGAAGGGCGTTGTGACGTGAGCGAGCTTCCCGGTTGGCCAGGGTGGTTTGCGCTCGTAGCAACCGATGTAAGGCTGTGGTGAGACCAGCCGTACGCTCTTTGATGCGTGCTTCTAAATGCTGATTGGAGAGCTTGAGCTGATGCCGCTGATAGCTCAGCTCTATTTGAGCAATCACTTGATGGCTAAGAACCTTGAGCGCTTGAATCTGCGAGGGATCGAGCTGATGGGGCCGGTAGTCTAGAACGCAAAGCGAACCTAACGCATAGCCATCGGCAGTAATTAACGGCGCGCCTGCGTAAAAGCGAATAAAAGGAGAGCCAGTGACGAGCGGATTGAAGCAAAACGTAGGATGCAAGAGTGTGTCTTTAACAATCATCACCTCTGTGCTCTGAATAGTGTGCGCACAGAACGCCATCGAACGTGGCGTTTCATTAAGATCAGCATCTACCCCGACTTTGGATTTGAACCACTGCCGATCGCCATCTATGAGACTCACTAGAGCAGCGGGCGTTTGACAAATATGGGCAGCTAGCGTGGTGATATCGTCATAAAGCGCTTCAGGGAGCGTATCCAAGATGCCGTAGTCTTGAAGCTTAGCGAGACGAAGTGTTTCTTGGGCCGATAGAGGAGCTGTCATGGATCGACTGTCTTTGCATCAGTTTCTGAAAGTTGATAGGTTCGCAGTATTGTTCAGCGGGCCGTTTTTTAACGTGCCGTAATATGAGCAAGCAGTTTAATCGCCGCTACGTAGCCGTTACAACACTGTAGCTACCGCCTAAAAATCTTGCATTTCAATCACAAGAAACCGGTAGAGATTGAAGGTTTCGCTGAATGCGTAGCCTAATCAACGGTTTGCAGAATTTCTGCTGACTGGTGAATGAGTCTGCTGTGTATCTGGTCGTAGATGCGTTCCGTGACCGAGTTTTGTGGCCGAGTTTTGTGACCGAGTGAAGATAAAGTGTGAAAAATTATCTCTCTAGCGACTTCAGGGCTTGAAGTAAGAGATTAGTCTGGTGTCTTTAGCCTGATGTCTGCGGCTTCATGCTCAGAAGGTAAGTCAATCCTAGTGCATTCTTGTCTTAAAACCCACTGCACCAGTCAAGCGCCCGATTCCAAGCCCACCATCGATCAGGGTCGTTATATCGCTGTTGACACTTGCGACTACTGACGTAGCCGACGTGACCACCCGCTTGTGTCATTATCAGCTTGATAGCTGGGTTTTCTGCACAGGCTGTTTCAATATCGTCAGCTAGGGTTGGATCAAAGAGCGGATCGTCTGCGGCGTAGAGAATCAGCGTGGGTTTTTGTATTTCTGGAAGAATATAAAGCCCGCTAGTTGCTTTGTAATAGTCGTCTACGCTATCGAAGCCAAGTTTGGGGATAACCATTTCTTGATCGAAGGTCCAAATACTGCTGACGCGCGCTGCGGCGATTGGATCGAAGGCATTGGGATGGTACTGCTGAAGCTGGCTAAGGAGCTGTTTTAGCTTGCGGGTGATGGCTTTTTCGAGATATTTGCCCAGGGGAGCTTGTTCGAGATATTTGAGCGATCGCAATGACTCCAACGCCGGACAAATCGCCATACATCCACCAATATCATCAATAGATAAATCTAGGTCTAGGCCCCATTTTGGCAAATCCTGAGCCGCCTTAACGCCCCACAGGGCTAAGAGCCCGCCCAGAGAAAACGCCGTGAACCAAATCGGTGTCGGCGCGCCCATCGCTTTTACTGCCGCCGCAATTCGGACGAAATCTTCCCCTTCATACAGGCCGTCAGAGGTCAGGGCTGGCGAAAGCTTGGCGCTCTGCCCGTGCGCTCTCCAGTCAAAAATAACGACCGCGTAGCCTTTGGCAAAAGCCTTTCGGGCCATAATACGCAAAAACCACTGATCGTCCAAACTGCCAGTGATACCGTAGGTGCCGATAATCGTTCCGATAGGATTATCTGGAATCGCTACGAGCCCATAGAGCGGCACCCCGTTCGCGCCTGCAAAAACCTTCTCTTGAAACGTCGGCTCCGGCTCGACTAGCGTTTCTTCCCATCCCTTACTGGCTAGCAGCCCGGCATAGAGCGTCATTAGCAGGCCGTTGTTTAGCGGCCAAGGTGCACAATATGAACTCGAAGACATACATTGAAAAGCCCAGTTGAAGAGCAAGAATCCCGGTTGAAAAGCCCAGTTAAAAGGCTTAAGTAGTCCAACGATTTTAACGGCAGTAGAGACGGCAGTTGAGAAGGATAGTTAAGAAAAGTGGATCGTTCATCATTAAGGTATAGACAGAAAGGATAGGCAGATGAAAAAGTTAATTGATTTGAGCCATACCGTAGAGGCAGGCATGGTGACCTATAAAGGATTGCCTGCGCCGCTAATTTGCGACTTCTTAACGCGGGAAGCTTCAAAGGCTTACTACGCGGAAGGCACGACCTTTCACATTGGCACAATTGAAATGGCTGGCAATACGGGCACCTATATCGATTCTCCTTTCCATCGCTACGCAAATGGAAAAGATTTGTCTGAGCTGCCGTTAACGTCGCTGGCTGATTTAGATGGGGTCGTGTTTAGCGTAGATCCTGGTGAGAAAATCATTGGGCCAGAGACATTTGCGAATGCGAACGTAGAGGGTAAAGCGGTGTTAATCCATACTGGGTGGGACCAGCACTGGCGGTCGGATCAATATTTTGAAAATCATCCATATATTACTGCTGCTGCTGCTGGACTTTTGCAGCGTGCAGGGGCAGCGCTAGTAGGTATTGATTCTTACAATATGGACGGCACGGCGACAGGCGATCGCCCTGCACACACAATATTATTAGGCGCTGATATCCCTATTGTTGAACACCTGTGCAATCTGCAAGATTTGCCAGCGGATAGCTTTAGATTTAACGCGGTGCCAGTAAAGGTGAAAAGGTTTGGCACGTTTCCGGTACGAGCTTACGCTGTGATCAACACATAGCCGTTTCGCATAGCAGTATTAAGTTGAGGCAGGGCAGAAAGCACTACAGGACGCAAAGCACGATGGGCTACTATAAATAACTGACCTGTTTGCAGGTCGCTAATCCATTTTGTTGAGCCCTCGTTGGTACCTAATAGAGCGGGTACGTATTTAGCTATGAGCAAAGGCACACTTTTCGATAAAGTCTGGAACGCGCATACTGTCGGCACGCTGCCTTCTGGCCAAACTCAGCTATTTATTGGTCTGCACCTGATTCACGAGGTGACGAGCCCGCAGGCGTTTTCTATGCTGAATGAGCGAGGGCTACAGGTTATGTACCCTGAGCGCACGGTGGCGACGGTAGATCACATTGTGCCGACTGAGGACCAGTCGCGGCCCTTTGCCGACCCGATGGCTGAGAAGATGATGAGTGCGCTAGAGACAAATACAAAGGCGCATGGGATTCGGTTTTTTAACGTGGGATCGGGCGATCAGGGGATTGTGCATGTGATTGCCCCAGAGCAAGGCTTGACGCAGCCAGGTATGACGATTGCCTGTGGAGATAGCCACACGTCAACGCACGGGGCGTTTGGCGCGATCGCTTTTGGCATTGGCACCAGTCAGGTGCGTGACGTGCTGGCCTCTCAAACCCTGGCACTCGCTAAGCTAAAAGTGCGCCGCATTGAAGTGAACGGTGAGCTGCCCGATGGCGTATATGCAAAAGATATTATTTTGCATGTGATTCGTAAGCTAGGGGTCAAAGGCGGCGTCGGCTTTGCCTATGAGTTTGCGGGTAGCGCTATTGAAAGCCTATCGATGGAAGGGCGAATGACGCTATGTAATATGTCGATTGAAGGCGGGGCGCGCTGCGGGTATGTCAATCCCGACCAAACGACTTATGACTATATAAAAGGACGGGATTTTGCGCCCAAGGCGGCGCAGTGGGATAAAGCAGTGACTTGGTGGGAGAGTCTGCGCAGCGATGCAGACGCAGTCTATGACGACGTGGTGAAATTTGACGCGGCGACGATTGCGCCTACTGTGACTTGGGGCATTACCCCCGGCCAAGGCATTGGCGTAGACGAGTCGATTCCGACGCCTGACACGATGCCAGAAGATGAGCGCCCAATTGCTGAAGAGGCGTATCGCTACATGCAGCTTTTGCCAGGGCAGCCGCTAGCGGGTACTAAAATTGACGTTTGCTTTATTGGCAGCTGTACCAATGGTCGCCTAAGCGATTTGCAAGAGGCGGCTCGAATCGCCCAGGGTCGGCATGTGGCGGCTGGGGTGAAAGCTTTTGTGGTGCCGGGTTCTGAGCGGGTAAAGCAGCAGGCGGAAGCAGAAGGGCTCGACCAAATTTTTGAGGCGGCGGGGTTTGAATGGCGTGAGCCGGGATGCTCTATGTGCCTAGCGATGAATCCAGATAAGTTAGAAGGCACGCAGATTAGCGCGTCGTCGTCTAATCGCAACTTTAAAGGGCGGCAGGGCTCGTCTTCTGGGCGGACGCTGCTGATGAGTCCGGCGATGGTGGTGTCGGCGGCGGTGACTGGGCAGGTGACGGATGTGCGATCGCTTGCGCCCACGAGTTAACGCTAGGTTAAGTTGAGGTTAACGCTGGTTGCCATCAGTCAATACGGCTGGTCATCTTGGCGGATTAACAATAGCTGAATGTATTCTGGTGCGTCGCTTTGGCGGTGTCAGGCGGGTTAATCTTATCCCCTAGTTTTTGCCTGGGCTTTGCCTGACCTATTTTTGTTTTCTTAACCTTCTCTTTCTGTTGAGTTAATCCCGGTAGTAGATGATGCACCTAAAAGTCATCAGAAGCTACTTTGGGGTTAATTTGTTTTGTCATTGACAACTTCTACGCTAACGCACGCACCCGCCAACCCATTTTTGAGCCAGCTAGAGCAGCTGTATAAAGAGCGATCGCTCATCACGTATGCCGCTGGGCTCACCATCCCGCTACAGTCTCGGCAGCTATACATTATTTGCCGGGGCATCGTGCAGCTGCATACAATTCACTCTGATGGCAACGAGACAATTGTGGGACTGTGCGGCCCTTCAATGGCCTTTGGCGCGCCGCTGACCAGCCTGCATCCCTACTGGGCGACCGCGTTGAACGATACGGATTTATTGCCGCTGTCGCTAGCAGAAATTGAGGCTTCGCCAGCGCTGTCAGCAGCTTTGTTTCCGCAGATGGTGCGCCGTTTGCAGCAGTCAGAAGCCTGGCTGGCATTTGCGGGTAAGCGACTAGTCACCGATCGGCTGCGCAGTCTGATTATGCAGCTGGCTCAAGATTTTGGGCAGGTTGGGCCAAACGGCGTGCGGATCAGTATTCGTCTGACGCACCATCAGCTGGCAACGATTATTGGAACCACGCGGGTGACGGTCACTCGGCTGCTGCGCGACTTTAAAGATGAGGGCTGGCTGAGCGTGCATCATCGTCAGCTAGTCGTAACGCCGCAAACTTTAGGAATGCCTTTGTGCGGCGAGTCTATGGTGTATTCGGCCTGATGTGTGTTTGGCCTGCTCAGGCAAGACGTACAGGCATCGTAGGGAACAAATTGGTTCTGCTCGATATCTCTCTAACCAACAGCCTCTAATTCAAATGTTTGCTTGAGACTAACAGTCGAGTAAACGAAGCAAGCGCTGGCTTTGGTATTTCGGGGATTAGCTATGGTACAGGTCTCGCAAGCGTTGGAGGCTGTCTCTTAGTTTCTTCTGAGCAGTTAGTCTCTTCTAATCAGCTGGTGGCGGATCAAGATGAGTGTTCTCTCAGACAATTGCTGCTAGATGGCTTGGCTTTGCATCAGCTCGTTGAACGGCAGGCAGCGTGGACGCCCGATGCGATCGCAGTTATCCACGAGGGCACAACGCTGACCTATCAGGCGCTTAATCAGCAGGCCAATCAGCTAGCGCATCAGCTAGTGGAGCTAGGCGTCAGTTCACAGCAGCTCGTTGCGATTAGTTTAGTGCGATCGCCCAGCATGATTGTCGCCTTTCTCGGCGTGCTCAAAGCAGGCGCAGCCTACGTCCCAATTGATCCAGACTATCCAGAAGTTCGCCGCCAGTACATCTTGAACGATGCGAGCGTTAAGATTGTGCTGACCCAAGCAAGCCTAGCCGCAGAATTTTCTAACGCATCAGCTCAGATCATTCAACTGGACGCTGACGCAGCGGTTCTCGCTGAGCAACCCGTTGACAATCTAGATTTAGCTATCAGTCCAGATCGGCTCGCCTACGTTATTTACACATCAGGATCTACGGGCAAGCCCAAAGGGGTAATGGCCCATCATCGGGGGTTAGTAAATTACAGCCTTGCCCTGGTTGAAGCGTTGGCGCTAACTGCCACCGATCGAATGCTTCAGTTCTCTACAATGAGCTTCGATTTTATTGTCTCAGAAGTGTATCCGACGCTGGCTGTAGGCGGCTGCTTGGTGCTGCGTACAGACGACATGATGCGCTCGACCCAGGCGTTTATCGATTTTATTGCGGCGCAGCAGGTGACGGTTATTCAGTTTACGACTGCTTTTTGGCACGAGCTAGTTAACGGCCTTGACCGATTGGGGCTGACTTTACCGCCTAGCCTTCGACTGCTGCTGTTTGGCGGAGAGAAGGCGTCTTTGGCCGCGTGTCGCCGATGGATCGAAAAAGTTGGCGACTATCCGCGCTTGTTCAATGCCTATGGTCCAACCGAAGCAACGGTCATTACAACGCTATACGATGCGATCGCTGAAGGCTACGACGCTGCGACAGACCTACCAATTGGTAGAGCTATTCTCAATGCTAAGACCTACGTCTTAGATGAAAACCGACAGCCGGTAGCCCCTGGCGTGGCCGGAGAGCTATACATTGGCGGCCCTGGCGTGACGCGTGGCTATTTAAATCTGCCGGAGAAGACGGCCCAGGCGTTTTGTGACGATCCGTTTAATCCGGGCGAGCGACTGTACAAGACGGGAGATCGGGTGCAGATGGATGCAAGCGGCCTGATTCAGTTTGTCGGTCGAGTCGATTTTCAGGTGAAGATTCGCGGCTACCGGATAGAGCTAGGTGAAATTGAAAGCTGCTTGGACCAGTACCCCCATTTTCAAGCTCGAATTGTAATTGCCCGAGAAGATACGCCTGGTGACAAGCGTCTGGTGGCCTACGTGGTGATGAAACCGGGCGAGACGTTGGACCGGAAAGGTTTACAGACCTTTATGTCAAAGACGCTGCCAGCGTTTATGGTGCCGTCTGCGGTGGTAGTGCTGGCGGCGCTGCCTAAAAATGCCAACGGTAAAATTGATCGTAAGGCGCTGCCTATTCCGAGTCGGCTCAGTAGTAAGCAAGCCAGTAATAAGCAAGCCAGTAGTAAGTCAGCCAGTGGTGAGCAAGCAGCTGTTTTGCCGCGATCGCCGCTAGAAACTCGGCTCGTCGAGATTTGGCAGCGAGTGCTGTGCCTAAATACTGCCAGCGAGACCCCGGATGAACTCCCAGATGAAACCCTGGATAAAATCCTAGATGAAACCCCAGATGAAACTCCGAACAATACCCTAAGCGTCACCGATAATTTCTTTGATCTAGGCGGTAACTCTCTGCTGGTGATGCGGCTATTTAGTGAGCTAGAAGCTGCGTTTAGCTGCCGTTTGCCGTTGACTGATATTTTTGAAGCGCCTACGATTGAGCAGCTTGCCAAACGATTAGAGCAGGTGATGAATGAGCCTGTGTCTGAGCTGATGTCCCTGGTAGGTCGCCTGCCAAACGAACAGTCAAGTGAGCAGTCAAGTGAGCAGTCAAGTGAGCAGCCAAATGAGCAGCTAAATGAGCGGCCAGAAAAGCGGCCAGCTACGCTCTTGGTGCTGCGGGCAGGCAAAGTCAGTCCACCGCTGTTTTTGGTGCACGATGCGGATGGCGATACTGGGCTGTATCTGCATTTGGCGCGCCGATTGAAAAGCGATCGCGCGATCTACGTCATCGGACCTAGAACTGCTGACGATGCCCCTTTGGCCTACAGCCGGATACAGCGCCTAGCGGCGGACTATGTTGAGCAAATTCGGCAGATGCAGCCTCAAGGTCCGTACTGTATAGGAGGGCTGTGCGCGGGCGGCGTGGTTGCTTTTGAGATTGGTTTGCAGCTAGAGCAACTAGGCGAAACGGTAGTACTGGCCCTGATGGATACACCGGCACCAGGTGCTAGGAAGCGGTTAGGCAGAGTGGCAACCCAGCGCCTAGCGAATTTGGGACAGTCGTTGACCCTGTCTAACGGGGTGAAAACTTCCTTCTTAGAGCGTGTTCAAAAAGTCTGGCGCAAGGGTAGTAACCTGCTGCGCTACGAGATTTCTCTGAAGGGCAAAAAGGATCTTGCTTTTACCCGTGCTCGCATTGTTGTGTGGTATCAAGACCGGCATTTGCCGGTTCCTATAATAGTGCGCGGGCTGTCTGTCCGAGAACTGCTGATATTTGCCTACGAGCAGTACAAGCCTCGTCAAAAGTTTGCAGGCAAGCTGCTGTTGCTGCGGGCCACGCAGGGAAACGGCACGAATAGCGATCGGCCCTATGTAGAAGAGTATGCCGATCCGTTACTAGGCTGGCAGAGTTTTTGCCAAGGTGCGATCGCCCCTTCTGAGGTTCCCGGCGGCCATTCCACCATGCTCAGCGACAAAAACGCCTCAGCGCTCGCTAGTGCCATAGAAGATAGTCTCCCTGCCCCTTTACCCTGACGACGGCTTTCTCTATTTTTTGATTCAGTCTCTTTTCTACAGTCTCTTTTCTACAGTCTCTTTATAAAGGCATTTAGACTTTCACCATGATTACCACCCCATCTTCCCTTCGCCATACTGATAACAACACCGACTACACCGCCCCTCGCCTGAGCTGGAGCGATGAAGACTACGCTGCTTTTGGCCTCAAAAACCAGCTATTTAAGCACCGCTATCACGAGCTGTCTTTGTTCCAAAAAGACACCCTAATTGAAGTCTTAGACAGCTACCCGCGCGAATGGCTGCAGGCATTTACCATGGGTACTGACCCCACGATTCGTAGCGAATGGCAAAGCGTAGACATTCACCCTGACAGCAGCGGTCGAGATATTTGGCAGGCAGTAGAGAAAGGTCGCCTGTGGCTAAATCTAATTCGTTTGCAGAAGTATAGTCAGGACTACGCTGATATTGTTGAAGGCATGTATCGCTATGTGGGTGAGCACTGCCCGCAGATGGGCGGGCCCAAGGCTGACTTTACGACCCTGCTGATTTCATCGCCAGGGGCGCAGGTCTACTACCACATGGATGAGTCACCCAATATGCTGTGGCACATGAGCGGCCAAAAGAAGCTATGGGTGTATCCGGCAATGGATTTGCGGCTAGTGCCTCAAGATTTTTTAGAAGAGATTTACTCGGGCGAAGTCTCAGAATTTTTGCCCTATCAAAGTGCGTTTGATGATTGTGCTGAGCAGTTTTTGCTAACACCCGGTACAGTTGTTTCTTGGCCACACAACGCGCCGCATCGCATCGAAAACCTGTCTATGAATGTGTCGCTAACCACTAGTTATCAAGCGCCGCAGCAAAACCGTCGTAAGCTGGTGCAGAAAGCAAATCGCTACATTTTGCGCAATTTGGGCATAAAGAATCGCTCTATTGAAGAAGTGGGGATTCGCTCGAATGTTAAGCAGCTAAGCTATCGGCTGATCAACAAAGTAAAGCCTTTTAAGCCGACAAAGCACCCGCATGATGACTATGTTACAGATTTACAGATCGATCCACACGCGCCATCTGGCGTCCGTCGATTAGATCAGGCGGTAACCGCGTCTTTTTCTAAACACCGCTGATCTCAAATACCGATCTCGATCGCTACTCCAGATATTCTCCTCTAGACATTCTCTTCTAGAGCTTCCAATCGCCGCCGCTCGGCTAGCTTTAGCATGATCTCAGTGTGGACTTCTTTGGTGATTGGATACAGGTACATGAGCACAACGCCGCAGATTAAAAGAACCAGCGGGACAGGGCCAGCAAAGAAGCGGATAGCCTGGATTGCAGGGGCAAGCTGAACCTCTAGCGATGAGTCAAACTGAGAGGCTTCTAGCGCTAGGCCGACTAAATAAATCCCCAGTGCTAAGCCAATTTTTTGCAAGAGCGTCATAAAGGCATAAAAGGTGCCTTCGCGGCGGCGGCCTGTATTTAGCTCGTCTAGCTCAATGACGTCTGGGAGAATGGACCAGGGGACAACGTAGGCCGTGGCGACACCAAAGCCTGCGATCGCACACAGCCCGTACAGCACACCATTTTGTCCTGGCTGCAAAAAGAACAGTCCGATCTGCACCAAAATCCAAATTCCTGAACCGAGAAAATAGAGATTGCGCTTACCGATTCTTTTGCTGAGCGCTGCGCAGACAAACATCATCACCACAGCGATTCCCTGCACAATCAACGCCAGCAGGCTGCCATCTACGCTCATGACATACTTGCCGTAGTAGGGAATTACCGCTGCGGTAATTTGCAGCGCCAGCCAAGAAAAGAGATAAATGCCAACAACATAGAGAAAAGGTTTGTTGCTAGCGACAATCTTTAGCTGGGTTAAAAAAGATTCTTGGACTTCATCTGTGCGATCGCCTAGAAACTTACCCGTCGCTCTAGCCTTTTTCTCCATATAGCCATAAGTGCCAAAAATACACCAGTAGATAGTAAGAATAGAAACAACGCCGCCGAAAATACCGAGCGCGGTGTAGCGCTGCGTTTCGGTCTGCAAAAAGCTGATATCTGGGTAGCTAGTGGCAATCACCGGCAGCAAACCCGCGGCGACCAGGATAGAGAGACCGCCCACAATGGAAAAGGAGAGGCGAAAAGAGGTCAGTGAGGTGCGCTCGTCGTAGTCTTGCGTCATCTCAGCCGTGAGGGTGCTGTAGGGCAAGTTAGTGGTGGTGAAAAATACCTGAAAAAGAGAGGTAACAGCAACGTAGTACCAGAAGGCCATCCACTCTTGGCTGAAGCTAGGCACAATCCAAATAAAGCAGTAGGAGAGCCCAAAGGGAATGGCGGTGAGAAATATCCAAGGGTAGCGACGACCCCAGCGGCTGTGAGTGCGATCGCTCAGCATCCCGACGAGCGGATCGTTCACCGCATCCCATATTTTACCGACCGCCAGCACAGAACCGGCCACCGCAGGCCGCATTCCCACTGCATCAGTGAGGAAAATCAGTAGAAAAAAAGCCAGAAACTGAGACGTGAGCCCCGCGCCAAAATCACCAGCACCATAGGCTAACTTCACCGGCAGCGAAAGCTTGGGCGAGGGATAATTTACATTGGCGTGCGGCTGAGGTTCTATATTAGCCATGGGGAAACCCTGTATAAATAGATAAATATTAAGTAACCTTCCCAGTCCAAACCTGAGACTTTCACGGATAGGGCTCTTGCTCGAACCCCGCAATCACCCCCGCAGTTACCCCGCAATGGCAGATCTTTACGTATCCTGGTCAGATTATCACCGAACTATCGAGCAGTTGGCCTTGATGGTACACCGCTCTGACTGGCAGTTTAATCAAATTGTGTGTCTAGCCAAAGGCGGTCTGCGTATTGGCGATATTATTTGCCGAATTTCCGATCAGCCGCTGGCGATTCTTTCAACGGCTTCCTATGGCGGCGAAGGCAACCGAATTCGAGGCTCTATCACCTTTTCTAAAGACCTGAGTATGACAACGGCGAATCTGGGCTCGCGGATTTTGCTGGTGGACGACTTGGTCGATTCAGGGCAAAGCCTAAAGCGCAGCATTTCTTGGCTAAAGCATCGGTATGGCTTTTACATTGATGAGATTCGGACGGCGGTTTTATGGCACAAGGACTGCTCTTGCATTGTGCCGGACTATGCGGTCCATTACCTGAAGGACAATCCTTGGATTCATCAGCCGTTTGAGAACTATGAAGATATGAGCTGGGATGATTTGACAGATTGATGCCGATCAACACAAACAGAATCAAGACTAGAAGCCAGCGTAAAAACCGGAAGCTAGCGTGAAAACTAGAGGCCAGCGTTAAAACGGTCAGTCAACATATTTTCTTCATCGCTTTAACCAAAAGTGCTATACACTAAAGCCCGTTGAGAAAGCCTATAGATAAAGCCTATTTATTGTGCCTGTGAGCAATCCGCCGTCTCAAGATATTCCGCCTGCTCGCCGTGAATCGACCGAGGTTTCGCTGGCGGAGATAGAAAATATAGCCTTAGTGCCTGCCTCTCAGGGGCGCGGTTTGAGACTGATAATTTTTGCTGTGTTGTTGGCGAGTTTAGTCGGGGCGGCCTACTGGCAGCGGGGCAGACTCGTGGGTGTAAAGGCCGCGATCGCACAGGCTGATTTTGATTTTCTCTCTGGCGATCGCACCGACACAGATTCAGCTACAGGTTCGGCTTCGGCTAGGAATGCAGCCGTCGCAGAGACAGGCGATACCGCAGCAGCTAGTGACGCAGCACAATCTAGCATCAAAACCAGCGCTGAAGCTATTACCGCAGAGTCAACCGCCGTCAGCGACAACCCGGCGACAGTTGGCACAGGCGATGCGGACGAGCTATTGAACCACCGTCGGTATGATGTTGCTGATGTCGACTCGCTAGTAGCGTTAAATGCAGATAGCAGTATTCGCCTGCGGCCCGATGCTCAATCTGCGATCGCTGAGATGATTGCAGCGGCCAAAGCCGACGGCGTACAACTCGGCCTTGTTTCAGGCTTTAGAACCCTAGAAGACCAAGACTATCTATACTTTGACCTGAAGGCCGAACGGGGTGAAAGTGCTCAGTCGCGCGCAGAAGTGAGTGCCCCACCAGGCTATAGCGAACACCATACGGGCTATGCAGTCGATTTTATCGATGAAAGTGCGCCCGATACTTTTTTAGAAGAAAGCTTTGAAACCACAGATGCCTTTGCCTGGTTAGAAGCGAACGCAGCGTTCTTTAACTTTGAGATGTCATTTCCCAAAGACAACGCGGCCAATCTAAGCTATGAGCCCTGGCACTGGCGCTACGTCGGTAATCAAGAAAGTTTGGAGCTATTCTATAAGTAAGGCGGCTGATAGATGCGGCTGATGCTCTGCTTCCCCTGCTTGTTTTGCTTTCTGGCTGTTTGCCGCAACCATTATTCATGAATCCCACGACGCTTAACCTCCTGGCTGTCTCTGTTTTTGCCTTCACGCTGCTGAGCTTAGTTGGCCCCCTGTTGAATATTTCTCCAGGTGCAGTTGCGATCGCGCTTTCTGGCATAGCAGGCGTCTTTGCGCTCGACCGTTTTGCTGCCAAAGGCAGAGGTGGCAACCTGCTAATCGATTTAGTCTCTAGCCAGTCTTCCGACTATCGGCAGCGCATTCTTCATCACGAGGCGGGCCATTTTCTAGTTGCTCACTTGTTAGAGGTTCCCGCTCACAGCTATACCCTCAGCGCCTGGGAAGCCATCAGAGCAGGCTTACCCGGCTTAGGCGGCGTTGTTTTAGATACCGCCGCGATAGATACCGCGATAGACACTAGCTTAGAATCTAGTCTGAACACTGACCTAAAGAACAGCGCGCTTTCCTCACAGCAGCTCAACCGTTACTACATTATTGGCATGGCTGGCATTGCTGCCGAGACTGAGACTTATGGAACCGCTGAGGGCGGGCAAGACGATCAGCAACAGCTACGGCAGCTATGGAAAAAGATGCAGCGGCCAGATAATACGCTCGAAGTGCAGCTACGCTGGGCCCTATTGCAAGCACAGACCCTATTAAGAACCCAAGAGGCTGCCTATAAAGCCTTGGTATCAGCAATGGCCGCGCGGGATTCTGTAGAGACTTGTCAGGCCCAGATCGAACAGCATCGGGTAGAGACGGAAAGCCCCGTAAAAGCGAAAGATTAGAGTTAAAAGATTAGAGTTAAAAGATTAGAGTCCAAAAAAAAAGATTATAGTCAAAAGATTAAAGATCACCTATAAATCGCTTGAAGCACGGATTTGCTTATGAGATTTCCGTGGCTACGACCTGATTTCGGCCAGATGCTTTTGCCCGCAAAAGATTTTTATCAGCTCTATCAATCAAGCTAATGCCTTTGGCGTCATCGTCGGCAGTGAGTTCTGCCATACCGATGCTAACCGTGATAGACAAGGCCGCTAGTTCATCTATCGGATAGGCTAGCTGAAAAGGCTCACCAGCGATGGTTTCTCGCAAACGATTGGCAATGGCAGCGGCTTCCGTAGCGCCTGTATTGCTAAGCGTTATGCTAAACTCCTCTCCGCCAAAACGAAACGGCGCATCGTAAAACCGCATATTAGCAACCAGTCGTTTGGCTAGCTGCCTCAGAATGTCGTCGCCAACCAAATGGCCAAAGCGGTCATTTATCAGCTTGAAATAGTCAATATCCAGCATCATTAAAGAGAGAGGTGCTGCTTTTATCCGCGCCATTTTGATCTGATTAGGTAGTTCTAAGTCGAAGGCTCTGCGATTGCTGATTTGAGTGAGGGCATCGATCATGGCTACGGCAGAGAGCCAGTCGTTAATGCGTGAGAGGTTGCGGTAGCGCTGCGCTCTATTGAGGCTAACTTGAAGATGTGCCTGAATCAGGCGGCACTGGTCTGGATGAAACAGAGAGGGTGATGATACTGGCGAGGTATCCGACTGGCTTTTGATCTGGCTCTCGATCTGGCTTTCGACCTGGCCTTCGACAAAGTGATTGTTAGAAGAATGAGGAGATGTTGGATTTTGTGTTGTTTTATTCTCTTCACTGAAGCCGTTATCTGTAGGGAGCCAAAGGTGCGCATCTGCACCTGACTCTAGGGCTAGAGAGGCATTTTCTAGCTGAAGCGCCGTTAATTCGTAGTAGCTAGCAACACTTGGCCGGACACATTCTATAACAAGGGTGTAGGCAACTTGGTCTTGCCCAAATGTTTTAGTCACTGACTGGTCCACGAGTGCTGAAGCCTGAATAAGAATCACATCTGGAGGGTGATCGTCAATTAGCGCTGTGGCTTCTGATGCAGAGCGCGCGGTGGTGACGGTTAATGCATCTAACCCTCGCACCTGGGATCGCAAGTTGGATATAAACTGGTTGTTTCCTATCAGCAATATGCTGTTCATATAGACTCAGATTTAAAAGGTCAAGAGTGACCCGCTAGTAGCGCAGCCTAGCCGATCATTGTTTAGTTGTTTGTTATTTATCGTTTTCGCTGTTTGCTAGCTTTCACTGCTTATTATCTTTGGAGCAGTTCAGCGAATTGTCATTAGTCATCTACCCATGCATGCCATTGATTTTTGGAAGGCTCTGTTATTTACTTGACTGTTCATTTGACAGTCTCTAGCTAGTCGCAACCGTCGATCTAAAGGTGAAGATCGCGTTAAAACAGAGCCTTTTTGGGCTTTCTATGACCTCTCCTAATCAGTCTTTACTTTGGGCTTCTTACGTCAAAGCCATATGGCTTTGACGCATAAGTGTCATGCAAAAGCAGTAACCTTGCAAAAATCTACTAGTCAAAAAGCGGTTACTGATAGTCAAGTCTGTGCATAAAAACTGATAGCTTAACCGGCAGCTCATTGGTAGCATGAAATGCTCTCCTGGTAACGGCTGGCCCGTAATGCTAGCGCCGTAACGTTGACCTTATGATATTGGCTATGTAGAAGGTGCGAGTGTCCGTATGAGCGGATTTCAATATGATTTCAATATGATACTGGTACGCAGCTTTGGTTATATAGCGTTCTCTAGAACCCATTAAAGTACATACCGTAGACTGTTTGTTTTTTCAAATTATTAAGGGCGAAACCTGCAAAATATGGCACTATTGATTAAATCTGCCTCCAAACCTGGAAAACTCGTCGCCCTGCTTTCAGCATTCGTTTTATGTCTGCACCCAACTCTTCATCACCTTCCTCCCAAAGCTTCTCGTCTCAGTCACTCCAGAGTCTGAGCGGGGCTGAGATTCGCCAGCAGTTTCTAGATTTTTATGCGGCGCGATCGCACAAGATTTTGCCGAGTGCGTCGCTAGTACCAGAAGACCCGACGGTGCTGCTAACCATTGCTGGGATGCTACCGTTCAAGCCGATTTTTTTGGGTCAGCGGGCGGCTGAGTTTGCGCGGGCAACAACTTCGCAAAAGTGTATTCGTACGAACGATATTGAGAATGTGGGGCGCACAGCTCGGCATCATACGTTTTTTGAGATGCTGGGAAATTTTAGCTTTGGTGACTACTTTAAAAAAGAAGCGATCGCCTGGGCCTGGGAGCTATCAACTCAGGTGTTTAAGCTGCCTGCTGAGCGAATCGTACCGAGCGTATTTAAAGAAGACGATGAAGCCTTTGCCATTTGGCGCGATCACATCGGCATTCCAGCACATCGTATCATTCGCATGGGCGAAGCCGATAACTTTTGGAAGTCTGGGGCTACTGGCCCTTGCGGCCCCTGTTCTGAGCTGTACTACGACTTTCACCCAGAGCAAGGCGACGAGCATATCGATCTTGAAGACGACAGTCGCTTTATCGAGTACTACAACCTGGTGTTCATGCAGTACAACCGGGATGTGGACGGCAATCTGACCCCTTTACAGGCGCAGAATATAGATACGGGCTTAGGGCTAGAGCGGATGGCCCAAATCTTGCAGGGTAAGCCGAACAACTATGAGACAGATTTGATTTTTCCGATTATTCAATCGGCGGCGGCGATTGCCGGGATAGATTATTTCCAAGCGACGGATGTCCAAAAGGTGTCGCTCAAAGTCATTGGAGATCATGTGCGCTCGGTGATGCATATGGTGGCCGATGGCATTTCAGCAGAAAATACGGGGCGCGGCTACGTGCTGCGTCGGTTGATTCGGCGAGTGGTTCGTCATGGCCGTTTGCTGGGGATCGATAGGCTATTTACGGTAGACGTTGCTGAGGCATCAATTGCGCTGTCTGAGGCAGCTTATCCGGCGGTGCGATCGCGTGAAACCGCTATTAAAAACGAGCTTTCGCGTGAAGAGAGTCAGTTTCTAAAAACGCTAGATCGCGGTGAAGCGCTGCTGGCCGAGATTTTGGCAGATCATCCCAAGCAAGTCTCTGGCGAAGATGCGTTCAAGCTATACGATACCTACGGCTTTCCGCTAGAGCTGACGCAAGAGATTGCTGAAGAGAGCGGCGTGGCGGTCGATGCGGACGGCTTTGAACAGGCAATGGCGGTGCAGCGAGAGCGCTCTAAAGATGCGCATGAAACTATTGATCTAACCGTGCAGGGCAGCTTAGACATGCTGGCCGAGGCGATTGATTCTACTGAGTTTGTCGGCTATGTGCGTAGCGATGCGCAGAGCCGTGTAGAGGCAATTTTGATCGACGGTGAGTCGGTGGAAACGGCCCAGACGGGCGCTGAGGTGCAGGTAGTGCTAGACCAGACGCCTTTTTACGCAGAGTCGGGCGGACAGATTGGCGATCGCGGCTATCTTACAGGTGATGACCTAGTTATTCGCGTCGAAGATGTGCAAAAAGAAGGTGATTTCTTTGTGCATTTTGGCAAGGTAGAGCGCGGCACGCTGAAGCGCACAGACCCAGTGAGCGCCAAAATTGACCGGGCCTGTCGCCGCAGAGCCCAGGCGAACCACACCGCTACGCACCTATTGCAGGCCGCGCTAAAGTCTATCGTTGACGACTCTATTTCGCAGGCGGGCTCGCTGGTAGACTTTGACCGGCTGCGCTTTGACTTTCATTCGCCCGAAGCGCTTACTCTCGAGCAGCTTCAGCAGGTAGAGCAGCAGGTGAATACCTGGATTGCTGAAGCTCACCCGGCAGATGTGCAGACAATGCCGATTGCTGAGGCTAAGGCAAAAGGCGCAGTGGCAATGTTTGGAGAAAAGTACGGCGATGACGTGCGGGTGATTGACTATCCGGGCATCTCGATGGAGCTGTGCGGCGGCACGCATGTGGCCAATACGGCTGAGATTGGCGTGTTCAAGATTATTTCTGAGACCGGGGTGGCAGCGGGCATTCGGCGGATTGAGGCGGTAGCGGGTCCGGCGGTGCTGGACTATCTGGAGGTGCGCGATCGCATTGTGCGAGACCTGAGCGCTCGGTTTAAAACAAAGCCAGAGGAAATTAGCGATCGCGTCACCAGCCTTCAAACCGAGTTAAAAACTACTCAAAAAGAGCTTTCAGCCCTCAAATCAGAGCTAGCGCTGACCAAATCAGACCGACTGCTAGAGCGCGCCGAAATTATCGGTGGGATGCCCATAATTGTGGCTAATCTGGAGGCAGTAGAGCCGGATGCCCTAAAGACAGCGGCTGAGCGGCTGCTGCAAAAGCTGGGCGACGGCGCGGTAGTCCTTGGCTCTGTGCCCTCAGAAGGCAAGGTAAGCCTAGTCGCGGCCTTTAGTAAACCTGTGATTGGCAAGGGCTTGCAGGCCGGTAAGTTTATCGGTGCGATCGCCAAACTCTGCGGTGGCGGTGGCGGTGGTCGGCCCAACTTTGCCCAGGCCGGTGGCCGCGATGCCTCGAAGCTGCCCGAGGCGCTAGAAACGGCTAAGACGCAAATCAAAGCGGCCTTAACGAATTCGTAATCCGCCCAAAGCCTCACAGCCTGCAGGCTACCGATGGCAGCGACTGGTTTCTGGTGGCGATTCTAGGCTGATTGGGCCCGACTGGCTTGATTAGCTGACCGTGCTTGATCGACTTGTTCTGATTAGCTGGCTGTGCCCGACTGGCTGTGCCTGACTGGCTGTACTTGTTATCATGCTTATCGTCCCCTACTTATCAAGATAAACTGATGAGTGCAGAGAGCGACTTCTTTTACCAGAAGCTGAGGGTCACTGATGAAACCTGGCAGCAAATACTATCCGCTATTCAAGTACTTACAGCACAGCGATAAACCAAGCGTAGTCGGAGACACGGCGGCTCAGATCCGATTGACCTTTAGCGAGATAGAGCATATTTTACAGCAGCCTCTACCGGCCTCTGCGCGTCAGAAAGCTTGGTGGAGCAATCGAGATACCGCAGGTGCTTTGCAATCAGGTGCTTGGGTGCAGGCGGGCTACCATGTTGAGCAGGTTGATTTGAATCAGGCGGTGGTTGTGTTTGCGCCGTTTCAGGCGGAATATGTCATCTCTCGTCAGGGTGGCAACATTCTGTGGAATCAGACGGCAGTGAAGGCACTGCGTAAGCATATGGGCCTAACGCAGGCGCAGTTTTCAGAGGAACTGGGTGTGCGTCGGCAGACCGTGAGCGAGTGGGAAACTGGCGTGTATGAGCCCGATAGATCGACCGCAAAGCATTTGGCTTTGGTCGCGAAACAAAATGCTTTTGAGTAAGAGGGCATTTGAGCACATTTTTACTTAAGTAAACTGCGCTCGAAACAAAAATGTGCTCGAAACAAAATCTATTCCAGCAAAAAGCAGGATTGAAGTCAGAAGTTTGCGAAAGAATGTTTTATGACATTTGTCCGCCTGACGTGCTATTCTTTTGACAGCGAACAATCTTGAGAAAACGCACCTGAAACGCACCTAATTTTTCTCATCATTATCTCCTATAACCTCTTTTGTAGCGTCTTAAATGAATACTCAAAACTTTCTCGAAAGTGGGCTTTCTGCTGAAAGCGCCACACCCATTGAGATGTCTGCGCTCCCTACGCTCTCTGCTAATTTGAGCGCGCGCTCGGGAGAGTCGCTGCGCCATATTTTGTTAGGCACGCCTGGCGGCGTTAGGCAGACAATTCATCTGTTGCATACGCTGCGCTACGTAGAAAATGCGCTCTGGAGTCCGCTGTTGCCGATTCCGAATAATCAGCTCATTATAACGCCTCGGCAGGGTGAGGTCATGAGCCTGTTAGTTCGAACTATAGGCGAATCACTCGATTAGTTCGCCGCTCGCTTGCAGCGTATGCAATCTCTGATAAAGTCCTCCTTTTTCTATTAGCTCCTCATGATTGCCAACTTGGCTGATGCTGCCCTGGTCAAGAACAACAATTTTATCGGCGTCACGAACGGTGCTAAGTCGGTGAGCGATGATGATGAGGGTGCGGGTGCCAAAGAGCGATCGCATCGCTACCTGAATAGCCCGTTCAGATTCATAGTCTAGGCTAGAGGTTGCCTCGTCAAACACCAACACATCCGGGTTTACAATCAGCGCCCTGGCAATGCCTACCCGCTGCCTTTGCCCACCCGATAGGCGCACACCACGCTCACCCACAGTGGTGAAATACCCCTTAGGGAGCTGTTGAATAAATTCATGGGCCTGGGCAATTTTGCAGGCCGTTGTGATCTCTTCAAAGCTAGCGCTTGGATTGCCATAAAGCAGGTTCTCCATCAGCGTACCGTTAAAAATATCCACCTCCTGATGCACAATCGCCAGCCGCTTGCGATAGGCCGTCACATCTAGCTGTCGAATGTCTTTGCCATCAATCAACAAACCGCCGCTGTCCGGCTCAAAATAGCGAAACAACAGCTTTACTAGCGTGGATTTACCAGAGCCAGAGCGGCCCACAAGGGCAACTGTTTGGCAGGGTTCAATCAGCAACTCAATGTTGTTGAGGACAGGTTTTTCAGCGCTGTAGCCAAAGGTAAGCTGGTGAAAATGGACCTTGCCCGTGAACTGATAGGTCGGACCGTTAGGCAAGAGCGCGCCCGCATCTCGTCCGGGTGGAAGCGCCGTAAACTCTTGAAACCGGACCATTGGCGCAGATCGGCGCGCAAACATTTCTGCTAGCTCACAAATAGGGTCAACTTCGGCGTAGGCCATGCTTGCAACCGTTAAGATCGTAACGAAATGACCAATAGAAATTGCGCCTTTAACCGTGAGCCATAGCGTGCAAACCAGCACAATAAACGTACAGCTTTGCACAAAGGTGCGCTGATAGGTGCTCAGCCACGTATATCCCCGATGAATACGGTAGTCAAGAACCTTGAACTCTCGATCTAGCCGGGTCGTCTGGCGATGCAGCTCGGTGAATTCATTGCCAAACGCTTTTACCGTCTTAATGTTGGTGATAATTTCAGAGTTGCGGCTATCAGTGTTCTCAATGTAATTTTCTAGGCGTTCTTCCTTAACGGCCAGATCTTTTAGCCCCAAAAAGCTATTGAACAATATGGCCGATACTGAGCCCAAAACAATCGCGGCAATCCGCCAGTCAATCAAGCTAATGACAACAAAAATACCAAAGACTCTAACCGTTTTAGGAATGAGCTGTTCGATAATGAAAGGAAAGGTCCAGGTATAGTTGGAGAGCCCTTTGGCCACCCTAGCAGCAATCCGGCCCGGATTGTTTTCGTCGTAGAACTCCAACGGCAGCGTGAGAATTTTCCTCAAGGCATTTTCAGCGTGGTCTCGGCGAGCTCGAAAGGCGGTGTCCCAGCTAAACCAGCCGCCAAGCCAAGGCTGAATCGGGGCGCGGCCTACAGAAATGATGCCGATCAGCGCTACTAGCACCCATACAGAAAACTGAGACGTGGCTGTGCTGTTGAGCAAATTTGCAATTTGATCGATGACGTGCTGTAACGGAGCATCAAGTGCCTGTCGTGAAATGACATTTAGAATTTGCCCTGTAGCATAGGGTATAAAGAGATCGACAACTTCAAAGAGACTCATCATGGCAGCGCTGAAGAGCGCAATCCGCCAGTAGTTCCGGTAGTAGCCCAGAATCGTAAAAAACTTTTGCATGGTTCGACAGATGATAAATCTGTGTTGTTGGTAGGCTGCTTCTTAAAAAAAATGTTTGAGAGATTTGAGAACAATGAATATTTGGAGAATATTTGGAGAATATTTGGAAACAACAGAATTTGCCAGCATGATTCAACGCTATGAATGCTGTTCTGTTGATGAAAGAGAAACAATGACGCGTCTAGCTACTGCCGATCGTAGGATCGGCGCGATAATGAGGACATAAAAATATGACATCATGAGCCGATAAAACAATCCAGCAGACCTGAACCGGTAGACCGGAATAAGCAGGCTACGGCAGCACTCTATATCCTGAAAGGGCTGTCAGGATAGGCGTATGTTTTATCTGCCCCCGAGGCAGTCTCGGACGCATTCTTCTATATCTATGCTTCTGTCTTTGTTTTTGCTTGATCTGACTTTTGTTTAGCCTAGTTGCAGAAGCCTAATGCAAGGTTAAGACGTGACAATAAGACCGATAGCAATTGAGAGAATAAATCAAGAACATGGTAAGCCCTCCTAAATATTTTCTAGAAAAGATGATTGCTGTATGCTGCAAGCGCTGTAGGCTCAATGTTTTACGAGTGCCGACATAGAGGCTTTCCGGCATAAGGACTTGCCAGATGCTTGCAAGAGCCAGATGGCCGCCAAAAGTCGCAAGATTAGAAAGGCTAGCCGCGAATAGTGAGAGAAAGATGCTGCTTAATCATGGGTTATCTCTAACGCTGTTAGAGTCGTTTCGTTTGAAGTGACCAATTTAGCAATCATAACCAGGGAAAATTGATTTCGCAACTGTTTTTAAGATTTTCTTGGCTTAACAAGAAAATTTATTCAAAAAAATCGACCCCGTACAGCTCAGCGATGTGTAGCCATACAGGGTCGAATAGTTTTTTGTTACTCATGCTATGCAGTACGAGGTTGCCTGCCGACAGCCGTCTCATACTGTTAGCGCAATTCTAGTGGTGATGAGCGTGCTGCTCAGCGGCACCAGCGGGTGCGACCTCTGGATGGTGCTCGTTGGCATCATGACTGTGGCCGGAGTGATTGTTGCTGTCGTGGCTGTGTCCGTTGTCAGCGTGGTCAGGGTGGCTATGGCCGTTTTGGCTATGACCGTTCTGGCTATGGGTATGGTGATCGTGGCTGTGGTCGTGGTTATGGTCGTGGTTATGCGCAGCGGCAGTAGCCTGGCGCAGCTCAGCATTGACAGTCAGCGGCTCGGCTTCTAGCAGTGCTTGAATATGAATATCAGCCCAGTCAGCCGACATTTGCATAAATTCAGGATGATCGTTGACACAGTCCATTTGCACGTAAGTCACCTGAGGGTTCTTGCGGCGCAGGCGATGGATGATGTGGTCTACATCCAACAGCGTTTCGTGATTTTCAGTAGCGAAGCCGATAGGCATCATGACCAACGCAGTTGCGCCTAGGTCAATAATATTTTGACCGGCCTGTTCCATGTTGGGCTGTGTCCAGTCGATCAGCGGCGTATCGTGATTCATCCAGCCAATAGAAATTAGCGGATACTTGTAAATTAGCTTTTCGCGTACAGCCTCATACAGCTTTTGGCTCTCGTCAATGCCGGAGGTAAAGCCTTTAGCCTTATGAGGACAGCCGTGGTTGAGCAAGATGATGCCAGTTTGCGAGGGCAGGTGAGCAACAGCCAGTTCTTTTTTGATCTTCTCTTCGACGAGATTGGCTAGGAGCGTAATGTAGCGATCGCGATCATAAAAAGAAGGAATATAGCGAGTTCCTTTCAGCCAGTGCTCTCCCGAGCCAGCTAGATTAGTGAGCGCTTCGTTGACCTGCTCTACAGCAATCCCGCTAGTAAAAATAGAATCTACTACTAGCAAAGGATAGATCAATAGCTTGGTAAAGCCTTCTGCTTTGACCTGGGTCAGTACCTGCTCGGGCAGATGAGGCGCACAAAAGTTGAAGGCTTTGAATACTTTGACCTGATCGCCCCAGCGCTGCTGCAAACAGCCCTCGATACCGGCGCGCTGTTTTTCAAAAATAGCATTGTGCGGTGAGATAAACTGACCGTGCTGGTGGCTCCACTCGTGCAGGTCAAATATTGCGAGCAGCTTGGCTAACGGCGGATACACCCAAGTGGGGACGGGGGCAAACTTAGCGGTCAGCAGGTTGAGCGCTTGCTCGTTGTAGTTGGCAAAGTCTTCGTAGCTTTCGACTTCGCCATAGCCCATCAGCAAGACAGCGACGCGATCATCAGTAGGCATGGTGGCGCTCTCTGCTAAGTGCTGTTGTTGAATAGAAGTCATGCGGTTCGGTGGATCCTTGTTCTAGTAGGGTTGCTTCTTTAGAAGTCTGCTTTGTTAAGTGAGGCTTTTATAGACGAGATTTTGCTAGGCAGATGATAACTGCCTGTTTCTATAGGTGTCTCTAAAGCTATCAATTCAAAACGTACGTTCTCATGTTCTCTTAATCGTACCGATAAGATCCTGAAGTAATTCTCTATAAAGCGAAGAAAATCTATAACTTGAGCCGGAACTAGCTCTTTTCTAGATTTTAATGTATCCGAAGCAACACACGGTTCTTCAAAGCTGCCTTCTAAACCACCACTTAAGATAGATGTTCTTGAGGTAGATGTTCTTCAGATAAATGTTCTTCAAATAGATAAAAAGGACAGCGCTTTATTCGCTCCATAGACGGCGGCGTTGTTTTCCACGCAGGCGCAGGTGAGTCTCTCTGAGCAAATCTGGAATGTTTAGCTGTTCGGGGCACCTAGGTAGGCAGTCGCCGCAGTCTGTGCATCGGTTGCCGCGCTGTCCAGGAAACCAGTGTCCGGCATTTTCGAACATGCCGTAGCGGTATTGCCCAAAAGCTTCCATATCGTAGGCGACGGCCAAGTTGCGTAGCCGCAGCACTTCAGGAATGTTAATAACCTCGGGGCAGGGCAGGCACTGGTGGCACTGGTGGCAGCGATCGCGCCCTAAAGCCTCTGCCTGCGCTTGTTCTAAAGTTGCGATCGCCTGTTTTTCAGCGGCGCTCAGCGGCCATACCTGATCAGCTACCTGAAGCGGCCAGCGGAGTTCATCGGCGGTGGCTGGGCCGAGGCTGAGGGTTGTAATTCGAGGATCGCTCAGCAGCCAGCGATAGTTCAGCAAAAGCGGATCGTAGGGGTGGCATAGCTCTACAAGCCTGGCAGGCGGAGTGTAAAGCATTCCGGCCTTATCGGCAGGTGAGATGATAAAAATGCCCATATCCTGCTGATGGGCTTTGGCAATAGCGGGTGCGTTGCGCTGAAAAAAGAAGTTGTAGTGGAGATTGACAAAGCTGAAAGCGCCAGTATCAATCGCAGATTCAATCACTGCTAGCGGAGCGTGGGTAGAAAACCCGATGTGATGAATCAGCCCTTTCGCTTGTAGCTTGATCAGGGCCCCTAGCATGTCTGCTTTGACCGTCGCGAGATGGTCGGGTGTGTTAATGCCGTGAATTGCCAGACAGTCGAGATAGTCGACCCCTAAACGGTTGAGCGATCGCTCGACGGCCTTTTCTATTTTTGAGCTAGGTAGATTCGGCGTCAGCTTGCTGGTCAGCGTGAGCTGCTTGCGCTGAACCAGCCTGTCTTTCAACCCGTCTCTTAATAGAGATGCGATCGCCTGCCCAATATACGCCTCGCTCTGGCCGTAGGCGGGCGCGGTTTCTATGTGGTTGATGCCTTGATCTATCGCTGCTGCAATCACCGAATGGGCGATCGCAGCCGAGTCAAGCCGCATCGTGCCCAAAGAAAAGACCGATAGCTGCCGCTCGGTTTTGCCAAATCGGCGATCGCGCATATTCCTCTAAATTCCTCTAATTCTGAAAATCCTCTAAGTAGAACGGCCCCGCTCGGCAAAGTCGGCAGGGCTAATACTCGATAAAAAGGCGTGAAAAGCTTCCTTTTCAGCCACATCAGCGTCTATATCGACCGGCATCGCCGCATCCAGAATAACTTCCTCCATCACCCAAATCGGCGCATTTACCCGCAACGCAACCGAAATAGCATCGCTTGGGCGGGCATCTATTTCCTTTTTCTTCTTACCCTTACCTACCGTCATCACCGCATAGAACGTATTGTCTCGAAGCGCATGAATCACGACCCGCTCTAAAGCCATATCCCAGGCCGCCATCATGCTAACAATTAGATCGTGCGTCATCGGGCGAGTTGTTCTTTCGCCATCTAAAACTGCTCGGATAGTTCGCGACTGCTCTGGAGATATAAAAATAGGTAGCTGTCGCCGCTGTGAGCTGTCTCTCAGCAAAATGACTGGATTTCGAGTACCTCCGTCTATGGCAATTCCCGCAACCTGCATCTCAATCATCTGTTATTTCCTTAGGTTCGCTAGGTAAACGTTCACTGATTAAAAGGAAGACTTTATATAGATTTTTGCCATCGTTTGAGAGAAGCGTTTAGAAAAACAGCTCTCACATAACAGCAGTTTCTACTCTAGGCTAAAGCGATTTTTGTGCGAACTCAGCGAAAGATAAAAAAACTTTATCGAAACTATCGTATAGGTAAGGCTGCGTCAGCCACGGTGAGCAAAGACACAATTGCGCTAAAGTTGAGCGGTAACTGGCAAAATGGTCTTAATCAAACGTGTTCACCGGCTTAGTTCAAAGCATAGGTCAGCTTCAGCACCTCAATCCCTATCAGCTGAAAGTAACCTGCCAGACGCCCCAAGATCCGGTCTTAATGGGGATTGCCCTAGGCGATAGCATTGCGGTTGACGGCGTGTGCCTGACGGTAGAAAAAATACTAAGCCAAGGGTTTATCGCGACGGCTTCACCCGAAACGCTCTCTAAGTCAACGCTGGGCGAAGTCAGCGAGAATGGCCCGGTGAATTTAGAGCCCTCTCTACGCGTTGGCAGCAAAATTGGCGGCCACTTTGTCACCGGGCATGTAGATGGGATGGGCCGCCTAGATAGCGCTGAGCGCACGGCCAATGCCTGGGAAATCAGCTTTCGAGATGTCAGCCCACGGGTGGCTCGCTATCTTGTTAATAAGGGCAGTATTGCGGTCAACGGCATTAGCCTGACAGTCGCTGAATGCAGCGTGTCGGGCGACTGGTTTTCTACGGCGGTGATTCCTGTGACCTATGCGGAGACAAACCTGCAATATCTGCGCCCCGGTGACCGGGTGAATTTAGAAGGGGATGTGCTAGGAAAATACGTAGAGAAGTTTCTGCGGGTGGTGCCTACAGCGGACCTAGAGACAGCGGACTTAGAGACAGCAGGCTCAGGGCCGTCAGTGGCGGGTTCTGATGGCATAGATTTGTCGATGTCTTTTCTAGCTGAACACGGCTACTTGTCCTAACTGGCCGCTGCGATTGCAGGGATTCTTTACGGTTAGGCTAGCGGCTTATGAGCTGAGCCTATGGACAGTAGAGCGTCTCGCGAGTTTTTCGACCAGTCATGCTGTTGGTCCCGCTCGCAATCTTGCAGAGCTTTTTGTTATCTCTAGGATCTAGCAGGACATCCGTAAAGTCTGCGCCTTCGATATTCGCCCCTTCAAACTCGATATTGATGGCATAGGCCCCTTCTAGATTGGCGTCTTTGAGGTTTGCCCCTGCTAGGCTTGCGCCGTCTAACGTTGCGCCTTTGAGGTTTGCCCCTTCTAGATTGGCGCGAGTGAGACGGGTGGTAAAGAGGCGCACCAGCTCTAAGTTGGCGTGGCTGAGGTTTGCCTCGGTCAAATCGGCGCGGGTGTAGTCATTATCGGTGAGGTCTTGGCCGGAAAAGTCTTGCTGGCGAAGATTTTTGCGATCGAAATTGGTCGCTAAAGCGCTTTGGTCACCGATTAGTACACTGCTGACGAACACAGTGCTAAAGGCCAGCACAGCTATCAGCAGGCTCATGACGATGACGCGGCCAGCCAGCTGAATCCACTGGCCAATATTTTTTTTACCGGCTTTTCTACGGTTAGTTGCGACGGTTGAAATCTTGACCACTGCTCTGCTGCCACCTGCTTGCAATTTTTTCTATTTTACCGAACGGGGGATCAATCCCATCAGATCGGTTCTTCTGCTCAAGTTTTTTACTCAAGTATTCTGCTAGGAGGAACGCTCCAGATCTCGCTTCCTACTCGCCCTTGTCCTCTATCTAACTAATTGTTGCGATCGCCTAATTGAGATCGCCGTCTAGCAGGTTGCCTTTACTGTGCGTGCCTGCGGTGATTTTATAGTTGCTTGGGAGCTGCCGAGGTCTGCTGATGGGGTGAATGATATGAAACCGATTGAAATCGATGACGCGCCTGCCGTGGCTGCTAGTGAGCAAGATATCGGCGAAGCGATGATCCCAGTGGATGGCTTCGGCGGTGAAGGTATGGCGGGCGTGGATGGTCTGGGCAAGGGTTTCGTCTAGGCCGGTGAGGGTGACGATGATTTCAGCGCGATCGCGTTTCAACGTCTCTACCGTATCGCCATCGAGTAGCCCACCGGGCAAAATTTGGTGCATAGCCGTCCAAGACAGGCTAAAGACGGGAGTGTGCGATCGCACCAGCGTAATATCGTGAAAGCGCCGCATAAAATCACCCTCAGCACTGTACTCATCTCGTACCAGCGTTACCCAAAGCTGCGCTTCTAAAATATAGTTCTTGCGCTTGTTTGCCGTGCGAAACATTAGCGTCGGCACGCCGTTAAAAGGGGCAATCACCGCCACATTGCTAAACAAGATACGCGCAGTCGGTAAAGAAAAGCGGGCATACACCAGGCCCGTTGTCATCGCAATAAAGAACAATCCGACCAAAGACTCGATGACTACGAGCCAATGCGCGTACAGCTCAGTGGGATACATCGCACCGTAGCCAATAGAGGCCATCGTCTGCACGCTAAAAAAAAACAGCTTTAGCAGATGCCAAGGGTCAGTTTGATCGACAGTAGCGACCCCATCGCCCCAGCTGTAAGCCACTGCAAACAGTCCGTTTATCGATAAGTACAGCAGGCTTGTCAAGCTAATGAACGTCAGCCAGGGGATAGTCAGCAACAGGTGATAAATATCGCCCCAGAAATTGTGCGGATCGCCAATCCGCTCAATTTCTGGGTAGGCATTGTTTCCGACAAAAAATTTTTTTGACGCGCGACGAAGCTGAGGCCGAAACATGGTCTCTCCTAGAACAGAGGCAGGAAGTTATTGGGTATTTGGGTATATGGCTTGGGTGGCAAAATGCACCCGGCTTTTATAAAGCCCTTTTGCGTTTTGCCATCTATAATTTCTATCGCTGATGAGCAATCGAAACACCTAGAATCCATAGGATAGCGCCTATATCAATACTGCAGGTTAGCCGTTTCTACGTTTTTAACCCACACACAATCAGTAGCGGCTAATTGCTAGCGTGGAAGGCGATCCTTACAGAACATCATTTTTTACTGTATAGATGGGTAGTGATACTGATGAAATCTGATATCAATCTAATCTGGAGCCTTGAGGTCACTATGAAGCCGTTTGCCGTTTGCAGCCTGAGTTTGGGTGTTGTTTTAACGACGCTTTCCCAGCCGCCTGCTGTTGCTAGTAACAGTGCTGTCAATTCAGGGTCTAGTCAGCATGGGGAACAGCCTGCTGTCTCGTCGCCGCAGCTCGTCGCCGTTGCGCTGACCGTTACTAGCTTGCGTCCTGGTGATGAAGGCGCAGATGTTCGTGCTTTGCAGCGCTATCTCAGCAGAAACGGTCTTTATTCGTTCATGATCGATGGCGTTTATGGTCAAGATACTTCTAACGCGGTAGCCACCTACCAGCGAATTCGTAACCTGCAAGCAACGGGTATTGCCGACCGGGAAACGCTGGCCGATATGGAGTTTGATTTTTTACCGGGGGCAAGCCCCACAAGCTCTGCCATTCCGCTACCCCCCTCTAGCGGCTCGCCCGCTATTAGATCGGGCAGCCTGGTGCCAGGAAGTTCGGGGACAGATGTCGTCGCCTTGCAGCAAAGGCTCACTGATTTTGGCTTTCCCGTTTTTGTCGATGGTATCTATGGCTTGGAAACGCAGCAGGCTGTGCGCACTTATCAGCGGGTTCAGGGGCTACCTGTTACGGGGGGTGCAGATAGAGAAACCCTGAGAAGTATGAGCCTTTCAACTTCGAGCGGCGGCGCGTCTAATCAGTATCGCTATGTGGCGGCGGTGATTGCCTCTAGCGCTGAACTTAGTAACGTTCGCGAGTTTTTTGAAGATGCCTATGTGGATCGCGATCGCCGAGGCGAATTTATTAACATTGGCAATTTTGATACTCGCTTTCCGGCAGAAGCGAAAGTCAATGCGGCGATCGCAAGAGGCTTTCGTACTCGCGTGCTCTATCGCTAGATCTGGTCCGTTAGATCTGGTCCGCTAGATATTTGGTCGCCCCCTTACCTCATAATTCCGCACAGGGTTAGAGGCCCAACAAATTGGGCGAATCTATAATAGAGAGAGTCCCTCTTTTTTTATACCTATGGCGATCTCTATGGCGCAGCCCGATCTAGACCAGCTTTGCAAGCAGCTTGAGACCGGCGATCTGGTTGCTCGCAAGCTGGCTTTAGCATCGCTGCGCAACGTTCCTGCCCCCCAGGCTGTGCCGCTGATCAAAAAAGCCTTGAATGACAAAAACGAGCAGGTGCGCTCGATGGCGATCTTTGCGCTGGGGCTCAAGCCAATGGCCGAATGTTATGGTCTGCTTGTAGATATTATGGAAAACGATCCTGATTACGGGATCCGGGCAGATGCTGCTGGCGCGCTAGGCTATCTCGAAGATCCTCGGGCGTTTGATCCCCTGGTAAAAGCATTTTACGAAGACGTTGACTGGCTCGTTCGCTTTAGCGCGGCGGTGTCTTTAGGCAACCTCAAAAACCCGAAGGCGCACGATGTGCTAATTGCGGCGCTCAATAGCCCAGAGGTGGTGATTCAGCAGGCCGCGATCGCAGCTCTTGGAGAAATACGGGATATTGAAGCGGTCGATCACATCTTGAACTTTGCTCAAGCAGACGATTGGCTAGTGCGTCAGCGGCTAGCGGAAGCCCTGGGCAACTTGCCAACCGCCAAAAGCCTTTCCGCACTGCGCTATCTCGCCAAGGACGCGCACTCTCAAGTCTCAGAAGCCGCTCGCATTTCGCTGCAGCGACTAGAGTCAAAATAAGCCCTTCACGGCCACTAGACGGTGGACGCTTTAGCGCATGGCTTAGCTAGCGTATGGTGCATGGCCTGTGTACGGGCAAGTCGCCCATGTTGACCATGTTAACCAGATCTCGGTATGCATTCAGTGTGTATAAAAAACACAGGTATATCTGGGCATACTAGTCCTGAGAGGTGCTTTTTTATACTGTCTTTTAGGGAAAATCTGCGCAATGGAAAAATACCTGCTTTCTGAGTCCGTACCGATTCCTAAGAAAATTCGCAGGCCTTGGTTTCTGCTTGGCTGTGGCTGCTTGCTAGCAGGCGGTGTTTATTTGAGCTTTGTGGATCTTGGTGGAGAGGCGATCGCGCCAGCACGGGACGGCTCGTTAGCCGTAGTTGAAGCGGCACAGTAAAACCCCCAAGTCCAAGAGCTTGAATGACTAAATAAAAAGCACTCCGCATCGCTGGAGTGCTTTTTATTTAGCTTATGGGCTCAGCCCTCTGGGTTAGCCCTTTGGCCCAGCCGAGTAGCCGATTATAGCTTCTGCATGTTGAAGCGTTTAACTCTACTCAGCCCACTCAGTATGGAAAAAGCCATCCTTGTCTGTCCGCTCGTAGGTGTGCGCGCCAAAGTAGTCACGCTGCGCCTGCGTTAGGTTTTGAGGCAGGCGGGCCCGGCGATAGCTATCAAAGTAATCTAGCGAGGCGCTAAATGCAGGTACAGGAATGCCAATCTTTGCAGCCGTTGCAATGACTTCACGCCAAGCGCTTTGCCGATCCAAAATCGTCTGCTTGAACTCAGGCGCTAGCAGCAGGTTGGCGAGCTTAGCATCTTGGTCGTAGGCGGCTTTGATTTTATTGAGGAAAGCCGCGCGAATAATGCAGCCACCTTTCCAAATGCGAGCGGTCTCACCAAGATCTAGGTCATACCCATTCAGCACGGATGCCTTGCTAAGCAAATCCATACCCTGCGCATAAGAACAAATCTTGGAGCAGTAGAGCGCATCGCGAATCTTGCCGATGAACTCTTTCTTATCCCCATCAAAGCTAGCTGTGGGACCAGTGAGCTGTTCTTCAGCAATCACTCGCTCTTCTTTGATGGCCGACATAATGCGGGCATTGACAGCCGCTGTGATGGTTGGAATGCTAACACCGACCTCTAGCGCACTCATTACAGTCCAACGGCCCGTACCCTTTTGGCCCGCTTTGTCCATAATCAGCTCGACTAGAGGTTTGCCCGTTTCCTCGTCAGTCTTGGTGAAAATATCAGCGGTAATTTCGATTAAAAACGAGTCTAGCTCCTCGGTTTTGTTCCACTCGGTGAAAATTTCGTGCAGCTCTTCTTGGCTACAGCCGAGTGTGTTTTTCAGCAGGTCGTAGGCTTCGGCAATAAGCTGCATGTCGCCGTACTCAATACCGTTGTGCACCATTTTTACAAAGTGGCCAGAGCCGCCCTGCCCGATGTAGGTGACGCAAGGGCCATCGTCTACTTGCGCTGCAATTTTGGTGACGATGGGCTCAATAGAATCGTAAGCCGCTTTGCTGCCGCCGGGCATGAGGCTAGGACCGTTGAGCGCGCCTTCTTCACCGCCGCTGACGCCCATGCCGATGAAGTTAAAGCCTGCTGCTTCTAAGTCCTTCACCCGTCTTTCGGTATCGTCATAGAGTGAGTTGCCGCCATCAATGATCATGTCATCGGGATCAAGCAGTGGCTTAAGGCTTTCGATTACCATGTCAACCGGCTTGCCCGCTTTGACCATGACAAGGATGCGGCGAGGACGCTCTAGCGCTTCAACAAATTCTTCTAGTGAGTAGGTCGCGACGACATTTTTACCCCCCGCGCGGTTTTTCATAAAAGCGTCGGTTTTTTCCCGAGAGCGGTTATACACCGCAATCGGAAAGCCGTTTCGCTCTACGTTAAGCGCGATGTTTTCACCCATGACCGCGAGGCCAATTACACCAAAACTCTGTGCCATAAACTTTCCTTAGGGTTATCTTCTCGTATAGCTATGCCGTTTAGCGCTCTCTCAGCATGAGCCGTCGCTCAATGAGCCGTGAGCGATCTCTTTAGAGTTAGAGGTCTTTAACGCTAGCTGCCTTGTTTGCAACCAAGATTTCCAACTCAACGCCTCATGTCAAAAATCATTAAAAATCATTGATGTGAAGCCAAGCTCAATAATATGCAGCTATAAGACTTTAAACAAAGCTGTCGGTTTTTTCCATTAAGGAGAGAGAAAATTTTTACTAATGGGTTCAGGTTATGAGTGCTTTTACGGTTGCGGGTCTCTATTGCCGACTCCTAGGATAGCTAGCCTGATTTGGAAATATTTCCTGTAAAGCAGCTTGTCGCTCGGCCCTAGTGCCTTCTGTGCTGAGGTTCCAGAGGGTTTCGTAGAAGAAAAAGCTGACGCCAGAGAAGTTGCGATCGCGCACCGCTTCTACCTGCTCGGCAATCTGCGACATGGGCACCGAACGCCCGCGCAACCCGCTCAGCACGCCAATACTGGTCGGAATTCGAGTGCGAGCAAACGTAGCGGCCTCCTGGCCCATTTCCCACACAAAACGGCCTAAATCGGTGCGATATAACTGAATAATCAGCTCCTCAACGTAGCCTTTTTTTAGCCAGGTATCCCAATCTTGCAAGTAAAACTCGTACGCAAACACATGCGGGTTGGGAGATACAGACATAATGGCCTGGGATCGATTGGCCTTTAGCGTGGTAAAGACTTCGCCCATAAAGTCAGTAATCTTGTCAGCGCGCCAGCGAGTCCATTCAGCATCTTTTTCGTCTACTGGTGGCAGCTGCCCCTCGTGCTCCTGCTGGTACAGCGCCACTGTGTAAGGGTCGTAGCCATAGGCAACCGGCAGGCCCATATGATCGTCTACCTGAAAGCCGTCAATGTCATAGTTTCGAGATATTTCTTCTACTAGCGCTAGGATGAAGGACTGCACTTCAAGGTGGAAAGGATTGAGCCACACCCGATCGTGAGAGCCCTCAGCGGTAGTGAGGGTGCCGTCTACTTTTTGAGTGAGCCAGTCGGGGTGACGAGCGGCTAAGGCAGAGTCGGCGGGGGCCATAAAGCCAAACTCAAACCAGGGGATCACTTTTAGGTTGCGGCTGTGGGCAAGTTCAATTGTTTCTAAGAGCATGTCGCGATCGCCCTGCGCTGCTTCTAACCTTTCTTGCCGCCCCGTCTCAGCTAAGTCAGGGTACAGCCCCTGCTTGTAGCCCGTTACTTGCTGTGCCACTTGGCTCGGAAACAAGGTGGTGCCCCAGTTCCAAACCGTGGGATATACCGTATTGAAATTGAGTGCCGAAAGCTGATCGAGCGCCTTTTCTAGACTGGCGCGTGAGAACAGAACGTCGCTGTCAATATTAGTTAGCCATACGCCCCGTAGCTCAGTTGTCGGTGCGGTAATCGTAGAAAGCGGCGCAAAGGCAACCACCTGCGTTTCGGGCACAGTCGCAACAATATCAGTATTGAGGCTGGCCCTACAGATAAAAGCAGCCCCATCGGCGAGGGTCGTACTTCTGCGTGGGCGGAGCTGGTGGCGCGCATTCACAGCCGCCCCTTCCGAATCAACAATGTAGCCAGCGGCGAGTGCGGCAGCGACCCCTTCTCTGGCGTTAGCGGGAATTAGCAGCGAGTCTCTAAACGCAAACGTCAGGCTACGGCTAGCATCAGCTTGGTAAGGCGTTGCAGAACCCGAGACCAGAATTGCTAGCGCCTCGGCGCGACCCACATAGCGCTGCAGATAGGCCTCTTGGCCCAGTGCCGCCATCAGCAAGGCTTCGGTCTCAGAGCTGGCCTGGTCAAATGTGAGCCCCAAGTACTCGTTGTTAGCGGCAAACGCACCTGGAAAAGCCTTTAGCACGGCTGTGGCAAATTCCGTTTGGGTTAAAGACTCGTTAGGGTAGCGACGATTGAGCGCCTGTGAGCTGAAAATGCCTTGCTGAACGAGGCCCTGCATGCAGGGCTCTACAGGATGATTGGCAAAACCAGGCGAAACAGCTTTTGCTGGGCTAGGCCCAAAAGGGCCAACAGCGCTAAGGAGCACTGAACAAAAAATGCCGATGAGAAATGCGAGACCGAGCTGTTGCCGCCTGTGCGCCATGAATTGGGTTTTAACCTCCGCTAATTTTGGCCTTGTAGCCTTTGGCTGTAAGTAAGGTGACGAGCTTGGGTGCGTGCTCGCCTTGGATTTCTATGGTGTTGC
Source organism: uncultured cyanobacterium (assembly GCA_963833005.1). Taxonomy (GTDB): domain Bacteria; phylum Cyanobacteriota; class Cyanobacteriia; order Phormidesmidales; family Phormidesmidaceae; genus Phormidesmis. Next base: position 48,551 of record CAWHWK010000008.1, on the reverse strand, counting down.
TTGCTACCGTACCACCAGAGCCACAGCTCGCTTTGAGGGTTTTGGCCAGTGCTGCAAGTGTCTTTGGATTGTGGGTAAAGCCGCTGATGACGGTGACGGTTTTGCCTTTACGGCCCTTGCGAGAGACCTGTACGCGCAGGTCTTGCTGATTTGGGGGAAGATTGGGCACGGGCCTTGCGGTTGCGTCGGGGGTGCCGAACTCAGAATAGACCACTCGATCGGTGGCTTTATGGGTGGTTTGATTGGGTGAAGTTTTGTCGCTAGGGCGCTTGCGTTTTGCCATGAGTGAGAGCCGGGGCTGAGATCTGAGAGGTATTTTACCTTTGTGGGAGCCGCAGATGTGGGAGCCGCAGCGTAGCCTACCTGAATTCACCCATGAATCCACGCATGTCGTGTAACGAGTATTCCCTCTCTAGAGAGAGACCTTTTTGCAGGCGGTGCTCTAGTACATTAATGGCAGTACTGACTTGGAGAGAGCGTTGCCGTGGTTCCTATTCGTGATGACAACCCAATTAAGATTACGCCCTATGTTACGTATGCTTTTATTGGGCTAAATGTACTGGTGTTTTTGTACGAGGCCACGCTGAGCGGACCGAACCTAGAGGCCCTGTTCAATACCTTTGCAGTTGTGCCTAAAGATTTGAGTACGAGCTTTGGCACCGGATTTGCGCCGCCTCATGTTTCTGAGTGGGGAACGCTGCTGAGCGCTGAGTTTTTGCATGCGGGCTTTTTGCACATGGGTGGCAATATGCTTTACCTGTGGATTTTTGGCAATAATGTTGAAGATCAGCTAGGACATTTGAAGTTTTTCTTGTTTTATCTGGTGTGTGGGGTGCTGGCGTCTCTATGTCAGTGGTACGTGGCTCCGGCCTCGACGGTCCCTTCGCTGGGGGCTAGTGGCGCGATCGCAGGCGTTATGGGCGCATACATCTTTCGCTTTCCAAACGTCCGTGTGTTAACCTTTATTCCCATATTTTTTGCCTCTGTGCGCATTCCAGCCATTCTGTTTCTAGGCTTCTGGTTTGTAGAGCAGGCATTCTACGGCGTGGCTAGCCTGGGCGCACCGGCAGATGTTGGGATGGGCGGTGGGGTTGCCTACTGGGCGCATGCGGGTGGCTTTGTCTTTGGTGCGGTCTTGGGCTATTTGCTGGGTTTGTTTGACGATGCCGATGAAGATGAGCCGGGTTACGCTGCTGTCAAAAAAGCGGAAAATGCATTCAGCGATCCGACTGAATAAGCGTTGAATGAATAAGTCACTAGAAGTAAGTTACTGACGACAGCGGGCTATATACTGGCAACCTGAAAGGTTCGTTTTTGATGCTGCTATGGTTCTTCCCAATTTTTTGATCTTCGGCGTCCAAAAAGCAGGCACGACTTCTATATATACCTACCTCAGACAGCACCCGCAGGTGTATACGAGCCCGCGTAAGGAGACTGATTTTTTTAGCCGCGATCTTGAAGCTGCTGAGTCAGCTGTACAGGTTAGCGACGAACCGCAGCTGACGCGAGGTGGGCGGCAAAAGATTCTGACAATTGAGGACTATAAGGCCCTTTTTGCTGGAGTGACAGATGAACTTGCAATCGGAGAAGCTTCGCCTAACTATTTATTTAGGCATCAGCAGGCGGTTCCTGGCATTAAGGCCCATGTTCCTGACGCTAAGCTAATTGCCGTTTTACGCAACCCGGTAGAGCGAGCCTATTCGGACTATTTAATGCATGTGCGCCAGGTGGTGGGTAACCGCAAGCCGCTAGCAGAGCAGGTTGCGACCAGCGCAGAGTCTTCTTACACGCTGTTAAAGGGCCGCTACTATGAGGGGATGAAGCACTTCTTAGAGACGTTTGGGCCTGATCAGATAAAGGTATTTTTGTACGATGATCTGCGCCAAGACTCGGCTGGATTGATGAAGCAGCTGTACGAATTTATTGGGGTTGATCCTAACTTCGAGGTGGATACGGGGCGCAAGCAGCAGACGGCGCAAGTACCCAAAAACCAGTCGATTAATCAGCTTTTGCAGACGAATAATCCAGTGCGATCGCTTGCCGGATCTATCCTCAGAAAAGTAATGCCAGAAGAGAGAAGGCAGCAGTTGCGATCGCGACTAATCGCTGCGAACTCTGAGGGCAAAGAAGCCCTGCCGCTCTCCACCGAAGATCGCCAGCTATTAGAAGACTACTATCGAGATGACGTGCGACAGCTACAGGACTTGTTGGGGCGCGATCTGTCCGGGTGGTTTGATCTGTCCTAGCTCCGTATACTTTGTGATACTACGGACCCTTTTTGCTACATGAAATTTCCTAGAAAACTCACTGGTGCAGGCAGCATTTCTCCGCGAAAATCAAGCACCTGAACGAGTAAGAGATAGGTGATCGCTAGCAAAACAGACAGCACCCCAGTGCTAATAGCAACAATTTTTGAGCGATCCATCTTTTGCCCTCAGCATTAACCTACTGCCTCTAGTGTACTAGAAGTCACTCTCTAGCTGCATTTACCTAAAGAGATTTCAGTAGAGATCTAATCCAGTAGAGATCTAATCCAGTAGAGATCTAATCCAGTAGAGATCTAAATATAGAGAAATCCAATATGAATCCGGTTTCTAGCCCAATCAGCCCTGTCTCTTCTACCTCAGCACTCGTGCATCAGCCAGTCATCATCGAAACCCATGACCTGCGCAAGGTCTACCGCAGCGGATTTTGGCTAAAAGCAGCCCCACCTTCATTAAAACAGTGTTCTCTAGAAATCTACAAAGGCGAAACATTTGGCCTATTAGGCCCAAACGGAGCAGGCAAAACCACCCTGCTAAAGCTGCTGCTCGGCATCGTTCGGCCCACAGCAGGGGGTGCTACCTTAATGGGTCAGCCCGCAGGCCACAGCGAGACCAAAGCCAATATTGGCTACCTGCCAGAAAATCCCTACTTTTACGACTACCTCACGGGCTGGGAATTTTTGAGCTACACGGCGGGTTTGTTTGGCATTAGGGGCAAAGCCCAAAAGCGCCGAATTACCCATCTTTTAGAGCTGGTGCAGCTTGACTTGCGTTCAGCAAAGAAAAAGCAGATGCGTCGCTACTCGAAAGGGATGTTGCAGCGGGTAGGAATGGCCCAGGCGCTGATGAACGATCCTGACATTGTGTTTTTAGACGAGCCAATGTCTGGCTTAGACCCTACCGGGCGCTACCAGGTTAGAGAGATCATTTTGTCTTTAAAAGAGCAGGGGAAGACGCTGTTTTTTAACAGTCATGTGCTGTCGGATGTGGAAATGATTTGCGATCGCATCGCCATTCTCGATCAGGGTGAAATCATCTGCATCGGCGAAATCAAACAGCTTTTGGGCAACCCCGACTACTATCGCGTCAAAGGTAAAGGCGGCAGCCTAGACATTTTGGACGAGTGGCTACGCGACATCACCTTTGCCGAAGGATACTGGCATGGCACCCTCCACGAAAACCCGTTTGAATTTATGGCTAGCGCTCGGCTGATGAATGCTCACATCGCTAAGCTAGAGACTGCCAAACCTACCCTCGAAGAGTTCTTTATGGCACAAATTCAGCAGCGCCGCAGGCTCAGAGATGAAGCCGAACTAGAGCGAGCCGCTGCTAAAAAATCGGCCAGGAAACCACGTTTTTTGAGTAAGCCCGCAGCGCAGTAGGTGCCGAGAGTAAACGTGATGCGGCAGAACATCTCTAGGCAATAATAGATTGAGATGGTTAAAGTGCGATACCGATGAAACTTCAAAACATTGACTTGCCGATGGCTGAAATAGCGCAGTTTTGTCAAAAGTGGAACTTAACCGAACTGGCGCTGTTTGGCTCTGTATTACGCGATGACTTTCGCCCCGAAAGCAGTGATATTGATGTAATGATTCAGTACCATCCAACTGCAATTCCAAGTTTTTACGACCTGGATTGTATGGAAGCAGATCTCAAGTGTATTTTAGACAGAGAAGTTGATGTAATTACCCGCCCTAGCGTTGAAATGAGCCGTAACCACTTGCGACGGCGCGAGATTCTATCTACTGCCAAGATTGTTTATGAATCGCGATCGCCAATCCTTACTTGATATGCTGCAATCAGCAGAGATTGTCCTGGCGTATCTAGATGACGTTACAGAGGCTAGCTTTTACAAGGATGGAAAGGCAATCGCTTGGTTCATGAGTATGACGGGATTGACCTCGCTATTGTCTGGGCAACGACTCAGACTGAGATCGTAGCGCTAAAGGTAAAGCCGAAAGCCGTTTTATCTGATAAAGAATAGCCGAGGCATAAGATTACAATAACCAGACTGGCTAGGTGCGCTGAAAAGCCATGAGGATACCGGCGAAAATGATGAGAGTGATCTGATTTTTGTGTAAGCGCTTTCTTCTTAGCTAGAGCTGCACTGTGCGCTGTATTGATCTCTTTAACGACGGGAGACTGCTGGTGAGTGGGTGATGTACCACCGCCAGGGAATATCAACGCCTTTTGATAGACCTATACGGGTCGTTTGAGTGATGTCTAAGGGCGCTTCAGTAGCAGCACGAGGCTCTACCCATAGGCCCGAGTCGGGATGAATGGGCAAGCTACGGAGCGAGGTGTCTATTTGCAGGGCGCGGCAGAGCTTTCCTGGTCCGGCGGCGACTTTTTCTAGCTTTTCTTTTTTGGCAGAGGCGTTAGTGGGTGAATACCAACTGGGAAGGGCGTCGAGATGGACGGCGCGGATGAGGATGGTGCTGGCGAAATTAGCGCGATCGCACACAATATTAAAGCAGTGATACTGCCGATAAATTCGATACACATAGGCGACCCCAGCCGGACCAAAAACAACTGCGTTGCGCTCGGTCTGGCGCTGATAGGCCGCCATTGCCGGGTCGCCCGCCTCATAGGCTTCTGTTTCTACAATCTGTCCGTGTGCGATCGCATCGCCTACTTTTCTAAACAGAGTGCACCCTAGCAAATCAACCGCAACCGCAACCGCAGGCCGGTCAAACCAGTCGGCTGAAACAAACTTTGGGTGGTTGAGGCTTTTCGACATGTATCTAGAAGTTTGGTCTAAAAGTCTGACCTAGAGATTTGGTCTAGAGATCGATCCTGGAAATTGACCCTAGAGATTATCCTGATGACTTCTAGGTAACAGTATGTAACTTAGTGTAACCAAGATGAGAAACTAGAGAGAGTTATCTTGCTAGAGGCTCTCTATCTATGTCCCGAGCTTACAAAATCACCAACCAAATTAATTTTAGAAACGTTCGTGGCGATTTGTTTGGAGGGTTGACGGCGGCGGTGATCGCGCTGCCGATGGCCTTGGCATTTGGGGTCGCTTCGGGTGCAGGGCCTGTAGCGGGGCTGTATGGCGCAATCTTGGTGGGCTTTTTTGCGGCGCTGTTTGGGGGAACGCCCGCGCTGATTTCGGAGCCAACGGGGCCAATGACGGTAGTGATTACAGGTGTGATTACGACCATGATTGCGGCGGCGGGCGATCGCGAAACCGGCCTAGCGATGGCCTTTACCGTCGTCATTATGGCGGGCATCTTTCAAATTATTCTGGGTGTGCTAAAGCTGGGTAAGTACGTCACCCTAATGCCTTATAACGTCGTGTCCGGCTTTATGTCAGGCATTGGCCTGATTCTAATTATTTTGCAGCTTGGACCTATGCTGGGCCAAGAAAGCCCTGGCGGTGGTGTCATTGGCACTCTGCTAGCGCTGCCAATGCTGATTAGCGGAATTCGTCCAGCCGAAACGGCGCTAGCGCTGATCACGCTGCTGATTATCCTTTTCTTTCCTAAAAATCTCAGAAAGTTTGCGCCGCCTCAGCTAGTAGCGATGATTATCGGGACGCTGCTTTCGATTACTGTGCTCGGCGGCGACGATATTCGTCGGATTGGTGAAATTCCGCTGGCGCTGCCGACTATTACCACTCCAACATTTACCGGCGCGCAGCTACGCTATATGTTCATTGATGCTGCGGTGCTAGGGATGCTGGGCTGTATCGATGCCCTGCTGACCTCGGTGGTGGCCGATAGCCTCACGCGCACAGAGCATGACTCTAATAAAGAGCTAGTGGGACAAGGCATTGGCAATATTGTGTCTGGGCTGTGTGGTGGCTTACCAGGGGCGGGGGCCACGATGGGCACCGTCGTCAACATTAAAGCGGGCGGGCAAACGGCCCTATCGGGACTGTCGCGAGCCGTGATTTTGCTGGTGGTCGTGTTGGGGGCTAGCGGGCTGACTGCGCCAATTCCAATGGCGGTGCTCTCAGGCATTATCATCAAGGTCGGAATCGATATTATCGACTGGGGCTTTTTGAAGCGGGCTCACTACATTTCGCGCAAGTCAGCGGCGATTATGTACGGGGTGATCTTGCTGACGGTGTTTGTTGATTTGGTGATTGCGGTAGGCGTTGGCGTGTTTGTAGCGAATATGCTGACGATTGAAAAGCTGAGCGATCTGCGTTCGGAAAAAGGTGTCACGGCGATTACCGATGATGACGACACGATTGTACTAAGCGCAGAAGAAAAGGCTTTGTTAGAGCAAGGGCACGATCAGATTTTGCTGTTTCGCCTGAGTGGGCCTATGATTTTTGGGGTGGCCAAGGCAATTTCTCGCCAGCGTGAAGCGGTGCAAAACTGCAAGGCGTTTATTTTGGATATTAGTGAAGTGCCGCATTTGGGCGTGACGACTTCGCTGGCGCTAGAAAATGCGATTCAAGAAGCGGTAGAAGGCGATCGCGCTGTCTATATTGTGGGTGCCACAGGTCAAACCTATAAGCGTCTCACCCGGCTGGGCCTGCTTAACATTATCCCAGCGGAGCGCTTTTTGATTGATAGAACGGTGGCTTTGCGGCAGGCGCTAGCGGCGGTCAACCGACAAGATAATAAGCCTATTGGCAGCGCCCAGCCTTCTGTCTCATCTACTGAATCTTCTGCTGGGCCTTCTGCTGAGATGGATGCGGTTTAGCCTGTTCAGCTTCTTGCTTAGCCTACAGATAAGATCTATAGATAAGCGCTGACAAACCCCTTTAACCGGGCCATCCCTCGCTCAATGGTATCGAGGTCTGTTGCGTAGGAAATTCGCAGTGTGCCTTCAGCGCTAAAGGCCGCGCCTGGAATGGTGGCGACGTGCTTTTCTTCTAGCAGCTTTTGGCAAAAGGTCACCGAATTTAGTCTGGTTTTACTGATGTCTACCACCAGGTAGAAAGCGCCTTGGGGCTCTACGTAGCTCAGCCCTTCAATGTTGCCAACCATGTCCATGATGGCGAGGCGTCTTTTGCTAAAAGCGCGGAGCATGATCTCTAGATCGTCTGTCGGACCGGTGAGAGCAGCGATCGCACCATACTGAGCAAACGTACAGACGTTAGACGTGCTGTGACTTTGCAGCATATTTACCGCCTTAATAATGGGTTCTGGCGCAGCTAAATAGCCCAGCCGCCAGCCCGTCATTGCATAGGCTTTGGCAAACCCATTGCTCACAATCGAGCGCTTGAATATTTCTGGATTTAAGCTGCCAATGCTGATGTGCTCAGCGCCCTCATAGAGAATTTTTTCGTAAATTTCGTCCGACACTACCCAAATATCTTCTTCTACAACTACCGCTGCTAGCGCCTCAATTTCTGCTGGGGTATACACCATCCCAGTAGGATTAGCGGGTGAATTGAGCACGAACAGCCGGGTCTTGGGTGTGATGGCCGCGCGTAGCTGCTGCGCCGTAATTTTGTAGTTGGCCTCAGCCGTTGTCTCAACAATGACTGGCGTCCCCCCGGCTAGCTTTACCATCTCTGGATAGCTCACCCAGTAAGGGGCAGGAATAATGACCTCATCTCCGGGCCCGATGGTGGCCATAATGAGGTTGTACAGCGAGTGCTTGCCGCCGTTGGTCACCATGATGTTGCTAGCCGCATAGTTGAGCTGGTTATCGGTTTGCAGCTTTTGTGCGATCGCCTCTCTGAGCGCCGGTTCTCCTGCCGCTGGCCCATAGCGCGTTTTTCCCTGGTCAAGTGCTGTCTTTGCCGCCTCGCAAATGTGCTTTGGCGTATCAAAATCCGGCTCTCCGGCACTAAAGCTACAGACATCTAGTCCCTCCCTTTGCATAGCCTTGGCCTTAGCGGAGATGACTAGCGTCATAGAAGGCGTAACTCTATTGATTCGGGAGGCGAGCTTCATGGGAAAACAGCACAGGACCAATACCTGCGTCAGAAGGGTAAAGAGAGGGTTAATACAATACCGTAGATCGATTTTGAGGTTTCGTAAGTCAAAAATCGATGAATAAGTCAAGTTCCGCAGATATTTTTAGACATATTTAGATCCTTTCGCTACAGACTCCTGTTGCTTTATCCCCTTTGTATTGATCCGCTTCTGCTCTACTCGCCCAGTTCCTGCAGGCCCATCGTTTCTTGTATGCCTGTTAGGTTCTCCTCAATGGTTACCGCATCTGGATGCGCTGCGCCCCAAGCCGACTGCACAATACTCAGCGCCTGTTCGTACAGTTGAATAGCCGTTTCGTCATTCCCTTGTTCGTGATACAGCCCAGCCAGGTTGCTGAGGCTAAAGGCCACTGCCGGATGATTGCCGCCGAGCGCTTCTGTACGGATAGCCAACGCCCTTTCGTGCAGAGAGCGGGCAAGCGTATTGTTGCCTCGGGCCCTATACAGCTCGGCTAAGTTATTGAGCGTGGTGGCCACGTCAGGGTGATTTTCCCCCAAAATGGCTTCTCCAATGGCTAGCGCTCTTTCATACAGCGGCAGGGCGGCGGCGTAGTTGCCCTGAAGCCGATAGAGTTCTGCTAGGTTGTTGAGACTGCTGGCAACTCGGGGATGACTTTCACCTAGCGTGGCTATTTGAATTGCGATCGCTCTTTTGTAGAGGGGCTCAGCAGCGCTGTAGTCACGCTGGGCCTGGTAAAGCGCCGCTAGGTTGTTGAGCGTGGTGGCCACGTCAGGATGATCGGGGCCAAGCTGAGATTCTCTAATGTCTAGGGCGCGTTCGTAGAGCGGCAGGGCCGTGCCATAGTCGCCTAGTGCCCGGTAAAGATCGGCCAGATTGTTGAGGCTAACCGCGACATTGGGATGATCGGGGCCAAGCTTCATTTCGTAAATAGCCAGCGTGCGTTCGTAGAGCGGTAGCGCCGCGCTATAGTCACCTTGAAGCTTGTAGATACCGGCTAGATTGTTCAGGTTAGCCGCAAGGCCGAGATTGTCTTCACCCAGCAGGCTTTCGTAGATAGTGAGCGATCGCACATATAGCTGCAGCGCGGCGGCATAGTTGCCCTGCTCTCTATAAATACTTGCCAAGCTGTCTATCGCAAACGCCGTATCGGGATGCGCTTCACCCAGAGCGCTTTCTCGAATAGCAAGTGCTCGCTGGTTTAGGGGCAGCGCTGCATCATATCGGCCCTGCGCTTGATACAGCAGCGCTAGGTTGTTGAGGCTATTGGCTACTTCCGGGTGGCTAGGGCCCAAAACGCCTTCTTCAAGTGCGATCGCCTCCATCACCAGCGGCACCGCTTCTGTGTACCTTCCCTGCTGATACAGCTCTATCGCCTGCTGACTGAGAGCATTTGCTCGATCTATGTCATCTTCGAATGACTGGTCTGCGAATGTCCGGTCTGCGAACGTCTGCTCTACAGATTCCTGATCCTGCGACGGGCTCTGTGGGAGAGGGTGTGGTGGGAGAGGGTGTGGTGGGAGAGGGTGTGGTGGGAGAGGGTGTAGTGAGAGAACATCTGCCAATGCAGCCCGCTCTATGACCGGAAGCCATCCGAATCCAACTGTAAAAAGGGTCAACAATAGTAGATATTCCCGTCTCATCCTCTGCCTTTCTTAAGAGTAGTAGCTCCCACTACGCCAATTTTCGGACTGCTTCCGCATATCTAACCACCCACCCATAAAATTTTATCTTCCCTTCTCCGTAGGCTTATCTTCTGCATAAACAACTTGCGGCTCACGCCTAATCTCTGTATGCCCAGACGCTTCGTTTCTAACCTCTTCATGCTTTGGTGTCAGCGTCATCACAGAAATTAGCGTCAGCTCCACCAGTTCCATATAAGCCTGAATATCCACCTGATCGGCCAGCAGCATTTCCCTATACTGCTGCTTGATTTCACTGAGCTTGCCAAGTGCGGCTTGAGGATCGCTTTGTAGCGTTTCTTGCCAGTCGTCTAACAGCAGCAGCGTATTTAGCACAAGCTGCTTTTGCCGACGATCTAGCACTAGTCGGCACTGGTCTCTAAAGGTCTGCGTTTTTTGCTGCACCAGCGAATACACATCGTCTGGCACCTTCCCCGCAATAAACTTCAGGCGATTTTCCTGGCTCAGCTCTTCAATTTCTCTGAGCGCAGCCTGAGGATCTTGGTCTAAGAGCTGGCTAATATCCGCAACGCTCTCATGAGTGCGCGCAAGCAGGCGGCGAGACTGCTGCTTGCGCCAATATTGCAACAGCATTCCAGCCATACTTGTGCCCAACAGCAAAAAGAGACCCGCCTGCAAATCACTGTTGTTTTCCCAGTAGCGAATCCAAGCCTCTCTTGGATCACCCTGCTCATACACCTTAATTGCCTCAGGATGAATGTAGAACAATCCCTGTCGTAAGCGTAAATTAGGATCTTCAAGCTGTAGTTCGGGGTAGAAGGGCGCATAGCGACGAGCAGTTGCAACAATCGACCAGGTAATAAGGCGGACTGTTTCAGCGTTCGCATCTGTGCGAGTAACCAGCACAGTTGGCGTTGTCAGACTGGCTATTGTAGTTTCTGGAATGCTGGGATAAACGCCATAGACGCCTTGAGGAATAGACGCGGCCTGATAGACGCCTGGATATTGAGTCGTCAGAAAGTTAACCAGGCCAGGCGATAGAGGCAATAGTGTTAGACCTGCGTCGGCTGTAAATGCTTCTCTAAGGCGATTGTTCGCCCCTAAACGACCGACATAAAACGCACCGTCTATCTTATCTTGACTCAACAGATCCAACGCTTCGCTGAAGCTCGATTCGTTGATCTTTATCACTCCTGGCGCGTCCATTCTTGATACTTTCAGTAGTTCATCAGCTGTAAAGCGAATGCCGCTACCCGGCGTGCCGACGGCTAAAGTTTTACCCCTAAGGTCTTGTATTGAGTCCTGTGAGTTTGTTGGAATAGAAGCCGCTCCAGAAACTGCTCCAGAAGGGATGGTTGCCCGCTGGCGGCTAATTAGATGCAGATGCTCTTGGGCTAAAACTGCGATCGCTTTCACCTCGCCCGCTTTCATACTCTTTTGAACAACGTCTAGCTGTACGAGTGCAATGTCTGTTTCTCCATCTAGAAGCTGTTGTAAATTGTCAAGCGAACCTTCAGATTCTGCAACTTCGACTTCTAAATCAACCGTTTCTTCTATAGAAATTTGTATCGATTGACCCAGGCGATAGTAATAGCCCGTTGTCGATCCGGTTGCAATTCGTATGGTCTTTGGCGCTGGTGTGCATCCTACGAGACTAAAAGGTACGAGACCAAAAGGTACGGTCACGATGGCCAGACTGACCAATGTAGTGCGTCGAATCCTTCGTAACAGTGACAGCATGACGGCATACGGCCCCATAAAACCTTTCGTGAGTAAATCGCGTCTGCTTCAATGTAGCAGGCCCTACAAAACCTATCCCAGTTTTGAGCTTCTAGTTTCAGATGGGGGCTAAACTGGTCTCGGTCGATGATCGGTCGATAATTAAAGGCGTGACAGGCCCAGGTAAAAGCCCAGATAAAAGCCCAGATAAAAGCCCAGGTGAAAGCCCAGGTAAAATACGTTCACTTCGCGCATTGATATGGATATTTCCCCACTTCCGTCCTCGCCACTTGATCTTCACTCACTCCTGCTGGCGCTCCAGTCGGCGAGCGGCGTAGTCGTAAAACAAATCCGCAGTCCACTTTCGTCTAACGGCTTGTCAGATGGCTCCGATCACTCAACAGCAGGCTTAAACGGCTGGTCATTAGCAGATCGCAACCCTGCTGTATTAGCGCAAATGATGCCGCTGATGAGATGGTTCTACGAGCACTACTACCGGGTGAGCACAGACGGCTGGTCGCAGGTGCCCACCGATGAAACAGTGATGTTTGTAGGCTCTCATAACGGAGGCTTGCCTGCGCCAGACATGCATATGATGCTCTATGACTACTGCCGCTATTTTGGTACCGAGAAGCCGCTATATGGGCTGATGAGTCCTAAAGTATGGCAGGTGTTTCCAGCGCTTGCGCGGGTCGCAACGCAAATGGGCGCAGTTCGGGCGCATCCTAAGATGGCGATCGCAGCCCTTGGCGAGCAGGCAAACATCGCTGTTTATCCGGGTGGTGCTCAAGATATCTTTCGACCTTATTCTCAGCGCGATCGCATTTACTTTCACAACCGCAAAGGCTTTATTAAACTCGCCCTCAAAAAAGGCATTCCCATCGTTCCGATGATCTCCTACGGGGCCCATTCTACCTTTGCGGTACTCGCCGATATTTACCCTCAAATGCAGGCCCTTCACCGGCTAGGTATGCCCTGGTTCCTCGGTATCGATCCAGAAACCTTTCCGATTTATCTTGGCTTGCCTTGGGGGCTAGCAATTGGCCCGCTGCCCCATATTCCCCTGCCGCTAAAAGTTCACACCCGCATTTGTCCTCCTATCAGGTTTGAGCGCACCGGCCCAAAAGCTTTAAAAGATAGTAGCTACGTGGACAGTTGCTTTTGGCGAGTGAAAAATGAAATGCAAACCGCGCTAGATCGTTTAGTAGCCGAGCATGAGTAGCCGAGCATGAGTAACTGTGGGGAAAGGATTGGAAATTGCCACGATTAGAGACGGCGTTTAAGCAATGGTAACCTCATCCGAAAGATAGACATCTTGAATGAGATGAAAGAGTTTGACGCCTTCCTTAAACTCTTTTTGAAACGTTTTGCGCCCCGAGATCAGACCGCAGCCGCCAGCCCTTTTGTTAATCACAGCGGTACGAATCGCCTGAACAAAGTCATTATCACCAGACGAACCCCCAGAGTTGATTAGCCCTGCTCGGCCCGCATAGCAGTTCAACACTTGATAGCGCGTCAGATCAATGGGATGATCGCTCGACAGTTCAGAATAGACCTTTTCGTCTGTTCTACCGTATGATCTGCCGATAGCTTTAGAGACTGCTTTGTAGCCGCCATTGGTTTCGGGTAGCTTTTGTTTAATAATGTCAGCTTCGATGGTGACACCGATGTGATTTGCCTGACCTGTAAGATCTGCGGCGAGGTGATAGTCTTTGTCTTGCTTGAACACATCATTGCGCAAATAGCACCACAAGATAGTTGCCATGCCTAGCTCATGGGCACGGGCAAACGCCTTGCTGATCTCTTGAATTTGGCGGGTTGATTCTGTTGAACCAAAATAAATTGTAGCGCCTACGGCCACAGCGCCCAAATTCCATGCCTGCTCGACCGAGGCATACAGCGTTTCATCGTATTCTTTAGGGTAGCTAAGCAGTTCGTTATGGTTGATTTTGAGAATAAACGGAATTCTGTGCGCGTATTTGCGAGACATCATGCCTAAGACGCCAAGTGTGGTGGCAACCGCGTTGCAGCCGCCTGAAATAGCAAGGTTGATGATGTTGTCTGGATCAAAATAGATAGGGTTTGGCGCAAAAGACGCGGCGGCAGAATGCTCAATGCCTTGGTCTACTGGCAAGATAGAGAGATAGCCAGTGTTAGCCAGTCGTCCGCTGCCGTAAAGCTGCTGCAGACTGCGCAGAACTTGAGGGTTGCGATCGCTCTGGGCAAAAATCCGATTTACCCAGTCAGGCCCTGGCAAATGTATCTGACTTTTATCAATTTTTGCCTGATAGCTCAGCAAATTATCCGCTTCATCACCTAGCCAATCAGCGATGGACTGATCAGTCTTAGATTCTGTAGATGTTGCAACCATAGGATCAAACCTTTCGCTTAAAAGCGCTAAATAATAAATACAGGTTAGCGCGGTTCTCTTAAAGCTACATCACCCCGCCTGTACTTGTTTGTCTGCGCCTGCTCTATTATATTTGCTCTTATATCTGCTCTATCAATAGCTTTGTTGATGGCCTCATCTGGGAGCAACTCATTCACAAAAATCAGTCAATTCACAAAAATCAGCCAAAAAAAGTCAGCAGCCTTACATGAGGCCGCTGACTAAAAGAGAACTTACTATTGAACAGGAACTTACTGCCGATCAACCCGGCTAATTACAATTGCCCCCAGACCCCGAATCGCTTGTGGGTAAAACCAAGCCTACTAGCTGATGGCTTCTGCTACTGACTGACGGCGACGCACTGAAACCATTCCCACTACAGCCGTTGCCAGCAGGCCCAAAATGGTCGTTGGCTCTGGCACTTCAGTGGCCTCACCACTTAGGATATCGCCGGTTGTGCTTCTAGCTGTCTTGGAAAAAGAGAAGTTGTCAGACTCGAAGTTGACACCATTGAGTTCTACGCGCTTAATTTTGCTACCTTCTGTTCCAAAAAAGTTGAGATAGCTGTAGTACTCGCCCGAGTTTTGGTTGAGAAATTTCTCGTTAGGATTACCACTATAGGCTGCTCTTTCTGCTGGAGAAAGGCCATCAATAAAGTCAGATACGAGAGAAGTAGAATAGAATCCGAGCGATTCATCGGCATCGTCAAACAGCTCAATGCTGTTTGTCCCATCACCCGCCGACCACCAGAAACCCATGTAAGCCTGAGCTTCGTTAAAGGTAATAGAAGAGCCGCCTCGTAGATAGTTGCCAACGCCATCGGCACCGCCGTACTTGTTTGCACCTTCAATTTTGGCGACGCTCATAGTGCCTCGGCCACCCGCAAAAGAAACGTTTGTGTTAGTGCCTTTGGACATCCCTTCGAAGGTTTCAGTAAAGATGTCTCCGCCTAAAGTCGTCTTTTGAGCGCCTGCGCCTTCTAGGGTGAAGGTGATGCCCGCAAGTGCTGGATTAGCGAAGAGTGCAGCTAGACAAGAGCCGAAAACTGCGATGCCAAGGGTGGATGCTAATTTGTTCATGATTATAGAAAACCTCAGAATGGAAAAAGTACTAAACGAATAAAACCGACAAACCTATCAGGAAAAAGCGTCTTAAGGAAAGAGCCTCATCCTTTTTAACTGTCACGTCTGTGCTGCCTTGAAAAGCGCCCTCAGGTGACTGACTCCATCAGATTAACGGTGACTCACCTGTAGCGCCAAGGAGAGCGTGCTGGTCTTCATGGGGTGTTTGAGAAAGGTGAAAACCATGTTGTTGTTACGCAGAGAGGATTTAATCGACAGACTGTTCGACTTTGGATGGGATCGGTGTTTTCTGAGAGTTGAAGTTGCCAAGCCTCAGCTTTGGGGCTTATCTATCCGCAATTTTGCTTGTGTGCTAGCCCAAGACCAAATAAAGCTGTTCGTTTACGTATTTTTTCTGCGAGCACAAACACTTGAAAATGTGAGGTCGATTGCAAGTAGACAATCTGGCTTAACCTAGCTACTGGCTGGTCACATTTACTAAATTAACCTAGGTTTTCAATGGCTATGTGCCCTGAAGCTCTCTAGTGTGACGGCTTTGACCTGTTGGCATCGAAATAAGGATCGCTTTTTTAGCTGTGAGTAATCTGTGTAAACGTAGGATGAACGGGCTTTGGTTCTTAGCAAGTATTATGTGTCCCACTGCTGTTTGAGTCGTTCGATGCGATCGCGCAAACTCTCATTCGTTAACCGCGAACTCAGCCGCTCTACTAGTAGCGGAAATCCAAAAGGAGAGGGCCGCTTTACTGTCATCCACACCAGCTCTAGCGCCTGCATCCGCTTTAAGGCAGCTGTCAACCTTGGTTCTTCCATCTGCCCTTCAACGACCTCGCGCTCTGCTTGCTGCAATAGTAAGTTTTCTGGCTCGTACTTACTGAATACCTCATAGATTAGCGATGAGCTGATCTGCACCTGGCTGGCCGTTTTCTTTGAGCCTGGATACCCTTTAAACACCAGCCCTGCAACCTGTGAAATGCCCCGAAACTTCCGCTGCGTCAGCTCAGAAATATTTAGGCTAGCTTTGATTTGCTCATACAGGCTGTGGGTTGAGAAAAATGTCTCGTCAAACAATGCCTGAAAGGGATAGTCTTTTGGCGCTAAAATCTCGAAGCCGTAGTCATTGACCGAGACTGTAAAGGTTGCTTTTTCCATCTGAGAAAAGCGAAAGGCCCACAAGAATCCAAGCCCTTCGTGCACATTTCTTCCCTCAAAGGGATACACGTATAGATGTTGGCCCTCTCGGGTGCGGCAGCACTCAATCAAAAATTGATCGGCACCGGGCAAATGAGAAATTCTATCCTGCGTCGCTAAAACTGGCATAATACAGGCTACTTCCTCACTTACATTCCCTTCCTTTACCTGGGTGATTTCTGCTCGAATGTATTGGCTTAAACAATCTGAAATGGCTAAATATCCGCCACTCCATACGGGCACAACGCTAGACTTTTTCTTCGCATTTTTCACATATAGCGTCATGTCTTTCATCTGAAAGAACTCTAGCTGCCGTCCGGCAAAGAAAAACACGTCACCTTTTTTTAGTCGAGAAACAAAATTCTCTTCTACAGTGCCAATCCGCTTGCCTTTGGCATAGGCAATTTTTACCTGCTGATTTCCGGTAATCGTGCCGATGCTCATTTTGTGCATCCGAGAGATGCGCGCATCTGTTACTTGATACACTCCAGATTCGGATACTATCTTGTGATAGCGAGGATATGCCTTCAGGCATTTTCCGCCATGTTCTAAAAAATTCACCATCCAGTCAAACTCTGCTGTGGTTAGCGTTTGATAAGAGAGCGTTTTTTGCACGGCGGCTAGCGTCTCTGCTGAAGAGAAGCCATCACCGCAAGCCAGCGTAACTAGATGCTGTAACAGCACGTCGTAGGGTTTTTCTAATGGATGGCGAGATTCTATCTGCCCAGCCGCAAGCCCTCTACGAAAGGCGGAAATTTCCAACAGCTCTAGGGCGTTGGTCGGTAAAAAGAAGACTTCGGAGGTGCCTCCAGGCAGATGTGCTGAGCGGCCCGCCCTTTGCAGCAGCCGAGCGAGGTTCTTCGCACTGCCGATTTGAACAACGCGCTCTACTGGCTGAAAGTCTACGCCTAAATCCAACGAAGAGGTACAGACGACCCACTTAATCTGTCCGGATTTTAGCCCTGCTTCAATCGCTAGCCGCTCACTAAAGTCGATGGAGCCGTGATGTAGGGCTATTTTATGTTCGTCTTCGGGTAGGGAAAAAGTCAGGGCTTGGAACCATCTTTCGGCTTGCGATCGCGTATTTGTAAAAATCAAGGTAGAGCGTTCAATGTCTAGCGCGGCTACGAGTTCTTCAAACATTCGCAGGCCCAAGTGCCCAGCCCAAGGAAAGCTATCTACCGACTCGGGCAGTATGCTCGTAATGACGGTCTCTCTTTTGATGTTTGATTGAATAACAACTGGGCTGCTGTCTACGCCAGTGGCGGCTTTGGCGGCTTCTTGCAAATTGCCGAGCGTGGCTGAAATTGCCCATGTTTGCAGCGTTGGGTTTAGCGATCGCAACTGCGATAGGCACAGCTCTGCCTGCGTTCCCCGTTTAGAAGACATCAGCTCGTGCCATTCATCTAAAATCACGCAGCGCAGATTGCCAAAGCGGTTAGCCGCATTTTTGTACGACAGCAGCACTGCCAAAGATTCAGGCGTTGTAATTAAAATGTTCGGCATCTTCTTAATTTGCCGACTCTTCACTGAAGACTTAGTATCGCCCGTGCGCGACTCTACGGTAATCGGCCAGCCCATCTCTTCTATTGGGCGGCGAATAGAGGCTTCAATATCTCTTGAAAGGGCTCTTAGCGGCGTAATGTATAACATCTGTAGACCGCTCAGAGGCTTCTCGCTGGTCGCTTCTATCATTTGGGCAATCGGCCCCATCACAGCGCCATAGGTTTTGCCTGCGCCAGTTGGAACTTGAATAATGCCGCTTTTACCTGATAGATATCCCTGCCAGGTTTGCGTTTGAAAGGCGATGGGCTGCCAGTCTTGCTTGGCAAACCAATCTTCAATAGGCGTGAGAAAAGACACCAATAGATAAAATTACTCGTGGATGCGGCCATTTGGCATGATGGTGCCCGTCAGGCGTGCACCTAGCAGCTTTACCATAATCTTATTGCCATAGCCGACTTTTGCGCCGCTGAGGTCTGCGCCGCTGAGGTCTGCGCCGCTAAGATCCGCTCCAATTAGGTCTGCGCCGCTAAGGTCGGCGTGGCTAAGATCGGCCTGTAGCAGGTTGGCGCGAAACAGGCGAGCCTTGCGGAGGTTGGCGCGGTTTAGATTGACCTTGTGCATGAAGGTGTCGCTAAGGTCTGCGCCGCTAAGGTCTGCGCCGCTGAGGTTTCGGCCCGAGAAGTCTTTTTCTTTGAGGTTTGCGCCGCTCATGTTGACGCCGCTAAGATCTGGATCGCGTTTGGCGCGAGCGGGCAGGTCATCGCGCTGTGAGGATGCCGCTTTATCTTTAGCCGCCTGATCTTTAGCTGCTTTTTCTTTAGCTGCTTCTTCTCTAGCTTTTCTCTCGGCAATCACTTTTTCTCTGGCCGCTTTTTCTCTAGCTTTTCTTTCTGCGATCGCTTTTTCTCTTGCCGCCCTATCACCGGCTTTTCTTTCAGCAACAGCTTTCTCTCTGGCCTCTTTTTCCTTAGCGGCTCTTTCTCTAGCCGCGTCTTCTTTAGCAGATCTTTCGCCATTCGACGTTTCGTCACTAGGCCCTGCACCGCGCGGCCATGTGCTGCTAGGATAGCGAGCCCGGTAGGTAGCCCCGTACTGGCTGCTGGCCGCAGCGGCGCGGCGATAGGCCTCGTAAGGTGGGCGGTAGCCATCAGCGCGGCCATTGCCGTTGCTGCTGCCGTTGCCGCCACTACTGTCATTCCCGCTGGTCTGAGGGGGCTCGGTTTGGGTAGAGGTGCGAGCGGTCGTTGTGCCGCGCGGGCGGTAGGTGGAGTCGTCGCCGGGGCGATATGAGCCGTATGAGCGGGTTTGGCTAGCAGTGCTTCGGCTATAGGCAGGCTGCCGACCCTGACTATAGCCGGGACTGTAGCTGGCTGTCGTTTTACTAG
The DNA here is from genome assembly GCA_963833005.1 of uncultured cyanobacterium. Taxonomy (GTDB): domain Bacteria; phylum Cyanobacteriota; class Cyanobacteriia; order Phormidesmidales; family Phormidesmidaceae; genus Phormidesmis. Next base: position 29,508 of record CAWHWK010000008.1, on the reverse strand, counting down.
CGGCGACGGCAGGCAGTTTGCCGTTTTTGGCCTGCGATCGCAAAAAAGCCCTGGCTTCGTTCAGTATCTTTAGCTTGGCTTCTGCTTTTTCGCACAGGCGCGCGCGATCGCTTGGAATCCGATCCGGGTGCCAAACGAACACCAGATCCTTATAGGCCTGGTTCACTTCTCTCATCGAAGTTTCCGTTCCTGGCTCTAGCTCTAAAACTCTGTAGGCTTGCTCAATAGAATCCATACGCGCCGGTAAGCGTGGTTTTCGTCAGAATTGTTAAACTTGGTGTTAGTTAAGCTTAATTTATCAAAGTGATTTAACTTTTTGATTATGCCGGATAGATCCGCTCTATAGTCCTTAAGCACAGCAAACTTTAAGGAAGATCGCTTAACGTTGCGTAAGCTTGACAAGACGTACTTTTGTACCCATATGCCTCGCAAAACCCAATCTCAGTACTCTTTTTAGTTTTCTACTATTTTCAGCTCACTGATATTCCACAGCGTGCCGCCTAGCGCCGTGTACTCAATGTTTTCTACCTTGTTACGCACCGCGCTCATAGAGTACTGACCGACTAAATGAATAAACGGTAGGTTTTCTTGCACCAGCCTTTGCGTCTCAAAATACAGCGCCTTTCGCTTCTCCTCGTCTAGCTCTTGGGCCGCCCTCACGTACAAATCGCTAATTTGCTGCTCCCAAGGATAGACCTCTCTGCCCGTGAGTGCCGTTTCACCCTGCGGCGCTTGATTAAAAAAGTGTAGACCGCCATTAGCTAGCCACAAATTAGCGCTGCTGTTGGGCTCTACGCCCGCGCCAAAGCCCAGCACAATGGCTTCCCACTCTAAAGAGTCGCCGGTATTTGTAATGAGCTTGTTGAAGTCTATCGGCTGAAAGTCAACCGTAATCCCAATCAATGCTAAATTTTGCTTGATTTGAGCCCCGGCTGACTCTCTAATGTCATTACCCACGTTGGTTTGCAGGGTGAACCGGACCAAATTGCCCTCCGCATCTACTAGGCGATCGCCTTGGTAAGTAAAGCCGACCGATTCTAACAGCGCTTTTGCCGTGTCGATGTCGTAGTCATAAACAGGCAGGCCAGTAGCCGCAAAATAAGGGCTTTGCGGTGCAATCTGAGAATTTTGCAGCTCGCCTAGACCCTTAAAAATATTGTTGAGCATCGTATCTCGATCAATCGCGTAGGCAACGGCCTGCCGAAACTCTTTGGTGTTAAACCACCCAGACTTCACCGGATCTACCACCGGATTACCATTGAACGAGCCCTTGTTGAGATTGAAGGTCAGAAACAGCCGAGTCGTGGTCGGGCCGCCGTTATAGACCGTATAGTTTCCCTGCGCCTCATCCTGCTTCATCAGCGAAAAATTATCAGGAGTCACAGCCATCAGGTCAGCATCGCCCGAGCGAAAGCGGACGAACTGAGCGTCTTGCGAGCTGACGACTGGCCAAACCATTTCTTCAATATAGGGACGTGGCTCACCATTGGGCCCCGATTCCCAGTAGTAGGGATTGCGCTGGAAAATGATTCGCTCTCCGGGGATAAAGGCCTGAATAGTGTAGGGACCATTGCCAACGATTCCAGTTGGGTCAGTGTTTGTGCCCCAGGTAGACATAAAGAGCGGCTGACCGTCCGCGTCTTTAGTCGTCACGGTTGTTTCTAAAATATGCTTTGGCATAATGGCTACGCCCGTTACGCGTAAGAAGGGCGCAAACGGCTCAGGAATCTGAAACTCTACGCGGCGCTCGTCTAGCTTTCGCACAACTGGCAGCTTGCCCTCTACGCCAATGCGCAAAATGTCGCGCGTATCAGTAGTAATTTCTTCGTTGAGAATAAGATCGTTATAGGTAAAGACAACGTCATCTACCGTCAGTGGCTCACCGTCTGACCATTTGAGGTTTTCTTTGAGCAAAAAGACAATCGTCTGACCGTCCGCAGAAATTTCCCAGGATTCAGCGAGTGCTGGAACGATTTCACTCGTCGTTTGGTCAATCTCGATGAGGCCCTGATACAAAAAGCCCAGCACGTCACTGCTTGAGCTTTCTTGAGAGAGCAGATAGTTGAACGTTTTGGGTTCACCCACGACCGGGCTGACCAAGGTAGGCACGTCTGCACTCTCGACTCTAAAGTTCTCTAGCCGTAAGCTATCTAGGCTGCTACAGCTAGGTGCGAGTACTACTAGGCCAAACATCGCGAGGCCTATTGCCAGCAGTCGCCACAGGCGAGTTTTTTGCAGTCGATTCTTTACCATGTGCCAGCTCATAGTGTCCGATTACCAGCGTCTAATCATTTTCCGCTGATGTTTTTGCTGACCTCACTATAGTGAAAAACCCGACGGTTGCGCAGGGTTGCCACCTGAGCGGGGCTTTGAGACAGACGGCTAGGAAGATAGCCAGAAGGTAGGCAGATAGAGCGTGAGAGATGGCCCCAGAGAGGATAGTCAGAGATGACAGCCCAGAGCAGACAACTAGAGAGAGCTTTCCAAAACGATTAGGCTACGAGCTGCAACTGCTATTTTGTCCTGCTTTTTGTAATTTTTCTTACGCTTCACGAAGCCTTCTTTGGTATCGATTAGCAGCCGCCACCTGCGCTCTGACCAGTCGGTATTTTCGCTATCGTCGAAGCGTTTGGGTAGGGCAAACTCTAGCATTTCGTGATGGGCATTGAACATCATCAGGAAGCTGCTGTCTAGTACCTGCTCGCCTTGCTTGTCGAGCGTTGCAATTTCCTCGCCGTTTAAAAGTACGGTCAGCGTTTTGACATAGCCTGCGGTCCATTCGTCTTGCATCAGAACACCGTCCACATTGAACCAACCAATGTCTCTGATGCCAGAGCCGTGAATTTCACGCCCGTGGAACCAATCGCGACGGCGGAAAACCGGATGGTCTCTGACTAGCTTGACTAGCTTTTGGGTGTAGCGCAGCAGATCTTTTTGCTCAGGGTCGAGCTCCCAGTTCAGCCAGGAAAGCTCGTCGTCGTGGCAGTAGGTGTTGTTATTGCCTTGCTGCGATCGCCCCATTTCGTCCCCAGAGAGCAGCATCGGCACCCCTTGAGAGAGCATCAGCGTTGCCAAAAAGTTTCGCTGCTGCTGCAGTCGCAGCTCGAGGATCTCAGGATCGTCAGTGTCCCCTTCTGCGCCGCAGTTCCAGGCCCGGTTGTGGCTTTCGCCATCGCGGTTGTCTTCGCCGTTGGCATCGTTGTGTTTGTCGTTATAGCTGACCAGATCGCGCATCGTGAACCCGTCGTGGGCGGTGATGAAGTTGATGCTGGCGTGGGGCCTGCGGCCTGTATTTTCGTATAGGTCAGAGCTGCCGGTTAGCCGCGCGGCAAATTCGCCAAGTGCGCTATTTTCGCCGCGCCAAAAGTCACGCACGGTATCGCGATATTTGCCATTCCACTCAGACCACAGCAGCGGAAATTTGCCCACCTGATAGCCGCCTGCGCCCACGTCCCAGGGTTCGGCAATCAGCTTGACTTTGGAAATGACTGGATCTTGGTGGATGATGTCGAAGAAGGTGGCCAACGTGCCGACTTCAAACAGCTCTCTGGCTAAGGCCGAGGCCAAGTCAAAGCGAAAGCCGTCTACGTGCATTTCCTGCACCCAGTAGCGCAGGCTGTCCATAATTAGCTTTAGCACCTGCGGGTGGCTCATCCGTAAGGAGTTGCCGCAGCCGGTGTAGTCCATGTAGTAGCGCTCGTTGTCTTCGACTAGCCGGTAATAGGCCATGTTGTCGATGCCGCGAAAGCTGAGGGTAGGGCCCATATGGTTGCCTTCGCCCGTGTGGTTGTACACCACGTCTAGGATGACTTCGATTCCGGCGGTGTGGAGCGATCGCACCATAGTCTTAAATTCTGTGAGCTGCTCGCCTAGTTCGCCCGACGCGCTGTAGCCAGAATAGGGGGCAAAGTAATTGAGTGAATCGTAGCCCCAATAGTTAGTGAGCCCTTTGCTGATCAGGTAGCTGGGTTTGGCATGGTAGTGATGAACCGGCATCAGCTCTACCGCTGTGATCCCCAAAGACTTCAGATGCTTGATTGCTGCTGGGTGAGCGAGCCCTTCATAGGTGCCTTGCAACCGATTGGGCACTTTTGGATGCTGCTGGGTAAATCCTTTAACGTGCATCTCATAAATGATGGTTTGGCTCCAGGGCGTGTTGGGAGACTTATCGCCCTGCCAGTCGAAGGTGGGATCAACGACGATGCATTTAGGCACATCGGCGGCGCTGTCTTCGATATTGCAGCCAAGATCTTCCTCTTCTGAAAGCCAGTTGTAGCCAAAAATGGACTGGCCAGCGGTGACGTCCCCTGCGATCGCTAACGCATAGGGATCAATCAATAGCTTGTTTGGGTTGAACCGGTGGCCGTGCGCGGGATCAAACGGGCCGTGAACGCGAAAGCCATAGCGCTGACCGGGTTTGACGTTTGTAAAGTAGCCGTGCCAAACGAAGTTGTACACCCCAGTGAGGGCGTAGCGCGTTTCGGTGCCATCTTCATCAAACAGACAAAGCTCTACGCTAGTAGCATTTTCTGAGAAAAGTGCGAAGTTTGTTCCTTGTCCATCCCAAGTCGCGCCTAAATTGTTGGCAGTTCCGGGAAGCTGTTGAATACTCATAAAAGAACAAATTCTGAAAGGATACACGCTGTTGTTTTGATCTGGATTAGAGAAAAGCTCACCAGACAAACAGCCACCAGATCAAAGGGGTGAAAAGGTAGTATGCGTAAAACGATATTGACAAGGATACCGCGACTTTCCTAAAACCGACTAACTATTTTTTCAAGGGCTTCTCTCAAGGGCTTCTCTCAAGAGCTTTTGATGGGCTCTGCAAATTTAGGGCGTGTATTTGGACGGGCGATCGCAAAAGACTAGATGGACACACCGCTAGGCAATCCGCAAATGCTGGCCAAGCCCACGACGCCTATGCCTTTTGCTTTAGGTCTTGCTTAAACTCTGGAGCGGGTAAGTCCTGAAGATTTTTCCAACAGACGGTGCAGGCCGGTAAGTCTTTTTCGATGGCGTAGGGCTCGTGAACGGTGTCGATCCAGTTTAGAAAGGTTTGGAAGTTTTGGGTGACAGTCTTTGGAGAGTCGGCTAGGGTGCCGAGCTGAAAGTGAGGGGATTCGTTTTCGACTGCAAAGGGGCAGGCGTGAAACTGGCCGTTGGTTTTAAGCACCGGGTAGCAGTGCGGACAGCGGTGATTGTTCTTGGGCCGGGTTTCTTCGCCGGTAAACGGATCGACGCCGCGCCCAGAATCAACAATGTCGGGATGGCCAATGGCGATCGCACCTGGATTTTCTCTTTCATAGGCTTCTAGCTTACGCAGAGAAGACGGCGGCATTTGCGGGGCACCATCGCCGGTTGCAATCGAATAGTTGAGTGAGGCGGTAGTTTTGCCTAGCGGGTCGGACTGAAGTATCTGTAGCAGATGATCGGCTTTGATGCCATTGGAGTAGACCACAATCGCGCCTTTAAAGTGATGCGTTCTGAGGTATGCGATCGCCCAAATAGTGTTCTGCGTATTCAGCGTTGGCTCACCGCCGTAAAACTTGAGCGCGCCTTGCTCGTGCAGCATGACACTAGCCAAAGTCGCGTCTAAATGCTTGGGCGTATAGTCTAAATACCAGCCTTGCGGCGTGCCAAAGACGGTGCAAAAGTCACAATCGCGGTTGCATCGGTTGCCAGGGTAAAGGTGAAGCTCCATCAGACGATCGTTTTCGACAACGCCTTTCTCGCGAGAGTTTCGTTCTTTGAAGATAGTTTCTGTTGGAGTTTCTGTTGGGTTCATATCTGTTGGACTCATGTGAGGTAGTTCCTGCTTATTGCTAATATACGGCTGAGTTCTGAAGTTGTTGGTTTTAGATAAGCTAAGCTTTAGACCGTAATTTGTTCTGCCCAGGCTTGCTCTAGGCGAGTGGTATATTCTGCGTTGACAACGGGTACGGTGTTTTGGGCAATGGCCTTCAACGGCAGTCCATAGTCTGCTTCTACCGCGTCAAAGTTTTTCTGCTCGGCTGGTGAGAGCTTGCTGCGAGTTAGCAGCGGCGGATCGCCCCATACATCAGACTTGAACTTTTGTAGCTGCCCTTCTGGGCTAGAGAGAATATTAGCGAGCATCATGCCCCCGGCTGGATTGCTGGCGTTGACAGGAATTGCGGTAAAAGAAGGGTCATTAAGAGAAATACCAGGCATCGCAAACGCTTCTGTGCTCTCTGGAAATTGACCAGTCGATAAGCCTTCGGCAATACCGGATGTGAAAGCGGGCATCAGCCACACTTCCCCATTGGAAAAAAGAGACTGTAGGCGGCTTTGACTAGGCGGGTAGGTCGTGCCCTCTTGCCACAGATAGGGCTTTAGCGCCTGCAAGTATTCAAATACTAAAGGCGATTTTTCGGCCCATAGCGCCTCGTCAAACTCTGCGCCTGCGTACTGCTCGTAGCCTCCGGTGACGCCATAGAGCACTGTGAGCAAAAAGCGACTGCCGTCAAACTGCGGTGGCGCGACGTAGGTAAAGCGGCCCGGATTGGCCTGGGCCCAGCTCAGCAGCTGATCAAAATCTTGGGGCTGCGTTTGGGCTTTGGCGGTATCGGCGGCCATGATATAAAAAGCACCGGTATAGGGCGCTTCGTAGCCGTCAATTGGCAGGCCAAAGTCGCTGAGCACAGCCGCGCTGCTGGTGTCGTAATAGGCGATCGCAGGCAGCTTGTCAGTAAAGGGGCCGAACAGCAGATTGCCCTGCTTCATCGTGCGAAAGTTTTCGCCGTTAATCCAGATCAGATCGATGCTGCCTTTTTCTGTGACGCCTGCTTGCACTTCCCCGACCACCTTGTTGACGGCCTCTACTGTGTCGTTGATGGGTACGCGATTGAGCGTGACCTCGTATTCGTTCTGGAGGCGCTCGGCGACCCAGCTATCGGCGTAAGCGTTGATTTGATCGCTGCCGCCCCACATGGCCCAGTTGACGGTGGTGCCGCGAGCTAGCGCCACGATGTCTTCCCAGGCGGTCGTGGTGGGATTGAAGCGGGTGGCGGGGGCTGATTTTGGTGTGCAGCTAGCCGCGATCGCAGCTAGCGTAGCGCTGGTAGAAAGGGTGAGAAAGCGACGGCGATAAAGAGGCATGGGTGGATGATTAACAGAGTTACCTGTTGAAATAACGAGTTGACCGATCTAAATCTAGATTGGATAGATCTAGATTGGCCTACGAACGGATGAGCCTGATTAGTTTACCGTGAGAATTTGCGCTGTAGCATTTGGCAGTCAGCTCAGCCAAAACAAGTCTCAAAAGCAGTGTTAGCGTTGAGATGAATAAGCTACGCTAGCCATCGTCGGCCCTTTATACCAGCCCCTTATACCAGAACTAACCTATGGAAACATCATCAGCTTACACACCGCCCAAGGTCTGGCAATGGGACACCGAGAACGGCGGCGCTTTTGCTAGCACCAATCGCCCCATCGCTGGCCCTACCCATGACAAAGCGCTTCCGGTCGGGCAGCACCCGCTTCAGCTTTACTCACTCGCGACCCCAAACGGCCAAAAGGTGACGATATTACTAGAAGAACTTTTGGCACTCGGCATTACCGGAGCCGAGTACGACGCTTACCCCATCAAAATCAATGAGGGCGATCAGTTTGGCAGTGGCTTTGTGTCGGTAAGTCCTAACTCTAAGATTCCGGCGCTGTGCGATCGCAGCACAGCCTCCCCAACCCGAATATTCGAGTCAGGCTCCATCTTGCTGTACTTGGCAGAGAAATTTAGCGCGTTTTTGCCAACCGAGCCTGCCCAACGCACAGAATGCCTGTCTTGGCTCTTTTGGCAAATGGGCTCAGCCCCCTATGTGGGCGGTGGCTTTGGGCATTTCTACAGCTACGCCCCTACAAAAATTGAATACTGCATCGATCGCTTCACAATGGAAACCAAGCGCCAGCTTGACGTTCTCGACAGGCAGCTAGCCGATAATCCATACGTTTCTGGCGATGCCTACACAATTGCCGACATTGCGATTTGGCCCTGGTACGGTGGGCTGGTATTGAACCGTCTTTATGACGCTGCTGAGTTTATAGAGGCCCAGTCTTATACCTATGTTGTCAGGTGGGCCAAAGAGATTGATGCTCGACCAGCGGTGAAGCGCGGACGAATGGTGAATCGGACTTGGGGCCCACCAGAAGAACAGCTTCCTGAACGCCATGCTGCCAGCGATTTTGATACCTAACCCTAAAAGCCTAATCCCAAAAATAGGCTTGGATCAGCGCAGATCAGCAAGCTGAAGACTTTGGCTGTAATTCTGTATAAGGACCGGGTAATGACTCAGCGTGTAGCAAGCTGCCTTTATCCCACAGGCGGTGCAGCGCTCGGCTGCGGCTGGCGAGATAAAGACGGCGTAAAATCCGCTTGAGGGAAGCTCCAGAGGGCATCGGGGGGAAGATGGGCGAAGGCAGTTTGGCCGACGGGAAAATCGAGGCTAGGGGGCACCCATGCCTGAAGGTTTAAGCCTGCGGCTGATTTGAGTGAGAGGTAACGCTGGATGCCGGTGAAGCGGTTTTGAATAATGGTGACAGGGAGCAGGTTGGTGCCGCAGATTTGATCGGCAAGGAGGTAGATACGCTCGGGGCGAATGGTAACCTGCACTGAGCCGGACTGGGGGCCAAATTGCGGATAGGCGGTGGTGAGAATATCGCCGCCGGGGAGGGTGAGCTTGTGGCCTTGGGCTTGGGCGGTGAAAAAATTGACGCCGCCAAAGAAGCGGGCGACGGTTTCGTCGGCAGGCTGCTGGTAGAGAACTTCGGGGGTGGCGACTTGGCGCAGATGTCCGTCGAACATGAGGGCGACGCGCTCGGAGATGACAACGGCTTCTGACTGGTCGTGGGTGACGACGATGAGGGTGACGCCGGTTTCTTCTTGCAGGCGCAGGATGAGTTCTTGCATGGTGCTGCGGAGGTTGGCGTCTAGGGCGGAGAGCGGTTCGTCTAGGAGGAGGACTTTGGGGGCGATGACGAGCGATCGCGCTAAAGCCACCCGCTGCGCCTGACCGCCAGAAAGCTCAGACGGGCGACGATTGGCAAAGCCGCTAAGCTGCACCTGATCGAGCATTGTCAGCGCTCGCTGCTCGCGTTCTTTTCGGCTGACGCGCCGCATTTTTAGGCCAAAGGCGACGTTTTCACCGACGCTAAGATGGGGAAACAACAGTCCTTTTTGCAGTACTAAGGCCATGCCCCGGCGCTCGGGGGGCACCTGATTGAGCGGTTGCCCTTCTAAGAAAATTTGTCCGGCATCAGGCTGCTGGATACCGGCGATGAGCTGCAGTGTAGTTGACTTGCCGCAGCCGGAGGGGCCAAGCAGGGCAAGCCGTTCGCCAGCAGCGACATTGAGCCACACGTCTTGTACGGCTGAGACATTGCGGAAGGATTTTGTGAGCTGTTGGAGCGACAGGTAAGTGGGATTAGACATTGCCTAGCCCTCCAATTGCAGCGTTGTCGTCGAGCGCGCGGCTAGAAAAGAACAGAAAAATCAGCGCGGGCAGAATGGAGGTAATGGCGATCGCAGCCGTCAGCCCCGTATTGCCACCTTGCAACGCGGTAAACAACACCATTGGCAGGGTAAAGACGCGGCCACTGCCCACAAAAAAGGTGAGCAAAAACTCGTTCCAAGAGATTAAAAAGGCAAACAGCGCGCCGACGACAACGCCAGGGGCAACCAGCGGCAGGGTGATGTGATGAAACACCTGCCAAGCAGATGCGCCGAGCGATCGCGCCTGAATCTCATAATCCGCATCAAAGTTGGCATATACGCTGCTAAGCACTAGCGTAATGTAAGGAATAGTTGGCAACAGGTGAACTAGCACCACGCCCAGCAGCGTCCCGCTCAGACCCAGCCGAATCAGCATAAACTGAATGCCCATCAGCGTTGCCAGCGGTGAAACAATAATTGGCAGCAGTAAAAACAGCTTAATCGCACCTTTTCCTGGAAAGTCCATCATCCCCAGCGCGCGGCCAGCAGGCATGCCGACCAGCAGCGCTAGCCCGGTAGAACAAACAGCGATAATGAGACTCTGTACAAAGCCTTGGCCAACGCGGGTGCTAGTGGTGAACAGCGTGCTCCAGTTTTGCAGCGTCCACTGCGGGATAAGCTGCGGAAAGTACCAGCCCTGGGCAAAAGACCAAATGAGCAAGGGCAAAAAGGGTAGAAACAATACGCTGACGATCAGCAAGAGCAACATCTTTTGGGCAACTGGATCTTTTAAGGGCTTTCTCACTAAATCTCTCACCAAGTTTCTCATTAAATCTCTCACCAAATCTCCTACTGAACCTCTCCTAAAATAGAACTTGAAGCAGGCTGTGCCATTGGACGACGAAAGGCTTTACCGGAGCCTATCCACAGGTAAAGCGCAATCAGCACCATAGAAATAAAAGAGAGCATCAGACCGAGTGCGATCGCGACACTGCGCTGCGCCAAATCCGTATCGGTAAACGCCTGATAAACCAGGATAGGCAGCGTTTTAGGCGCTGTTGAACCTAGCAAAAAAGGCACCTCAAACGAGCCAAAGACAAAGCCAAACACAATTAGGCTCGCCGAGATAATCCCTGGCCTTAGCAGCGGCAGCGTCACCCGCCAAAAGCACTGCCAAGGATTTGCGCCGAGTGCCCGTGCCTGCATCCCAAACTCGGGGCGAATGCCTCTGAGTACCGCCAGCAAAATTAGCGTCATAAAGGGCACTTCTTTCCAAACAAAGTGGATTAAAACGCCCAGGTTAGCCCGGTCGTTGACCAAAAGCGGAAAGTCCTGATCGGACGCAATCAGCCCCGCGCTCAGCAGCAGCCGAGAGAGGAGCCCGCTAGGAGAGAGCAGCAGCAAAATACCGGCAATGCCAACCAAGTGAGGAATCGGCAGCGTAAGCTGACAGGCAAAGCTGGCCCATCGTCCGGCGCGCTGTAGCAGCAACGCCAGCGCAATGCTAAGAACGGTTGAAAGAGCGGTGGCAGTGACTGCTAAGTACAAGCTTAGGGTTAGAGACTGCCAAAAGACCCGGTTGCCCAGCGCCTGTTGGTAAGCGCTCAGCGACAGGCTGCCGTCGCTGGTAATGCCCATCAGCCCAATGCTTTGACAGAACGCCAGCACCATCCCACCGCCAAACAGACCCCCCACAATGGCGACAGCAGGCAGCAGCCGCAGATAGGCCCCGCTATAGGCCTTGGCCACAGCCCAAGACTCTTTGATTCCGTTGGTTTTTAGTACGTTGGTTTTTGGGTTTGTTCTGGGCGAAGGCACTGGTACGAGGGTCATGTTACTGGCTCCTCTAGCAGCGCCATCACCTGAGCCCAAAGCTGAGGAAACTGCTGCTGACTTTTTTGCAGCCTTTGCAGTCGCTGTGTGGCGCTGGGCCCGGTTTCTTCGGCATACCAGCGGTTGGCCGTAACCCAGTAGCCTGCCGTCCAGCAGAGCGATCGCACCGCTGGAAACGCCCCAAACGCCGCAAAGTGAATTTGCATAGTCTCAGCTAGATCCTTGTTTTCTAAGGCATCATAATACGCCTGGAGGAAAAAGCGTCGATCCGCCGCAGGCATTTGATAGCCGCCGCATCTACAGACTGTTACGGGCGAGAGAAAATGGCCTAAATCGCCAGCCGGTGAGCCAATTTCAGCCCATTCCCAATCGATCAAAAAAGCCTGCTGGTCATTAATTACCCAGTTTTCGTACGTGTGATCGCTATGCACCAAGCACAGGTGAGGATGGGTCAAGAGCTGCTGTTCGGCAGATAGCCGCGCCGCTGCTTTTTCTAGCACCGCTCGCAGCATTTTGACAATTTTCGGATCGGCGATCGCAGACTCCAAATAAGGCTGCGCGTAGTCTACTGACTCTTTGAAAAAAAGCGTTAGCGGCTGCGCTACCTTTTGCACCGGGGGTGCAAGCCGAGCTACCGCCTGATAGCCGGGCTCTAGCGGCAGGCGGTGGAGCCCGGCCAAGGTCTGAGCGCACTGCTGAAGATGCGGGCGGCTGTAGTTTAGGGCCTCTCCGGTGAGATAGTTCGTAATTAAATAGGTGTAGGGAAAGCCCTCTGCAGGTGTCGTTTGCGCGTGTATCAGCTCGTGGCTGATGTCGGTCCCTTGCAGATAGCGCAAGACGCTCGCCTCGAAGTGGGTAAGGCGGCTGAAGTCACCTTCAAAGCGTTGATTTGGGGTGTTGACGGCGACCCGCACTAAGCGATCGCGGCCCCAGCGGAAAATTGCGTTGGCCTCACCGTGGGCTAAAAGTTCGAGCTGAGGCGATTGGGCTGCGGGTGAATGTGCTGGCGTGACGGCTATAGATTCGCCTAGGTGGATATTTGGCGATGCGCTGAGCTGCGTGCTGAGCTGCTTGCTTAACTGTGCTTTAAGCTGCTCTAGATCTAGTGGAACGGTAGATGACAATGGAATTTTTCAACCCATGCTTGTGTAGCAGTGATTGTAAACGATGCCTACCGACGCTGAAATGAGTCCTCGCTGAAAATTTCCTGTGGCTTTCTTATTTAGGCTTTTTGTTCTGTCTATGTTTATGTCTATGCCTGTGAGCTAGGGCTGATTGGCTGACAGCTATTGGCTATGGCTATAGCATAGGGACTCGGCCTGTCGAAAATAGCTTGTAACCGATGGCCATAGTCATGAAGGCGAGAAAGAACTCCCACAAACTGGTGGGATTCAAGATGGCTCGGCTGCTGAAAAAGACCAGCAGGATGCCGACAGCCGTTGAAACCCAGCCAATTTCTTTAAATTCGTCTGGTAGAAAGACCAGTGAAAGCACCCCAATAGCCAGAAAAAGGATCGAAGCATCGGCAGAGACCCCGCGCCACCAGTAGGGATAAACGTTGGTGGTAAATAAGATGTTGTGACCTAGCAAGTAGATGCTGAGCATCAGTAAAGAGAAGCCGATTAGCTTAATGAAAGTGCGCATAGGTACTAGAAAGTAGGGGTTAACAGAAGCCGTCCTGACTCTTAGGACACCCAATTTCATAGCTATATGACACAAAGAAGATCTCGTTTTTTGTCAGCTTCATTGGCTTCATTCGGGCCAGCAAGCACTTTGCTAGACCTTCTTTTGCATTGAATGAATCTAGTTGAGCTGGTTTAGTTGAGCTGGTCTAATAGTGAACTGGGGCCTATCTCTTCTACGCTGTATCCTTGCGGGTAGCTACGGATGGCCTGATCGATAAAAAAGTCGGGCAGCGTGCGAGGGGGAAGCTGGCGCAGCAGGCGGCTACGCAGGTGTAGGCATTTTTTGACCCAAGCGGTGAGGCGAACGGGTGCTGGCTGCCAGCCAACGGCTTGGAGCAGGGCCGGGTCAAGCAGGGTGGGAATTGTGGGGTTGGCGAGCGATCGCACTCCCCACGGAAACCAACCCACTAGCATTTGCCTGGTCGCATCTGCCACCCGCTGATTTGCGGCTTGATAAACAAAGTGGGTCTGCTCGTAGTCTCGGTTATAGGCTTCAAACGCTGCGTAAGTAGGTGGAATATCTACGATCATCATTCGAGTGCCCACCTCGCGCCAAAAATAATACAGCGCCTGCTTTTCTCGCTCGGTGAGCTGACGCCAGCCAAACTGTTCTATCCAGCGCACAGGTTCGTAAATAAAAGTAGAGAGCACATAGAGATAGTCTGCATTGTCGATTTCATAGCGCTGGTGAATCGCGTTCATGCGCTGCAAGAATGCCTGCCCACGGGGATGGTGATAGCCCCATTTCAGTAGCTCTGAGACGACGATGCCGGTATCGTCGTAGCGCTTCTGCGTATGGCGACGAAATTCACCGGTTTTGTCGAGTAGCCGAGAGATAGCGGGAATGCAGAAGGTTCGCAGCAGAGCGATTTCGAGGGCGCGGGTGATGTCCCAGGGAAATTCGTAGCCTGCGAGCAGATGGCAAATAGCGATCGCATCTTTTTCAGGATCTAGCTGCTGAATTTGCTGTGCACTGGTTAGCCGTTTGTTTTCAACCATCTGCGGTTCATCCATTTGCGGTTCGTTTATCTTTCGTCTATCTTTCGTCTATCTACAGTCAGTCCAAAACATTACCGTTTTTCGTTCGTACGCGGGTATAAAAGTCTTCCATCGCTTCAATAAAAGAGTTATTACGCTGCCAGAAAGGCGGATAGTCACCCTGTTTTTTGATCAAAATAGCAGGCACATTAGTGGGCTGCGGTGTCTCAACGGTGCTAGGTAAGCGCTTTTCTCCCTGCCAAAAGTCATTGAGAGAAACCGAGCGCGCTAATCTGACAACCTCTGGCCGAGTATGCAAGCTCTCTACAGGCTCAGGCGGCGCGGCTTCTGCGGTCAGCTCCTTAGAAAAAGCAATCCCTAGCGGTGTGTTGGACAAACCCGCGAGTAAGTCTTCTTGGGCAAGGCCCCGTAGCTCGAATAGCTTCAGCGGATCGCGGTCGATTTCGGTGGCCAAAAGGTAGTAGACGCCCGCTATGTGCTTGCACGGATTGCTCCAGTCTGGGCAGGTGCAGTGGCCGGTAAAGTCGCCTTTTTCGGGCAGTAATCGCAGTCCTAATGTCTCGAAGCTCTCTTCAATATTGTCTGGAATTTCGCCGACAAGCAGCTTAGAAAGAATGCTGACCTTGGAGGCCATCAGGGCAATAACGGCGGCCCATTTAGCTTGGCTAATGGGCTCAAATTCTAGGGTGGTGACGTAGAGCGGTTCGGTATAGACGCCATAGTAGGGATTGACCGAGCCTTTGATATGGGCGGTGACGCGATCGCCTTTAACCTCAAACAATTCAACCTTGCGACCGTTAGCATAGCTGCGCCCCCGGCTGAGGCGACCCTTGTCGGTAAATTGTTCGATAGTGGCGAGAAAGGTCTCGCCCCACCAGGTACGCGTAAAGTTAGACATCGTTAATCCATGATGGCTGATTTGTTCAGTGCGATTAGCCGCTTGAAGGCGTCGTTGTCTAGCTCAGTCAGCCAGGATTCATCCGCGCCGACAATTGCACCTGCTAGCTTCTTTTTATCCTCAATCATCTGATCGATTCGCTCTTCTAGCGTACCAATAGAGACAAATTTGTGAACAAAGACATTCTTCTTCTGCCCGATGCGAAAAGCCCGGTCAGTGGCCTGATCTTCTACTGCCGGGTTCCACCAGCGATCGAAGTGAAAAACGTGATTGGCTTTGGTGAGCGTAATCCCTACCCCGCCCGCTTTGAGCGAAAGGATAAAAATAGAGGGGTCAGTCTCAGGATCTTGGAATTCGGCCATCATTTGATCGCGCTTTTTGCGAGAGGTGCCGCCGTGCAGATAGTAGGTGTTGTAGTGAAAGTTTTGGTGTAGATACTTTTCGAGTGAATCGCCGATTTCTTTAAACTGAGTGAACACCAGCAGGCTATCGCCGTCGGCAATGGCTTCTGAGACCATGTCGCTTAGACGGCTAAGCTTGTGCGATCGCCCAGTTGTAAAATCGCTGCCATCTTGCAAAAACTGAGCCGGATGATTACAAATTTGCTTTAGCTTCATCAGCGTCGCCAGAATCAATCCCTTTCGCTGAATGCCGTCTGCTGTTGCGAGCTGCTTTTCTACATCGCGCACTGTCGCCTCGTATAGCGATGCCTGTTCTTTGGTGAGGTTGCAGTACAGCTTTTGTTCTACCTTGCTCGGCAGATCTTTAATAATCGACTCGTCTGTTTTTACCCGGCGTAAGATAAACGGCTCTACTAGCTTTTTTAGCACAACAGACTGCTGCCGGTCGTTGTTGCGCTGAATGGGCAGCTCAAAGTTTTTGCGAAACTGAGACTCTTTACCCAAGTAGCCAGGATTGAGGAAGTTAAAAATAGACCACAAATCTAGCAGCCGGTTTTCAATTGGTGTGCCGGTCAGCGCCAGTCGGTGCCGCGCCGACAGCTTCAAAATGGCTTTGGTCTGAGCCGCTTTAGGATTCTTGATATTCTGCGCTTCGTCTAGGACAATGCGGTGCCAGAAGATGCTGTCCATTAGGTCCGCGTCGCGCCGAGCCAGAGAAAAAGAGGTGATCAGCAAGTCGTTGCGTTTGCACAAGGCTTTGAAGGCTTTTTTGTCTTTGATGCGATCGCTCCCATGATGCACCGTTGCCTTTAAATGAGGCGCAAACTTTTGCAGCTCCCGGTGCCAGTTTCCAACTACCGAAGTCGGTGCAATTAACAGCGTTGGTGGCAGCACCGTCACCATTTCTTCTTCTTGCAACAACCTGGCAATCACCTGCACCGTTTTGCCCAGGCCCATATCGTCGGCCAAACAGCCATTTAGGCCTAAACCCTCCAAATAGCTCAGCCAGGAAACGCCGCGCTTTTGATAGTCTCTTAGCTGCCCTTCAAACTTTTTGGGATTCTGCACCGGCACCAGGGCGCTGGTATCTGTGAGCCTATCCATCATGGTCAGCAGCGTGCGATCGCGGCTAAAGTCTACCTCTACGTCATCGCCCTGTTGCGCGGTCATCTGCATAAAGTCCAACAAGCTGACTTCTGGGTTCTCTTGACGGTGCTGTCGCCAAAAGTCCATCATTTCCTGCATTTTTGCCTGGTCTAGCTCCATCCACTGGCCGCGAAACTGCACCAGCGGCGTCTGCGCATCTACTAGCTGCTGCCATTCTTTTTCGCTCACTGGCTCGCCACCAATCGACAGCTCATACTGATAGTCCACCAGCGTCTCAAACGAAAAATAGCTTTTAGACTGCTCGCTTTTAGACCGATCAGAGGCGTCTTTGCGATCGCCCGACCGGCTGCTTGCCTTCAGCTTTAGCTTTGCCCTGCGCCGACCTTGCGGTGTCCACCAGCCCGGCACAATCACCTTACAGCCCGAATCTTCTAGTATCCAGGCCGCCTCGTTCAAAAAATCAAATGCTGCATCCACATCTAAAAAGATGCTGGCGGGTTCGTCTGTTTCTAGCCCTGCCCACATTGGCGGATAGATCCGGGCCGCGTCGCCAAGTGCCAGCAGCAGATCCTGCTCAAAACTTTCTCCTAGCTGCAGCTTTAGGGCCATTTGCTGATGTGGCTTGAGCTGCCAATAGTCGGCTAGGCTAATGCGCAAAGACGGATGCTGCTTGGGTGCGACTTTGAAAATAATCTCCCAGTCTTCGTTAGGATCGGTGGGTGAGTGCAGCTGAAAGCAGAGGTAAAAGGGCACTGCACTCTGCGTGCGAGCAATGCGATCGCGCCACGGTCGCCACTGCTTGTACAAAGACAGCTCTGTGCTAGTCGTCCAGTGAGTCGATTTCAAACAGCTATAGATCAAAGATCCTTCAATTTGCTTATAAAAAGACTGCGGCAGCGGCGTCCCGGTTACAACGTCGTGCAGCAAACACTCTGAACAATGACGCAATAGGCTCTCTTTTTCGTGTAAACGAGCCTCTCTTTGGCCTCTTTCTTTAGAAGACTTTCCCTTCGCCAGCACAGCCGCGTCCGCCTGCTGCGCAAACCCAGCCGTACACACCAAAGGCATATACTCGGTATAGCGCCCAATCAAATCTTCGTAAGCCTCACTAATAATTTCCCAATGAGGATACGTTTCAAAGGTCTTCTTTACCTTGCGGTAGCGTAAAGACGGGATGTAGTGGTCTTTTAAGATAACCTGCTTGAACGCCTGCGCATAGTGATGCCAAAACAACAGATCGGCCCCTAGCTGCACATCGGCTAGCTGATATTGCGCAATAAAATGAAGCTCTTTTAGCTGTGCAACAAAAGCGCTGATACCCGCTCCAGTACCGTTGGCCTTGGCTTGAGAATTGAATTGATGGATTCGATAGCAGTCTACTGGCCATCTGCGCCATTCAAATGCTTCCGGCAAATCTGTTTCTAAATAGCGCGCTAGCTCTAGCGATGGCAGCGGCTGCTGCTGAGCGGTCGGCAGCTCAAAAAATCTGACACTGATGTCTGCACCAACGTCTTTTTTTGAACCAGCCCCTTGAAACCCCAGCTCTTCTGTCAAAAATGCCGCTAGGTCTGCTTTACCCAAATAGTGAGGTGCTTCAAAGTCCTTTTTGTTTGATGCTGGGCTGCTGGTTTCTTTATTAGTTGAGGTATTAGCTGTGGCCTCTGGCGAATGCTGCGCAGTCTCTACCCACAGGTAAAAGGCTCCGGTCTGCACAAAGTTTGTGTGCGCATCTGGAATCCAGGAACCGTGGAGAATTTTCATTCGCTGATCACAAGTTAGCCACAGGCAAAGGCTAACGAAACTAAAGAGATAGAGTGAATTCTAGAGCAAAGTGTTAATCAAGCACAATCTTTGTGTTGATTTCCTTTAAAACACAATCAGGATGTAGTGCCTGCCGCTCAAGAGGCCGCCCTTGTATTATTTGTTTGTATTAAAAGCCACAAAGGCAGCTCCGCATTTGCCCGGATAGAGGCTTGATCTGCATGAAGTTTTTGCTATTTGGCTGTGAGGTGTATGCACAGATCTCAAGGATATGTATAAAGTAAATTTGATACATGGATAACTTATTCGCTGGTATCTTATTCGCTGGTAACTACTGAATTTGAACAGCTTGATGGGCCAGCCATTCTGAAAGCGTTCAATCAGTTTTTGCACCAGCAGTCTTCAAACCATCAGTCTTCAAACCATCAGTCTTCAAACCATCAGTTTCTTAACATGCAGTCTTCAAACCAAAACACGGGTCAGCAGAAAAGCCCCCTAACCACCGACCTGGCCTGCTTATTTACTAAAGTCACAAAGGGCGGCAAACCGGCGCTAGTGGCCCGTATGAGCATCCATGTGGACTCAGTTCGCTCCGATTTATCAACGCTTTTGTATCACGCAGAAGCGCTCAATCTACGCCTTCTCCTACTTCGCGTCAGCATTCAAGCGACTTCAGCCCAGACAGTGAGCGACCCAACGCAGCCGCCGCATCTGTTCGTTCTATCCGGTCTCTTTAAAGGTGATGTCAGATCCCAGACGATGTCTGAATTTCTAACTCACTTGGCCCAAGACTTCAAAACATTTTTGCTCTACACTCAAGCCCACCAGATTCAGCTTAAACTGACGGATGCTTACTAATGACAAAAACGTAGCGCTATCGTTTCTTTAGTCTTCTTATGTTTGTCTGGCTGACACCTTTCCTGTCTTCTCTTTTTATTACAAAGCTTGCACCAGTTCTGATACCAGCCCTAATACCAGTTGTGGCCCAGGCTCCTGCCGAGCAACCTATCCCTGAAGAACGGGTAGTGCCACAGGTGGTAAGGCCGCTACCGGGCTCGCTAGACAGTGTTCCGGTTTTCAACAGCAACAGCCCAGAGCTAATTGAGGCATCGGGGATCTTGCTCTCGACCTTTCCGCCAGCCGGGATGGCTACCCCAGAAGCCCATCTCGACTTTGCGTTTGAGGGGCGCTTTGATGTGTTTGCCCACCATGTTTACAAAGCGCTGGACTATAGCGAAGAAACGCCTCAGATGCTCGACAGCATGTACTTAGGCGTTTTGATCCATAATCCTGGGACCGAGGCGGTGACCGTGCGGGTGCTAGACGGTGCGAGCTATCTTAGCCAGCCCGATGCGCCGTTTGTGCCGCTGCCAGAGTTTGTGCCCTTTAGTCCGCTTCACCCGGTCTATGCCGGGCCGGGGAGTCGGGCGATGGGGGATATTTTGCAGGGTCGGCGGCAAGATATTTTTCCGGCGGTGATGACGATTGGGCCAGGAGAAGATGCCCTGCTGCTCAATCAGCCTATTCCCATTCGTGAGCTGGTGCCCCCAATTAACGGACGCTCTACGCTGGCACATTTAGAAAGCAGCGGGCCGGTGTATGTTGCGAGCTTGGCTCAACCGGTTGGGCTAAACGAGGCAGGTGAGGAAGTTGCCCCCAGCCTGACGGATTGGCGATCGCTGCTAGAAATGGGTGGACTTTCTGGGCCGCGCGATCGCACCCCCACCCCGCTCCCACTAGCACCCGGCGCACAGCTCATCTATGGGCGCGTAGCCGGTGTTTCGTCCGGCTCTTGGTGGCAAACGACGCTCAGTGATCTAGACCCAGACCCAGACACAGCGCCCACTACCGACGAGGCGGCTAAGCTCACGATTCCTGATCCTGGCGCGGCCTTTTCCTATGGCATTAGCTTGCTGTATGGCGGCACGATGGGCAGTGGCCAAAACCAGAGTGCCGAAATGCTGGTGCGCTACCCGGACACAGCCTATCAAAGCCACGGTAACTACGGCGTACGCTACAGCCTTACCCTGCCGCTATACAACCCTACTAATAGTGCTCAGACGGTCGTGGTCTCGCTGCAAACGCCTTTAAAAGAAGATGAGCTTAGCCAAGGGGGCCTGCGTTTCCTCGATCCGCCCGCCGTGCAAACCTTCTTTCGCGGGCCTGTGCAGGTCAGCTTTCAAGGCGATCGCGGTCTGCCCCAAATCCGCAATATTCACTTGGTCATGAAGCGAGGGCAGTCGGGTACTCCGCTGGTGGAGGTTACATTAGCGCCGCAGAGTACAAGGACGGTCGCTGTGGATTTGCTGTATCCGGCAGATTCTACGCCGCCGCAAGTACTGAGTGTAGAAACAATTCCAACAAACTAGCGGCTTCAGCTTGAGGGCTTCGACTTGAGGTCTTTAGCTTGAGGGTATCAGCGGCGCGATCGCTTCAACCACTGCCGAGACATTCTCTTGACTCAGCATGGTGAAGTGTCCGCCGGGGACCTGATGAGAGGCTATGGGGTGATGAGTGCGATCGCGCCAGCCAAAGAGCGCGTCTTCGTACACCTCGTGGTAGGGCCGGTCGGCTGAATTTTTCCCTGGGCCAACGGCTTTGATTAAGACCACTTGGCTGTGGAGCAGGGCGCTAGGCGCGTAGCTTTTTTCAGCAAACAGATAGAGCGATCTGGCCTCTAAGCCCTGTAGAGAGTCTGGCAGCGTCCAGCCTTTGGCCTGTCGGTCTTGCCAATAGCGGAAAGCCTTGATCTTAACGGTGGTCTTTGCCTGATCAAAGCGATTTTGAATTTCGTAGCGAATAACATTGGTCGCTTTTTCAACGAGACGCTTAAGCCTTTTGGCTTTATTGGCGGGCAGGGTTTCTCGCAGGCTTTGCAGGCGGCGCTCGGCTAGCGTATTGCGCTCGGTGGCCGCGACATCGGGCGCTTCTAGCAAAACGGTGAGGGCAACCGTTTCGCCGAGTGCTTCTAGCTGTAGGGCCATTTCAAAGGCAATCACCCCGCCTGCACAGAGTCCGCCTAGCAGGTAAGGGCCGTGGGGCTGAGCTTGGCGCATCTGTTGAATGTAGTAGGCCGCCATGTCAGGAATGCGGCTATGTGCCATTGGCAAGTTGGGCCCGCTGAGCGGTTCGATGCCGTAAATGGCGCGATCGCCTGGCAGCTGGGCCGCCAAATGGATATAGGGGCTAGTGGTGCCATCGGCATCGTGAACTAAAAATAGAGGAGGGCAATTACTGCTACCTGCTCTAAGCGGCACAATCGAATCGACAGCCGCGAGCTGCTTCGCCGCCTGCTGCCGACCGGGCGAGAGTTCTGCGGCCAGTACAGACGCAAGCTGCTGAATCGTCGGCTCAGCAAAAATGGTCGTCACGGGCAAGCTGCGCTGAAAAGTAATTTCGATATCGCTAAATAAACGCATCGCGAGCAAAGAATGTCCGCCTAGCTCGAAGAAATTATCGGTAATGCCGACCGGCTGAACGTCTAAGACATTTTCCCAAATCTCTACTAGCTTGTTTTCTAGCGGCGATCGCGCCGCGACCCCTTCTACCTTGGGCTGATTGACTGGAACGGGCAAGGCTTTTCTATCTACCTTGCCGTTGGGGGTCATCGGTAGCGCGCTCAGGGCGACAAAGGCCGATGGAATCATGTAGCTAGGCAGCGCCTGACGCAGGTGTGCCTGCAAGTCACGAACATCTAATTCGTGACCTTTTTTCATGACAACGTAGGCAGCTAGCCGCTTTTGGCCGGGCACATCCTCACGGGCCAAGACAATTTGCTGGCACACCTGCGGATGCTTTTCTAGACGGCTTTCAATTTCGCCTGGCTCAATGCGAAAGCCGCGAATTTTTACCTGAAAGTCTGTGCGGCCTACAAATTCTAGATTGCCATCGGGCAGCTCGCGAACGCGATCGCCGGTTTTGTACAGTCGCTGCTGTGGGCCTGACGGAAAGCTGAATGGACTGGTGATAAAGGCGGCGGCTGTTTTCTCTGGCCGGTTGAGATAGCCCCGTGCTACGCCAGCGCCACCGATGTACAGCTCTCCGGCGTCTCCGGGCGCAACCGGCTCTAGGGCTTCGTTGAGTATGTGGGTCTGGGTGTTTGCGATCGCCCGCCCGATGGGCAGATCTTGGTTTATATCAAAGCCTTCAGCAATCGGATCGTAGAGCGTGGTGGTGACGGTTGCTTCGGTAGGCCCATAGGTATTGAGCCAGCGCGGATACTCACCGACTAGATCGACCCACTGCTGATAGGCCGCGCGCGACGCTTTTTCGCCGCCGACAATCACGAGTCTGATGCTTGCTGCAAGGGAGCTGTGTGGGAAGCGTTTTGGCTGGTGAGAAAATTGGGCTAGGCCGTTGACTAGCTCATGCCAGAAAGCGGTCGGCAAGTCGAGAATGGTGATTTTTTCGGTCGCTGTAAACTGCAAAAAAGCGCTGAGAGAGGTTGAAATTTCCTCGGGACGCAGCACCAGGGTTGCGCCGCTAATCAGCGTTGGGTATAGCTCTTCAATGATGATGTCAAAGCTCATGCTCGAAAATTGCAGCATGCGATCAGCCGGGGCGATCGCAAAGGCTGCGGCCATGGCTTGGGCGTGGTTAATAACGCCCTGATGCTGAACCATCACCCCTTTAGGATTGCCCGTAGAGCCAGAGGTATAGATGACATAGGCTAGATTGCTAGCTGTGATGGAAATGTTTGGATTGTGCTGTGGATACTGGGCAATGGTAGGCCAGTCGGTGTCGAGGAGAAGGCTGGTAGGGATAATCTCGTCGGTTGGCGTTGCATCGGTTGGCTCGGCTTCATCGGTTGGCTCGGTGGACAGAGATGAGTGGAGAGATGAGTGGAGAGATGAGTGGGTCAGCAGCAGTGGCGCTAGACCATTTGGTAAAGTATCGCTGTTTTGATCTCTGTTCTCTAAGACATCTCTATTCTTTAAGACATCTCTATTCTTTAAGACATCTTGCAGCAGATAGGTTCGCCGTGCGGCTGGATAGGCTGGATCGATGGGGACGTAGGCCGCGCCTGCTTTGAGGATGCCGAGGATGCCGATGACCATTTCGAGCGATCGCGGTGTACTGATCGGTACTAGGCTATCGGGTACGACGCCTAGCCCAATGAGATAGTGGGCTAGCTGGTTAGCTTTACAGTTGAGCTGAGCGTAGGTAAGGGTGTGCGAGTTTGCTTTTGAGCTGGACTGAAGGGCGATCGCATCAGGTGTTTTTGACACCTGATCTTCAAAAAGCTGATGAATGCCTTGCTGATGAATGCCTTGCTGATGAATATATTGTTGCGCCGGATACATACTCTGTTGTATCTGAGGCTGTTCTGATGCGATGACAACTTTATTTGTAGATAGCCTGTTATGAGATTGTGTTGCCGAGGTGTGCTCTGAGGATTTTATGTACGTATGTTTATGGCTAGTATTGATATTCACAACTATGACGAATTAGGAAAACTATAAAAAAAGCTCAACAAACTATTTAAAAAAGACTATGGAAAAAGAGATGACGTTAGTATCACCTTACGCTTTATCTAGATTCAGTTAGTTCACATTTGAGAAAGAAGCTGGAATCTGTTTTTCTAGCTGTCGCATGCCGTCGGGCGCGTCAGGATCTAGCTGCAAATGGGTAATGTAGCTTTCTAGGCGATCGCTGGCTTTTTCAAATGGACGAATTTTATTGAGCGCTCTATAGGTAGATCGCTTTGCCCAAGCCCCTAGCCCTGTCTCTTTCATCGAGCGATTTTTAATGCCTAGACCGCGCAAAATATAGCGGTTAGCGAGCTGTACCCGTCGCCGCTGCTCTAGGCGGGGCGTGTAGTAGCTGGTCGCTAGCGAAACGCTAAAGTCTATATACTCCACTCTATGGGGTGCATTGTGCGGCCAAGAGGCCACCTGACCGGGCTGCAAGGTATAGCAGGTTGCCGCCTGATCAAAAGCGGGGTCATACGGCATTTCTTCTTCAATTTCGTTGGCGTAAATACTCTCTAAAAAGTCTTGAGGCGTAAAGCGCAAGTCCATATCTGGATATAGCCAAAAGCGCTCTGTCCCGCGCAGATTCCACAGCATGTTGGGGGCCGCGTCTAGGTGATAGTAAAGCTGGCTGCCAGGTGAAGAAATGAGCAGCGTGCTGAAATCGGCTCGAGGCCCAGCCAGGTGAGCGCAGTGTTTGCTCAGGTGCTCGTACATGCCGGTAACCATTTCACCAAAATCTGGACTGACTTCAGTGATAAAAATCAGGTTTAACCAAAAGCGGCCTCGCTCTACGGCCTGCCAAATGTCTTGACCTGTGGCGTGGGTGGGTACGTCTACGCTTTGCCACTCTTGACGCAGGCACGGATCGGTCCCCATCGTAAAAACCTGAAGCCACTTGCGAGGATAGCTATCTAACAGGTCTACTAGATAGTCTTTTTGACTGAGCGGTAGGGTGTGATAGGCATGGGGTAGTAGCTGCTGCGATCGCCCAAAACCGGCATAGTCCTCTGGCTTCCAGTCTATAAGCGCTGTTTGCTTTACACTTTTGTGATCTAAAACCATAATTATCCACCAGGCGCTACAAGAAAATCGCTACAAGAAAACCGCTAAAAAAATATCTGTAAAAAATATGCTTTGTAGTAACTTGGACACTGTCTAAAGAATGAAAGTTTCCCACATTTACCTTTTTACAACATGCTCCCTAACATTCTCGATGTAAAGTAACAATCTTATAAACACAAGAATCACATCATTGACAAATGCGAGATAGCCGTAGCGCTTTATTATAGAAGGATAGGATTTTGATAGTTACCGAACCGCTAGTGTATGAAAGCGAGATAGGCTGTTTTGAGGGTAGCGTAAGCTGGGATGACGCCCAGACAGGTCAGCGACCGGCGGTGATGATAGCACCCACTTTTAAAGGTCAGTCTGCGTTTGAAACCGAAAAGGCAGCGGCGATCGCAGCAATGGGCTACGTTGGCTTTGCAATTGATATTTATGGTCAGGGCAAGCGGGCCTCTACCCCTGAGGCCGCGAGCCAGCTAATGGCGGTGCTCAATGACGATCGCGCGCGGCTGCTGGCACATATGCAGCTAGCCTTGCACGCGGTGCGCCAGCTACCACAAGTAGACGGTGCGCAAATCGCGGCGATTGGCTTTTGCTTTGGGGGAAAGTGCGTGCTGGATTTGGCCCGTTCTGGGGCAGATATTCGCGCTGCGGTCACCTTTCATGGCATTTACGATCCGCCTCTGGGACCTGTGCCCCAGACGACAAGCCAGACGGCAAGCCAGACGGCGAGCGAGATATCAGCGGCAGTGCTGGTGCTGCACGGCTGGGAAGATCCGCTGGCACCGTCCGCAGATACGATGGCCCTAGCCGACGAGCTAACCCGGCGAGGGGCAGACTGGCAAATTCATATGTACGGGCATACGGGCCACGCCTTTACAAATCCGCAGGCGCAATCTAGAGAAAGTGGGATGTTTTTTATGCCGAAAGCGTCGGAGAGAGGGTGGCAGGCGATGAAGGCGTTTTTGGCTGAGACGCTAGTGAGTGAGCGGTAGGAAGCACCGGACGGATAGCCTCAACCTCGCCTTTTAAAGCTGAATCAATTACCTGATAGAGACGCAGCACTTCTCGCTGAATATCGAAGTCTTCCTCAATTTTCTGACGGCCCGCAGCCCCCAGGCGCGATCGCAGATCAGCATCGTCTAACAGGGTCTTG
Source organism: uncultured cyanobacterium (assembly GCA_963833005.1). Lineage (GTDB taxonomy): Bacteria > Cyanobacteriota > Cyanobacteriia > Phormidesmidales > Phormidesmidaceae > Phormidesmis. Next base: position 3,687 of record CAWHWK010000008.1, on the reverse strand, counting down.
ATATGCTCGGCCATCAGGACGGTATCTCCGGGTGGCACCAGATAGCCATTGATGCCGTTTTCTACCAAATCGCTATTGCCCGCAATTTGAGTTGACACTACCGGAAGGCCCGCTGCCAAAGCTTCCATTAGCACGATGGGTAGCCCTTCTGCAAAGCTGGGTAAGACAAAGATGTCAGACTGCTGCATGTACTGGCGCACTTCTGCTTGAGACTTGTAGCCAACAAAGTCGAGGTTGTCAGCAATGCCCATTTCGGCAGCGGCTTTCTCTAGCTCTTTGCGCTCACCGCCATCGCCAACAATGGTGAGGACAACGTTGGGATTAGTCTGCTTGATTTTGGCAATGCTCTCAAAAAGGACCGGTAGTCCCTTAACGGCTGCTAAGCGACCTACATAAAGCAAGCGATAGCCCGGCTGCGTGTGAGAAGCGCGATCGCACAGCTCGGGCCTGACGCCACAGTGAATGAGATGCAGTCGGTTCCACTTTTCGGGGGGAGAGAAGATCATGCACTGGCTGCGGCAGAAGTTGCTGATGCAGCGCACAAACAGCGCGCGCTTGATTTTTTCGTCGAGTCGCCAGCGGGTGACGTCAAAAAATACGGTGGGGCCTTGAACCGAAAAGCTGAAGCTGCGATCGCACAGCTCTGCGGCTAGCATGGTGACGTTGCAGCTAGCGTAGGCAAAGTGATTGTGAAGATGCTCAATGTTTTGCTTGAGCACCTGTCTGGCGAGAATGCCGCCTTCGGCAAAATAAAAGAGCTGATAGAAGGTGCCGCGAATGCCCCTTTCGCGGATGTTCCAGGCGAGCTTGAGCGTGCGGAGATAGCGGCCTGGGGATTTGAAGAAAAGCTGAGTGTGTGCGATCGCTAAAGCAAGCGGATTGGCATTGGCCAAAATGTAGAAAGTGCTGGCCCGCGCCGAAATTTGCTCTTCACCCACCATGTGTTCGTCGCCCGTTCTGCGCACAGAGAAGGTAAACACCTCTGCGCCGTGATTGCGAAGTTCAGAGATATCACGCTGAACAAACGTGTCTGTTGCTCTTGGATATTCTCCTGTGATGTAGGCAAGGCGCATGGTAGTCAGCTTAGCTCCGTGTGGACAATTGGCTACTCCCTATAGAATCCTTCCGGTGCTCAAAAGTTCCAGCTAGTAGCCGAAGCTACTGTCGGCCTAGACAGCTAGACGATGGTTGGGCGCGGTGCCTGCCGGGTCACGCGATGCCTACCGGGTCACGATATCGTAAAGCGCGATGCCGATTTCTATGACGATTAAAATGGTGATGTACCACTCTACCCGGTGGCTGCTGTCGCGCTGCAAGATGCCGAGGGCGGTTTCGACGGTTCTAGAAATGAGGGCAAGCTTTTGCTCTAGGGCAACGAGTCTTTCTTTGAGTTCGTATTCGTCTTCTAGTCGGAGGTACAGCCGGTCTAGCTCTGGATAGTCCCAAACGGGGTCGGGCTTTTCGCCAACTTCTACAATGCCAAGCATTTTTTGTTGAATCAGCAGGGTGCCGCCGATGTAGCTCAGCAGTTCTTTTTCTTTGGGTGGGCGCAGGTTGGTGCCCTGAATGGCGGTGGTAAAGGGCTTGATGCGTTCAAACAGGCGTGAGACTTCGCCTTCGTAATAGTCGAGTACAACACTTTTGGCGAGGGCTTCGGCGACGATTTGCAGGCGTTCGGCGCTGCACTGATGGAGCCAGAGGACGTTGTTTTCTAGTCGCTCTTTTGGACGTTCTTGAGGGTGATTTCGGGACTGGCCAACGGCCTGTTCTGACGACTGAGTGCGAAAGGCAATGGAGAGTTCTTCTGATACGGTGGTTTCAAAGCGATCGCGAATATGCGAATCCAGCGTTTTTAGCAGCTTACCTTCTTCTTCACTGCTTAGATCAAACGTGACAATGACGCCATAGCGCAGCAGCACAGCGCAGCCAGTTTCTCCAACCTTAATGGTTAAAGGATTGGTTGCGATAGGCTCAATGTCTTTTTTTATACCCTTAAGGATGAGGCGTTCGCCCAAGATGGAGGCTCGAACGGAGATGGATTCTTTGTTTGTCCAGTCGAGAGAAATGGACGGAATTAGGGTTTGGGCTGTGGGTAGAGCGAGTTCGTTAGCGGCAGGCATACAGGTTTTGGTGAGGGTGGATGAAGGTGGGTTTGCTGGAAGTCATTTTAGCGATTATTTGCCGTTGGCAGGGCAGTTGTTATGGGCCGTTAGCTGTTAGCTGTTAGCCGTCAGCCGTTAGCCGTTGGCCGTTAGCTGTTGGCAGAGACGATTTCTAGCTTGGCGGTCTGTAGGCGCTGGCACATGCGCAGCTGTTCGTAAAGCGGTCGCCAGTGCCACAGCACGTTAGCCAAGGCTTCCCAAAAAGTGAGCCAGCCAAAGACGGTGACGCCTTGGGTCAGCAGCATGAGGCCGATTCCGGCTTCGACGGTGGCGGTGCGGCTATCGAGGACGACGGATAGCACCAGGGCACCGGCTCCGCAGAGGCCGAGGAGGGCAGCGTCCCAGGCGAGCTTTTGCAGGTTTTGGCGGCGGACGTCTTCTAGGTAGGCAAAGTAGCGGTGGATGACGGTGTGGAGCACTTTGGGAGAGAAGGCGGGGAGCGTGGGGGTGTCGGTGAAGGCGACGCGGAGGAGAAGGGATTCGTCGCCAAGTTCGGCGAGGCGGGCAAAGAGGTAATCGACGAAGTCTTTGTTGAGATTGAGGACGGGCGGGGCAATGTCGGTGTTGGTGTCGGCGTCGGTGCCGGTGCTGGTTGTTTCGTTGCCAAAGTTGGCGGGGATGCCTTCAAAGGGCATGAGGATGGCGGTGGGGGAGTTGAGGCGCAGGCGGACGATGATGTCACCTTCGGGCGATCGCGTGTAGCATTCGGCGATTTGCTTTTCTTTGGCGGTTTGGCGGCGAGGGGGAATGAGCCTAAAGACCCGTTTCATAGGCGTATGGATGAGGGCGTTTCATAATATCTAGCATAATTATGCGTCGAGGAAGCCTTTTACGCCTTCGATGACGACTTTGGCGATGGGGTGTTGGATGGCTTGCTCGAGGGCGTCGGAGCCTGCTGATTTGAGGCGGCGAGGGTGCGCTGTTTTAGCTGTGGGGTTTGTTGGATTTGGGTGAGGGCTTCGTTTTTGATTTTGGTTTGGCCTTTGGGAGTGTTGGGGTTGTATTCTTCGGAGAGTTCGGAAAGTAGGGCTTTGATGTCGCGGGCGGCGGTGGCCAGATCGGTGTTGTTGTTGATTTGGGTGTTGATTTTGTCGCCGAGGACTTTGTCGCCGCTGATGTTGTCGCCTTGGCCGCTTTGGTTGTAAGTATCGCCGTACTTGTATGTGTTTTTGGAAGATGTATCGATTGTGTTTTTGTCGCCTCTAATAATGTTTGAGTCGGTGACGTTGCCGCCGATGTTGATGTTGGAAGATTCTTCGTACTTTTGTTCTGGGAAGTTCACGGTGATGTCTAGTTTGTTGCTAAAGGGAGATTGGTTAGATGTTTGAGGATTAGCGCTTTTGATTGATTGGGATCTGGCGATGGATGGGTCTAGGTCAGCGTAGGTTTTGTCTAAGTAGGTTTGTGGTTCGATGACATCGTCTATGAGGCGGCGGACGTTGACCATGTCAAAGCTTTTTTGGCATTGGACTTCGAGGTTGTGTTTTGCGAGGGAGTTTTGCAGGACTTTGTAGGCAAATTGATA
>CAWHWK010000007.1:0-667613 GCA_963833005.1 uncultured cyanobacterium | reverse complement strand
TTTACTGCCCTAGAAAACAAAAATTTTGATCAACAATTTTGGTCGCTAGCGTCATCACGTTGATCTAATCATGAGTAACCTATACTACCGTGGCGTTCAACCTGTCGTGGAGGCTCGACAGCTCTAGTCTCATCTGCCTACACAGATCCGCATCTAGGTTGGAAAATGGTTCGTAAAGCAACTCGATATTTTTAAAGTGTCGAGATTGTCAGCCGCTGGGCGGTGCTAGAAGGCGCTATCATTTCAAGTAAACTTAGTGAATAAAAATGAAGACTGCCACCCAACCTGCTATTTTGCCGCTATTTCAAGCATTTTCGGACGGCTACCGCGTTCAGGTTATTGAGCTGCTGCGCGACCGGGAACTCTGCGCCTGCGACATTGCCAAAGAACTCGGCGTTACGCAGTCTAAGCTTTCCTTTCATCTCAAGACGCTGCGCGAGGTTGACTTGATTCAGGGCAGACAAGAAGGGCGCTGGATTTACTACCGACTGAACTTGCAGCAGTTTATCGTACTAGAGCAATACATCACAAAATTTCGCCGATTCAGTCCGATTTGGCCTGCTCGAACTTGCCCTGACTAGCTTGCCCTGACTGACTTTCCTCAACTACAGCTGCCTGCTAATTTACTTGAAACTAATTTTAATTGAAAACAGATCTTTGGAAATACTGTCTTCCTTGCATAGTATTTCAACTACACTTGAATTGATAAAATCGTCAGTCGGTTTTAGTCAGTCGATTTTATCAGGGGTGAAATGTCATGGTTCCTCACGTCCGAAAACGGTCTTTTTACCGGATGACTTTGGCGCTGCTAGCCGGTTGCTCGGCGGCGAGAATGCCTACTTTAGATTGCCTGCTTTAGAGCCGCGATCGCCTGAAGCAAGAAACAGAGATTAATAAAGCACAAGGACTCAATCGGTCATTAAACCTATGACTCATCACTCTACTCAATCGTCTCGTAAACCAGTACAAGCAGGTGGAAAACTCAATCTTTTCGAGCGCTATCTAACGCTGTGGGTTGGCTTATGCATTGTTGCGGGTATTGCGCTCGGACGCACTTTCCCAGGCATTGCCCAGGCCCTAGACGCAATGAACCTCTATCAGGTATCAGTGCCGATTGCCATCTGTTTGTTTTTCATGATGTATCCTATCATGGTGAAGATCGATTTTTCTCAGGCAAAGCGAGCCGCTAAAACACCGAAGCCCGTTCTACTAACGCTGGCCGTCAACTGGCTAGTTAAACCCTTTACGATGGTGGCGTTTACCCAGTTTTTCTTGGGCTGGCTATTTCGCCCGCTCATTGTCGGCTCTGAGGTGATTAGAGGCGTTGAAGTGCCAATCGCCGATTCCTATATTGCAGGTACTATTTTGCTAGGTATCGCACCCTGCACAGCGATGGTGCTGATGTGGGGCTATTTGTCCTATAGCAATCAGGGACATACGCTGGTGATGGTGGCGGTTAATTCTTTGGCGATGCTCTTTCTCTACGCGCCGTTAGGAGGATGGCTACTGGCCTCAAACAACCTGATCGTACCCTGGGAGACTATTGTTCTTTCTGTACTGATTTATGTGGGATTGCCGCTGCTAGCAGGCGCAGTGTCTCGCACCTGGATTATTAAAAATCGAGGTAGAGATTGGTTCGAGACTGTGTTTTTGAAGTATCTTAGTCCGGTCGCTGTTTGCGCATTGCTTTTGACGCTGATTCTGTTGTTTGCTTTCAAAGGTGAGCTAATTGTCAGCAACCCGCTGCACATTCTGTTGATTGCGGTGCCGCTGTTTATCCAGACGAATTTCATTTTTCTGATTACTTATGTTGCGGCGCAAAAGCTGGGCATGACCTATGAAGATTCAGCTCCGGCAGCTTTGATTGGGGCGAGTAATCACTTTGAAGTTGCGATCGCAACAGCAGTCATGCTGTTTGGCCTCAACTCTGGCGCGGCGCTAGCAACCGTCGTCGGAGTACTGATCGAAGTACCCCTCATGCTCATGCTTGTAGAACTCTGTAAGCGAACGGCTTCCTGGTTCCCCCGCGAACCAGAGAAAGCAACACTTCCCGATCCGCGCTGTATTCATCTGCTAAGGTAGTCAAGCCCCATTGGTCGAACACTGTTAGTCGAACACTACTAAGCGAACACTGTCAGAACAACTTCCATCATCATCTATTTCACTGCCACGCGGCCCCTTATGACAGCCACTACCACTGCCATCTATCGCTACGACCTCACCGTCCCAGCCGCAGCCATTGATGAAAACGGCCATCTCAACAACGTAGAATACGTCCGCTGGATGCAAGTCGCCGCTATTGCCCACACCCAGCACACCGCTGGTGACACAGAAACCACCAAAGTCAGAGCCACCTGGGTCGCCAGATCGCACCGTATCGAATACCTCAAACCCGCCTTTGAAGGCGAACAGCTCGCCCTTTTTACGTGGATTAGCAGCACTCGCAGAGTCCGCGCTCAGCGAAAATACATTTTCTTTAGGCCCGCCGACCAAGCCACTATCGCTACTGGCGAAACGGAATGGATTTTTGCTGATGTCAAAACAGGCCGCCCCCGCAAAATTCCACCAGCCGTTGCTGCTGTCTTCGAGGTCATGCCAGACGAAGACCTGCCACCAGTAGAATCACTTTAAGACTCGTTTGTGCTAAGTCGGGACTTAATATAAGCTGTGCAAGTCTTAGATTGAGACTCCGCTAGTTAAGAGGCCGCTAGTCAAGACACTGCTAATTAAAGCACCGCTAGTTGAGGCACCGCTAAGATTTGATCCAGATCAGAAGAAGCTCCAATAATTGGCTCAAAAATCTTTAGGCCCCACCGTCAAAATCTCGTCTAGCAGCATTGACATCGCCGCCGCCGAGTAGATCATTCCTATCGAATCTGTGCAGCAAATTCTGAATCGCTCCCGCGCCTCCGTCTACCGCTACGCCAACACCGACCCCTGCGATCTCAATCCACCCTGCGATCCTAAGTGCCCCAATCCCGCAATCCGCAGTGGTAAAGATAATCCCCTGATGTTTCATCCCAACGAAGTCGCCCGCTTTGCCCGAGATGTTCTAGGCATCAAACAGGTTACGATTGAAGTGACCTCATCTGCCGAAACGGAAACCAATAGACTCTTGAAGGCCATATTAGAAAAGCTTCAGGCTGTTCGGTCGCTGCTAGAAACAGAAGTATAGCGCGCACTAACGGCCCAAATTAGGCTCGTTCGCACAGGGGATACAGTCAGGGTATACAGTCATAAGGCGTAGCGTTTGATACCATTTTTGGCGCTGCGCCGAGGGTAAATACTGACAAAAGTAACAAATGTGTGAACAAAGGTACGATTGTTTGTGCCGAAGATCAGACCCTTCGTTACTATTAAGGAATCGCACTGTATGAAAAAACTGTGAGGGTGAAAAAAGTAAGGGTGAAAAAAGTTGAAAAATAATTTCTTAACCTAGCTCCTTTTGCCTATAGCTCTTTTTACCTACAGCCTGATAGCTCAAACCAATTGACGTGTATAGCATCGCTTAGATGCCAATATTCTAGGTTTGTGCTGTTGACTGGCAAATAATTACAAAAAGACAATCCGTCAATCAGTGATGCCAGTTGATTTGTCCTCTACCCAAAAGCTACTCTTTTTCTCAGCATGGAATCTGCGAGTCCCGAGCGTCAGTCAGAACCACCTCCTGGCCATGTCGCCAATTTTGCCAATTTTGTGGGTGTCTTCATCACAATTGTGACGCTTACCCTACCCCTATATGCAATCTCTAACTTTAATACCGCCGGTATCGCTGCGCCACAGCAGCCATCGACGCTATTTATGAGGGCGCAAGAGTAAGAAAACAGTAGAAAAGCCAGTAGAAAACCAGTAGAAAACCAGTAGAAAAACTAACGACAAAATTAAACATCAGCCCTGAACGCAGGCTAATAATTTATACCGTCTGATGCCCGTGTTTGATTGCGATAGGCATTAGGCGCCCAAGCAAAAGCTCCCAAACAAAAGCACTCAAACAAAAGCATTCAAGCAGAAGCGCTATTAAAAATGGCGAACTTTTTGGTACAAATGAGTTCGGACCTGTCGCCACACTCCCGTAAAATGCATTGGGAAGGATCACCTGCGTAAATTTGAGCTGGCCTTCCTCGCAGTTAACAGGAGAAATTCATGGATTTATCTCGCATTCCCGCCCAGCCCAAGCCGGGTATTGTCAATGTGCTGATCGAAATTCCCGCTGGCAGTAAAAATAAGTACGAATTCGACAAAGACCTCAATGCATTTGCCCTAGACCGTGTGCTGTACTCTTCTGTGCAGTACCCCTACGACTACGGCTTTATTCCTAACACTCTCGCTGACGACGGTGATCCGCTCGACGGCATGGTGATTATGGATCAGCCTACATTCCCTGGCTGCGTGATTCCCTCTCGGCCCGTTGGTATGATGGAGATGATTGACGGTGGCGATCGCGACGAAAAAATTCTGTGTGTCCCTGCTGACGATCCTCGCTATGCCAACGTCAAGACCCTAGACGACATCGACCAGCATCGTCTAGACGAAATCGCCGAGTTCTTCAAAACCTACAAAAATCTAGAAAAGAAAGAATGCGAAGTCCTTGGTTGGAAAAACCTTGATCAGGTTCAACCTCTAATTGACGAGTGTGTCAAAGCCGCAGGCTAAGCCAGCCTATCTAAGTCATACAAGCCTCTGAAGACTATCTCTTCAGGGGCTTTGTTTGTATGGTCTACCACGCCGCTCCAAAAAAACCACCCAGAAAGCCACTCAGAAAGCCACTCAGAAAGCTGCCCCAGAAAGCCACCCAGAAAAAATCAATGGAAACACCGAGATCCGATCTTTACGCCGCTGGGTTCACTAAAGCTACCTATAGCAGCCATCAAACCTAGCCCTCGCCAGCCCCAGAGCCGATCTGAAGCCTAATCAGTACTCTTTTTGCCCGCCATGACCCCTATCGCTCAGCCACCCAGTCCCCACCACTCTCTAAACACAGCGCAAGCGCCGGTACAAGCTATCTCACCGGCTAGTAAAGTGTCTGTGCATTTTTGGGGAGTCCGTGGCAGCGTGCCAACCCCAGCGGCGGCCAATCAGCGCTACGGCGGCAATACCCTGTGTGTAGAGGTATTAATGGGTGACCAGCGACTGATCTTTGACGGCGGCACTGGTCTTGTCAACCTCGGTCAGCACCTACAAAAAAACAGTCAAAAACACAGTCAGAAGCATAACCAGAAGCCCGGTCAAAAGCACAGCCAGAAGCCCGCCCAGGCAATCAATGCCCACATCTTATTTACGCATACTCAGTGGGATCGCATTCAGGGCTTTCCTTTTTTTCAGCCAGCTTTTACCCCCGGTAATCATTTCACCGTTTACGGCGGCACCGCTCCCAACGGCGCTTCTATCAAACACTGCCTCACCGACCAAATGCTACAGCCCCACTTCGCCCTGCCACTACAAAATATGCTAGCAGGGCTGACCTTTCGCACCTTGGCAGATCGAACCCGATTTAACATTGGCGACGTCACGGTAGAGACCCTTAAAATCAACCCGAAAACAGAGGCCTTTGGCTATCGGCTATCTTGGCAGGGTTATACGCTTGTCTATGCAACAGACACCCTCCACGAACCCGTCAGCAAAGACATGCTAGCGCTAGCCGACCAGGCAGATCTCTTAATTTACGACGGTACTTATTTAGATCTAAAGTATCTATGTTCACCCGTTGGTGAGGCAGGCGCTACGCAACCGTGGAAAATCGGCGTTGACATCGCTCAGCAGGCAAACATCAAGCAGCTAGCGCTCGTGCATCACAGCCCGGTACAAGATGATGCAACCCTAGATCGGCTACAGCAAGAAGTCCGAGGGCGATTTCCGTCAGCAACTGTCGCCTGCGAAGGCATGACAATTTAGTTAATTGCAGGTCAATCAATTTCAGGTTGATCAGTTTCAGGGCTTTTGGATTGCCTACTGTTCATAAACGTTGGCTTACAAACGTTGGCGATGTTGAATCCAAAAATCGAGTAGTGGCAGAGAGACTCGATAGCCAAGCTGAGGGCCATAAATAAGGCCCTTTTGCTCTAGGCTACTAAGCGCACCTTGCAAGCTACCGCCCCGAGAGAGATGGTGCTTTTTAATGTATGAGCTAGATTGAGGGCTTTCTGTTGGATCGAAAGAGAGACTTTCTAGCAGCTTTGCCTGGGTAGGGGGTAGTAGTAGTAATAGTGCTTCAAAAGTCACTTCAAGATCTTTGACCAAAGCGAGCATACTGCTGCGGATATGGTGGGTCTGAATTACCTTTACAGGCGTCTGAGTCGAGACAGCCTGACACGCTAACTGAATGCGCTGGGCCAAGGCGATCGCATCTTTGATATGGCCCTGCACATAGCTCAAAAACACCGCTAAACTCTGGCCATCTGAGGCAAAGCTTAGCCCTGCGGCGGCCATAGTGCTGATCGTCCAAGGCTGCATATAAGGGTCGCTCAGCGGCCCTAAAAAAATAACGGGCAAACCCATCGCCTCCATCCAGGGCTCTTGGACAATCGCAACCAGCACATAGCTCACCTGAGCCTGCTGCTGAATCTCTTGCAAAAGACGAGTCTCCCACTTGCGATGACGATCCCAAGCACGAATGTGAGCAAAATTATGAAAAACAATAACAATACGGCAAGCCAGAGATTCTGCTAAATACTGTGGCAGCGACAAAAGACGCTCAAACAAAGGCCACTCTTTTCCAGGCGCTGTTGACCACACAAGACCAGCTTGACCCATCTCTGCTTGATCGAGTCCAAGCGATTGATCTAAACGCCACTGGTCAATTTTAGCCAGTTCATCCGGTTTGCTAAACGCATTGTTAATGCCATCAGTCAGCAGTCGAACGAACTGTCTAGCACTGCGACAGCGCAAACAGTCAACCTCTAAATGCCGAATGTCAGACTGGTGAGCCGCATCGCGAATCAAGGTTCGTCGCCCAATACCAGGAACTCCAGTCACAACCAAATCGCTATCTTTTTTCAAAAGCGTAGATACCCGCTCCAGCTCTACTTTGCGAGGGATATTTGAAGGCAAATCAAAAGAATTTTTCATTTAAAGCAAGTCTGCACTATTTTTTAGTGCTATAAATATCTATAGACTTTTGAATAGTATCACCAGTAAACCTATGACCATTTGGACTGTGGCTGCTTTGGTTTTTGGGCTTGTTTTGTTAGTTGGGGGTGCGGAAGCTCTGGTGAAAAGCGCTTCTAAACTAGCGGCCACAGCAGGTATCTCACCGCTCGTAATTGGGCTAACAGTTGTTGCGTTTGGAACCAGCGCGCCTGAGCTGGCAGTCAGCTTACAGGCGGGAATGTCTAACCAGGCAGATATCGCCCTTGGTAATGTCGTGGGTAGTAACATTTGCAACGTGTTGTTGATTCTTGGAATCTCTGCTCTGATTATGCCTTTGGCCGTAGCACAGCAGCTCATACGGCTTGATGTGCCAATTATGATTGGGGTGTCAGGATTAGTTATGCTCTTTGGCTGGGACGGGCAAATTAGCCGCTCAGATGGCGTAATTTTGTGCTTAGGCGGCATCGGCTACACGCTATTTTTGCTTTACCAAAGCCGCCTAGAAAAAGATCCGATAGTTCAAGACGAATATGCTCAGTTTGGGACGCGATCGCTTTCTATCAGAGAAATAGGCTTAAATGGTGTTCTGTTGCTAAGCGGCTTGGCCATGCTAATTGGCGGCTCGCAGTTACTGATTAATAGCGCCGTAACGATTGCAACGCTGCTAGGGGCTAGTCCACTAATTATTGGCTTGACGGTTGTTGCCATAGGCACATCGCTACCCGAACTAGCCACCTCTGTTACCGCCAGCATTCGCGGTGAGAGCGATATTGCCGTAGGCAACGTTGTGGGCAGCAATATCTTCAATATTTTGATAGTGCTAGGGCTTACAGGCGTGGTTTCGCCAGCGGGCGCTGCGGTGCCGCCAGCGGCGATCGCCTTTGATATCCCCGTCATGTTGGCGGTAGCTGTGCTGTGTCTTCCCATTTGCTTTACCGGTAGCAAAATCTCTCGCAGAGAGGGCGGACTGTTATTGGGGTATTACCTGCTATACGCAGGCTATTTAGCTGCTAACGCGACAAATCCTGATTCGCTTTGGCTGGAGCGGACTGGCATGGTGATTGTGCCGCTGACGTTGCTGCTATTAGCATCATCAAGCTGGCATGTGTGGAAGAGTACGCATCTGAATAATCGCAGACAGAGCTAGAACAGACAGGGTTAGAGCCTTCCTCGCTTTTATCACATAATCCAAGAATCAGATATTTTCGTCGCTCATCAGTGCTCATCAGTAGGTCAACAGTACTCTCTACAAAAAAATAATGGATATTGCATAATTCCACGCGCTATTTTTCTAAGCCTTTAGAGGAACATTGTCATTAGAAAAATTCCACTATCGTTTATCGTTTCAAGATAAATTGACCTATGCAAAACCAACTATCCGCACCGCAGGCAAATCTTAAGATCACTCTTTGGAATGCAGAAGCAGAGAAAATGGATAGCGCAGAACTTTACTTGCAGCTTCAAGACTTTGGACTGCCTGAAGAAGTAACTTCTAGGCTACATGAACTCATTGAAGTCACCAAAAAAGTTACGGGGAAAGTTTTTGCTGTTGGGAAAATTATCGTTATGAAGATAATTAAGTTTATCAAATCTCATCCTTTCCTAGCAGCTGGAGCCAGCATTGCGGCGGTATTGAGCATGGTAGTGACAGGTTTTATTACCGCTATTCCTATTTTAGGTCCGATGCTGACACCTGTTGCGATCACACTTGGCGTGTCAGTAACAGTTACTGGTGCTGTTATTGGCCATAGAATAGACGAGCACTTCAACAAAGCAGGTCAGTCCTTTCAAGAAGTAGAGGAGCTGGTGAAGAAGTTCTTTGCAATGCTGATATCAGTATTCGAGTCTAAATTTTCCAATGCCGTAGCAGCTTAGGACAAAATAAAGGAAGAATGATTCATGACAAAAAAGCCAATCGCAAAAGAAGATTTGATCAAGGCAATTGAAAGGCTAGAGAAGAACCCTAACGATAGACTGGGTATGGTGACCGGATTGGGCGTGACTGCGACAGGCGCTGTCGGTGCGGGTGCTGTCGCAGCAGCTATAGGTGCAACAAGCACATCTATCCCTTTGCTGACGGCTGTGACTGGCATGACCTTGGTGGCGGCGGCGCCAGTGGCTTTGGTAGCTGGTGCTGCTGCTGCTGGTGGAGCTGCTCTATTTGGAGCTTCAAAGCTTATTAGAGACAGTGGCATGCTTGATGGCAAGCGTAAGCAGATTAAGAGAGAGTTTGAAGAGAAACTTAACGCTGTCAAAGCAAAAGAGAAGAAAGAAAGCGTTAGTGATAGTGCCAAAGCGAATTTTTATATTTGTCTCAAAAAGCCTATTGAACTTGATCTGATTGATCCTGAAGAGGCTTCTCTGTTGATGCAAAATGTTGAGAGCGGACACATGGAGCTGAGCGAAGCTGTAAGCTTAGTGAAGGAGATCGTTTCAGCGCATGCATCACAAGAAGATAGAGCTGCTAAAACATAACAATATCTGTACCGCCTATTAATTTCTTCCACAATACAGTCCAGTCATAGAATAGGCAAAATAAGTACATCCTCATCCGACGCTCCTTCACTACGTACTTTTAATAAAATAATTTCATTTGGTCTTCTGGCGGCGCTTCTTTTTGAGGTGTCGCCTTTTTCGCTTCAGGCTTCATCTTTCGCCCCTTCTTCTTTTTCTTATCGTGCGGCCCTTACTTCACCTCTTGGGCATAGCGCTCATGATTCAACGCGAGCAGCTGATCGAGCAACTCACGCCGCGCCGCTTCGCTGATAGTAAAGCACAAGCCCTGCTTAGTTTCATAAAAGTCGTGTGCTAGCGCTAGGCCTTGCCAGCCGTAGGCGGCGACGGCGGTGTCCATTTCGATGTGGAGCTTGGTGGTAGGCGCGATGTCTTCGGCGGTGTCTTCGGGGTTGTAGAAGCGGTTGTATGTTTTGGTGAGGTCCTCTTGACGAGTGAGCATGATGGATTAACGGTGGGTGTAGTAGGCTTTGCCGATAGGTTATAGATTGTTGTAGTTGGTGGAAAGGTTTCAAATCAATCAGAGGGCGTATAACATGTATCAAGTCCTAAGCTATGGCCATATTCCAAACACCACTCCTCCTGAGTAAAAGATTGCGTTAGTGCATAATCTTTCCAAGTGGTCAGAGGAAGAATAACAGTTGAGTGAGAATAAATAATTCCTAACGTCTGAAAGGCTAGTGCCCATCGTCTGCTTGTTTGTGCCGTTATTAGAACACGGTTGCACCCAGGTAAGTCATCTCACGAATACCTAGATCCCTAACATTGCAAGCAATGGAACATGAGCCATCTCAGGCGCTATTTCTCCACAGAATCACATACCCTAACATTCTCCAATCTCTGACAGACATACTGAGTCTGAATTAAATTCTCTCCGGCTGTTACAAAGCCATTCCAATTTTTAACTATCAAGTCTTTTTGAGCATCTCTTGGCCACCACTTAGGGATCTCTTTCAAAGGCGTAAAAGAATCATCGACCACAAGTGTCGGCGCTGTTTTGGCACACTCAAGAATGCTGTTCAATCTTTCAGGAGAGTAAAAGGGATACTGGCCAAACTCTGGGCAGATGAGGCTATCGTTGGCTGCGCCATACGGTATGACAGTGCTGTTTTGCCCTAGCCGTGCAAATGCGGTACCATCTGGGTAGACCGCTTGCAGCGCTTTGGTTTCTGGTGATGCTTGAACTAAGTTGGAGGTGCGTAAAATGACGGCCTGCACGACTGTGTCAGGAGCAGCCAGATACTGATATGGGCTCAAGGTTCCGCTTAAAACGACCGCTGAGAAGATAAGTGCGATCGCATACAAAGCATTAGCCATCCGCTGCCTCAAGCCAGCCACCTGCTTTAAACCCAGATCTTTTGGCCCTAAGCCGATGGCGATGCAAATCAGCATTAGCGTCTGCGAAAAATACAGCAGCTGTAGATGATGCTTCCATATCCCTGTCAAACCCAGCACAATGACTGCCATCACACAGGTTACAAGCGAGCTGATGATAAAAGCCTTTGTTCGTTTGCCAATACCCGGCTGAGCCACAAAAAAGCCAGAAAATCCCATGCTTGCGATTAGTGAGAACAGCAAACACAGTTTCTCTTCTTCTCCTAAAAACATCACGCGCAAATGCGAAACAAAGGACTCTAAAAAGGTGCCGTTGCCAAACAGTACACCGTTTGAATAGAGAAAGTTGTTTTTCTGAGCCTGTAGGTAGCCAGCGGCTTCGCCCCTTGACAATAAGATGACGGCAACAGCTGCGCAAACAGCCAAAAAGCCTGCCGTCATGCGGCTAAAGCGCTGGCGACTAAAATGTCCCTTCCATAAAACAAGCTCATAGCTAAAACAAAAAACAACCGGTAACGGCAGCATAATCAGCTTTGTAAAAGCCACTAACCCAATGCAGCCACCAGCTAGCAGCATCTTTTGTCTTAAAAAGAGGGCGCAGGCTAGTAAACAGAGCGCTGTGCCGGGTAGCGTGGTGTAGCCCGGCAGCCAGAAAACGCCTGTCAGCAGCAAAGGGACTGCTATTAGCAATACTTTTCCTGATCTGACGCGATCGCTTATTCCAGCGCGATCGGCAACGCAGGTGATTGCGTAGGCAGACACCGCTGAAACAGCTATCAGCAACAGTTCAAATAGATATTCAGCCGCTGGCCCGAGCAGCCGCTGTGCCGCCACTGCGTAGAAAAATAAAGGGTCTTTATTATCGTAAACGTCGGTATAGAGGCGATCGCCTGAGAGCAAATACTCAGCGACAGACACAAAAACCGCCCTGTCTACAAAAGGAGCTGGAATTAACCGTGAGGTAAAGCAAATACTAAAGAAAGTCGCCATCATCAATCCAATGATGACTCGATTGACGGCGCGATGCCTACTGATATGCATTCGTAATTTTTGGGGCTATTTTCTGTTTTTTTGACCGCTTGGCCAAACAGAAACAGACGTTCATTTCACCCCAAGCTTAGCTTTAAGCGGTTGATAAGCGGCTGAGTCGTGGCCCAGTTCATCGCGCGCTCAACGTTCTTTACCAAATTCTTACAACACTTTCACAGCACGGCCTAAAGTCTAATCTGTAGGTCCAATCTGTAAGTCCAATCTGCAAGTCTAATTTATAGACCTGCGGCAGGACGATAACAAGAGGCGATGCCACAGGCGCAGCAGCGCTATCTGTCCTATTTATCATAGTCTTTAACCGCCGCCGCAATTGGCACAGACTTTACGGCACGCTCTTGCCAGGTCACCATGCGGTCGTACTGCTCATTGGCAATTAGTTCAGCTGCCGCTACGCCAAAGGCCGAAGGCAAAATCCGGTCGAGCGGTGAAGACGTGACGGCGCGCTGCGTATGGCCAAACATACCGCGCCCCACTCATAAAAGAGACTAAAAAGAGAAAGAAATCGCATTAAGCGTCGAGAATTTCTTTGCGGTTTCTAATATCAAAATAAAGTGTTGTGACAACGGCCCGTAGAAAAGGCCCAATTATGATGCCGCCAACAATGCCAGAGAGCAATCCCATCGCATAAGAAACAGCGCTGCTAAGAAACAGCACTGCCGGTGGCGACGTGGGAGAAACCGTCACCCCAGCTGCTCTTAAAACAATCACCTGCACAATCTGGGTGCCAATACCGGTCACTATCAGCACTGGCAGGCAAATAAGCCCAGCCAAAATCATGATGCCAGTTGCTCGCAATGCGTGCTTTTTCATCAGTCGCCAAGACCGTCCGATAGAGGCGATCGCACCCGAATTGGTTTCTATTGCTAGCGACTGCTCTGTCACTAGCAAACGCATCGCCACCCAAATCGAAAACCAGGTCAACGCAACAATCGAAATCAGCAGCAGCGCCCCCCCGCCCAAAAACATTCCAGGCGAAGGCTGACCCGAAAAAACCCCAAAGCCAATCACAATCATGCCCAGCGCGATGCTATAGATAAAAAGAGAAACAATGCTAACAACAGCCGAGATCACCCACTGAATGGCCGCCGAACCCAGCAAAGAAAACTTGCGAGAACGGGTAAATCGCAAAGACTCACTCAAAGACTCTGACTCTGCCCCCATCGGCACGCTCAAAGACTGGTAAACCAACCGCGATATGGCCGAAAACTCTCCGAGTGACTGGGCATTGCACCACAAAACCAGCACAATCCAAGCTGGAATCAGCAGCGCAAATAAGCCAGAAAGATTCTCTATCACCACGCCCTGGCTCAGCATCCACAGCAATCCGACAAGCAGTAAAATCACTGGCAAAAATAGCCAGGCGCTGCCCCTGAGCGAAAGCGGCAGATACCGAGACAAATTGGACCTATAGAGCCGCCACGCCGTACCGATAATCGTCCCAACTTCCATCGGGCTTCGCAAAGAACGGGCGTCTACAAAATCTTTCACGGCTATTCACCACTATATTGAATGCGATAGATTCTATTATTGGCTTCTTCGGTCAGCAGCAGCGAGCCGTCAGGCAGCACCAGCAGACCCACCGGTCGGCCCCAAGTCGTTGGTCCGCTCGGGTCGGTTAAAAAGCCTGTCAGAAAGTCTTCATACGTGCCTGCTGGCCGACCCACCTGATCACCCACCTCGTCACCCGTCTTATCAAATGGCACAAACACTACTTTATAGCCTGTGCCCTCACTGCGGTTCCAAGATCCACGAAAAGCCACGAACGCGCCATTGCGATAGCGCTCTGGGAAAGTATCACCATCGTAAAACTGTAGGCCCAACGCCGCCGAGTGCGACTGAAATAGCACATCAGGCGATCGCGTTTCAGCCACCTTTTCCGGCGCTTTGCTAGCCCCGTTTACCAGCTGCCTGGGGTCCAGATTTCGCGGTGACAAATACGCATAGGGCCAGCCAAAAAACTCACCCTCGCCCACCTGCGTAAAGTAATCTGGCACCAAATCATCCCCTAGCCCATCTCGCTCATTCACCGTCGCATACAGCTCACCCGTCTGCGGATGAAAGTCTAGCCCCACCGGATTTCGCAGACCGCTCGCAAACGTCCGTGGATTGCTGCCGTCTAACCCCACCGTCTGCACCGACGCCCGTGGCAAATCTTCCTCATTCACATTAGAGCGCGAGCCCACGGAGACGAATAGGCGATCGCCCCCCGGAGCCATTACCACGTTCCGCGTCCAGTGCTGATTGTAACCACCGCCCGGCAGCGGCATCACCTGCTCGCCCGTCCCCTCCAGCGCCGTTTGGCCACTCGCCCAAGGGAAGCGCACTACCTCATCCGTATTGCCCAAGAAAAAGGCATCTGCCGAAAACGCCATGCCAAATGGAATATTCAGCCCATTTTGCGCCGAAGCAAACGTCTCAGTCGTCTCAGCGACCCCATCGCCATCGCCATCGACCAGCCGCCGAATCCGATTCTGGCGCGTTTCGGTCACTAGCACATCCCCATCGGGCGTTAGCGCCAGCCAGCGGGGCTGATCTAGCCCTTCAGCAAACACATTTACCGTAAATCCTTCTGGCACGTTAAACACGGGGTCGGCTGGAATAGGCACCACATTTGGAGACTTTCTGGCGCTGTCGGACGCATAGGGCGCAGGCAGGTCGTCTAAGGTCACCTGAATCGGCTCTGGGGTTAAAGGCCGCGTGGTTATTAAGTTGCCGGGTGTGGCAGCTTTGCCGGGCGATCGCGCCAACGCCGCCCCGCCATCACCACTCGCCCCAGGCTCACTCACCTCAGGCTCGCCTATCTCAGATGCCACAGGCGTAGGAGACTGCTGACAGCTCGCCAGCAGCCCCGCCGAGCCGAGCGTCAGCCCGATGAAACTGCTTAGAAGGCGCATTCTAGACCCCATAAAAAAACCGTAACCACTATGACACTGCTTATACTGCGGTCATTTTAGCTTGATTGCAAAATGACCGCATTCTGGCTTTAGGTAAAACAAATACTCTAAACTCCTCTAGGCAAATCGATTTCAGCTTAAAATGTAAAGACCGATAAGACGTTATTCACAAAAGGCAAATTGCTGTATTTGTGCTATCTCGTTTGGTCACTTTTCTATGGAGATAGGCAGGGTCAATCACTGCGTTACAGACAAAAATAAATATCTCCTAGCGGCTGGTTAAAACGCTAGGAGGTATAGAAAATATCCTAAGGATTGAGGAATAAATAAAGTCTGTTTTTGCAGATCGACAAAAGCCACACATCAAAAAGGCAATTAGCCTCTATGTAATGATCTTAGATATTATTGTTATAGAGACAACTGTTTTAGATCCAGTCGATGTGGCTGTGCGATTAATATATGCGGTCAATGTGCACGATCGATACATGAGATCAATATTTGATGCGATCGCGATTACTCCCGCCAGCGTTACTCTCCAAAAACTCAATCATCTTGCCAGCAATATCCATCTCCGTTGCTTTTTCAATTCCCTCAATGCCGGGTGAAGAATTCACCTCCATCACCACCGGTCCGTGGTTCGAGCGCAGCAAATCTACGCCCGCAATTCTAAGGCCCATCGTCTTAGCGGCGCGCACCGCCGTACTGCGCTCTTCGGGTGATAGTTTTATCCGCATCGCATTGCCGCCTCGGTGCAGATTAGAGCGAAACTCGCCCGGCGCGCCCTGACGCTTCATCGAAGCAACAACCTTACCGCCAATCACAAAGCAGCGTAAATCTGCCCCCTTTGCCTCAGCAATAAACTCTTGCACCAAAATATTTGCCTCTAGTCCTCTGAACGCTTCAATTACTGACGTTGCCGCCTGATCGGTTTCAGTCAGAACAACCCCAATTCCCTGCGTTCCTTCCAGCAGCTTAATCACCAGCGGCGCGCCGCCAACAATGCCAATGAGTCCTTCAATGTCCTTGGTTGAATGCGCAAAGCCGGTCACCGGCAGGCCGATGCCTTTTTTAGAGAGCAGTTGCAAGCAGCGCAGCTTATCGCGCGATCGCGAAATTGCCTGAGACTCGTTGGCCGCAAACACATCCATCATCTCGAACTGCCTAACTACAGCCGTGCCATAAAAAGTATTAGACGCCCCAATGCGCGGAATCACCGCATCTATACCCTCCAGCGGATGCCCCTGATACAAAATCTGAGGATTGTGCGACGTAATATTCATGTAGCAGCGTAAGTAGTCAATAATTTGCACCGTATGACCGCGCTGTTCTCCGGCTTCTTTAAGCCGACGAGTTGAATAAAGCGCGGAGTTTCTTGATAAAATTGCTATCTTCATGTTTTAACTTTTGACTACCCTTAGTTTTCTTCTGCTTGCGGTCTTTAGTGCTACTCTTAGCGCTACTCTTTTTTAGTTTGTGTTTAGGCGAAGAACTCTGCAAATATGACTGGCCAGAGTCCACCAAAAATCGTCGGCGCACGGCCTCACGACCTAGCAGCATCCGAAAGCCCATCATGTCCCGGTTCGTCAGCGTTAAATCGATGGGCCACTGCTGATCGTTCGTTGACACGATCGTTCGGACAACCGGGCGAGTTTCCGCCTGTCCGCCCGAGTTTTTTACCGTGCGCATTTCTAGCAGCTTGGCTTCGGCGGTAATCACCTTTTTCTTGTTCCGCTGAGAAGGATGAACCTTAAAACGGACAAAATCTACATCGTCTCGCTTAAAAAGCTCAATGTCGAACGCGTGGAGAGCCGAAGATCTGGCACCTGTATCAATTTTGGCTTTGACACTGATAACGGCTAGCTCCGGCAGGGCCAGTCTTTCCCTCCAGCCGATTGTGGGTAAATTGGTACGGTTTTCAGCCGTCATAGTTCAGTTACGCGGTAGGTTTTCCAAGCGGCAGTTCAAAAGATACCCGTGCAGGCGCAAAATATCGTACCCCCTTAATTAACTCACCTTATGCTGCCGTCGTCTAATAAACCATCTCATGAACAGTTTTTCGGCCTCTAGCCATACAAACAACAACAGACTAAAGCCCACGCAAATCAGCAGCTCGCTCACAGACAAATAGTGTGTGCCAAAGAAGTTACGCAGGGCGGGCACATAAATGAGCAACAGTTGCAAAATAGAAGTAACCACAACCGCCAGCAAAACGAAGGGGTTGCCCCAAGGCGACATTTCTATAGCAAGGCGGTGGCTAGAGCGCACAGAAATCGCATGTCCCATCTGCGCCAGGCACAGCATCGTAAACACCATCGTCTTCCACCGATCCGGATCGCCCGGCCCGGCCATCTCACTAGCGCTATGCGTGTATTGATAAGACCACAGCATCAGCGAAATCGCTAAAATCGCAAACACGATGCCCACCCGAACCATATACAGGCCCAAGCCCCGTGCAAAAATACTCTCCTTGGGATCGTGCGGCGGGCGGCTCATCTCACCGGGTTCTGCCGGTTCCATGGCTAGCGCTAGCGCCGGAAAGCCGTCTGTCACTAAGTTCATCCATAAAATTTGTAAGGGCGTCAGCGGCACCGCCACAATCGGCAGCAGCAGCGGCGACAACGCAATCGTAATCACCTCGCCAATGTTCGAGCCCAAAATGTATTTCACAAACTTGCGAATATTGCCATAGACCACTCGGCCCTCTTCCGCTGCTGCCACAATCGACGCAAAGTTATCGTCTAGCAGCACCATGTCGCTCGCTTCTTTACTCACATCTGTGCCCGTGATCCCCATTGCAATACCGATGTCTGCTTGCTTCAGCGCCGGGGCGTCGTTTACCCCGTCGCCGGTCATCGCTACCACCTGCCGCTGCGATTGCAAAGCCTGTACAATTCTTAGCTTGTGCTCTGGTGAGACTCTGGCATATACGCTGGTCTTGCCGACGACCGACTCTAGCGCCGACTGATCCATCGCTTCGATTTGCTGGCCGGTAAATACTATCTCAGCGTCTGAATGGCTGCTTTCTGGCTTCACCATCCCCAAATCTAGCGCTAGCGCCTTTGCGGTTAGCGGATGATCGCCGGTAATCATCACGGGGCGAATGCCCGCCTGCTGGCAGCGCTTTACTGCCTCTCGCACCTCCGGGCGCGGCGCGTCAATCATGCCCACTAGCCCCAGCCAAATCAAGTTTTTCTCAGCCGCGTCTTCGCTCATCTGTTGAATATCAGAATTAAGCTCAGCCGCCGCTAACGGCCTGTAGGCAAAGCCCAGCACCCGCCTGCCTTCACTCGCTAGCTGATCGACCTTGGCCAAAATCTCTTCACGGGCCGCCTGCTCCAAACGCTGCGCGCCTTTGCCAATGCGATCGCAGCACTCTAACAGCAGCTCTGCCGACCCCTTGGCCAGCACCATCGCCTCTGCCGAAATCTCCAGCCGATTAGACTGGGGCACGCTTACCACCACGCTCATCCGCTTCCGCTCAGAAGAAAACGGAAACTCTTTGCGCCGAGGAAACTCATTCTCTAACGCCACCTTTTCTAGCCCCGCCTTTGCTGCCAAGGTCAACAGCGCCCCTTCTGTCGGGTCGCCCACAATCGTCCACTGCCGGTCGCCGTTGCCGTTGCTCTTGTCCTTGCCAGAACCAGAACCATTCTCAGCATTCTCAGTTTGCAGCGCCGCATCATTACACAGCGCACAGCCCAGCAGCAGCAGCGCCAGCGTCGGCTTCGCCAGCGGCTCTATCGCGTTCTCTTTTAGCTGAAACTCGCCCACTGGCGCATAGCCCTCACCGCTCACCAAAAAGTCGCGCTCAAACGGCAGTCCTGCCGTATGCACCGACTGCACCACCATCTTATTTTGGGTCAGTGTCCCCGTCTTATCAGAGCAAATGGTCGTCACCGACCCCAGGGTTTCTACCGCTGGCAGCCGCCGCACCAGCGCGTGCCGCTTCACCATTCGCTGCGTGCCTAGCGCCAGCGTCACCGTAATCACCGCCGGTAGCCCTTCTGGCACCACCGCCACCGCCATACTCAAAGACACCGTCAGCAGCTCTTCAAAAGCAGACCAGCCCAGGGCAATGGTGCCGCCGATGACCACCAGCGCCACCAGCGTCAGAGAGCCAAACACCAGCACATTCCCGAGCTGCTTTAGCCGCCGCTGCAAAGGCGTGGCCAGCACCGACACCGACTGAATCATCGTGGCAATTTTGCCCAGCTCCGTCTCCATTCCCGTGCAGGTCACCAGCAGTTTGCCGCGACCGTGCACGATTTCTGTGCCCTGAAAGGCCAAATTCTTTCGCTCAGCTAGGGCAATATCTTCGTCTAATGTCGTTTCTGCGTGCTTTTCAACTGCGGTGGCCTCTCCGGTCAGCGCTGATTCTCTGGCCTGCAAAGTCGCCGCTTCTAGCAAGCGTCCGTCTGCCGCAACCTGATCGCCCGCTTCTAGCAGCAAAATATCGCCAGGGACCAGCTCTTTGGCCGAAATCTGCTTTTTTTGGCGATCGCGCACCACCCGCACATTCGGCGCAGATAAATTCTTCAGCGCCGCCAGCGCTGCTTCCGCCCGGCTCTCTTGCAAATAGCCCAGCACCGAATTAAGTAGCACAATCGCCATAATCGCGATCGCATCTTTAGGAAATGTACCGGCCCGCATATCTAGCACCGCCGCCACCACCGCGACCGCAATCAGCATCAACAGCATCACATCTGCGAACTGATCGAGCAAAATCTGCCAGCGGCTGCGCCCCCCGCTCTCTTTTAGCTCATTCGTGCCGTGGGTTTCTAGTCGTTTCTTTGCATCCTCAGCCGATAGACCTTTGTCTGCGTCGGTCTTTAGCTCGCGAACTGCCCGGTCGATATCAAGCGTATGCCACTGCTGCTTAAATGGAGACGCCTCAGCGGCAGGCTGCGTCGCCAAAGGTTGAACACTAGACATAGAGAATGCTCTACTACTTATCCTTTAGCCCTTTAGTCTATAGCAGCAGCAGATGACCTCACATCCCTAATTGTGAACAGGCCAGCTTCTGAAGCTAGCCCTGAAGCCAACCCTGAAGCCAACCCTGAATCTAATTCTGAACATAGATATGGATATACCCGTAGGCGTTGCGCTCAATTGCGCCCGTAAAGCCGCGAGCGTCAAAGTCAAAGCGATCGCGCTCACCTGTTCTCACCGCCTCTAACCCCTGCTCAATTTCTCGTGTCGAGCGCCCGTCCAGCATTCCTAGCAGTGCCGTTCGCATCACCAGCCGATCTACCGCCGCCGCAAAGGTCGCTTCAGACTGCACCACGCGCTCAGAGCCCGGTTCGTACGCATAGGCCAGCCTGACCCGATTCGGCACCAAGTCATACACGTCGGTATCGTAGCCGTCCACAGTTGCCGCCTGCGTGGGTGATCCTAGCCGACTGCGCACCTGACTGATTGAATCACCCGGCGCAAAGCCAGGCACCGCCACCATTTCACCTGTACCGCCTGGCTGCGCGTTGGCCGGGTTGCCGCTACCGCCAAGCAGCAGGGGCGGCTGATTCGCCACTGACGGCGCAGGATCGATCTCCTCGTCTAGCTCATCTTTTTTAGGCTTTTTTGGTTTCTTAGCATCGTCGTCGTCGTCTTCCACCTCGCCGCCATCCTCAGCAGTCTGATCCGCTTCATCCGCATCGGCTGCCGGGTCGGTCGTCTCTGCTTCAGGCGTATCAGCCGTCTCCACCTCATCAAAAACGCCTGGATCGATCTCTGGCGCAGACGGCCCAGAAAAAACGTCGGCAAACTGCCGCACCAGCCCATACCCCCCTGCCGCTGCAATGCCCGCAATCAGCAGCGTCAAAATCAGCAGTGAGGAAAAGCAGCCACCGCCCTTCTTTTTGGCCCGTGGCTGATTGGCATTGGCCGCAGTCTCGGTTTGGTAAGCCGCTGGTAGCGGCACCGCTCTTGTTTTGCTATTGCCTGCCGTGGGGGCTGCTCGATAGCCTGCCTGATTTCCTGCTGGATATTGAGGGGCAACTACCTGGGTGGGAAATTCAGAAGGCGTTGGGCCTGAGGGATCGCTAGGCGGCTGGCGGCTGGCGGTTTGGCGGGCTGTTTTTTGGGCGGTTCGCGGTTGGGAACGGCTGTTAGAAGGGCCATTAGAACGGCTGTTAGAGAGTGACGTTGACCAGCGACCGACCGACTGGGGGCGGTCTTTTAGCTCAATTTGCATCCCTTGCGCGATCGCGTCTGCCACGCCAGCGCTCACATCGGGTCGTAGCTGCTGTATGGGGGCCAAAGGATTGCGATCGCGCAGCACTGCCGCCACCGGAATTACCCCGGTCAGCAGGGTGTAGAGTGTCGCGGCCAGCCCGTAAATATCGGTTGCCGCCGACCGCTGCGCCTTGGGCAAATACTGCTCAATCGGCGCGTAGCCTTCTGAGACAATGCTGGTATGCGTTTGCGTGGGGTTTCGCGTCAGCTCGCGGGCAATGCCAAAGTCAATCAGCACCGCTTCTCCTGTGAGCTGATGAATCATAATATTTTGCGGCTTTACATCCCGATGCAGCAGGCCCTTTGCATGAACCGCCTGTAGCGCCTTGCCAATCTGCTGTGTGTAGGCGATCGCATCGGTCTCGCTTAGCGGCTGCGGGGGTGAGTTTTCTGGCAGCACAATATCGTAGAGCGATCGCCCCGGAATGTAGTCCATCACCATATAAGGCAGCTGATCTTCTACAAAAAAATCGCTGACGCGTACTACGTTGGGATGGCTGCACATCGCCAGTCGCCTAGCTTCATCTTGAAACTGCTGCTGCAAACCGTTCAGGTTTGGGTCCCGCCAAAACGACTCATTCAGCGTCTTTATCACCACCACCTGATCTAAAAACGTCTGATGCGCCCGAAACGTCAGGCCAAAGCCACCACGACCCAAGACCGCTTCTAGCTTGTACTTTCCACCTTGCAAGCGCTTTCCAATTAGGCTGCTCATACCGAGGGCTCGTGTCTAGGGCTGATTTATACGGTCATTATTGTGTCTGCTGATGGCAACAGCGACAACTGAGGCTGTTACGGTTTTTAGGCCGTTTCGAGATAGAGATGTTCTAAGCGCTTAAATAAAATGTTCTGAGATGAGACTTGAGAGCGAGGCTTGAGATCGAGACTTGAGATCTTGGTTATTCTTGAGGCAAGCACACCTTATCGAAGCCGTCATACTGCTCACCAGCCAAACGATTTATGCAAACAACAACCCGGCCAGTCACGTCTACGCCATCCTACCCGCAGATGTGGGACAACACCCGGTTTTTTAGCGGCACCGACGATCCGCAAATCGCAATAGAGGCCGCAGAGATCAAAGGCGCGATCGCAGATCTCAACCAAAGCTGCCAGCCCTTCGAGATTTTGGCCGAAGTTGCCGATACCGTCAGCTCTGACGACTATACCGATCTCATCGATAAAATCCGCGCCATCCACCAGCAGCGCACCGCCCTCAGCCAAAAAATGGGCAACCTCAGCACCTACATCTACACCGCCCTTAGCACCGACACCCAAGACGCCAGTGCCAGCACCTGGATGCCCATCCTCCAGCAGCTCAGCGCGGACCTTTCCCAGGCCCTGACGCCGCTAAACGTCTTTCTCACCCGCGCCAGCGAAGCCTTCATCACGCCCTTGCTCGCCGACCCGGTGCTCAGTGAAACCGCTTTCTTGATCCATCATCAGCGCCAACTCAAAGATCAGCTGCTCAGCGTGAGTGAAGAACAGCTGATTACCGCTCTGGCCACCAATGGGCTACACACCTGGGGCAATCTTTATAGCGAGCTGGCCGGAACGCTGAAGTGTACTGTTCCAAATCAGAGTCCAAATCAGACCCAAAATCTAGGCCCAGATCAGAAGCCAGATCAGAAGCCAGATCAGAAGCCAGATCAGGGCCCAGATCAAGAAATAGGTTTAGCCAAAGCCGCCAATCTGCTCAGTCATCCTCAGTCTGCCACCCGCAAAGCCGCCTGGAACGGCATCAGATCTGCTTGGGAAACGCAGCAAAGCGCCGTCGCCGCCGGATTGAATGCAATTAACGGCTGGCGACTAGAAGAAACTCAAAAGCGATCGCACCACCGTACGCTTCACTATCTCGACAAAAGCTGCCACCAAAGCCGCATCTCGCGCAATACACTCGACGCCCTCATCAACACCACCTACCAGCAGCGGTCTATTGGTCAGCGCGCCCTCACCGCTATGGCCAAAGCTATCGGACAGCCCCAAGCGCATCCTTGGGATTTGATGGCCCCGGCCCCCACCGCAGGCTCCGCCGCCGGTAACGTAGAAGAGATTTCCTTTGAAGCTGCGATCGCCCTGATTAGCAACGCCTTCAACCAGCTCACCCCCAAAATGGGAGACTTTGCCACCATGATGGCCCAAAACGGCTGGATTGACGGTGCCCCCACCCCCAACCGGGCCACTGGCGCATACTGCACCAAATTCTCTGACCCCCGCGAGCCCCGCATTTTCATGACCTACGAAGGAAGCATGAATAATGTGTTGATCCTCGCCCATGAGCTTGGCCACGCCTGGCACAACTGGGTAATGCGCGATTTGGCCCCCACCCAGTGCCGCTACCCCATGACCCTGGCCGAAACCGCCAGCATCTTTGCCGAAACCCTCGTGCGCGAAGCCCTGATGGCCGAAGCTAAAACGCCAGCCCAGCAGCTAGAAATTGCTTGGCAAGATGCGCAAAGCGCCGCCATCTTTTTACTCAACATTCCTGCCCGTTTCGAGTTTGAAAAGCGCCTGGTCGAACAGCGCAAGATCGGAGCCGTCCGCCCTGCTCAGCTATGCGAGACGATGAGCGCTAGCTGGCAAATGTGGTACGAAGACAGCCTCAGCCCATACGACGATCTCTTTTGGGCCAGCAAGCTCCACTTTTCTATTTCCAGCCTTGGTTTTTACAACTATCCCTATCTCTTTGGCTATCTCTTTAGCCTGGGCATCTACGCCCAGCAGCCCGCCTACGGAGCCCAGTTCAACCAGCGCTACACAGATTTACTTCGCGATACTGGCACCATGAGCGCCGAAGATCTGGTCGCGCACCATTTGCAAAAAGATCTGAGCCAGCCTCAGTTTTGGCAAGACAGTCTAAGCATTGTTGAAAAGTCTGTTGCACAGTTTGAACAGCTTGTTGACGCTGTAACAGAAGATAGTTGAAGAGTTGAAGCGGCAGGGATTGGCGATCGCACTCAATCATAGTTGTTGTGCGTGCGATCGCAAACTGTCATCTGCGCCTCAAAGCCTGATTCGCTTGGTCAATATCGCCATTACCTCATTGGGCCTGCCGGTAGAAATTGACTGGCTCCAGTCGTTGGGTTCGGCGTAGTTGAGCCGGTGCAGCAGGCGAATAGTAGAGCGGACGACGGGAAGCGGACCAAACAGCATATGGCGTACGCTGTCGTATTCGCTGGGTTTGGGGCTGCTGGGGCCATCGGATGGGGGCGCACAAAAATGTGTAACAGAATCTGTGGACGCTGGCGCGCCCTGAATGCAAGAGATAAACATGAGATCTGGTCTCCAAATGGGGTTTTGCGAGGAAACCAGAACCCAATGCCGCCTAGCCACCCCGAGAAGATGTGGTGCAAATCGGGGTGGCTAGGGTACAGTTATCCCTAGCGTCCGGGATTGCATGCTAATCCTGGGGGTTAGCAGCTAGTAGGTGTTGTCGCACCTGCTGGCTGCGCTAAGTAGTATTGAGTTCTGAGAAAGCGACCGTGATAGGCATCACAGCCATAGTTACTGAAGATAGGCTGGTTTTTGGCTGGTGTCAAGCTAGAGATCGAAAGCAATCATACATTTAAATTGAGCAGCTACCCAAGTCGAGTTTTTGAGCTGTGCAAATATTAACGAGAGACTGATATAAAACCGACAAAATTAGGTGGTTTAGAACCCGTTTCGCAAGCTGCTGATTCTCATGTGTTGTAGAGAATATATTCTACTTTAGCTCTCAAAATTATGATACAAACGTATTGAGCTGCCATCTCCAAAAAGGTTGGTTCAGCCGCCCCTAATTTTATGAGTAGTTCCGCTTATGCTTGCTTCCACAGCAAGGCCAACAGGTTTATCGCTCAATACACTTGAGAAAATGTCTAGCGATAGAACCTGCGCCGAGTACTTTGCAGGAATTGGCTTGGTACGATTGGGCCTCGAACGAGCTGGCTGGGACGTTATCTTCGCTAACGATTGGGCGCGTGAAAAGTTCGATATGTATGCTGCCTACTTCCAGGAAGCTGAAGATCACTACGCCCTCGAAAATGTCTTCAACCTCTGTCAAGCGAATGTTCCGTCCTCTCTGCTAGCAACGGCTTCTTTCCCCTGTATCGATCTTTCCTTGGCAGGCAATCTAGGCGGCATTAGTGGTCATCACTCCGGCGCTTTTTGAGGATTTATTGAAGTTCTTACGAACCAACAGCGCAGACCCCCTCTAGTGATGCTTGAGAACGTTGGCGGCTGGTTGACGTCGAATCAAGGGAAAGACTTTCGCCTCACCATTAAGGCGCTCAACCAGCTGGGCTATGCCTGCGATGTCTTTACCATTGACGCGGCTCATTTCGTACCGCAAAGCAGACTCAGAGTATTTGTCGTAGGCGTACAAATGGCTGAACCTCATGATGACGTGCTGACGTTAGCGCAAAGGCCAATGTCTTTGACAACAAAAGCGTTAGATCGAGCGATCGCAGCTAACCGTGACCTATCGTGGAATTTCTTGAACATTCCTCCGTTGCCAGAAGGAATAGCGCGATCGCTCGACAGCCTTGTAGAAGACCTACCAGAAGCCGATAAGCGATGGTGGCCAGCCTCAGAAGTCGAGCGTCATCTACAGATGATGAGCGCTATCAACTTCGCAAGGACAACATTGCAGGATGTCTGCGGACAGCGCGAGGCGGCAGCAGCCGACAAATGTTGGTCAGAGTTAATGGAACTGACGGTATTAGAATGCGGCTGATGACTCCACGCGAATATGCACGGCTGCAAGGTGTCCCAGACGACTATCCTTTACCCAAAAGAGTTAACCAAGCGCTGACAGGCTTTGGTGATGCTGTATGCGTTCCCGTGATCACATGGATAGGCGAAAACATATTGAACCCTTTAGCAGCTACACTTCTGTCGGCTCAATCAAAGCGCCATTCTTAATCTCCATCAGCTTAGTGCCTTGTAACGTGACGAATCTGTAGGTTACAGAACGTCGAAATCGCTGACGAGACGCAGTGCGATAGTTCTCCTGAAGCTCAGGCAGCCACCTGTCAAAAGTCGGCAGCAGCTCAGCACGATCTATGAGCCAAACCTCGACATCTTCATAGGTGCTGCTTCTAGCTACAAATAGATGATCGACCGCGCGTTCATCTTGCAGCTTCTCTAGTCCTCGATTTCGGTGATATTGGTACTCAAAGCTATTGCCGATGAGAGCTGACTTTACTTCATAGTTTTCCAAGTCGGCACCATCGCCAGGGCTAGCGCGATCGCCCATCAGAATAGCGGCAAAGACCTCCCAATCCTTCGAGCCGACACTACCTTG
Organism: uncultured cyanobacterium; assembly: GCA_963833005.1. Classification (GTDB taxonomy): domain Bacteria; phylum Cyanobacteriota; class Cyanobacteriia; order Phormidesmidales; family Phormidesmidaceae; genus Phormidesmis. The sequence goes on along the minus strand of CAWHWK010000007.1, from coordinate 641,222 downwards.
TAATGTAAAGCCATATTGCTCATAGATGGCCAGCAATTACGAATTCCAACTTGCAGACACTTGAAACCATTGATTTCTCGTTAAAATTTGACTCCTGTCGAAGGGTCGATCGGCTGAAATGGCGTCAATTGGTTTTGAATTCGGAATTGCTGTATAAATTCAGATATCGATCTGCCTGTCTGGAATCTTCCCTTTGGTGACTATATAGAGGCGCTCACTGTACTGATGTCTAACGCTGGAGCATTTGGCGTAGACCTCGTGCGAGTTGAAGAAGCACCGCCTAGTTTAGACACTTACATAGCCGCCCAAGGTTTGGTGTTAGGTGAGGCCGTTCCACAGAGTGACGAATTAACCAGAGATACTCTTTCTATGCAGACGCATACTGTTTTAATAGCACGCATTCAGCGAGAGCTAAGCCAAATTGATACCCCGTACGCCGAGACAAAAAAGCAGCTATCTGTTGCCAAGGAGACCGGTCAAAATGCTTATTGGATGGCCGTTAGCCTCAGCTTGCACGCTATGTATACCGGGCTAGAAAAAATATTCGAGCAAATCGCTCAAAGCGTAGACGGCAATCTGAGCAAAGGTCAACACTGGCACAAAGAATTGCTAGAGCAGATGTCTATAGAGATTAAAGGCGTGCGGACGGCAGTGATTGATTTGCAGACGCTTGAATCGCTCAAAAAATATTTGGCTTTTCGTCACGTTGTCCGCAGTAATTACGCCTACCGTCTCGAACCTGAGCGGATTGAAAACAACTTTCAGATTTTAGAGGACTGCTATGGGTCTGTCGTCGGGCAGCTCAACGATTTCTGCGAGTTTTTGACGTCAGTTGGTTAAGCATTTGCTGTGCAAACACGCCATGTGCGAGTGATAGCGATACAATTGCCCGTGTCTGTTGTTTGCCAAATTGACTGTTCGCGAAACCAACGCTTACCTACCCGATTTTGTTTTATTCACCCAAGCCGAAGCTTTTATGACTGCCGCTGCACCTGCAAAGACCTCCGTAGAAAACAAATACGAAGCCGTAATTGGCCTAGAAACCCACTGTCAGCTAAGTACAGAAACCAAAATTTTCTCTGCTAGCTCTGCTGCCTTTGGCGCTGACCCCAACACCTATATAGACCCGGTCACGATGGGTTTGCCAGGTGTGCTGCCAGTGCTCAACGAAAAAGCACTAGAGTACGCGGTTAAAGCAGGCTTGGCGCTGAACTGCCAAATTGCGCCCTACAGTAAGTTTGACCGCAAGCAGTACTTTTATCCAGACCTGCCAAAAAACTATCAGATCTCGCAGTTTGACCTGCCGATTGCTGAACACGGCTGGCTAGAAGTTGAGGTCGTTGAAGACGGTGAGCCGGTGCGTAAGCGCATTGGGGTGACGCGGCTGCATATGGAAGAAGATGCCGGGAAGCTGGTGCACGCGGGCAGCGATTTGGCAGGTGCGGCCTATTCGCTGGTGGATTATAACCGGGCAGGTGTGCCGCTAGTCGAGATTGTCTCGGAGCCAGATATTCGATCGGCGGCAGAGGCAGCGGCCTATGCAGAGGAAATTCGCCGGATTATTCGCTACCTGGGCGTGGGTGATGGCAACATGCAGGAAGGATCGCTGCGCTGCGATGTGAATATTTCGGTCAGACCGGTGGGCCGAAAGGAATTTGGCACGAAGGTTGAGATCAAGAATATGAACAGCTTTAGCGCGATCGCAAAAGCTATAGACTACGAAATTGAGCGCCAGATTGCCGCCATAGAAGCAGGCGAGCCCATTTACCAAGAAACGCGCCTGTGGGAAGAAGGGCCACAGCGGACCAAAAGCATGCGCATGAAAGAAGGCTCTAGCGACTATCGCTATTTTCCAGAGCCCGACTTGCCGCCAATTGAAGTTTCCACTGAGCAGCTAAACGCCTGGAAGGCGCAAATGCCAGAGCTGCCCGCACAAAAGCGCAAGCGCTATCAGGAGACGTTCGGCCTGTCTGCTTATGATACTGGCGTAATGGTTGACGATCGGGGGGTCGCGGAGTATTTTGAGGCTGCGATCGCCACCGGAGCCTCCAGCAAGCTGGTCGCCAACTGGATCATGAGCGACATAGCTGGGTATCTTAATGCTGAAAAGCTCAGCATTAGTGAAATTCAGCTATCTCCCGAGGCCCTAGCCGAAATGGTCAAGCTCATTGAGTCGGGCACCATTAGCAACAAAATTGGTAAAGATATGTTGCCAAAGCTACTCAAAGAGGGCGGATCTCCTAAAACGATCGTGGAGAAGGAAGGGCTTAGCCAGATTTCTGATCCGGCTGAGATTGAAGCGATGATTGACGAGGTCATTGCGGCCCATCCTGACGAACTTGCTAAGTTCAAGGCAGGCAAAACGAAGCTGAAAGGCTTTTTTGTCGGTCAGGTGATGAAGCGCACAGGTGGACGGGCCGACCCCAAACTGACCAATCAACTGCTTGGTAAAAAGCTCAATAGCTAATGACCAAGGCTCAATAGCTGACACTCGGTAGCCAATGCTGAGTGTTCCACTAGCAAATACTTAGGATAAGATTGAGTGCTTTTCTAGAAGATGTCATATGTGGTCCATAGCTAAGGACAAAAATTCTAGGATACGGACGTAAAATTCTAGAATCAGAACAAAGAGGGGGTTACACCCCTCACCCTCTATGCCATAATGTATGCATGTAGATGCACCCTGATGGTAGGGAGAGCCCAAAGCGGCTCTCCTTTTTTTCTTTTAAAGCGATCTTCAGATCCACCTACTCAGGCGCATCCACAAGCACGCACCCACAAGCACGCACCCAGCGCATACTTAGCCATATACCCAGTAGCGCATCGCAGTCTCTGTAGCAGGATTCATAGCTAACTAGGCTATAACCCCTAGCAAGCAAAGCAATCAACAGCTATTGAATACATCACACTGTCCGCACCACGTTCTTCTGCACCGCATTCTATCGAGCGCCACCGGACATTACACCATGTCGAGCGCCACTGCCTCTGCGACCTTAATGCCGTCTACCGCCGCTGACAGAATACCCCCGGCATAGCCTGCCCCTTCCCCTGCTGGATAGAGCCCTTGAGTGTTGAGGCTTTGAAAAGACTGATCGCGCTTAATGCGAATGGGTGAGGAAGTTCTAGTTTCAACACCGGTAAGAACAGCATCGGCCATCGCAAAGCCTTTGATCTTTTGATCGAAAGCGGGGATGGCTTCGCGGATAGCCGCGATCGCATAGTCTGGCAGGCTCTCGCTTAAGTCACACAGATGCACACCCGGCCTGTACGTCGGCTTTACCTGGCCAAACTCGGTTGAGGGCCGACCCGCCAAAAAGTCTCCGACTAGCTGACCGGGTGCTTCGTAGGTGCCGCCGCCTAGCTCAAACGCCCTAGACTCTAGCTGACGCTGCAGCCTAATGCCGCCTAGCGGGTCGTCTGGGTAGTCTTTTTCTGGCGTAATGCCCACCACAATGCCGCTGTTTGCATTTTTACCACTGCGCTCATACTGGCTCATGCCATTGGTCACCACCCGGCCCACTTCCGACGTAGCGGCCACTACCTGCCCGCCAGGACACATACAAAAGCTATAGACGCTGCGTCCGTCTGCGATGCCCTGTGTGCAGTGATGAACCAGCTTGTAGTCTGCGGCTCCTAAAATTGGATGTCCTGCCTTCTCTCCGTAGCGACGCTCGTCAATAAGGGGCTGCGGATGTTCGATGCGAAAGCCGACAGAGAAGGGTTTAGGTTCAATGTAAACGCCCTGCTGATGCAGCATTTCAAAGGTGTCGCGAGCGCTATGACCCACTGCTAAGACAATGCGATCGCTGGCAATAAACTCACCGTTTTCTAAGGTAACGCCGCGAACCTGACGATTCTCTCCTTTCGCAGCAATTTCAACCCTTTCTACCCGGCTTTTAAAGCGAATCTCCCCGCCGAGCGCAACAATCTGATTGCGAATATTTTCAACAATTTTTACCAGCCGGTAGGTGCCAATATGAGGCTTGCTAATGTACAAAATTTCTGGCACTGCCCCCGCATTCACGAGTTCGTGCAGAACCTTGCGCCCATGATGATCATTGTCTTTAATCCGGCTGTAGAGTTTGCCGTCAGAAAACGTTCCTGCGCCGCCCTCACCAAACTGCGCGTTCGATTCGGGTTGAAATTTACGCTTGCTCCAAAAGCCAAAGGTGTCTTGCGATCGCTCGTGCACTGCCTTCCCGCGCTCTAGCACAATCGGTCTAAACCCCATCTGAGCTAACAGCAGCGCCGCAAACATCCCACACGGCCCCACGCCAATGACAATCGGCCTAACGCTTAGCTCTGCGGGCGCTTTGGCCACATACTGATAGTCCATATTGGGCGTCAGCGAAACCCGCCCATTTTGCTTAAACTGCTTTAGCAACTGCTTTTGCCGGGGCGTTTCAATATCGAGCGCATACACCAGCGAAATGTCATTTTTTTTGCGGGCGTCATAGCTGCGCTTAAAAATGGAATAGCCGGTCAGCTCATGCGCCGCTATTTTCAGCTTTTGAAGGATAGCGGCCCTGAGGTCAGCTTCGGTGTGATCTAGCGGCAGCTTGACTTCTTTGAGGCGTAGCATGGGCGATCGCAAAACTCTATTTCATGGATATCTATAGGCTAGACCATCTAGTATCCGTCTAGCGCCTCAGAAAGCCTACCGTCGAATCTCAAAGGTCTCAAACCGTTCTAGTGCCTGCGCTTGCGTTTCAACGGCGGTGACTTTTGCAGCAGGCGGACCGCTATGACACCACTTCACCAGGCTATTGACCTGCTCTGCCTCGCCTGCCAATAGCGCCTCCACCTGTCCATTCGGCAAGTTGCGAACCCAGCCGACAACGCCAAGCGCGATCGCATTCTCTTTTGTACTGTAGCGATAGCCAACGCCCTGTACTCGCCCTGATATCAGCACCCGCCAGCAAACCATACTCAAACTATCCAGAATATCTAAAGAAACGCTTTGCCAAAATTTAAGCGGCTCTAGAAGAATAGTTTAATTTTATAACGACGTTAATATCTTGCGGCTTCATACCCTGACTCTACATTCCACCGCATCTTAAAGAAAAAACTTGAACATAAAGCCATAAGCGATAGGCCAAACTGCCCGCCAAGCCGGGGTTCAGTTTATTTGTTCTTTATTTGCTTGTTCTTTATCAGCCTATTGGGTTTCTTCCCTCTATCTTGAGAATGACGCAGTTGGCGACAGGCTTGCCTACTATAGTTCTTGCTTACCATTCTTGCTTACTACAGTCTGAGCTTCATACAGCAACACAGATTCTTTTGGTCAATGACTTCTTTTAGTTGATGGCCCGCTCAAAAACGCCTGAAGCGACTGACTAACGCCTGACTACAAACTTCTGTTTTAATCTAGCTCTTCATTTTTTTCAATCAACCATAAAACGGTAATTCCATGTTCAACCGCGTATTTTTTTCAATTCGCTCTGTTGCGAAGCACTTTGTTTTACTTTCTATTGCCACTGTTTTGCTGCTAGGTCTACTACAGCCTGCAGCCCACGCAGCGACCGCTGATGTAACGGCTGACGTTTCAGCTCAGATGGATTCTTCGGAAAGCCTAGATGACATGAGGGCACGGCGTCGCGCTGAGCAAAGTGAGGCGTCTAAAGCCGCTAATACTGAAGTTAAAGCAGATTCACTAGGTGAAGTGCTAGGAGAGAAGCTAAACTTTGAGGAAATTTCTGAAAGGAATGTTACCGCAGACGACGCACGTAAAACGCTTGGTATCAATAAGTAGATGATAAAGTAGCTGACAAGAAAAGTAGCTGCTAAAACGGTTAGTAAGACGGCTAGAGTCACCTTTGATTCTAGGCCGGATTCCTTGCGAGCGCAGCCGTCAGCGCTGCGCTCCCAGACGAGTAAGCCCAGGCTGAATTAGAGAAATAGACCTGCGAGAATAGACCTACAGACCGACAGAGACTTCCTCTCTGATAGACTGCTTTTCAACGACAGTTGGTGGATGCAGCAGGTCGTAGCCCATTTGCTCAGAGATTTTGTCTTTGACGACTTCGCGATAGTCCCAAAAGTGCTCTCCGGCGGCGCACAGTCCGATATAGACGTTAAACATTTTGGGCTGTTTCCACAAGATTTCGGCTAGCTGTCGCCAAAACTGTAGTCGAATTTCGCTGCGCCGAACGCCTTGCAGCCATAGAACCTGAGCGATTAGCCTCAACCCCTTCCCTAGCGGAAATCGCATGGCTTTTTTCTGCTGCTGCACGCTGATGTTTAGGCACTGATGCAAGCAGCGATACAGGTATTGAGCCGGGTCGTACATCTGCCAGAAACCGGCCACATACTCTTCAGCAATTTCGTTGATAGGTCGAGTTGGCTCAAAGTTCGTGAGCGCGTTTTGATCGCCAATAGGGGTGTACTCGTCTATGTGTAATCGGTCCTCTTTCTTTAAACGCTCCCAAAGGGCTGTATGTGGCCATGCCTGAAGAATACCTAGCATCGGCTGAGGAATGTTGGTTTGGGCTACAAAGGTCTGAATGCGATCGCCCGCCCCTTTGCGTTCGCCGTCAAAACCTAAAATAAACCCAGCGTAGATCAGCAGCCCGGCATCGTTAATCTTTTGACACGCCTCCACCAGCGGACTGCGCGTGTTTTGCAGCTTGCGCGTCACCTGCAAGCTATCTTGATCGGGCGTTTCAATGCCCAAAAAGACCGCATAGAATCCAGCCGCTGCCATTAGCGAGAGCATCTCGTCATCTTCAGCGAGGTTGACCGACGCTTCGGTCATAAAGGTAAAAGGATAGTCGTGAGCTTCCATCCAGGGAATAAGCGATCGCAACAATAGCTTAACGTTGCGCTGGTTGCCAATAAAATTGTCATCAACCACAAAAACAGAGCCGCGCCAGCCTAAGTCATAGAGCACCTGTAGCTCAGCTAAAGTTTGCTCGGGCGACTTGGTCCGCGACTTTCGGCCATAGAGCGCAATAATATCGCAAAACTCACAGTTAAACGGACAGCCCCGAGAAAACTGGATAGCCATCATGAAGTAGGCGTCTTTTTTCAGCAGATCAAAGCGGGGAATGGGGCTAGTAGAGACATCTGGCTTTTCGAGGGCTCGAAAGGTGCCACTAGGCGCTTGCTCAGCGAGGGCTGCTAAAAACATAGGAACTGTCAGTTCGCCTTCGTCTAGCACCAGATAGTCTGCGCCATAGGCTTTGGCTTCTTCGGGCACAGAAGTTGGGTAGGGACCACCGACGGCAACTTTTTTCCCTAGCCGATTGGCTTTCTCAATCAGGGCCTGAAAGTCAGGCCGCTGTACTAGCATCGCCGAAAGAATAACAATCTCGCACCAGGCCCAGTCTGAATCGGTTTCAGGCGCTACATTGCGATCATAAAATCGGATTTCCCAGTCTGTTGGCAACAGAGCGGCAACAGTCAAAATGCCCAGCGGTGGAATCACCGTTTTGATACCCGCCAGTTCCATAAACCGGTCGTAAGACCAAAAAGATTGGGGAAATTTGGGTGAGAGGAGCAGCGCCTTCATGAAAACAACCTCTAAACAGTTAATAGAGCCGATTTGCACAGCTTTGTTAGCCACATCCTAAAAGCAAACTGTGAGGAACTTGAGGAGAGGCTCTAAGCAAACCGATCATTAGGGCGCTTCGTTTTAAAGTTTACTCAGAGTCTCGCCCAGAGATTTCCCTACGACCGATATCTACGAGGCCTTATTTTCCAATGCAGAAGCGGCTAAAAATTTCATCTAGCATCGATTCTGTGATTTCCTCACCAGTGACTTCGCCCAGTGCATAAATGGCAGATCGCAAATCAATGGTCCAAAAATCAAGCGGTAGCTGATCGGCAATAGTAACTTCGACCTGAGTCAAGGCAGTTTGGGCTCGAATAAGCGCAGCCGCCTGGCGCTGATTAATGGCAATGTCAGTATTGGCGGCAGTGAGGTTACCTGTGTTGGCACTGGTAAGAATAGCGGCTTCGAGCTCCTGAATGCCAAGGGTTTGGGCGGCGGCAGTATAGATAACTTGGGACGAGGAAAGAAGAAAACCGGGCGGAGACGGAAGCGGATTACCGTCTAACAAGTCAATTTTGTTAATGACAATGATGTTTGATTTGTGTTTGATTTGCCCGTAGAGATGATCTTCAGCGGCGGTCCAGCCAGTCGTGGCATCAAGGGTGAGAAGGACCAGATCGGCGGCTTGGGCGGCGGCTAGTGAGCGTTCGATGCCGATTTTCTCGACGGTGTCGACAGAGTCGCGAATGCCTGCGGTATCGAGCACTTGAATAGGAATGCCACCGACGATGAGCTGAGATTCGACCACGTCGCGAGTGGTGCCCGGTAGGCTGGTGACGATGGCGCGATCGCTCTGACTCCAGGCATTCAGCAGGCTAGATTTACCCACGTTTGGCTGACCGATAATTGCGACTTTGAGCCCGGCGCGCAGCAGCTCACCTTGACGGGCAGTCGCCAAAATTTGGACTACCTGCTGACGAATCGCCTGAATCTGTTCTTTCACTTTGTCTTCATCAATCGGCGGAAGGTCATCGGCAAAATCGACTCGCGCTTCGATTTCGGCCAGCACGTCCAGGCACTGACTGCGCAACTGGCGAATGGCCCCCGCCAGCTTGCCGCGAATGCCCATCAAGGCAGTTTGAGCAGCCTGGGGCGATCGCGCCCCCACCAAATCGGCAATGCCCTCAGCCTGGGTTAAATCTAGCCTGCCGTTGAGAAAAGCGCGCAGGGTAAACTCTCCGGGCTGGGCAAGGCGCGCCCCCTGCTCAAGGCAGAGCTGAAGCACCTGCTGAACAGCCATAATGCCGCCGTGACAGTGAAACTCAACCACATCTTCGCGAGTATAAGAGCGCGGCGATTTCATCAGCAACAGCAGGGCTTCATCTACTACGCTCTGGCTGTCTAGCGGCTGCACATAGCCGTAAAGGATGCGGTGGCTTTCCCAGAGCTGGTTGCCGGGGGCGTGAAAAAGCTGCTGGGCGATCGCGATCGCATTCACACCCGAAAGCCGCACAATGCCAACGCTGCCCTGTTGAGGCACAATAGCAGTCGCGATCGCGGCGATAGTTTCGGCTTGATGAATCTGAGAAGTCAAAGGGGCGTTCGGTGAGAATTGAGCTTAATTGAGAATTAAAAGATTTAGCCTAACTGAGAATTAAAAACAACGAACGGAGTCGCGAATATTTGCAGTCTCACACCGCAGCATAGACCGTACTTAGAATAAACGCTTCTACCATCCTTTTGCCGGTTACCCTTCTACCTTTTAAGGCGCTGCTATAGAATGAGTTGAATAGACAGATATCTCTTTGGTCTCCTGTCAAATGTCTCAGCCAGGTGTAACAATTGACAAGATGGTAGAGATATCGTCGCTGCGCCTATATGACTCGCCCTGCTGCCAACTTAGGCACTTCGACGAACGCAACTTCGACGAATGCGGTGAATCGCTAGGCCGCACAGCCTTTCACGGAGACCGCTGAAATGTCAATGCCAGAGAAAACTCCGAAGAAATCTCCAGAGGAGTCTATCAGGCGGTCACATCAAGATTCGACCCCATCTGGTCAAGGCTCTATCGCCTACGCACTGATTGAAAGGCCATCAGCCGCCACGCGAGCAGAGCAGAAAAGCGCTAGGCGACGCGCCCTGCCTAAAAACTTTTTCCTCAAAAGACTAAACATTTTGTACTGGAAGCGGCTGGTACGCTATCTGTATATTCGTTTTTTACGAATGCAGGGCAGCCCAGAAGCGATCGCCCGAGGACTTGCCGCCGGAGCCTTCGCAGGATCTTTTCCACTCTTCGGCTTTCAAACCCTCATCGGCATTGCCCTCGCCGCAATTTTTCGGGGCAACAAAGTGATGGCCGCAGTCGGCACCTGGATTAGCAACCCGCTTACCTACGTGCCGCTAATTGCCCTTAACTTTCATGTTGGTCGCTGGCTGCTGCGATTGCCCCCCAACACAGCGGTGCTGCCATCGCCTGCTGATGGGCTAGACAAATGGATGGATTTAGGATTATCGGCCATGTCGGCAATGATGGTCGGATCTTTTCTCGTTGGCATAGCAGCCAGCGTTTTGGCCTACTATTCGGGGCTGAGGGTGGCCTACCGGGTGCGCTCTGCCAAAAGTCGCCGCCGTCTGTAATATCGACCTGTGATCTTGGTCTGTAATCTCGACTGTGATCTCGATTGAATTTAAGCTTGTTAGGCGGTTTTGTGAGGAACTAAAAGCATGAAGTTTTGGCAACGTCCGTTAATGCTGGCGATCGTGAGCTTGCTACCTGTGAGCAGCAGCGTGGTTTTGCCTGCTGTTTTCTCTAAAGGGGCCAATGCTCAAGTAGCCGATGCTCAAGTAGCTGATGCTCAGGTAGTCGATGCTCAGATGCTCTCTCAATTAGGATCTCAGCCAGTGTCTCAGCTAATGTCTCAGCCAGCGTCTCAGCAGCCTGAACGGGTGCTCAGCGTGACGGGGCTGGGCACCCAAATGATTCCAACCACGCTCAGCCAGGTGAGTTTAGGCGTGGTGGTGCAGGCGAGCACGGCTGAAGCGGCCCAGCAGCAAGCAGCGCAAAGGCAAACAGCGGTGATTGACCAGCTGCGATCGCAAGCAGTCGAAAATTTAGAGACTACCGGCATTTCTCTCAACCCTCGCTACGACTACTCAGACAATCAGCAGCGGCTGATCGGCTACGAAGCCACTAATACAATTAGCTTTAGAGTTCCAACCGGGCAAGCAGGCACTGTGATTGACGGGGCCATTAGTGCCGGGGCAACCCAGATCAACGGCGTCAGCTTCATAGCTGAACCCGCAGCGCTGAATGCGGCTCGGCAGCAGGCGTTAGAGGCCGCGATCGCAGACGCCCAGCAGCAGGCAGACACCGTGCTGAAAGCCCTAGGGCTCACCCGCCAAGAAATCATCAGAATTGCCATTGGCTCAGTTAGCGCCCCGCCTCCTGTTCCCGTACAGGCAGAGGCCCGGCTCGCCGCCGACAGCGCAACCACACCGGTTGTTGGCCAGTCGCAAACTGTCGATGCCCAAGTGACGTTAGAAATTCGCTACTAACGCCATCTGCAACAAGTCAGGGCTGAAAGTCAGTCTGACACAAGTCGAGCAAGGGCCGAGCCCTGGGTAAAATGTCACCAGGGTCATCAGGTCAATATGCTAGGACAGACGCTCAACGGACGCTACAAGCTGACGCGCATTTTGGGAGCAGGCGGATTTGGCCAGACCTATCTGGCCGTCGATTTGGCTACCGATTTGACTACCGATTTGACTACCGATTTGGCCGCGAATTGGACCCCGGACCGGACCCCAGATTCTGCAATAGGCACTCAGCCCAGCCACCAAAAGCCCTGTGTGGTCAAGCATCTCAAACCAGCCAGCCAAGACCAAACGTTTTTGACCGTGGCAAGGCGACTGTTTAATACAGAGTCAAAAACGCTGAAAAAGCTGGGGTCACATCCTCAAGTTCCCACTTCGATTGACTTTTTTGAAGAAGATAATGAGTTTTATCTGGTTCAAGAATTTATTGACGGTCAGTCTTTAGAAGACGAGATTAAACAGGCTGGAAAGTTCACAGAAGAGCAGGCGATCGCGCTCTTAGAAACCGTTCTGCCGGTCCTCGGCTTCGTCCACAAAAATCATGTTATTCACCGCGATCTCAAACCCGACAATTTGATTCGCCGCCCCAATGGTGAGATTGTGCTGATTGACTTTGGCGCAGTCAAAGAGATCCGCACCCACCTAATTACTGGCGAAAAAACCGGGCTCACCATCGGCATTGGGACTCAGGGCTACACGCCCAGCGAGCAGCTATCTGGCAAACCGCGCTACAGCAGCGACATCTATGCCCTAGGCATGACGGTGATTCATGCGCTCACCGGATGCACCCCCGCTGACTTGCCCGAAACGCTCAATAGCCTAGAGCCCGTGTGGCAAGACATCACAGAAATCAGTCCTGGGCTAGCCATTTTACTGAGTAAAATGACGCGGCACTACATCCACCAGCGCTATCAAACTGTCGAAGCAGTGCAGCGCGATCTTGAACGGCTAGATGAACTGCCCGCCGAAGCTGCCGCTGCCGCCACCTGCCTAGAAACAACCTTGCCGCTAGCCTCACTAGATACCGAGGCGAAGACGGTTATTGTGCGATGGCGAATGGGCTACCGAGCCCAACTGCTGACCGTAGCAATTTCCACGCTAGCAACCAGTATCTGCCTATTAGGACTGCGGCAAAAAGGCCTGTTCGTTCCCACAGAGCTTGCCTTTTGGGACAAAATGGTCAGCGCGCAAAAAAAGCAAGGCCCCGATCCACGGCTGCTGATTGTCGAGATTACAGCGGCAGACTTGGACTCTCCAGCCAGCCTTTCCCCAGCAGACGACGCCTTGGCGCAAGTCATTGATAATTTACAGGCTCATGCACCAGCGCGAATCGCGATTGATTTACTAAACCCTCAGCTAGCAGGAAAAGGGTCCACAGGCGAAGGGTTAGCAGGCGAAGGCACCAAGCACTTGCAAGAGAGCCTAAAAAATCCTAGTGTGCTCGTTGTCACCAAGCTCAGCGATCCGGATAAGGCCAGTCCAGATAAAGCCAGTCCAGATAAAGCCAGTCTAGACAAAATCAGTGTAATTCCGCCGCCGCCAGGGATGAGAGCTGAACAGCTCAGCTTTAGCAATCTTATTGTTGATCCTGATTTTCGGGTGCGGCGATCGCTCATGCTTGATTTTTCCAGTGAGGTAGAAAATGAAACACAGCTCATTGGACTAAGCAGTGAGCAGCCTGTGAGCGCTATGGATAAAACGTTGAAAGAGAATCTAGCGATCGCGCCAACTAGGCAGCCTATTTTCTCTTTAGGAACAGAAGCCGCTATTCATTATTTAAAAAACTACGAGAATATTGAACCCGCTGGCGGCAAGATTTTGCAAATGGGCAGTGTTCGCTTCAATCCAATTTCACCGTCTTTTGGCGGCTACCAAAACGTCAACACGCGCGGCTATCAAATGTTCATGCGCTATCGCGCATCAGAAAACATTGCCAAACGGCTGAGCTTTAGCGACATTAAAAACAACCGTTTTGACCCGGCCCTGATAAAAGACAAAATTGTCTTTATTGGCGCTATGACCGACAGTAACGACACATTTTTGACACCGTACAATACAGGCGGCAACCCAAGGCAAATGCACGACGTTGAGATTCATGCACAGGTTACTAACCAGATTCTAACGGCGGTGCTAGAGGGTAAAACGCTACCTTGGGCCTGGGACGATCGTTTAGAAATTTTATGGATAGTAGCCCTAACTGGCATCGGCAGCACTTTGATGGTGCTCACACAAAAAGGGCCAATCTTAATCTTCTTTGGAGTAAGCGGGTTGGCGCTGGCGTTTGGCGTCAGTGTGGTCAGCTTTCATGCTGGCGGCTGGGTGCCCGTTGCCGCCCCCATGAGCGCCTTTTTCTGTTCAGCAGCCGGGACTCGCATCAGCAAAAGCTATCAGCGCCGACACTGGGAAGCCCGCCAGTCTGAAGGTTGAGCCAAAGGTCAGGAGGCCAAAGGTCAGGAGGCCAAAGATAAAGGTTAGGAGGCCAAAGATTAGGGGGCACGCTAAGGAGCATTGGAAAAAGCACTGGGCGACCCTTGACGAATGATTGCCCTCAAAGCTTCTCCGACTTTACGATTGGCTTCGGTCGTAAAGTGGCCATCGGCAATAAAGTTGGTCGGATCTTCTGGCGATACGATGCTGTGCGTACTCAGCACATAGCCTTCAACGTCGGCGAGGCGCGGTGATAGCACCTCGTAAAGATCTGAGCGGTAGCCCTGATCGTTGATTAAAAGAATAATCGGAACCTGTCCGCGTTCAGCGGCAATAGCCGAAAATTTCTTTATACTCTCGACGGCTTATAGCTGAACTTTCAGAAAGCTGAAACCCAGTGCCCTCGGCGATCAGCTAGTTCAAATCTTAGTCGTCGGCAGGCCAATTTTGCCAGCGATGAGAAAGCAGTCGGTAGCAGCCGTAGGTGACTGCGAAAAAGACAAAAAGCCGATGGAGGCAAAGTTCATGTAGCACCCGTACTATGCTGATGATGAAGTTGTGACTGTTTTGCTTCATCACCATGCGTTGACTGACGTTACTAACAGGGCAAATGGTTCCATTGGGCACCGTTGAAATTAGCCGAACCTGTTTTTCCATTTCATTTTTTGTCATCTCGAGGGCTTATTTTTTGCCTGTTGACAGACCGAGCAGTCGGTCAAGGCTTTTGTTTACTCAAGGAGAGTTTTATGCTGACGTTTTACTATGCGCGTCCGTCTGCCTATGCACGCCCGGTATGGTTGGCACTATTGGAGAAAGGACTGGCGTTTGAGCTAGTGCCAGTGGATTTAGGTGGAGAGCAGTTTGGCGAAGCGTTTCAGGCGATTAACCCATTTGGGCACGTGCCGGTGCTGGTGGATGACGGGTTTCGCGTAGTTGAGTGTTTGGCAATTTTGGACTACTTAGAGGCAAAGTATCCCGAGCGATCGCTTATGCCAAAAGCAGCAGCAGCGATCGCTCAGGTCAGAATGGTGCAGTCGGTCACGTTTTCTGAACTGCTCCCAGCTTTTTTTAGGATGGTGGCGTATTCAAAAGCGGCAGAAGAAGCCGAGTATGGACGGCTGCGAATAATGAATGCGCTGTGCTTTTTAGAAGAGTTGCTGGACTCAAAAACCTATTTTGCGGGTGAGCAGCTAACGATGGCAGAGATTGTGGCAGGAACGCTGGTATATCGAGTAGAGGCGCTAGGACTGCCTTTGGCAGACTATCCGCAGCTAGCAGCTTGGTCAAAGCGATTGCTGCGGCGGCCCACCTGGCAAGAAATAGAGCTGAGCACAGAGGAGTGGATTCGCTTCAAAAGGCAGATGCGAGTATTGCCTAGACTGTGGGAGAAGCAGCGTCGCTTGCGAATGAAGGCCTGCATAGCTTCTAGCCGTTACTGAGACAAAAGGTAGACATTGGCCGTCTGAATTTCCATCACTAAGCTGGCCGGGCGAGTAATTTCTAGATTCTCTATTGTCTTTAAAGTGGGCCACAGCTTCATAGCAGACGACGTGTCAGTTTTAATAAAATACGTATCTTGATAATTTCCTGCATTCAAAAAGTTGCCAGAGAGATCTAGAATTCGCTTCGGGTGAATCACATAGCTACCGGCTTGACACTCACTGACAGCCTTTATTTGCTTGTGTGCAAGATAGATATCAATATAGCGGTATTGATTAATAGTGCTGCGCTTACGGGCGATGCGAGGATCGCAAATGTTTGCACCTGTCGGTAGCTGTTCCATAATCTGAGCGACCTCTTGAGTATTCATCACTCGATGAGGGCCGTACTTCGCAGCCATAAACTGAGCGTCGTAGTACAGATTATTGATACATGAGAGCGCAACGAAAGCTGCGATTGCCAGAAAATAAGCGGTCGCCTTTGGACCCGATAGCTCGATATAGGCCAGCGCCACCGCTGTCAGAACGATAGGGGCCGTTGTCACCAAAAGTCTATAGTAAAAGATAGTTTCGCCAGGAGCGAGGCTAGCTGCGGCCAATAGCAACAGTGCCCAAGTGGACAGCCAAAGCAGCCAGATGGTTCGGTTGCCCTTAAATTTAACTAACGCAGCGGCAAAAATTAAAGCGATCGCAACGAGTGAAATAACCAGGTAAAGAACCGACTCATTCCAAAAATATACCTGCCGGACAACATTGAGTATATGCAGGGCCGCATTGCCTAGCCGCTCAACAATATTGGATAAGAAGAAAGTCTTTTTATCATCTCCCAAGGTTGAGCCTGATGCCGATTCTGATGCCAACAGCACCGCACGAAGAATCGATTTGGTGTTGCCAAAGTGGTTTTTAGACTCACCAATCCAGTAAGGCGTCAGCGCGACAACCGCACTCAGGCCACCCAGGGCAGGCAGGGTCATGCGCAGGTTTATACCCTGTTCTCTAAGGATTTTGAAGATAAAGTTTAACGAAATGATCGCATATACAACCGGCATAACGAACAGGGTAGAAGAATGCAAGCTCATCAAAATTGAGAGCACAATACCGCTGCCAATCCAGGTCAAAATTTGAACCTTCCAGCTGGCAATAGCCTTCATTTGTACATCGTACAGAAGGGTAAATCCCATAAAAAAGAACGGAATTGAGCTAGGGTTCCACTGAAAGTTGCTAATAAAGATATTGCCGAAAAGGAGGCTATACCAAAACCCCGACAAACCGCTGAGAAAGAGTCGTTTTGAAGCGTGGACGCCTTTCAGAAGCCGAAAGATCAAAACAATAAAAAGGGGAATAGATAGAAAAGAGAAAAAAGCATTCGGAAAGGCCTGAGCTACAGGCGTTTTTCCAAAGACAGTAAACGGGAAAAAAAGATAATAATAGAGAGGTGGAATGTGGAAACCACCCAAACCTGCACCATAGGCCAAAGGCCCTAGCGTCGGGAAATTTCCCTTCCAAAAGTCCATAACCACGAAAGCATCTCTAATCTGATCGGGATCGGGGCCTATGTCGAAGGTCACATACTGAAAAACAGATAAAATCCTCGTAACAAGCCCGATTGCGATCGCCAATATTATCAAAGCAATGCCCGATTGCCTTTCTACTTGCCTTGCATACCATTGACGCTTAGCGGTTTTTTTCTGTAATACTTCTGTTTTTAGCTGCATTAGCATGCCTCATTCAACTCCCCTCTCTGCACTTTGCTTTTTACGGCAGTGCAATCGCAGGAACTCCACGCAAAAAACCGAAAGGACCATCCGATCGGCTAACAGCGCACAGTACTTATATACAAAAACAGATACGGATTAGATTCAATCCAATCCGTATCTGCTTCGTAAAGTTTGGGGCGTTTTTATATAGCCGCGATGAAGATTTTGGGATCGGTAGGAACGAGGGCATCTTTAGCTGCATGCGTACCTGTTTGGAGATAGCGTTGGATCGTACTCACGCTCACCTGAAAGCGCTTAGACAGCTGTCGCTGAGAAAAATATCTTCTTTTCTGCTGTACCATCAGTCCACACTCGTACTGTCAGAAGCGCTATCGTCAGCAGTCTCTCCCTCATCTTCGGACTGGCTGGTCTCAGCTTCAGTAGAATCTGTCGGACTCTCTTCGTCTGCTGGCACTGGCGGCAGGTCTTCTTCCGGTACGACCACTGGATTCGATGATACGTTATCGACCGATAGCGTGAGCTGATAGTCGACAGCGGCTGTCGATTGATTAACGATAGTCACTTCGTAAATCCCCGTCTGAGTGACTTCTCCAGACCACGTTTTTTGCTCGGAGTCATCAATGATGGCGGGGCGCTCTTCGGTCGCGCTCGGTGGCGGATAGATGGAGATTAACGTGCTCTCACCAGAAGCGTTGAGGTTGAGCCGCAGTAGCTGTCCGGCGGTGAGCTGCATCGTGTACACCTGGCCGCCGCCTGCCCCAAGTCTGCCGTCAAGCGACTGGCTGTACGCGCCTTCGGCGAACTGGACGTTTTCTCGAAGGCTACCAGAGGCGATATCTTGAGCAGTGTCGTCAGCGATCGCATAGTATAGCTGCCCCGTTGGCTGCTGCAAAAAGTTGCGCCCTGTCTGCTGCGGAAACAGCGTCGCAAACTTGGCATCCGTCAGGTCATAGAGCGATCGCGTGCTAATATTCACCCCGTTCACCTGCGACTGCCAGCGGGCGCGATCGCTCTCGCCATATTCCCCAACTTTCTCCAAACTCCGCTGACTAAAATCGCCCTCCAGCGCATCTAGCAAATTCAGCGCAATATTTTCCCAGCGAATTCGCAGCGGCTCATCTTCTGGCGCACTGGTCAGCGCCTTGCGCCCACCGTTAGGTCCGCTTGTTTCTAAAGCCGGATACTGGTCATAAAACAGTCGGTCAACCAGGCGCTCAAACGTATTCTCACCCAGTCCAGTAGCCTCTTGACGACTGCGAATTTCCGATCTGCGAGCCGCTTCTTCGGGTGAATACGGCCCCTGTAAGGGTGAACTCCCGCTATTTAGCGCAGGAGACGGTCCGCCCGAATCTCTAGGCGAAAAAAGAGACGAGCGTAACCAGGCCAGTCCTAACAAAGTGGCAAACACTGCCAGCAAAATTAGCAGCGGCAAAATCGCCTGGCGCGAAGCCCTTTGGTCCGTCAGCTCATCTTCTGCCGATTCGGGAATATCAGAATCGCCGTGCGTCATATAGGTAGAAGAAACCTCATCTGGCCTAATCGCATGGGCCCCCACCGCTGTCATTGGCACCACCACATCGTCGTCGTAAACCACTATCACGTCGGGTTCGGCAGCGTCAGTGGGCGCGTCTGTGTCGTAAAAGGCAGCGCCATTGACGGCTGAAGGACCGGCCTCATTGAGACTATTAGCTATGGTCTGATCGGCTATGGTCTGATTTGCCTGAGTCCCCTGAAGCGCCGCAAAAACTTCGTCTGTCGATTGAAAGCGTTGGGAAGGATGCACCGCCAGCATTTTTTCTAAAATGGCTCCTAGGCGCGGGCTTAGCAGGTCAAACCCCCGCCAAGTTCCTTGGTCTGAGTTATACAGCTGCTGAGGATCTTGGCCAGTGGCCAGCACCAGCAGAGTTGCCGCCAGTCCATACAGATCGCTAGTAGCATCAGCACTGCCCGTATCGAGCTGTTCTCTGGGCATGTAGCCCACTTTGCCAGCCCGCGTAGACACTGAGCCGCTGCCTTCAAGCGCAAGCTGGCTGCGCACGGTAGCCGCCATTTCTTCGACATGGCCCAGGTTAATCAGCACGGGCAGGCCATCGGTCTGTCGCAAAACAATATTGTCAGGTGAAATGTCACGATGGATAATGCCCATCGTGTGCAGATAGGAGAGCACGGGCAGCAGATCGTACAAAAGCTGGGTGATTTCGGTCTCGTTAAAGCGTCCTCTAGAGCGCTGACGCGACTGTAGCAGCTGCTGGTAGGTATGCCCTTCAACGTAGTCTCGTACCAAAAATAGCCGACTGCCGTTAGCGTCCTCAGCTTGCCAGAGCTGGCGATACTCAGGGATTTGCTTATGGTTCAGCTCATAAAGTACGCTAGCATCTTGCTCGAACAGCGTTTTGACGCGACCTAGCAGCGCTTCGTCTTCTATAGAGGGCACAAAGGGTTTGACGACACAGCGATCGCGATCGCGGTTCATATCTTCCGCGAGATAGGTCGGGCCAAATCGGCCTTCTCCTAGCTCATCAATGACATGGTAGCGATCGCCTAGAGGTGCGGCGGCCCCTCCTTCTGCATTTAGCCCTGAATTCATGCAGACTCTCCTTTGTACACTGTCTACACAATAGACTAGCGGGTTTTGTCAAAACCGATGAAACCGAATAATTTTTGGGCTGTTTCTGGTGTACTTTTGATCTGTTTTGAGGGGCAATCGCATATGAAATCTTTGGGTCGGCATATTTTGGTCGAATTCCACGGCTGTAGCGCCGAAATATTAAACGACGTGCCTCGCATTGAGCAAGACATGATCGACGCGGCAACGCAGGCAGGCGCTACGATTATCAGCTCGGTATTTCACCATTTTTCACCGTTTGGCGTTTCTGGCGTCGTCGTCATTCAAGAGAGCCATTTGGCGATTCATACCTGGCCTGAATATGGCTATGCGGCGGTCGATTTATTTACCTGTGGCGATTCGGTTAATCCCTGGGTGTCTTACGAAAGTCTAAAGACGGCTTTTGAGGCGACGCACGGATCTTCAATAGAAATTAACCGAGGGCAGCTAGAGCTGTTGGAAAAGTCAGAGACCGGATCGGACGCGGTAGGGTCTGCCCATCAGGGATCTGGTCAAGGAGGAGCCACTGAAGCCCTGATGCCGCCAAAGCACAGCCGCAGCGTGTGGTTTACCGACCGCGATGAGAATATTGCGCTGTCGATTCGGCACAAGGGAACGCCGCTATTCAAAGAAAAGTCGCCCTATCAGCTAGTAGAAGTGTTCGACACGTTTAAATATGGCAAGATGCTGACCGTCGATAAGATGGTGATGTGCAGCGAAAAAGACGAGACGGCCTATCACGAGATGATTGTGCATGTGCCGATGCTGGCCAATGCCGAGGCCCAAGCGCCGATAAAAAAGGTGCTGGTCATTGGCGGCGGCGATGGCGGCAGCGTCCGCGAAATACTGCGGCACAAGTCGGTTGAGTCGGTGACGATGGTAGAAATTGACGAGGCCGTTGTTCGCGCCTCGCGTGAGTTTTTGCCCTCGCTCTCTTACGCGCTAGACGATCCGAAGCTAGATTTGATCATTGGCGACGGGATTGAGTATTTGCGGCAGGCAGCAGATGAAAGCTTTGACTGTATTGTGGTTGATTCTTCAGACCCGGTGGGACCGGCAACAGGGCTGTTTAGCGCGGCCTTTTATCAAGACGTATATCGCTGCCTATCGCCACACGGGATGATGGTGGCCCAGAGTGAGTCGCCCCGCTTTAACCAAAAGGCGTTTGTGCAGCTTACGCACTGCTTGCAGGATATTTTTGGCGAGGCAAATATCTATACATATTTGGCCTTTATTCAAACCTATCCAACAGGCATATGGAGCTTTACCTATGGCACAAAGAACAGTACGAATCCGGTGCGATCGCTCAACTCTGCTACCGCTACCGACTTTGCCACCGCCCACGATTTGCAGTACTACAACAGCGAGGTTCATCAGGCCGCCTTTGCCCTGCCTACGTTTATCAAAGCCATGCTGACTCGCGATTGAGGTCTTAGAAGTCTTAAAGGTCTTAGAGGTCTTAGCTAATGTCTCATTTAAACCGCAAAAAACAACAGATTATCGAGTCCTTTGATCCGAGCGGGGTGGGCCTAGACAATGGCAATTTGTTCGGCTTCCCGTTTGACTATGAAAGCGCCGATATCATTGTGATTGGCGTGCCGTGGGAAGTGACGGTTTCTTTTCATAGCGGCACGGCCAAAGGGCCGCAGGCAGTGCTGGCCGCTTCGCCGCAGCTAGACTTTTATGACTATGATCATCCGACTGGCTGGCAGCAGGGAGTTTATATGCCACCTGTGCCGGACTGGATTTTGCCAGAAAATGATCGGCTGCGATCGCTCGCTAAATCCATCGTACTCGCCACAGAAACCGGCCAAACCTATGACCCCAAAGCGCTAGATCAGGTCAACGCTGGCTGCCGTCAGCTCAATCAATGGCTGTTTACCCAGACGAGCGAGGCGCTAGCTGCCGGGAAAAAAGTGGGAATCGTAGGTGGTGATCACAGCGTACCGCTAGGAGCGTTGCAGGCGATCGCGCAGAAATATGACCAAAAACATGAGCACTTCGGCATTTTGCATATCGATGCCCACTGCGACTTGCGCGAAGCCTATCAAGGCTTTGAATTTTCTCACGCGTCGATTATGCACAACGCGCTGAAGCTACCGCAGCTTGCCAAGCTAGTGCAGGTCGGTATTCGCGATGTCTCACCGCGAGAGATGGCATTTGCCAACGGTCATGAGAAAGTTGTGGTGCATCACGATACGGCTTTGAAGCGATCGCGCTACGCAGGCACCCCCTGGCTAGACCTATGCCATCAAATCGTCGCCGACCTGCCGCAAAAAGTCTACATCAGCTTCGACATCGACGGCCTAGACCCCAAGCTATGCCCCGCGACCGGCACCCCCGTCCCCGGCGGCCTAGACCTAGACGAAGCCTTTTGCCTGCTTAAAGTCGTCGCCGATACCCGAGAGATTATCGGCTTTGATTTGTGTGAGGTCGGCCCAGACGAGTGGGATGGCAACGTCGCTGCTCGGATTGTTTACAAGCTCTGCAATCTGATGGGGCTAGCTTAAGGGCAGCTAGTAGTTGTCTTGAGCGGTCGTGCTAAGCAGTCTTAATAATGCGGCGCTGGGTAGTGCGCTTTTGATCAAGGAATTTAGAATGTAACCAGTTGTTTGAGTGCGCGATCACTTTGTTCGAGCATATAATTCTTTCAATTGGCGGCGCGATCGCTTTGGTTAGGAACGCGATCGCTTTAATTAAGGGCGTGATCCTTTTGATTGGCGACGCGATCGCTTTGATTAGGAACGCGATCGCTTTGATCTGGCACTCCATCCTTTTGATCAGACGTGCGATCGCTTTGATCAGATGCGCGATCGCTTTGATCAGACGTGCGATCGCTTTCTCGTAAAAGCCAAACCTTTTGTCTACAACGCAAATCAAAGCTATACGTAAGGCAATTCACTAACTCGACCCATGCAAGAGACTTTTTATACCTGAAATATTAGATTTTCCAAAATTTTACGTATAACGGCCTGCTATTTTTCTACCTTCATCGGGAAATTTCAATACAGAAAACCGAACAAAGAAACTACTTTTTTTCTTTGCTTGGCTTAGCTTTAGCTTTTGCAATTAATCCTCCCCTCTTCAAGGGTGCTTTCTACCATGACAACAGTTAATTTTTCTCGTCGAATTCCGCAAAAAAGAATCAGCGCCGACATTGATGCCTATCACGGACTCGGCACGGTGACAGGCTACATCCCTACTAGAGTAGAAGCAACAGAAAAAAATCTCAAAGTTACCTACGATCAGATGGTTGCCAAACAAAAAAGAGAAACAGAGCTTGAGGCAATGCTAAAATCAGCCGCTGACGCCGCTCGTCAGTCCGAAGTCGAATTTCATGACGCCGTCATAGCAATGAAAGAATCCATCCGTGGACAATTCGGCTCCAATAGTGACGAAGCCCAATCCGTAGGCTACAAGAAAAAGTCTGAATACAAGCGCCCTCGTCACCGCAGTGCCTGACGCTTTCCTTGAACAGGAAAGACGCTAGGGAAGACACTAGGGCAATGTTGTTATCCCCCTACGACCGCTTGCCCGTGTTAACCACTATCACCAGCTAGCGCCAAGACGATCCGTTCTAACCGTGCACAGTTTATCAAATACGCTTTATCAAACAGGCTGTGATTTGAGCTTATCTTTGGGAATTCTTTAATCGAGTTAGATAAGTAAGACCATATACATACGTCCCTATGATCAGATAACCAGAAAAGTAGTGTTAGCTGAAAAAGACGCCTTGTCTTTTGTTAGTGCAAGATTGTATCTGTCTTCCTCATGGCAGAGGAAGCCTTTTAGGCTCTGCAATCAGCAAGTTTAATTATTAGGCGTTGGCAGTATAGCTTTTACAAACCGCTACATCCAAAACACCGCTCTAGATTGGAGTGGTAAAGGTTAAGTACGCCTGTTTTATAAGCTAATTGCGGGTCTTTTTATCTTATTCGTCTTCGTCCGACTTTTTTTCTTTAGTTTATTCCATTCATTACCACAGAGATAACACATGATAAATACCGTTTCTTCAATGAAAGAGTTGTTGCAGCGTACCCTAGTCGTCATTGACTCCAATGTTGAAGACTACCAGCTACTTGTTGATGGTGTAATCGAAGGAGCAGAAGTATTTGTTCTCGATTCTCATCGCGACGGTGTCCAGCAAATTACCGAGATTCTTCACTCCCTCGCACGCCAACCCGCAACGCCCCTATCTCTCCACATCGTCTCCCACGGCGCGCCCGGCACCCTCTATCTTGGCGACGGAGAACTTAGTCTTAGTAATCTGAATGGTTATGCAGAAGAACTGAAATCTTGGGCTATTGACGAGCTACTGCTTTACGGCTGTAACGTTGCAGCAGGTGATGCAGGCGAAGAGTTCATTGAGCGTTTGTCTCAAATAAACAATGTTCGCATAGCAGCTTCCAAATCTCCTACTGGACACCACACCTTGGGTGGAGATTGGACATTAGAGGTTAATAATACTAACAGTTCAATTGAGTTAGCATTTACCCATTGCGTTGACCAATGGGCAGGCGTCTTGGCTTCACAAACCATCAACCCCACTGGGGGTGTTGCAACTGATGGGACAGATGGTCTTAAAATTGGTATTGGGGATGACGGGCAGATCCAAATCGGATACCGCAATAGCGGCCAACTGTTCGCTCCTGGCGCAACGCCAGATAGTGATTCTCTTTACAATGGTATTTTCGTTGCCATCGGCGATACTGTTGTTGGTACTTCTGACGGGAGTAATAGTGCTAATCGCGCATGGGCCTCTCTTTCTCAATCATCCGTAACTGGAATCGGCACGACTGTCGATCCCTTCTCAGTCACAACGGTTCTCTATGACGATGCAAATAGTAATGGTAGCTACGATGCAGCCAGCGAACTAAAGCTTGACTACCTTGTGTCTTACGGAGCGGGAAATGCTTTCTTTTCACAGTCTTACAACCTAGATGTACCTGATAGCAACACAGAAGTTGTGAAGCTGTACCATTTGATGGACACCTATCTTCAGGGAGGAGACCAAGGCCCTGCGTATGGACTAGACAGCAATGGCGACCCAATTTCGGGAACAAGCGACAATCCAACATTAATTGGAACAGCTAAAGATATTGGCGGCGCAAATGAAAGCTTCCTTGCGTTTGCTCAATCTGGCAGAGCTTGGGATTTTTGGTATTCGGGGCAATACAGAGCGCCATTTAGCCAACTATTGGGTGGATCTGACATTACAACAACATACGATACCAATCCCTCTACTGATAATGGCATTGGTGTTCAATACACACTAGGAGCCGTCACAGGCAATAATACAGTTGCAAACAAGCTCACGTTTGACATTGATACGGCTGATGAGCTAGCTAATGATCAAACTGCGCCCGTTCTCCAAAATGTAAAAATTGATGGCATTACACTCGTTCTAACGTACGATGAGCCGTTAGATGGTGCTTCTGATCCAGCAACCTCTGATTTTGTCGTAAATGTAAATGGTTTAGCCGTACCCGTCGATAGCGTTGATGCTAACGGCACAACCGTTACCGTCACGTTGGCTTCTGCCGTCACCTCATCGGATACCGTCACCACTAGCTACACCCCAGGCAGCAGCCCCATTCAAGATGCGGTCGGTAACGATGCTGATGCCTTTTCTAGTCAATCTGTGACCAACAGTACTCTCGAGATGCAAGCGCCGACGCTTCAGACTGCGATAATCGATGGCACAACCCTTGTTTTGACCTACGACGAGGCGCTAGACGGAGCGTCTGATCCGGTAACAACTGACTTTACGGTGAATGTCAACGGCTCAGCCGTAACCGTTGACAGCGTTGATGCCGATGGCACAACCGTCACCGTCACGCTGGCCTCTACTGTCACCCCATCAGATATCGTTACCACTAGCTACACGCCGGGCACTAACCCAATTCAAGACGCCGCCGGAAACGATGCTGATGCCTTTTCTAGCCAATCGGTGACCAACAGTACTCTCGAGATGCAAGCGCCGACGCTTCAGACTGCGATAATCGATGGCACAACCCTTGTTTTGACCTACGACGAGGCGCTAGACGGAGCGTCTGATCCGGTAACAACTGACTTTACAGTGAATGTCAACGGCTCAGCCGTAACCGTTGACAGCGTTGATGCCGATGGCACAACCGTCACCGTCACACTGGCCTCTGCTGTTACCAAATCGGATACCGTTACCACTAGCTACACGCCGGGCGCTAACCCAATTCAAGACGTCGCCGGAAATGATGCCGCCGCCTTTTCGGGTCAATCTGTAGCCCATGACAGCGCGATCGCTCCGCAAGACCTCGTCTTCACCTTCGAGCAATATGTAGAATTTCAACAGCGTCAAAAAGGAATCGCGCCAATCTTCGACGAAGAGCTGTACTTGCTAGCCAATCCAGATGTACAGGCCGCAGTGAATCAAGGAGGTATAAGTAGTGGTCTACAGCACTACAACCAATTTGGTATAGCTGAAGGACGATCTTTGCTACCGCTTGACCTAGAAATTGGCAGACTTAAAATGTCCGATTTCTTTGACGAAATCTACTATCTACAGTCCAACCCAGATGTCGCTACTGCGGTAGACCAAGGAAGATTTGCTAATGGCTTTGAGCACTTCTTGCAACACGGCATAAAAGAAGGGCGCAACCCTAGCAAATTCTACGATGAAGAGCAGTACCTTATACTCAATTCTGACGTTAAAGCGGCTGTTGATGATGGTCTTTTAAATAGTGGATTGACTCACTTTGTGCAAATTGGTCACATTGAAAACCGAACGCCTAGCAACCTGTTCGATGCTGAGGATTATCTGTTTAACAATCCTGATGTGCAGGCTGCCGTAGAACAAGGAGGTTTTGCAAGTGCTTTTGAGCACTACCTTGAAGCGGGCGCTAGCGAGGGCAGATCGCCAGGATTACTCTTCGCTGAAACAGACTATCTAACCAAATATCCAGACGTAGCTGAAGCAGTGTCGGCAGGTAACTTTAACGATGGTTTCGATCACTTCATCATCCATGGAATTAGTGAAAACCGCACCCCCAGCTCACAGTTCGACAACAGTGCTTATTTAAGCGCCAACTCAGACGTTGCAGCCGCAATTGGGAACGGCTTATCGAGTGGTTTTGAGCACTACTTCCAGCATGGTCGATTTGAAGAAAGACCGATAGTCTAGCGTTTCGCTCTTTCAGAGTAGCCCTTACATTCTCTTTGAGCCTATAGGTCAGCCAGCGACAGAAGCTTAGGACCATTATTACAGCAATGCCTATCGTTTCACCCTATGAGGAGATAAAGACGATAGGCATTTCGTTTTGGAATCATGCTCGTCTAAGCGCACAGCGAACTGTGTGAAGTGGGCCCTGATGAGTGAGACAGAAATGTAGCCGCTCGCATTGTTTACAAACTGTGCAATTTTATGGGACTAGCTTGATGACTAGAATTAGCTGGTCATGCTGTAGAGCGTCTTAAAGCTACATGATTTTTGTGTCTTCTCTGGACACTTGTCTAAACATTCGTACCCTCCTCACACATAGTCTTTGAGCGTTATGTCACCCCTTCAGCATTTAAACACATAGTCTGTTGATCTCTTAACATACACCTGCACTTGGAATACTACTATATTAGTATCAATCCTGAAGCGTTAAAGACTACTGACTACTATGGGCTTAAAATACCAGATCAATGCTGCCGGAGACACCTTTGCAGGCAGTACAACTTTTCTATCGCAAAGACCAACTTTCTCTTTCTTAGAAGATTTCTTCTTAAATGGAACTCTGTGGGTAGAATCTGCTATCGGAGCCTCTAACTTTGAAACAACCGATGCAAATAATTTCGATATTGGCCTCTTCATTGGCGAAAGTGGTACACTTCCTGCAGGTACTCTTGGATTTGCAAGCAACACGTTGATGCATCGTTACAACGGAGGTGGTTTTTCTCAAGAAGCTAGACTAGATGTTGTAAACCAATTCTTTGACTCTAACTTAGATCTGTGGAGATTTGCAATTGAAGAGCGCAGCAATCCACGCAGCGTAGTGCTCAATTTCTACAGGAATAGCAGCAGTCTTCTCTCTGCCGAGAAATCGGTTTTTGCAGGAGAAGTCACGCTTAGTTTCTCGCCAGACTTACGATCCGTAGAAGGCATAGTCTCTCTAGAGGCGGTTGGGTACATTGACCCGACCACCGCCTACTATGAAGCCAACTTTGAAGGTGACTTAGTAGAGTTATATACAGGATCTACCGAACCTAACTACTATCTTGGCGCTCTTTTAGAACAAGTAGGCTTTGATGCATCTGCCTACCTAAACTCTAACGGCGATTTGCGCGACGCTTTTGGCAATAACCTTGATGCTGCTCGTCAGCACTACTTGCAGTATGGCTTAGCAGAAGGCCGCCTAGTAGACTTTGACGCCGTTGCCTATCTCGCGTCTTATGATGATTTGATTAATGCGTTTGGTTATAATCCCGATGCGGCTCGTCAGCATTACCAACAGTCTGGTATTCCAGAAGGGCGCTCAATTTCCTTTGAGGCAGATGACTATATCGCTTCTCATGGTGATTTAATTCAGGCTTTTGGTTACAATCTTGAAGCCGCCGCGCAGCACTATATCTCGCTAGGCTCTGCTGAAAGGCGTTCTCGAGACTCATTTGATGAAGTAAGCTACCTCAATAATTATTCTGATTTGCGAGCAGCATTTGGCAACAACTATGCTGCGGCAACACAGCACTATATCAGCTTCGGCTATGGAGAAGGCCGAACTGATTAGAGATTAGAAGCAGTCTACGTTCACAGCTAATAATTCATACAGCTATTCAGTAACGCAGATTATCTTTGCAGAGAAAATCTAGGAACGAAGAATCAGCGTAAAGGTGCTATACCTTGGCTGGGAAACCACCAAGCTCACTAGTGGCTATGGAGCGTAGCGAAGTAGCCATTGAGTGCAGCGCCTTACTATGCGTTTTACAATATTTTTATTCTCTATTGCTGATTCGTTCTCTATCGCTGATTCGTTCTCTATTATTGGTTCATTCTCTATCGCTGATTCATTCTCTATCGCTGGTTCGTTCTCTATCGCTGGTTCGTTCTCTACTATTTCGGATTCTATACTATTCAGTATCTCCATCCTTGATGTGTTAGTCCCCTGCCCGCTCCTGCCTAGAGTAACGTAGAATTCGCACCCACTAGTTGGATGAAAACTGACCTCTTTGAAAGGAATAATCCCAAGGCAAAAAAGATCGTGAACAATTAATCTAAAAGAGTGTGGGACAAAGCACCAGGCATGAACATCAAGATATGCATTCTCTCTGACGACCGACTTCATTCCTTGAAGGGCCTCTTCTAGTGAATGAACAAAACTATATTTTCCTGTAGCACTTGAGTTCCATGCTATTTCTCCTGATTTTGATACCACGTTTAAAAAATATTCTGCTACCGTTCCTGGAGAATGAATCCTATTTTTCTGATAGTGGCTATCTATGATTTTTGAAAGTCCAGTAATTGGACGGTAATGGTCAAAACAGTATCGTTTGTCCGGGATAACAAGAGAAATTACGCCGTCGTCTTTTAGGATAGCGTCACAATCGTTAAGAAAAGAAATCAAGTCAGGTGTATGTTCAATGACATGCGAAGCAATAATCCAATCGTAGTACTTACTTTTACCTGTTAATTCAGAGTACTTTTCTCCTCGCCAGACAAAATCCACTTCCTCAATGTTTTCAAGATTGACACCATGTTCTTCGTATTTTGCTGTCAACTCTTCACGGCTCATGTGGTCAATAATATGCACCTTGTAGCCTTCTTTCTTCGATGCTATGGGGTTATGACTAGGACCAATTTCGACTCCAAGCCCATCTTTATCTATGTGCTTTAAGATAGTGTTTTCTCGACTCACGCTTCCCCCTTTTCTGACCAACTGGCCTGAAGATACCTAATCGCACGAATTATACACTCTAAACGCCTGACATCTAGACTCCTTTGAAAGGCTGAAAAGTCAACGTCAATAAAGTTCTAGCAATGATGGATGGATGGTGTTGACCTGTTAAATATAAGTTTTAACCACCGCTCTAAAATCGTCGAAGTTAGCGCAGTATGTCGGTTTGCTGTAGATCCAATTTCTCAAACAGGTAGATCCAATTTCTCAAACAGATAGTGGACTAGATAGGCCAAATCGACAAGCCCGTTCACTTTGTCTGTGATTTGCCTAAGACGTGGCTAAGGACTTCAACCGTTGCTTGACCTGTTGCCTGCCAGCTAAAGTTTTGCGCTCTTGCAAGTCCGGCGATGCTCAGTTGCTTACGCAGCGAGCTATCGTGACAGACTTGATTCATCGCGGCGGCGATTGACTCCAAATCGTAAGGGTCGATTAGGAGTGCGGCATCTCCTACGACTTCGGGAAGTGATGAGGTGCATGTAGTAATCACAGGCGTTCCACAGGCCATAGCTTCTAAAACAGGTAGGCCAAAGCCTTCCCATAGGCTAGGAAAAACCAAAGCATGAGCGTGGCTAAGGAGTGCAGGTAATTGGTTGTAGAGAACATAGTCAAGGAACTTTACTTGCGATCGCACACCTAATTCATCAGCCTGCGCCTTTAAACGCGGTGTATAGCGAGGATCGCTCGGCCCTGCAATCAGCAAAGAAAACTCGCTGGGCACACTTGACATAGCGGCAATCACCCGCCCTAGATTTTTATGAGGTGCTTGTCTACCAAGCATCAAGAAATAAGGCCGACTAGTTAAGTCTTTTTCTCCAGGTAGTTGCGGCAATGCTGACGTAGGGCGAAAGTGTTGGTGATCGTGGGCTAGTGGAATCGAGATAAGCTTGCGAGCTGGAATGCCATAGAACGTCACGACGTCGCGAGCGCTGGCCTCGCTGTCGCAAATAATTGCTTCTGCCTGGGCTAACACCTGAGGCACATAGTAGCGAAAGAAAAACTTGATGCCGCCAAAATCATCGGGAAACCGTAGCGGCGTCAGATCGTGAAAGGTGACAACCGTCTGGGGTCGATTTTGAGCGCTAAAAAATAGCGGAGCTTCAGGAATCGGTGAAAACAAAGCTGACGATTGGGTTTTACAGTATTTTTTCAAGTTGAACTGGGTCCAGCGTAGTCGGCGCAGGTGACCAGCAATGCCGTCAGCCGCCGTCATATTATTGGGCACGGGGGTGTAGTGAGTAAGCCCGCTGGCCGAGGTGGCTAGATAAGTAGGAGAAAGGGTATCTAAATATGGCAGTAAATTTAGCGCGTAGTTAGTTGTGCCGGTAGGCCGGTTCAGTAAGTAGGCCAGGTTAACGAGCATTGGTATGGCTAGGTTGGGGCATGGCGGGCATCGTGATCGCGTTGGCTTTTGACAAGCCTTTTATAAATAGTTTGACGAAGCGTTTGATTCCTATCCATCGGCCTTGAGCGGCATCGCGATCGCGATGCCCTAGCGACTGACCAAATAGGTAAATCAGATTCAGACCCAGCGCCAGCGACGTTGCGTAACGATGTAGAAAAATTAGCTTACTAAAGGTCGCATGAGCATATTTCGATTGAGTATTGCGACTAGTAATACTAGAAACTGCGTGCACAACTAGCGGCTGCGGCATAATCGCAACCCTTTGCCCCTGCTGAAGATAGCGCCTGCATAAATCGCAGTCTTCATAGTATAAAAAGTAAGTTTCATCAAACTGCGGACAGTGATCTAGCACCGCTAGATTTAGCACCATGCTACAGCCACTGACCCACTGAGTTAATACAGGCGCAGATAATGGTGTCGAAGCATCAACAGCGTCGCATTGAGCGCTCACCGCTCCCGTCCAGCGATTGAACCGCCCAGAGCCAAACCACAGACTGCCTTTATCGTCTAGGATAGGCGTTCCCAAAATGGCAATATTAGGCTGATCGATCAGACCCTGACGAACTGAAGCTGTAGCCGCTGATAGAAGCTGTGCATCTGGATTGATTAGCCAGACAAGAGCGTCAGGCGATCGCGCATAAACCCACCGTAGCCCTATATTGCAGCCTGCCCCAAATCCTAGGTTTTCAGCAGCATCTAATACGACCACTTCCCCACCTCCGTAAATATCCCCTGCAAACCCCTGTACTTTTGCATCTTCAGGAGAGTTATTGACGACCACAACGCCTTGGTTCGGACCCAAGCTACACAGCAGCTTTTCCAATAGCTCAGCGCTGTTATAGTTCACGCTCAAGAAATAAAGCGAAGGGTTAGCAAAGTTCACAGTCATAAGTAAAACAAGCAGGACAGATTAGGAAAAAGAAAGCTACTGGCTATTATCATTGCCGGAGCGATCGCGTTTTTTTGATATAGTGACATCGCAATAGCGCAAGTGGTTACAAATTAGCGCTGTAACCATAGAATATGACTGCATTGTTACGGTCCATAAAAGCATCTACAAAGGCCCTACCCTACATGCTTTGGCGGAAAACTGCGAAACTAAAACCACTGGTCCCTTTGAACGAATCGCAGTGGGCACATCTCAGCCTGCTCAAAACGCTCGTGCAGCGAGACATGGATGCCCGCTACAAGGGGTCTGTACTGGGTAACCTTTGGCCGCTGCTAAATCAGCTATCGCAGCTTCTGATCTATACCTACGTCTTTGCAGTCGTGCTGCAAGTCAAGCTCAGCTTAAAGGGCGTAGCAGCAGAGAACCCTTTTGTATTTGGACTATGGCTATTTGCTGGGTTAGTGCCTTGGATTGCCTTTAGCAGTGGCTTATCACAGGCCGCAGCATCCGTGATCGGCCAGCCGAACCTCGTCAAAAAGGTCGTTTTCCCGCTCAGTCTATTGCCTTTAATTCCAATCCTATCAAGCTTCATAGAAAGCACGTTCGGACTGATGGCACTGATTGCATTCATCACATTTTTTGTCAGTCACACCCTGTATCCCACTATCTTGCTCTTACCCTTGATTTGGCTCCCTCAGCTGCTGCTGACCGCAGGGCTAGGGTATTTAGCGGCAGGACTAACGGTGTTCGTGCGCGATGTCCCCCAGACACTAGGCGTCTTACTTAACTTGTGGTTCTACGCTACGCCGCTAATTTATCCAGCCGAGATGATTCCTGAACCCGTTCGGCAGTGGATATTTTGGCTCAACCCACTAGCCGCTATTGGAGAGATGTATCGGGACGTTCTTCTGATAGGCGAAGTAACCCACTGGAGAGAATGGGGAGCAGCAGTGGGCATCTCCCTAACTGTATTTCTGGGTGGGTTCTGGTGCTATAAAAAGCTGCGCTCATCGTTCGCCGACGTTCTATAACCCTACTCATAATTACAGCTTACATATTTATATGTCTACGCCGATAGCATTGTAGAATGTAGAGCGTTATTCTTAAAATTGACAGGTCTCTTACTGGGCAGAACGTCTACGGCTAAAAGCAGGCGGTCTCCATAACCTTTCTTTTCATCACGTTTTTTCTTGCTGCTTATGGCCGATGATATTGCAATCTCGTTAAAGAATGTTTCGAAAGTATTCAAGCGATATCATCGGCCTGCTGATCGCTTGAAGGAGATCTTACTTCCCGGTCAGCAAAGAGCAGATAAGTTTTGGGCACTTCGCGACGTTGACTTGGAAATCCGCAGAGGTGAGACTGTTGGAATTATCGGTCGCAACGGGTCTGGGAAAAGTACTCTGCTGCAAATCATTGCCGGGACATTGCAACCAACAACAGGGACCGTAGAAATAAATGGGCGAGTATCCGCACTGCTAGAGCTAGGCAGCGGCTTCAACCCAGAGTTTACAGGTCGGCAGAACGTTTTTTTTAATGGACGGATATTAGGACTGAGTCAAGCAGAAGTTGAAAAAAGGTTCGATGAGATAGCAGCCTTTGCCGATATCGACGCATTCATTGACCAACCGGTTAAAACATACTCAAGCGGAATGTTTATTCGTCTAGGATTTGCAGTAGCTGTGCATGTAGAGCCCGAAATATTGATCGTCGACGAAGCTTTGTCCGTAGGGGATATGTTTTTCCAGGCTAAGTGTATGGCCAAGATGCAGCAGCTTATAGAAACCGGTGTGACTATTCTGTTTGTGAGTCATGATAGCGGCGCTATCAAAAGTTTCTGCAAGCAGGCTCTATTACTCCAAGATGGAAAGCGTGCAGCCTGGGGCAAAGCAAATGACGTTGTCGAAAAGTACTTTTCCATGAAAGTCGAAAGTGAGCAAGTGGTTGTCGCCAGCAGTAACTCTTTAAATGCATCCCATAAAGCAATTCAGCCAGAGTGCGATCAGGCTTCCTTAACAACTCAGCACGGATATCTCCAAGAGAACGGTCGTTTTCTAAAAAGAGCCGCTTTTCAACGAATACAAAATGGCATGGCCTCTTTTGAAAATGTTCAGCTTCTAGATAGCAACGGGAACGAGATACTTACCGTTGATTACGAACAAACAGTCATATTAAGAATGACCATAAAAGCTGAATCCGATATTGATACTTTGGCCTATGGTTATCACATTAGAGATAAAAATGGAGTAGATATTATTTACTCAGATAGTGTGCTTGAAAATAGCACGCTAACCTCACTGCAATCGGGCGATCGTTATATTATCGACTGGCAATTCGCTATATCTCTAACTCAGGGGCAGTACAATATATCTTGCGTTTTATCTATTCCATTAAACTGGCATATTGGTAGCGTTAACTTCTGTGATTTTATTCCGATAGCTGCACAGTTTTCGGTGTCAACTCAAGACAAAAAACTATACGGAAGCGTTCACTGGAATAACGACGTCAAAATCCGAAAAGCACTATAAGTCCTTAATCATGAGCCATTCACTATAGCTATTGAGGCCACGTCATGCACCTTCTTCAAATACCCGATGTAACCACCTTTGAACAGACAAAAATAGTAGGTATAGAAAACATAGATTTTGGCAAAAACATAATAATAGACGACTTTGTTTTCATTCATGCTAAGAAGCGTATGGTCATTGGCAATCATGTTCACATCGCTACATTCACCTCCATCACTGGTGGCGAAGCGCTGACAATGGGTGATTTTTCCGCCTTGTCCTCTGGTGTTAGACTGCTCACTGGCACCGATGACTTCAAATCTTGGGGATTTGGAAACTCTACTCTCGATGAGAAATATAGAAACACTCAGCGATTATCTGTTCATATAGGACAGTTTGCCATCGTAGGAGCAAACAGCGTAATTCTTCCTGGGGTTAACATTGGAGAAGGCGCTTCTATTGGCGCTGGTTCAGTCATAACTAGAGATGTTGAAGCGTGGGGTATCTACATTGGTAATCGCAGAATAGGTGAGCGTGATAAAAACGGTGTATTGCGTAACTACAGAAGGTTCTTGACCGAATCTGCGTCATCTGAAATAGCTCACGATTTTGATAGATAAAGGTACGCAGTGGAAATTCAGCCCTTTAACAAGCCCATATATGTCACTCGTCCTTTGCTACCTAGGCTTGATGAGTTCAGCGATAAGTTACAGGAAGTCTGGGATAGTCAATGGCTCACCAATAGTGGTGCTCAGCATCAGCAGTTAGAAGCTCAAATACAGACAACTTTAAAAGTCCCCTATGCATCACTGTTTAACAATGGGACTATCGGATTAGTTGTGGGTTGCCAAAGCCTCCGGCTGTCTGGCGAAGTAATCACAACTCCATTCACTTTTCCAGCAACGCCTCATGTTTTAACTTGGAATAATGTTCAGCCTATCTTCTGTGATATTGATCCGATCTCAATGAACATTGATACCGATAAGATTGAGTCGCTCATTACACCTAAAACAACTGGTATTTTGGGCGTTCATGTTTATGGAACACCTTGTGATGTCTTTGGCATCCAGGAAATAGCCGATAGGTATGGTCTGAAAGTTATCTACGACGCTGCCCATGCCTTCGGCACGGAAATCGATGGCGTGGGCATTGGAAATTTTGGAGATTTATCTATGATGAGTTTCCATGCAACTAAGCTGTTCCATACCGCTGAAGGAGGTGCTTTGATCTTTAAAGAGGAGAACCTTAAAAAAAGGGTAGATCTTCTCAAGAACTTTGGCATAAAAAACGAAGAAGAAGTCATCATGCCTGGCATCAATGGCAAAATGAATGAGATTCAAGCGGCTTTAGGGTTGTCCGTACTAAAATATGTAGAGAAAGAAAGAGAGAGACGTAAAGACATTATCTCTTTGTACAAGGATTACTTGAAAAGCCTTCCCGGTATTAGTTTTATTCCAAAGATGGCTGGCGTTAAAAGCAGCTATCAATACTTCGTAATTAGAATAAACGAGAAACAGTTTGGCTGTAGCAGAGACAGTGTTTACCAACAAATGAAAGCCTATAATGTGTTTCCTCGTAAATATTTTTATCCGCTTTGCAGCAGCTATTCTTGTTATAGATACCTGCCATCGGCTAGAGCTGAGAACTTGCCTGTCGCCAATAAAGTTGTTACAGAAGTGCTGTGTTTACCTCTATATGGTGGGCTCAGCGATATAGAGGTCGAAAAAATCTGTAGTATCATCCTTAATATTCATACTAGACATGTAAAGGGAGTCAGCTAACATATGCCGAAAGTCTCAATTATCATTCCATCTTTTAACCATGAGCAGTTTGTCGCCGAAACCATTCAAAGTGTTTTAGATCAGACTTATCAAGATTTCGAGATTGTCATTACTGATGATGGCTCGACGGATAGTACGGTAGATATTATCAAAACTTTTGCGGATAGAAGGATCAAGCTTTTTTGCTTTCAGCAGAACCAAGGAGCCTCTAGAGCTGCTAATAACTGCATTGATCACTCCTCGGGAGAGTATATTGCAATGTTGAGCTCCGACGATGCTTTCTACCCTGAGAAATTAGAAAAACAAGTTGAGTTTTTAGAGAAACATACAGAAATTGGAGCTGTATTCAGTCAGGCCGAAATTATAAACGAGCAGGGGGGTCTGCTGGAAAAAGAAGATCATTTTTATCAAACAGCTTTCTTGCAGGAAAATAGAAATCGGTTTGAATGGCTGCGGTATTTCTTTTTCAACGGAAACTGCCTATGTCACCCAAGTGCGCTGATCCGTCGGCAGTGCTATGAGCACGTTGGTCAATATAAAGAGTATTACGCACAGCTACCAGACCTCGATTTTTGGACAAGGCTATGCTCTCACTACGATATTCATATTATTCCTGAGAAACTCATCAAATTTCGAGTTAGAGATAATGAAGCGAACGCAAGTGGCATTCGACCCGAAAACACAGTTCGAATAAGAACAGAATTCTTCAACATATTAAAAGGCTATAAAAGCACAGAAGTCCTAAGAAACTTTAACCTTATATTCCCGACAGAAGATATTGTAGGCTCAGAGGCGAGTTTGTATGATTTGGCTAAGGTCGCTTTGAGAAAGGCTGAGAGTAGAATAGATCAGTTAGATGCAGCGCTCTACCGCTGTCTTGCTATTGATATGTTGTTCGAATACTTTCGCTCGCCTCAACAAAATAGTAAATCTAACCAGCAGTCTCAACTATCTCCTAGGGATTTTATTGAACTAACTGGACGCATAGATATTTTCGGCTATTTTACGCGTCAAGAGCATCAGAAAGCTTTAGAAAAAGCTGAGGCGAAGAAAACTGAATCAGAGAAAACTGAAAAATCATTGCAGCTTGAGACAGTTTTGGAAGAGAAAAGCGCGCAGGTTGCAGACTTAGAGCGGCGATTGAGCGCTCTAGCGCTCGAAAAAGACAGTCTCAGTGCTAATATTGCCTTACTGTTGAAATCTAATAGCTGGAAACTTACAGCACCGCTGCGCTTTGCTCGCCATAAGTTTTTCGATAAAAATTCAAAGTAACGAGGATGCCGACAACATGAGTACAGAAAATTCCGAACGGACGATTCAGCAATTGCATTCTGAAATAGAGTCTCTTCAACGAGAAGTAGAGCGTCAACAGATTGAACTAGATGCACAAAAAGCACTGATAGCAGGCATGGAAAGTACTAAATTTTGGAAGTTGAGGCAGATATGGATATCAGCCAAGCTATTCCCCGCTAAAAGCGTAAGCTTACTAAAAATGCTAAAGAAAAGAGGACCGCTTCCAGTTTTATATACATTACGGCAACGTGTATTTTGTGAGGAAGAGTATGGCAGTGATGTTTTGTACGAATATCACTGTGGAACTCGACTCACACAGCAGGATGCGGAGCGCTACGCCGCTAGTCTATCAGAGTTAACTCAGCCATTATTCTCGATTGTTATGCCTGTGTATAATGTCGAGGAGCGCTGGCTAATAAGAGCAATTGAGTCAGTTATCAAACAAATTTACCAAAGGTGGGAACTGTGTATTGTTGATGATGCCTCCACGGCCTCCCACATTCGACCACTGCTAGAGCGATATGCCAAGCTTGACAGCAGAATAAAAGTGCGATTTAGCGATGCTAATGGTGGTATTTCAGCAGCTAGCAATATAGCGCTTAACATGGCATCTGGAGAATATATAGCACTGCTCGACAATGACGATGAGCTAAGTCCTCATGCACTTTATGAGAATGCACTGCTGATTAATCAACATCCTGAAGCTGACTTTATCTATAGCGACGAAGACAAGATTGATATTCACAATCACTGTCGAGATCCTTTTTTCAAGCCTGAATGGTCTCCAGACTACTTCCATGCCTGTATGTACACTTGTCACTTTGGCGTCTATAGGACTCGCATACTGAGAGAAATTGGTGGATTCAGAAGCGACTTCGATGGCTCACAAGACTATGACTTGGTTTTGCGTGTTATAGAAAAGACAGATAATATCTTTCATATTGCTAAAATTCTCTATCACTGGAGAATGCTGCCTTCTTCTGCGTCTTCATCAACAGATGCAAAACCTTGGGCTTATCAAGCGGCTCGAAAAGCTTTGACAGACATGATTGAGCGCAGTGCATATAGTGGCTGGGTAGATGACGGCCCTAGCTTAGGGCTCTATCGAGTTAGGAGAGATATTATAGATTCTCCGTTAGTGAGTATTATTATTCCGAGTGCAGGCACTTACCTGACATGGAAAGGACAACAAATTTCTTTGTTAGAACAGTGCATAGACAGTATTCGCAATCTTAGCACTTATAAGAATATAGAAATTGTTGTTGTAGATGGCTACGATATTCCAGAGACTACGCTCACAAATATTAGCAATAAAGATTTTGATGGTGAAGATATTGCTAATTATGAGACAGACAGATTCAGACTAGTACGCTGTGATCGCCCTTTCAATCATTCTGAGCGAATGAATCTAGGTGTTGAGGCTGCTAAAGGCGATTTTCTATTGATGCTCAATGATGATACACAGGTTATTACTCCCGACTGGATAGAAACGCTATTAGAATTTTCACAGCAGAAAGAGATTGGAGCCGTAGGGGCTAAGCTGCTGTATCCTGACGGATTACTGCAGCATGCAGGCATCTTAGTTTTGGATGGCATCCCTACTCATGCCTTTCACAAAGCCGAAGCTAACCACTACGGATACTATGGCTCTAGTGTTGTAAACCGCAACTACGTAGGCGTTACCGCAGCCTGCTTGATGATGCGCCGCGAGGTATTTACCGATATAAACGGGTTTGACGAAGACTTTCCGCTCGATTTCAACGACGTAGATCTGTGTCTACGTATCCGTCAGGCTGGCTATCGAAATGTATTTACGCCTTATGCAGAAGCTAATTCACTACGAGTCAGCTAGCCATGGCCGCAAGTATGACTCTACAAATCTAGATAAACTACGCCAGAAGTTCGAGGGCTCTGAATATATGAAAAACGATCCTTACTACAATCCTAATCTATCTACGCGGCGTCCATTTTTTGAGATTGCCGCGCCGTCTGAGTAGCGCCATCTAGACAGCAAAAATATGTTCAAAGTTTTGGCCTATATTACCGCCTATCAGGATCGAGATGCGCTGTGTCAATGCATACAGTCTATTCAGCAACAGAATTACTCAGTAGACAAAGTTGTTGTTGTTGACAACTCTCCTAGTGCTCTCTTGCCGTGTGAAACAAACAGCCGACTGCCGATAGATTTACTAGTTTGGCACTATCCAGAAAATATTGGCATATCAGGCGGTCTAGCTCAAGCCATTCCTTGGGCAAACAGTCAAGAATACGATTTTATTTGGATGCTTGACCAGGACAGTGAGCCAAGCTTTGACTGCTTGCACTGTTTGATACAAGCATACGAGAAGCTAACTGCTGACTGCTTAGTTGGAATTGTTGCGCCTATTGCCATCGACCCAAGAACGAAATACGTTATCGCACCGGTAGATTTTATCAACGACGGATTTAGGGAAGTAAGACATCTTGAGAACGAACAGGCATACTTATGTGATTCGCCGATTACCTCGGGTAGCTTACTTTACTTGAAAGCGGCAGAGTCTGTTTCACCGCCAGACCCTAGATTGTTTATAGATGGCGTGGATCTAGACTATGGTTTTCGGCTGACGCAAGCGGGCTATAGAAACTTCGTAATTTCGGCGGCGATCTTACGGCATAATTTCGGAGAACCTACAGTAGTTCATCTTTTCAGAAGGCAATTCTTCTTTCAAGAATATTCGGCGCTGCGTTACTACTACATCTGTCGTAACCACACTTATTTAGAGCTAAAGTTCTCGCAAGGACTGCACAGAAAAATCACCTGTGGGTTAAGACGTATTCGATTTTTAGCGGGTCGGGTTGCTAGGTTAGCTGTTGGTGCTACTGAGCATAAGTTTCAGAAAATGTATGCCTGCTTGAGAGGAACATATTATGGGTTCCTAGGTGATTTAGATCAGCAGTTTTAGGGAAAGGAACAGACTTGGCTATAGAATTGAAGCAGATGCCGTCAATTAATTCAACGCCAATTAATTCACAATTAATTCAATAGAGTATTGTTCTTTTTCTTAGTTTTTTAAGTCAGTTTCTATGAAGAAAATTGCGATTGTTCACGAGTGGCTAGTTACCCACGCAGGCTCCGAGAAAGTCGTTGAACAGATTCTTAATATCTATCCCCATGCTCACCTATATAGCCTGGTAGATTTCTTACCACCCGAGCAGCGCGATTTCATCCAAAATAAATCTGTTACAACTTCGTTTATTCAAGACCTTCCTTTTGCCAAACGCGCCTTTCGCAACTATCTTCCTTTAATGCCGCTAGCGGTCGAACAGTTCGACTTGTCGGATTACGATCTGATCATCTCTAGCCACCACGCGGTGGCCAAAGGTGTCATCACTCGCCCCGACCAGCTGCACATCAGCTATGTGCATACGCCCTTGCGCTATGGCTGGGAATTGCAGCATCAGTATTTGCGACAGGCGGGGCTCACGACAGGGATTAAGAGCACGCTGACCCGCGCCATGCTGCACTACCTGCGACTGTGGGATGTGAGCAGCGCCAATCGGGTAGATCGCTACGTGGCCAACTCGCGCTACGTGGCGCGGCGCATTGACAAGACCTACCGCCGACCCGCAGAGGTCATCTATCCACCGGTCGATACGCAGCGCTTTAGAGCAGATGCGGTAAGGGAGGACTTTTACCTAACGGTGTCGCGCTTTGTACCCTATAAGCGGATAGATCTCACCATCGCTGCATTCAACCAGCTAGGACTGCCTTTGGTAATTATTGGCGATGGCGATAGCCGCCAGGCGATGCAGCAGATGGCTCAGGGAAATATCCGGTTTTTGGGTCGGCAGCCAGATAGTGTGGTTGCTGACTATATGCAGCGCTGTCGGGGGTTTATTTTTCCGCCAGAGGAAGATTTTGGGATTACGCCAGTGGAGGCACAGGCAGCAGGTGCGCCGGTAATAGCCTATGCCAAGGGCGGACAGGCTGAGACGGTAATCAACGGCGAAACTGGCCTACTGTTTGCTAACCAGACTCCTGAAAGTTTGGTACAGTCGGTCAAACAAATGCACGGACAGATAGGCCAGTTTGAGCCTAGGGTGTTGAGACAAAACGCCAAGCGGTTTTCAATTGACCGCTTTAAGCAGCGGTTTGAGGCATTTGTAGAACAGGCTTGGCGTCAATTCCAGGCCACTGAGGCCGAAATAACCAAGGCCCAAACGATGAGCGAGTCTCTCGATAAAACTGATGTTTAGCTGATGGGTAAGAGAGGTGCTGTGACGATTTATTCAGTTTCTGAGTGTAGCAGCGATCGCATCGAAAGCTTACGTCAGGCGATCGCGCCAGTTCCTCATCGCCCCCGGCTAACGCTCGCTGTACTGATCTGCATTGACACCCTCTGCCTCAGCCTAGCTGGCTTTATCAGCGTGTGGACGCGCCTGTTGCTCAATGGCCAGTTTCATCCTTCTTTGTACTGGCGGCTGTGGCCCCTAATTGGCATCTTTTTGGTCACCTATGGGCTAGCCGGATTGTATCCTGGCATTGCCATTAGCCCGGTCGAAGAGCTGCGCCGCCTGACGCTGACCACCACCTTGATGTATCTGCTGCTCGGCTCGTCGATCTTCTTGTTTCGAGAAGTCGAGCTGTACTCGCGCGGCGCTTTTTTGATTGCGTGGCTGCTGTCGCTGCTGTTTGTGATTATCGGTCGCTATGGGTTGCGATCGCTCTGTGCGCGGCAGCCGTGGTGGGGCTATCCGGTCGTGGTCATGGGCGCAGGCAAAACCGGAGAAATGTTGATTCGCACCCTGCAGCGGCAGCCGAGCTTGGGCCTAAAGCCCGTCGCGGTCTTTGATGACGATGTTCAAAAGCACGGCCATCTCGAAGGCGTCCCGGTGGTCGGCAAGCTGTCGATGGCCCCAATTTTAGCCAAAGATCTCAATATTCCCTACGCCATTTTCGCCATGCCAGGAGTGGCCTACTACCATCTGCTGCCAATGCTAGAGCGCTATGGGCGCAGCTTTGCGCACCTGATGGTGATTCCCGATCTGTTTGGCATGGCTAGCCTATGGGTGGCCGCCAGAGATTTGGGGGGAGTGCTGGGTCTAGAAGTCCGACAGCAGCTTTTTCTACCAGGGCCCAGACTGCTAAAGTCACTGCTAGACAAAGCGCTGGTGCTGTTTGTGGGCTTGGGCTGTCTGCCGCTGATCGCCCTGATTAGTCTGCTGGTGGTGTGTGATTCGCCGGGGCCGATTTTTTACCGGCAAACGCGGATTGGTCGCGGCGGACGGCGCTTTAAGGTGTGGAAGTTTCGCTCTATGGTGGCCGATGCCGACCGGGTGCTGGCGCGCTACCTGGCCCAGCATCCCCAGCTAAAAAGCGACTGGGAGCAAGACCACAAGCTCAAGGTCGATCCAAGAATTACGCGGGTGGGCAAGTTTTTGCGGCAAACCAGTTTGGATGAAATGCCGCAGCTATGGAACGTTTTGTGCGGCGAGATGAGCATGGTAGGCCCCCGACCGATTGTGCTTGAGGAGGTGCGGCGCTATGGCGATAAGTTTGATTCGTATGTGCAGGTTTTACCAGGTATTACCGGGCTGTGGCAGGTATCGGGTCGAAATAATGTTACATATGACGAACGTGTAAACTTCGATACTTATTACGTTAGAAACTGGTCAGTATGGTTGGATGTCTATATTCTCATTCGTACGATCAAAGTGGTTTTGGCGGGTGATGGTGCTTATTAGATGTCTATTGATTTAGATGTCTTTTATCTAGATATCTAGTTCTACAGCGAGTTGTTACATCAGCGTGAATAAGCAAGAGTTTCCAGGACGCCATTTGGGCTTAAAACACTTAAAACATCGGATCGCTGGCCCCAAGCGCCTTCCTTCTGGCTTTCCTTCTGGGCAACAGCTTTGGCTTGCGGGCTTTATTCTGCTGCCGTATGCCAGCTATGGCGGGCTGTTGATTTTGGCGGGTCTGCTGTTTGCCGCAATGGGCAGCAGAGGGCAAAGGGTTTGGCGGCTGTGCGGGCAGTATGGCTTTGGCTGGCTGTCGGCGGGCCTGCTGCTAAGCGCTAGCTTTGGCATTAACCGAGGCGATGGGTTTTTACAGCTAACTAATTTTCTGCCGTTTTTTGTGTTTTGGGGCGTTTTGGCGACGCATCCCAAGGCGCTCGCTGACCCATTTAGGCGGCTAGAGACAATGGCGCGGTGGCTGCTGGTAACGTCGATACCGCTGAGCGCGATCGCTGTCGTTGAATATGTTCTAAAGTTTGAACAAATCGCCGTACAGGTCCAAGCGATGTCGTTACCCGCTGCGTTTTTGAGCTGGCTGTACGAAGTGCCTTCATATGGGCACCGGGCGCATAGTTTGTTCAATCACCCTAACGGCCTGAGCGCCTATCTGGTGATGATTTTGGGGCTGGGGCTGGGGTTAGCTTTAAAGGCGCTGGTGGATGGAAAGGCGCTAGTGGATGGGCGCGATCGCACGTTTCGGCAGGGGTCGCACCGGGCGATTAGGCTTGCGGTGCCCATCGCAGTGGCGCTGTGTTTAGCGGCCATTTTTTGCACGGGGTCGCGCAACGGGCTTTTGATTGCGCTAGTGCTAGTGGCGATCGCGCTTTACGCGGCTAGGCGCGATCGCTGGGCAATGCTGTTGGGGCTTGGCGGCAGCGCAGCCCTTGTCGCCGCCGCGCTCAGCTTTGGCATTGGCGGGCGATCGCTCTCACTGGCCATCTTTACCCAAGACCCACGAATTGGCGTTTGG
Organism: uncultured cyanobacterium; assembly: GCA_963833005.1. Taxonomy (GTDB): domain Bacteria; phylum Cyanobacteriota; class Cyanobacteriia; order Phormidesmidales; family Phormidesmidaceae; genus Phormidesmis. The sequence continues at coordinate 597,413 of CAWHWK010000007.1, read as the reverse complement.
CGACTGACCATTGAAATGATTCGGCAGCGGCCCTGGCTAGGCTGGGGCTTTTCGGGCCTGCGAGAGCTTTACATCCCCTACAGCATTCCAGACTACGAGGTGATTCATCACGCCCACAACGTCTGGCTGTTTCTCGCATCGGAAGCCGGTATTCCCGTCATGCTTGGCTTTTGCTGGATTGTCGGCAGGCTATACTACACCGCAATTCATACCTATCTAAAAGGGGGGCTACCGGCTGGCCACCGCGCCGTTTTGCTCAGCTATCTGCTGGCCTTTACCGCCTGCCTGCTGTTTGGCCTGTTCGATGTGGTTCTGTTCGACTCGCGTGCCAACATTGTCGCCTGGGGACTGCTCGCGGCGCTTTATCTCATGTCACCCTCAAACCTTGACCAGCGCATCTAAATATCGACGCGCTGTAATATCGACGCGCTGTAATATCGACGAACTGTATCGACACACTGTATCGACGCACTTTGTACTGCAAATAGACATCCGGCTGACAGGTCTTTTGATATACTCCATCAGAACATACTCATTTGCTTAGCGCAGTCGCCCGAGGAAGTCCATGCCTGCCCCCTCTAAAATTGTCTACACCTTTACAGATGAAGCGCCTGCGCTAGCAACGGTTTCTCTGCTCCCCATCATCAAGGCATTTACCCAAACAGCCGATATTGGCATAGAGCTGAGCGACATTTCGCTAGCAGGCCGCATTATCGCTAGCTTTCCAGAAAACTTAGAAATCGGGCAGCAGCAGCCCGACACGCTAAGCCTGTTAGGTAAACTGGTCAAACGGCCCGAAGCGAGCGTGATCAAGCTGCCAAACATCAGCGCGTCTGTGCCTCAGCTCGTTGCCGCGATCGCAGAGCTGCAAGAAAAAGGGTACACCGTTCCCGACTACCCTGCCATCCCTAGGAACGAAGCCCAGGCCAGCATTCAAAAGCGATATGCCCGCGTTTTAGGCAGCGCGGTCAATCCAGTCTTGCGTGAAGGCAACTCAGACCGGCGAGTCGCTGACGCCGTCAAGCAGTATGCGCAAAAGCATCCTCATAAAGTTGGCAACTGGAAAGCCCAGTCAAAGTCTCACGTCGCCCATATGGAATCGGGTGACTTTTATGGCAGCGAGCAGTCGGTCGTGGTTGAGCAAGCAGGCAGCGTCAAAATTGAGCTAACGGCCAGCGACGGCACGACGACAACGCTAAAAGAGAGTGTCTCAGTTCTAGAAAAAGAAGTGATCGACTCGGCAGTGATGAGCGTAAAAGCCCTGCGCGCCTTTTACGAAGAAGAGATTGCCGCCGCCAAAGAAGAAGACATTTTGCTCTCACTGCATGTGAAAGCAACCATGATGAAAGTCTCCGATCCGATTATCTTTGGCCATGCCGTCGAGATCTATTACAAAGATGTCTTTGAAAAACACGAACAAACCTTTACTGCCCTAGGCGTAACCCCCAATAATGGCCTCAACGACATATATACCAAAATTCAGGGCCTGCGCGAAGACCAAAGGATTCCAACTAGAGAAGCCGTAGAAGCCGATATTCAGGCTACATACAAAACGCAGCCACGTCTCGCGATGGTCAACTCTGATAAAGGCATCACTAACCTGCATGTGCCCAGCGATGTGATCATCGACGCGTCTATGGCCGCCGCCATCCGCACCTCTGGCCAAATGTGGGGCGCAGACGGCAAGGCGTACGACACTAAGGCAATGATTCCCGACCGCTGCTACGCCACCATATATCAAGCCTGCATTGACTTTTGCAAGCAAAACGGCGCGTTCAACGTCAGCCGCATGGGCAGCGTGGCCAATGTGGGCCTAATGGCAATGAAAGCTGAAGAATACGGCTCTCACGACAAAACCTTTGAAATTCCAGCAGACGGCACCGTTCGCGTTATAGACGAGGCGGGCAATGTCCTGATGGAGCACAGCGTAGAAGCGGGCGACATTTGGCGGATGTGCCAAACCAAAGACGCCGCCATTCAAGACTGGGTAAAGCTAGCGGTGAACCGGGCAAGCGCCACGGGCTACCTGCTATTTTTTGGCTAGATGAAAACCGGGCGCACGACGCCAACATTATTGCCAAAGTGCAACAGGACCTGGCAAATCACAACACTGTCGGGCTCAATATTCAAATTTTGCCGCCAGTTGAGGCGATGATGTTTACGTGCGATCGCATCAAATCAGGCAAAGATGTCATTTCAGTCACAGGCAACGTACTCAGAGACTATCTCACCGATCTCTTTCCTATTTTAGAGCTAGGCACCAGCGCCAAAATGCTCTCGATTGTGCCGCTGTTGGCGGGGGGTGGTCTGTTTGAAACTGGGGCAGGCGGCTCTGCGCCCAAGCACGTGCAGCAGTTTGTAGAGGAAGGGCATCTGCGCTGGGATTCGTTAGGAGAGTTTTTGGCGCTGGCAGTGACGCTAGAAGAGCTAGGCCATAAAACGGGCAATAAAAAAGCGATTGTCTTAGCCGACGCGCTCAATCAGGCGACGGGTAAGCTGTTGGATAAAGACAAATCCCCTTCTCGCAAAGTCAATGAGCTAGACAACCGGGGCAGTCACTTTTATCTGGCAATGTATTGGGCGCAGGCGTTGGCGCGGCAAGATGAGGACGCGGCGCTAAAAGCGGCCTTTGAACCACTGGCCCAGCAGCTAGGTGAGCAGGAAAAAGAGATTGTTGCAGAGCTGAACGCGGCGCAGGGCACTTCGGTAGATATTGGCGGATACTATCTGCCGGATATGGAGAAAACAAAGCAGGCAATGCGACCGAGCGAAGTGTTTAATCAGGCGCTTTCTCAATGGCAGGAATCTGTATCTGTATAGGCTGATCTGACGGGTTAACGTCAACCGACTAGTCAGCTTAGTTTACTGAGCCGCCGCAGGCTGGGGTTACCCCTCCGTCGGAGACTTTTCTCGGCTGGAGGGGTGGCCTCACATCTCACAGCATCACGCGCTTGGTCAATATGGCCATGACCTCGTTGGCTCTGCCGGTAGAGATAGGCTGGCTCCAGTCGTTGGGTTCGGCGTAGCCGCATTTGTGCAGCAGGCGAATGGTGAAACGCACGACTGAAAGCGAGCCAAATAGCATATGACGCACGGTTTCGTAATCGTTGGGGTTGCGGCTGTCTGGGCCGGTGGGTGGGGGCGTGCCGGGGTCTGTTGCAGATGGAATGATAGCAGGCAAGTTTGCAGCAGGTAGGCTTGCAAAAGATAGATCTGCAACAGAATCTGTGGACGCGGCTGCGCCCTGAAAGGAAGAGATAAACATGAGATCTGGTCTCCGGGTTTGGGTTTGGGTAGGAAACCAGAACCCAATGCCGCCTAGCCGCCCCGCAAGTAGATGTAGTGCAAGTCGGGGTGGCTAAGGTACAGTTGACCTAGCCTTCCGGGATTGCGCGGTAATCCTTGAGGGTTAGCAGTCAGTGGGTGCTGATTACACCTGCTGGCTGTGCTAAGTAGAATTGAGTTCTGAGGAAAGCGACTGTGATAGGCATCACAGCCATCGTTATTGACGATAAGCTGATTTTTGACTGGCGTCAAGCTAGGGTCGTGGGGGTTGACTGGCCGCCGCTTATTTCCCACAGCACATCTATGCCTTTGCCAACGTAGGCTTCATCCTGGTTCTGTTCGATCCATTCGACGAGGGCAGGTTTGACGATGTCTGATTTTTTGGAGAGTGTAATGAGGGATTGGATGGCGGCATCAGAATCCCAACTTTCCGGGAGATTGTTAAAATCGTTAAAAGATCTAGCTTCTGTTCTTAATGAAGCAAGCAAGGTATCAAGGACCGCATCCGAAGCCGAGCCAAGCTGTATCAAAGATTTAGCAGCATAAGAACGCACTTGCAAGTTTTTATCACTGAGCGCCAAGACTAAGCTATCAACCACCATCTCCGAAGCCGTACTAAGATTTCCCAATGACTCAGCAGCGCGAATGCGATCAATCGAGTCTCCATCGTTGAGTGCCGACAAGAAAGTATCAACCACCGCATCCGAGACCGAACCCAGTTGTATCAAAGATTTAGCAGCGCGAGAACACACTTCCCGATTTTCATCGTTGAGTGCTGATAGCAAGGCATCAACCACTGCATCCGAAACCTCACTAAGATCTCCCAAGGACTTAGCAGCATCAAAACGTAGTTCCAAGTCTTCATTATCGAGTGTTGTCACCAAAGCACCAACGACCGCATCCGAGGCGAAGCCGAGCTGTACTAAGGACTCAGCAGCGCTAGAACGCACATGCGAGTTTTCATTATTGAGTGCCAGCATCAAAGCACCAGCGACCGCATTCGAGGCTGAGCCGAGCTGCACTAAGGACTTAGCAGCTCTAGAACGCACACCAAAGTCTTCATCATTGAGCATCAACACTAAGGCATCAACGATCGTCTCCGAGATCAATCCGCGCTGTCCCAAGAACCTAACAAAGTAAAAACGCACATTCGATCTCTTATCTTCGAGCGCTGACAGTAAAGTATTAACCACCGAATCCGAGATCGAGCCAAGCTGTACTAGAGACTTAGCAGTAAAATATCGTACATCCGAGTCTTCATCATTGAGTGCTGACAGCAAGGCATCAATCACTGCACCCGAGGCTATACCGAGCTGTCCCAGTGACGTAGTAGCACGATGGCGAACATCCGAGCTTTTATCGTTGAGCGCTAACAGTAAAGCATCAACCACTGAATCCGAGGCCGAGCTAAGCTGTCCTAATAACTTAGCGGCACTAGAACGCATATTCGGTCTCTCATCTTCAAGCGCTGACAGCAAGGCATTGATCACCGACTCCGAGGCTATACCAAGCCGTCCCAAAGACGTAATAGCACTATCGCGCGCATTTGAGCTTTTATCGTTGAGTATCAACAACAGATTTTGGATAGTTTCATCTGGCTTTAGCTCACGCATATATTTGACAAAGCGTTCTTGGCCTGCTGTCTGCTGCTTTTCTGCAAAGCGTTCCATGATTGCTGGGACAAAGGGTGTGTCTTTCAGGCCGCAGACCACGCGAAAAATCTCCTCCCGCAGCTTGTTACTAAAGCCAAGCTGTGGCAACATCTCTAGATTGACTAGCTCAGTCAAAATCTCGTCAATAGTCGCTGGGTCTTTCACCTCTGCATTCTCGGCTAAACAGCTACCTGCAAACAACACATCCCGATGTAGCCACTGCTCATATTCGCTATCAGCTTTTAAGATAGCTTTCAACGAGGCTTTTGCCTGGTTTGGTGTCTGCTGAGCTACTAATAACAACAACACTTCTCGCCAGTGCGGATCGTGCAGATACTTTTTTATATGCTGTTTTGCGTGGGGTACATAGTCATCATCATCTGGATCCTGGTCTTCTTGTAAATACAGGATTTCTTTCGAGCAAAGATACTCTTGAAAGGTTTTGTGAACAAAGGCGTAGCGGCGTTCCCCTTGCTTTGCTAACAAACCCGCTCGGTCTTTAACAATCTTGTCAAGCAAAGTTTCCGCTTCTGCTCTGGCCGCGTAGGTCTCTAACTTTTCAGAGGCTTTTATCTCTTTTATGAACCTGGTCAGCTTCGTAATCAGGCTACTATGCTCTATCTGCGTTCCATTTTCCGCATCATTCACGCTGCCCTGCGTATGAATCCAATAGGCCAGCCGCTCCATCAGCCGCCGAATATCTGGAATATTTAAATACTTCAGCACATGCCGAGCAGTTAACTCTTTATCTTCATCCCATTTAGAAATCAGCGTATCAACCGCGCTGTTATACAGCTCGTGCCGCTGTCGGGGCAGCGTTTTGTATCGATGAATCAGCGCAATAATCGTCAGCAGCAGCGGATTGCGCGCTAGCTGCTTTATGCGCGGTTTATTGTCCAGAGCGCTGCGCAGGCTGCTTTTACGCCGCTCTCGCTCAGCAGGCATATCAACCCGGCTGTCATACCAGTGATTGATAAAAGTTTCAATCTTGTCATCGTCAAAAGGCAGCAGTTCGTAATGCGGATACTGCTTGCGGCTAAAGTAATCGTCTCGATAGCCCGCCGGACGCGAGGTAATAATAGCCGGACAGCGAGAATACGCACCTAAAAAAGTCTCAATCTTCCCTACCACCTTCTGACGCTGCGCATCGTCGGCTACCTCATCCAACCCATCTAGCAAAATCAGCGCCTCTCCCGTCTGTAGCCAGTAGTCAAAAAAGTCCGTCGAAATGCTAGCGACCTCCAGCTCTGTTTTCATAAACTGAGTCAAAAACTCCAGCACCGATAGATCAGGCTCACGCGCCAAATCACGAATACGAATCAGCACCGGAAAGTAATCTGTCGCCAATCCAGATTCGGCCACAGGTCTCGATACAGATACCGCTGCCGTAGCCGTCACCACCCAGTAGTTCATCAGGGTCGTTTTCCCTGCACCCGGCGCACCCAAAACCACAATCCGCCGCTCATCTTTTGCCTTCAGCAGCTCAGCAGCCGACACAGGCTGCTGGTCAGAGGTCTGTTCTTTCATCCGTAAAAGCTGCTGTTGCTCCCACTGAATCAGCATTTGCGCATCCTGTTCGACCTCTAGTGGAGGCACCATCGCTAGTTCATATCCCTTTCCAGCAATTCTCTCGTGGTGTTTGGCATCCTGCCACCGCACATCTGGCATCACAAAAATACTGGCCAGCTCACCCGGCTCATCCACCACCGTGCCATCCACCGCCATCCCAGAAAACACCACCTTCCCAGTCTTAGCCCGTAGCTGTCTGTAGTATTTCTTTTTAGTAACTTGAAAGCTCAGAAAGTTGTTGGTCGTTTGAAAGTATGCCTCGGTAAACGCCTGCATCCAAGCTTCTACCAGACTTGGCTCTACTGCCTTTAGCTTGGCATGTCCTTCAGCTTCTCTTAAAAACACCTCGGCCAGTAGCGCGGCGTCAGGCTTTCCCTGCTCTTGAAGCGGCTTTTTGAGTTCTGCGATCGCCGTCCCCCGAAACGACTTATTCAAAAAGCGATCAATCCCTTTCCATCCGTCCCTTTCATACCGCGCAAACAGATCCGGCACTTCCTCATCCGCCTTACTCACCGCCTGATTCAAAGCCTTTTTAATCGCAGAAGGGCTCAGCGCATGGTCAATCGCCTCACCCAGCTTAGGCTTCGCCAAATCCAGCGCCAGCCCGCCAAAAAACTTTGCTATCAGCGTAAATTCCATACCCACCCAGCACCCTTCCTAAAATTGTTACGCGCTTCCCGAACCCACCTGAAACTCAATCTCTGCCTGCTGGTCATAAACAGCACCGCTGTTTGTTGTTTGTTGAATATCAATATCATAGGCAGCCGCATAACCATCCTTTAGCCAGGCACTAAAAGCAGGCCCCACATCAAGCGTATACATATTATCAGCAACCTCTATATTGCTATTAATCAGCCCCACCGAATTTGGCGAAACGGTAAACACAACGCTATGACGAGAGCGATAGTCTGACGTTTCTAAACCGCTAGCCGACCGCTTCGTCAGCAGCGTCACCTCAATCGTCGTTTGCGGAATCAGGCCACGAATATCACCCTCATCCACCAAAACAATCTGGCTCGCACCCTCATCAGCGCTCACCCGCTCAATCCGAAAAGAGCTAACCCGAGACGGTGAAAATCCGCCTGTTACCGTCGCCACTTCTACGCCATCTTCAACAGATTTCACATAGTCAAGCGTGCCAGGAATATCAAGCGCAACACTCGCTTGGCCAGATTGAAGCGCTATAGCCGCACTCACCTCAGTATCAGCAACCCCCAAACTCGCTGGGGTAGCATCCGCCGCCCACTCCAGCCGAAACTGAGGCCGCTCGGTAGAGCGCAAATAGGTATAGTCATTCGGAACATTAGAAGCCGAGTTGAGCTGAGCGCGAAGATCTTGGCGTTCGACCCAGATGTTTTTAACAAGCTGCACATTCTGACCTAGCAGAGCGCTTAGCTGACCGCTACGCTGGGTAATTTCTTCAGGAATATCCGCACGCGGCACCAGACGAAACTCGCCATAGCCACCGTCCGCGCCAGAGCGACCCGCCTGGCCATCACCACCGCGATCGCCATCTTGACAGCGAAAACGCGCCGTATCAGTCACACCCTGATAAACCCATTCATAAGCTGTATTCGATTCTCGATTGTTAGGAAACGGAGGCGCATTCTCGCTCTCATCTACAGACCTAACCCCTCTACAGGGCACAACTTCACGGTCAGCTACAACTAGTTCCGCATTCTCTACATCCGTGCGCCGAGCCAGCAGATCCCACTCGCAAAAATTAACAATCCATTCGGGCTCAACACACTCACAGCCATCCTCACCAGCCGTACCCTGGCCACCCTGGCCGCCCTGGCCACCCCGCCCATCAATCACCACTTGCTTAAGCGCCGCCGGATCGCTGTAGTAAATCAAAGCGCTAGTGCCATCGCTGCCGTTGCCACCATTGCCGCCATTACCGCCATTGCCGCCATCAGCACCCTGCAAAGAATAAGGCGGGCGACGCGGCACCCGGCAGCTACGAGCAGGTTCGCCATACTCACCATTTTCACCACTACTGCCGCGATCGCCCGACAGGTCATAGCTTACAGGCGAGACCAAACCATCGTCTACTCTCAAGATGGCCCGGTCTTGCGCTGAGCCCGACCTGCCGTTTCTACCATTGCGGCCATTGCGGCCAGGCTCGCCGAAGGTCCGGGTGCCGCCGTATTGCTGACCAGAGTATCGTCGGCCAGACTGCTGTGCATACTGAGTGCCTGAACGAGAGTAGTGGAACTGAGCGGCAGCGTAGTAGGTAGGCGCGATCGCCAGCAGGATCACACATAGCGCAGTCAGCAGAGCAGTGAGCAAGAAGGAACGGAATTTGAAAGAAGGCATATCACGACAGAGCTAAGCTATCCTTCATTATTCAAAATCGTGTGCATCTCGCCGGAAAAGACAGCGTAAACCCTGTTTAAATTTATTGTTTAATTCATTATTTTCATTGGCTTCACAGCTTGGTTCATTTACTGTCCTCTACTGGCGAATCAGCCTGATTAATTGGCCTATAGTCGTAAGCTGATACAGACGCGATCAGCGCAACGCTGGGAAATGAGGTATGGATCATATTCAAGTTCTCGAAGGGCAGGCCGCTGAAGCTGCGATAGATCGACTCAACCAGGTGGTATCGCTTGCAGCCAGTGAAGAAGGATCACCGGACGTAGCGCTGCTAAAGCAAGCTGACTTTGTCGTTGCACCTGTAATTCATAAAGGCACGCTGTCGTCAGAGGTTTTAAAGACCATTTTTGACGCCGCCCAAACAACCGAACAGGCGTCCATGACCGCAGTCGGGCTTTACAGCCCAGAAGAGCAGCACTGCTACGAGGTGCCAATGAGCCTAGAGGCGCTGAACGAACTGCGCGGGACTTCCTGCGGCGTGATTAGCTTTGTGCTGTATGCGGGTGAACCCGATTGGCTGGTGCTGTTTGACGATCAGCTATACATCGCCTACGGGTCATCGGCGTTTGTGAGCGCGCTAGTAGGCGATATTGACGCGGCGTTTAAGGCAGTTGAAACTCGGCTAAACGAGCTATATACAGAAGCGCAGGGCGATATTCCCGGCTACGCTCGGCAGGAAATTGAGCGGATGGGCGAGTACTTGGACGCAGCGCTAGGCAAGCTGGCCAACGACTACGCCAAGGCTGAGGTGGGCGATCGCATCTTCGTCGTCTAAAACATCTACAGCGCCCAAAACATCTATAAACTAAAGCGCTATTCCAGCAGGTCAGGCTACAGCAGAGTAATTCTATTCTGAGGTCGGTAGTTGGGAAACACCTGGGCGATCGCCTCTCGCCCCAACCCAAACTGCTGATCTAACAAAGAAGCCATCACATCTCGAAAATCCGTCGTAATTGCCAAATCCCTAGACTCATGCTGATTGGCCTCGCTCAGCCCCGGCCATTCGCCATAAATCTGCCTGCCGCGAACGCTGCCGCCCAAAATCCACATCGCATTCCCGTAGCCGTGGTCCGTACCACCATTTCCATTCTCGGCAATCGTGCGGCCAAACTCCGACATCACCACAATCGTCGTATCTTGATACAGGTCGCCCAGCTCTTCAGCTAGCGTCGCCAGCCCATTGCCCAGCGGATCGAGCTGGCGAGCAAGCACACCGCGCTCATTCACATGCGTATCCCAGCCGCCCAGTTCTAAAAAGGCAATCTGAGTCCCGGCGTTTCCCTTCATCAGCTGAGCTAGCGATCGCGTAGTATTTGCAAAGCGTTCTGGCGTCGGCGCACCGCGAGAAGCTTCCATCCCTTCCTCGGCCAGCTCTTGCATCAGCGTATCGCGAGACTGACGCCCCGACTGATAGATCCGAGCCACCTTGTCATCGCCCGCATAGAGCCGATCAAAGGCCGTTTGCAGCCCGCCCTGGTCAGCAGAAAAAGCAGGGTTACCCGCCCCATTAACGCCCAGATTAGCCACGGATTCGGCCCCAGAGAGAATCAGGGGCAGCGTACCGCCCGTGCCCATATTGACAGCCTGCGTAGGTGGGCCATCGGGCAAAACGGCCAGCAGTCGATTCAGCCAGCCCGTATGGGTAGCGGCGTTGCCAGGGGTGCCGTTTTCTAAATAGTCTTGGGCTTGAAAGTGCGATCGCGTCTCCGTCGGTGAACCCGAGGCGTGAACGAACGCCAGCCGCCCCGCTTCCCATTCTGGCATCAGGGGCGCTAAGGCCGGATGCAGGCCAAAGCGACCGTCTAAGTCCAGCACGCCGTCGTTTTCGCCGGGTTTGGCAATGGCAATAGAAGGGCGCGCTTCGTAATACTCTGTTTCCTGGTAGGGCACCACAATATTGAGGCCATCGGCAGCGCCTCTGAGCATAACCACAATCAGCCGGGGCATCGTAGCAGCCTGCGCTTTGGACTGCCACAGCCAGCTATGGGCCCCTACGGTAGTCACTAAGCTGGCCGCCCCTAGCCAAGCCGTTTTTTGGGCAGTTTGTTGAAGAAAGCGACGTCGTTTCATAAAGAAATTTTCTGGCTGTTTTTTGGGTGGCTAATGTCTATTGGTATCTATTGGCTAGCGGTACATCATTTCGGGGCTGCCAGCGATTAAGGCAGGCTGCAGGCCCGCCGGAGAGCTGTTGATAACAGATAGGGTCTGAGATGAAAACTGATCGCCCAGAGTTTCTAGAAGGGCAGAGGCGGTGGGCTTTTCTGCGGGCAGGTTGATAATTGCCCGAGCAAACCCAACGCGGCGCAGCATGGCATCTGCATTTAGCCAGGCGGATTCAATTTGGGCATAGCCGTTGGGCGTGCGACAGCTATACACTGGCATTCCAAGCTGGTTGGCCACACCAATTAATCGCCGGATGGCATTTTCGTCTGGCGAGCTTAGCCCTGTGGCTCTGGCCGCTGAGATTAGGTACTGGTAGGGCGTTTTAAATTTGGTTTGGTAGCTAGCATCGGCCCAAAATTCGTCACTGTCAAAGAGCGATCGCAGCACCTGCTTGATATCACCGTCTGTGGCCAAAAAGCGCTCGGCCATGCGCGCTACCAACACCTCTGGGGGCGCATCGCTGACAAAATACTGAGCGAGCCGATAGCTAATGTGCCGCGCCGTAGACGGGTGCTGAGCCAACAAATCTAGCGCCCGCTCCCCTTCCTCAACTCCACCGCCCGGAATCAGTTCCCCTAGCAGCCTTTTATCACCGCCATCGTGCCGGTCAGCCTCAAACCTAAAGCCACTGCCATCATGATTAGGAATGCTTTCTCGCACGATGCCCCAGCCCGTCAAAATCCGCGTCAAATTTTCGACATCTGCCTGGGTATAGCCACCGTCCACGCCCAGCGTGTGCAGCTCCATCAGCTCGCGGGCATAGTTTTCGTTCAGCCCTCGGTAGGGGCCCCTGGCCTTGGGGCTATCCGGATCGGTATTGCGCCAGTTATCTAAATAAAAGGCCATCGCCGGGTGCTTTGCGGTGGCGCCCAGCAAATCTCTAAACGTGCCCATCGCATGAGTGCGCATTGCCATTCTTTCGTAAGCGCCCACCCACAGCTTAGTCAGCCCCTTGCCAATGTACACATTGAAGTGGTTGAACCAAAAGTCCACCATTACCTCTTGCAGCTGGTTTGGACTTTCTAGCGATCGCCTAATTTTGGCCTGAAGCGCCTCTTGTACAATCGTGGCCTGCTTTTGCCTCAGCGCGGTGCTGCGCTCTGGCGAATCGTCTCTTTTTGGCGCGGGGTACTGCTCGAACAGTTCTACGGGCGAGAGCGTTAGGCTAGGAAATTCTCTGAGGGTGCGGGTAAGCGAAGCTGGCGCGCTATTGTCAGACGGGTTTAGCTGCGACTGAATATAGCCGTCTACACCTAGCTGACTCACACGCTGGCGATCGCCTGGCCTGGGACCAAAGCTAAGCCGATCTAGAACATGCGTGATTTTTTGTGACGTATCCACAGCTATTTCAGCAGAATTAATTTTACCAGCCACCCTATCGCAGCCAGCTTTAATTCTATCGACTGAGCTTGATAGTGGCTAAAGGACAGTGGTCAAAACTCAAACTGGCTCCATCGTCTGGTAGCTTGTTTTTTTAGCGCCACTGATACTGTCGGAGAAAGCAAGGCAGCTCTTTCAACACGCTAGTACATCTCAGAACCTATGGCTTTCGATACCCTGCTTAAAATGTATCTCATTGCATATCTCACAGTAGCTTTCTCAAAAGGTATTAGGGCTAGTTCTTCCCTTGCAGAAGCTTAGCTTCACGCATCCGCCGTAACAAACCCGAACGGTTCGAATAATCTGCTTGCATTTGTCGAATTCTAGACTGGAAAATAGCTAAATTACCCTCTAACTCCGCTAAATCCCGCATATCAATCAGGTGTTGGATTGCCTGTTCGTAGGGCTGCGCCTGTTTGCAAGCGATCAGATCTTCGATTGTTTCCCAAATCTGCGCTTGCTGAGGCTTTAAGGCTTCCAAATACCGATGGCGTTTGGCTTTCGCTACAGCTTTCTCTTCTGACTGACGCTCCGAACGTTGTGTTTCAGCTAGGGCTCTTAACTCTGAAAAGTGTCGCCGATTAATATTAGATGCAGAGGGGAGTCCAGGGGCTTGAGCAAACTTCTGACGTAAACGTGCCTGGAGCTGGCTCGCGATCGCCGAGTCTCCTGTAACAATTTCTACGAGCAGTTTTGTTTTCTCTGTGTCCGAGAGTGTATTGATCCAATTTTTGAAAGGTTCTTTGAACTCTTTTTGCGTTTGACTAACCTGTGCTGCTACTGCAATTAAATCCAGATCCATTTCTAACCAGTCAACAAATGATTGGAGTGGAGCGTTGAGTTTTTGCAAATTGGATGGAACAGGGGGCTCTTGTGCATCCTCCTCCAAATGCACAGAGACCGCTACTGCCTGCAGCCAGGCCAGATACAAAACCCGATAATCTCCTTGAAGAATGGCCTGTCGTAACGGTATCAACGCACTCAGCCAACTATTATGCTCCTCAATCCACCCACCGCCTTCCTCTTCATGAATCTCGATATTAAGGATTACATACTTTGCTGCTGTGGAAACCTCAATGATATTGTCAACACAGTAAGACTCTAGTGCAGAGACATTGACTGCTAATTTTGGGAAACGAAACGCCAATTGATAGCTGCCCCAATTCGCCATATAAAGCATGGCATCAAAACATTTCTCCAGAACTGATAACGGGCTCCCACGAAAATCTGCATAGCTATAGGTAAAGACAGCTCTTGTGGCAGTAGGCCTTGCCCGACTCGATAAACTTTGCACATAGTCCTGTTCAGCACTTGTAAGGGGGCGATCAATCGCCTGAAATTCGTAATATTGGTATTCCATCAAGCAGCAGAGTCATTTATTAAGTACAGCTTCATAACCTTAATTTTAGTGGCCAAACAACTGAACCTTGGCTCAAGGTATCTCAAGACGCTACAGCTTTTGACTGCTCTCATTTTGCCAGCTAACGTCGCCCATCACCCGCCGCAGATAACCTCTGAATCATAACCGATCGACTCTCGATAATCAGTGCGTATGGACGTTGTGATGCGGCAATACCATGAGGGTTTCTCCATTCATCAAAACCTGGAAGAATATCAAAACCTGGAAGAATATCAAAAGAGAGCAGCGCATCATGAGAGCGCAAGCAGCGATAAAGTCTCATCTTCATGAAATAATTTAATCGCGCTAAAATCCCGGCGCAGCAAATTTTCAACTTGTAACGTTGAACAGTTTCAAAGGCGAAGCCAAATAACTTTCGGTGGATTTCCAAAGACTAAGCTCAGGTCGTGCATATCTGCATCTTCCAAGACAATCATCAAATTATTGTCCTTTGCATAGTTCCAAACAACTGGGGCGTTCGTTGCCTTCATACCCACGTCTCGAACGTGAAGCGAATTTGGGAAAAGATCGCTCAAACGGTTCGACAACTTGGGCGACAGATTTTCATCGAAAAGTAATTTCATGCAGACAACGGCGTGGTCATAAACCGACGCTCACGGTCGGCAGCATAAGCAATGCAGGCTTTTGAATCTTCTCGCGTCAGATCGGGGAAATCATCGAGAATTTCTGCTTCAGTTATCTCGGAAGCCATGTACTCAAGCACTTCATAAACTGTAATCCGCAAGCCACGGACATAAGACCTGCCGCCGCGTTTCTCAGGCTCAACGGTAATAATATCTCGATAGTTCATAGATTTTTTGCGCTCTTTATTGGTCATCATTCGTATATCTTACCGAAATAGAAAAACGCAGCAAACATCTTCTAACTGAAATTCTACTCTGAATACGTTACTAGTTGTCCGATGAAGCAGTCGAGTGCAGCGGATAAGAAACTGGAACAATGAACTATAGCTCTTTCCCTATGAAAAAGAATTCCGGCGTTGCTTCCGTAACCATAAAGTCAAATGGAAAAGTCAAATGGAAGCTTTTTGCTGAATTGACTGCCACAACGCGCAGCCGAACTGAAATCTCGAATTGCGCTGCCTCGAATATCAGTTTTTTTTAATCAAGGCTGTTCTAATCCCCACTCGCTGATACTTAGGTAAAAGATAAGTCTGCTCGATTTGAATATGTATTATGAGTCGATCAACAATCAACACGCCAACAGAAATATCATCAACTTGGATAACCTGTGCGTCGGGAGAACGGCTATCTTCGTAGGGTTCGCGTCGAACCCGCTCTTCGTTCCATGTGCCCCAGATAGTGATAATAAAATCGAAACGGTGCTATAGGTTGTACTTTTTTATCAGCGGAATGGCGACCCAATCGACTAAGCCAGCTAGTAGCCACCAGCCCAAACGCCGATAAAAAGACAAGTGCCGATGAAAAACAGCCGTGTATTCTATGTGGCCGGTAAAGCCGCGTCGCCACTTGAAGGAGGCTGCGCCCGAGCTTTGGTTGATTAGCAAGTTCTGCTGCTCGCCCGCTTCAATTAGGTAGGTGGTCAGCATTCGATAGAGGCCAGTGTTCTTGGGCAGGCGGGTGTCATAGCCTAGCAGAGGCGTTGTCATGACGCCGTTGAGGGTGTAAAAGCCAACAACGGCGTCTATTTTGCCCGCTTTACGCAGAGCTTTGAGGGTGAGGAAAGGTGGGTGTAATGAACCGTGGCGGATCATGAGTGAGAGACAGTTTTGATTGAACTGAGGATTGTTGAAAGAGTATTTGTGCAGGTAGAGGGCGTTGTATAGTTCGACGAGTCTGGGTAAATCGTGGGGCTGAAGCTCTCGGGCGTCAATGACTTCGTAGTCTTCGGTGGCGAAGAGTCGGTGGTCTTGATGGAGGTAGCGCTTTTTGCGACGCGATCGCATCTCATCTAATCCAGGCTTCTGCGGGTCAAACAAATACACCTGACGGCTACCGACCATCTGATAGCCCAGGGTTTGCAGCGACTGGCTAATGGCCGCTTCGGTGACGGTGTTGATAGAACGAAAGGCGATCGCATGGCTCGGAAACACCGCTTGCAGGTGCTCCGTAATCGCGGCTAGCTGCGGTGTCAATAGCGCCGGGTATAAATTTGTTGACAGCATCCAGTTGTTAACAATCACTGCCCGGTTTATCTTTGTGCCTTTGAGTACACAGCCCGCCCCGGTAATCAACAAAGCCAACAGCTTCTCTAGCAGCGGAAACTGAAGCGTCGTCAGCTCATCTTTGGCATAGGTAATATAGTGCGAGTAAAACGAACAAACATAAGAATTCTCGTAGGCTTGGCTATTAACCGTTACCGGCAGAACCACATCATCAACACTCAGCAACAGCATCTGCGTTTCAACATTGTTGATAAACGCAGAAGAAGACCCTGAGCGCATCATCGGCAGCCAGTAGCCTTTAGCTAGCCTTGCAGTCTCTGAATCTGGCCAAACAAAAGTCGTAATAGTCTTTTCATCGTAAAGCTTAACCAAAGAGGTCTGAGTAGAGTTCTGAGTAGGGTTCTGGGCAAGGTTTTGGAAAGTCTCGGCGAATTCTTCTGAGCTTTTGGTCATAACGTACAGGCGGCTCATACGGCTTAAATTCTATCGTAGGGATCTGACAGCCAGACTCTCGAAAGAGTTTCTGTAGGTTCTCTTTTAAATGAACAGTGACCACTGGCCAGTGCTGGGCAGGCAGTTGAAGAGAAATCTCAATGAAGTCAGGAGCCTTCTGGACAGCGGCGTAGGCTTCAATGGCATCAGAGCCGATAATAATCGTACGGCGGATAAAGTCTGGAAAAATCGGCCTCAAAAATTCACTAGGATTTTGTGAAGTCAAATAAAAGATATCGTCACAGCGGCCCTCGATTTTCTCTAGAGCGGTTAGAACAGAGCCGCAAAGACATGGAGTTTGTCGCTCTGTCAAAATGTCGTTGAGCCGGTAGCGGATAATTGGCTGCGTAGTGCGGTTAAAGTCAGTGATGATGGGCATAAACTTACCGGCAGCTTTGTCTAAATACTCTTTTTGAATAACCAGAATATCTTCATTTAGGTGAAGCGTGCCGTAAGCGCAGGTCGCGGCCAAAAAACCTTCGGTGCACTGATAGAGCTGATGTACGGTTTGCATAAAAGCCTGCTGAATCACCTGTTCGTCTAGCGGCTCGAGCACTTCTGCGACTGAGATGATTTTGAGCGGTGAGATCAACAGCTTTTTGGCCATGAGCGCTTCTGCCAAGATTCTTAGCATGGAGGCAGGCGCAACCAAAATCGTCGGTTGATAGGCGTTCAGTCGTTCGATATGGGCGGCTACTGACTCAAAAAGATCGAAGTATTCAAACTGAATGCGCTGCTTTTGGATGGTTTCATACAGATTGCTGTTAGCGCGAAGGAAGAAGGCGATGCGCTGGGGTTTCCAGATGGGGGCGGGTAGGGCCTTGGCGAGTATGGTTCCGGCCCAAGCCTGCTGTTCGGCCTGAGCGATTAGAAACAGACCGCGATTGTCGCTAGTGCCAGAAGATAGGCCGACGGTGTAGCCGTGAAGCGTGGCGCGAAAGTCTCGGGTGGTTTCGGCTTTTTGGGCGATCGCCATCGCTACCGATTGACGAATGCCCACTGTGTTTAGCTGGTCGAAGTTCTCCATCATAATTGACTTGTCAATCAGCGGAAACCTTTGCCAGTCGCTGATGTCTAGGCCCTTGTAGTAGCTTTCGTAAAACGGCGATCGCGGTAGTACGGTACGCAAAACCTGTTGAACCTGTTGATCTTGCCACTGACGCAGCGATTGAACGCTAGAAAATCGACGCAGCTTGGTTTTAGCGTAGCTCCACAGGATAGGTAAAAGTTTTGTTTGGCGGCTCATTTGGCGTCCTCTTTTTCAGGCATATCGCTACCCGAAATATCGCTATCTAGAAAATCACTACCCAAAATGTCACCACCAAAGATATCATTACAATGCGTAGGCACAATGCGAATATCAGGGCGTTGCTGGTGAAGCTGATGCAGCTGTTTGAGCGTTGTGCGGTAGGCAGATGGATTGGAGAAGATAAGCTGGGCGATCGCACTCGGTTCTGCCAGCTCCCGATACGCCTGACTAGACCAGCAGGCATCAGCAACCAGAAAGTATTCCTGATGGGCATCTTGCAGCAGCAGACCTAGCTGTCCGGTCGCATGGCCCGGTAGCTCAACGGCAATCAGGCTGCGATCGCCAAACAGATCAAACCCCACTGCAAACGGATCTAAGCTTAAGTCAACCTGGCTGCTCGCCTCAACAAACTGAGTTCTTTGTGCAAAATCAGCAGGCAGTAAACCGGGCAAAAATCCCGCTATCAGCGCCGACAGTCCGCTTCTATTTTTAATGGCGTCGTAGGCAGACTGAGCGCAAACAAAAGTAGCCGCCGGAAAGTCACCTAGCCCGCCAATATGGTCTGCATGAAAGTGAGAGATGATGATGTAGCGAATCGACTCCGGGGCAATGCCGCGCTGCTGTAGCTGCTGAGCAGCGCTGTCTTCTGACTGAAAAAAAACAGGTGTGAGCAGGGCGTAGATGCGATTTGGAAAGCGGGCAGTCTCCTGAAAAAAGCGTTCGGAATAGCCTGTATCGTAAAGAATATTGCCGTGCGTCGGGTGATGAATTAAGGCAAACAGCGCCGGGAATTTGATGCTGTTCCACTGACCGCCCCTGATCGTAATGGCTTCTGGATGGGTGCAGTAGCCGGTCTTTAGAAAATAAATTTGGACCAGAATCTCGCAGTTTGCCGCTTCTGTTTGACTGTTCATGTTTTACTATTCACTATGCGATTTCCACCAGCAAGAGAATTTTGCAATGCCGTCGGCGAGTGAAAGTTTAGGACGGTAGCCCAGATCTGCGATCGCCCGCTCAATATTCAACGTCTGGCTGAAGGCCATTAGACCCACCGTATAGCGAGTCAGCGGAGGCTCTGAAAGCGAAAATACGCTGGCAGCACTTTCCATTGCAGCCGCCAAACCATAGGCCACCGGAAAAAAAAACGGTCTAAAGTTTAGCGGCTGTTCAAGCTGCCTAGACACCCGATTTAGCAGGTCAATCAGCGGCAGCGGTTCGCCATTCGTAATGTTGTAAATTTTACCAGAAAGAGAATTCGGCGCGGTTTGGGCGCATATTAACGCATCGATAACATTGTCAACATAGGTGACATCGACCCTCGCTTTGCCCTGGTGGATTAAGGGAATGCCGGTGCGATCGCTCGCCGCCAACAGCCGGGGCAGCAAAGCCGTATCGCCGGGGCCAAAAATACCGCGTGGCCGCAGGATAATCGTCGATAGGCCCTGCTGCTGCGCCTGGGCGATCTCCTGCTCAGCGAGCTGCTTGGTTTTGGCGTAGGCGTTAACGGGCCGGGCAAACGGCTGCGATTCTAAAATTTGAAGCTGATGGGCATAGGTAAAGTAGACGGCGGAGGTAGAAACGTGAATCAGCCGCTGCACCTGATGCTTTAAGCAGCCCTGAACCAAATGGCGCGTACCCAAAACATTGATGTCGTAAAAGGTTTTGGACTTGCCCCAGGGGGAGGAATAGGCAGCGCAGTGAAAGACGCAGTGCTGACCTTTACAGGCGGCGGCGATCGCGTCCCAATCGCGCAAATCAGCCTGCACAAACCGCATACCCATCGCCGCGAGCTGAGCGCCAATGGCAGCATTGCGACCTAGAATAGTGACTTGATGGTTGTGCGATCGCAGCTTTAGCGCCAGCCGCTTTCCCAAAAAGCCCGTCCCCCCCGTCACCAATACGTTCACGGTTCTTTTCTCCTATTTTCTCAGACCTATTTTCTCAGACCTACAGCTTACGCCTACAGCTTCATAAAAACCGTTTTTTCAAACAAAACCGCTTCAGCGTCATCTTTAGAATCCTCAACTTCTCGATTCAACAAATAGTCAATATGCGGACGCAGTACGTCCAGCTCCGTAAAACAAAACTGCTCATCGCCAAACCGTTCTATATTCCTTGCCTGAGCCAGCAGCGCCGCTAAGTCCTGCCGCATAGCATAGTAAAATAAAGGCCCAGCCGCCCAACGACCTAGCCAATTCGGCAGACCCCAGCAAAACGTCACCACGCTAAACGCTCGAATCTGTTGCTTATTTACAGGCGTCATAAACAGCGTCATAAACAGGCGATAGTTTTTATCTGTTTTGTACTCAATTTGAGCAATAGAAGGCAGCAAAAAGCGACCAATAGAGACAACCGCTGTACAGCCCGGTGCTAGCACCTGATAAACCAGCCCTGAAATCTGCTGTTCATCCGCATAGATCGCTTCAGCGCTGCGATGACCACGGGTTACCTTCACCGTCGTCAAGTGCCGATGCTTTTCGGTGCGAACCAGGCCCGCATGAACAAAGTGGGTGTGAGTCGCATCCAAAAAATTCTCAGCCGCGTTGGGCATTGAAACTGGGGCCGTCATTTGCCAGCTAAAGGTAGAGAATGCCGGTTTCTCTTTCAAAGGGAACTGATAGGGCCGCTGATCTTTTATCGGTTCAGTCGTGGGATACACCCAGATAAAACCCTGCTGCTCTACAGCCGGGTAAGCGGTTACATTTTGGGCGCTGTTTAGCTCCATAGAACCGTTCCCAGAGCCACCCACAGAATCGCCGCCAACACACAATCCTGGAATCTCTTGACAGCGCCCTTGCTGATCGAACTGCCAGCCGTGGTACGGACACACGAGCCGAGTGGATTGCTGGCTATTTTGTTGTAGCCATCCTTTAGAAAGGGGCATGTTGCGGTGAGGGCAGCGGTCTAGCAGGGCAACAGGCTCACCGTTGGCCGCTCGAAACAAGACTAGGGGAATGCCTAAAACCGTGCGACTAAGTGGCTTTTGCCTTAGCTCTTTGGCAGTGCAAGCGATATACCAATGCCGATAGTGCCAGGGTTGGTTAGGAAACATCAATTGGCTCTCCGTCCCATTCAATATCTTGGGTTGATACCCGCTGTAGGCTTTGCTTTTGGCGCAAGGCCATACCGACAAACTGTAGCAGCGTAACGCCCAGGTGTAGGGCCGGTAAAGGATCGCGCCATTGAAAGATAACGTCCTTGGCGCTTAGGAATGTTTTAGTCCATGCCGGTAGACGGCGAGTAGCGATCGCACTCCACAGCCCATACAGCAGCATCGCCAGCGTAATCATAGCAGGCGATTTTGACTGAGGCTGAATTAGCGCAGTCTCTGAACTAAAGAAAGCTTGGGGCAGGCGATCGCTAGGCGCAAACAAATGAATCGCACTAATCGCTCTCGGATTGCACTCTAAAGGGTACAGCTTGCCATCCGCCGCCACAATTACGTCAAACGCAATCTGCCCAGTAAACTGCTCAGCAACAACAACCCGCTGCATCCAGGCCAATAGGGTAGGATCTGCCACCGACTCAAAGCAAATGCATGATCCTGCCCCGGCGGTAAACGTTGTTGGATAAGCGGCAAAAGCCGTTAGCTGACCCCGATGAGCTACACCGTACAGACAGTAGTGCACGCCGGTGATAAGTGCCTGCGCGACCCACGGCTTATCTGGTCGCAGGTCAATATCAACAGTCTCTACGCCAGAAGTCTCTGCACCGGACTTAGAAACAAACTTAACCTGGCTGGCAAAGCGAGAATAGACTGGCTTTAGCACCAAGTGTTCGGGCGTAGCCGTATCTTTTAGCACATGCTGCAAATCTTGCTCTGTTTGAATTAGCCAAGTCTCAGGAGCCGCCAGGCCCATTGCTTGAATCTTTTGAATAAACGCCCACTTGTTGTGCAAGGGCTCTAATTTTTCCAACGGCTCTGAAAATACGCGGCAGTAGGGCGTCAGTTTTTCCAGCCCAGCCGCAATATAAAAGATCTCCTCGCAGGTTGGAATTAGCCAGTCTACCCGCTCTGATTGAATAATTTCCTGTAGGGCGGCAATGTAGGCAGCTGTGTTCTCTCTGGTCTGCTCTCTGGTCTTCTCTCTGGTCTTCTCTCTGGGCGCAGGCACCACAAAGTTTTTGGCAACGGCCTGTGAGCAGGTGCAGAGCTGATGGCGCAAACTATCGGCCACCAAAACGCGATCGCCCGCATCGGCAAACAGCCGCGCCAACTCTAGCGTTACCGGCGCACGTCCACCCGTGAGCAAAACTGTTTTAGGCTGGACTGGCTTGTGCTGGACTGGCTCGGGCTGGACTGGCTCGGGCTGATCTGACTGAAGCTTGGACGTAAAAGACATTAATAAACCATGACGATGCCGCCAACCGAAAACCCAGCAGCGGTGCCCAGCAGCAGCAGGCGATCGCCTCGTTTCACTTTACCTTGTGCGATCGCCTCGTGCAGCGCCATCGGGATAGAAGCCGCGACGGTATTGCCGTGGTCGTGGGCGATTACCATCAAGGACGATTCTGGGATTTGGAGGTGCGATCGCAACAGCCGCATCGACATCAAGCTTGCCTGATGCGGAATCACCATATCCATATCTGCCATGCCATAGCCCATCGGCTCAAACAGTCGTTGCAAAAAGCCCGGCAGCGTCTTTGAGGCCATGCGATAAATTGCCTTCCCATTCATCTGAAACACAAACTTCTCCGGCTGAGACAGATACTCACGCGGATGGATCTTCGTGCCCCCACCCAGGCATTCAGTCAGCGCTGAAGCCGCGCTATAGGTCTCCATCCGCGAGCAGAAAATGCCGCTATCCGAATTTTTGGCAGCCTTTTCTACAATCACCGCCGCCGCCCCGTCGCCAAACAGCGTGCAGCTTTCATAGTCTGTCCAATCTAGCGCCACGCTGGCAACATCGCTACTAACAATCAAAACCCGATGGTAGCGCCCAGCCTCAATCAAGTACGACAGCGTATCTAGCGCCGTGATAAAGCTCAGACAGGTCGCATTAATATCAAAAGCCGGAATCCCCGCCGCATCTGGCCCCAAATGTCGCTGAACCAGAGCCGCCGTACAGGGTAGCGCCTGCTCTATCGTCGCACTCGCGCAGACAATACAGTCAACGTCTGACACTGAAAGCTGCGCCGAGCCTAACGCTGAGCAAGCTGCGATCGCCCCCATCTGCGAAGCCGTCTCATCGGTCACAAAATAGCGAACCCTCACCCCCGATTTTTTCTCAATCCAGCCTGTAGAGACACCGATTTTTTCAGCTAGCGCCGCCGCCGTCACCCGGTTTTTGGGCAGGTACTTGCCCGTTGCTATTATTTTGAGCGATCGCCGCTTCATAGAAACCGTCCTCTTCTCGCCGTCCGCACATACAATGTCAACCGTACGACGATATTAACCGCACTCAACTTATCGACGTCTTATCGACGTCTTATCGACATCGAGGGAGCCAATGAAGCCATTTAGAAAGTTAGAAGTCATCTTTGAAACGTTCATCTGGAATTTTCGCTTCTTTGTTTTGCTACCCGTCATTTTTAGCCTACTAAGCGCCGTCAAGTTTTTCATTATCGGGACGCTAGACATTTGGGTTGGCTTTAATCTTCAGTTTGACGTTTCCGATCCTGAAGGCGAAATTACCAATAAAATAGTCTCTTACATTATCGGTGGCGTAGACTACTATCTCATCGGCATCGTCTTACTTATTTTTAGCTTTGGCGTCTACGAACTGTTCATTTCTAAAATTGATATTCGATTCGACCACGAAGTAAATATTCTTCAAAGCGAGTCTTTAGAAGAGCTAAAAGGCAAGCTAGTACAGGTGATTGTTGTGGCGCTAATTGTTAACCTGTTCAAAAAAATGCTGGGTCTACAAATCACACAAACCAGCGACATCCTCTACGTTGCGCTCTCTATTTTGCTAATTTCTATTAGCAGCTACCTGCTACAGCTTCAATACAAAAAGCATGAGGAAAACGAGACAGCGCCCGAAACAGAATCATAAATTGTCGAACCACAGATCAAGATACGCTGTTTATAGTTGCCGTTGACGATGCGGATAGCGTACTTGGCTTTGTCTCACTACATTTCATCCCGCAGCTATGTGTAGAGGGAGCCTTTTGTCGAATCAGCTACTTCTGCGTTGACTCGCAGAGCAGATCTGCTGGTGTTGGTAAGTTGTTAGAAGAGGCAATCGTCGAGTCGGCTTTTATGAGGAACTGCGATCGCATTGAAGTTCACTGTCATTTTAGGCGCAGCCGCACGCATAGTTTTTACGCCCGTCAGGGCTATGTTGAAGACCCTAAGTATCTATTGAAAAAGCTCTCTGACCACACGTAATGGCCCAACCATCCTAGATACGGTGGAACCGATAAACTCACGCATTTTATTTCACGCACTTTATCTACAGTTTCCATCCACAGCCCACCGGTTGTGGCCTACACCCAAATCATCATGGCCAAAACTGCCCAAAACCTAGAAATCACATTAAGCAGCCTGACCCATTCCGCAGTGTTTATCGGAACATACCTCGGCGATTGACCAAGCCAAGAATGATCCATGCGCCAGCAATTAATATACCTATCCAAATCAGCCCTGGCATTACGTCGTAGCGGAGCCACCCAATAAAACTCTCGAAGATCTCCATCCCTATGTCTAGCGCAATCACTGCCACATAGAGACCCACAATGATAAGTGCAACCGTGCCCAGTACTGAGATTAAGCGATCCATAGGAAAGGTTCAAATGATTACCTAGCTAAATAGTGCCCCGGCGCTGGATGTCAATCTCAGTCCTTTCTCGGCGTAGGGTCACCTTTTTTCGAGCGTGATCATCTCATTGCGTTAGCGAGCCATGCGATCGCGCTCGATATCGTACACGGCTTTCTCAATACACCAATCAGCGCTACGGCCTGGATTCATCTGTGAAACATGCCTCACCAACCTCTCGCTGGTTTTTCTATCCCGAGTAAGTTCATTGAGCTTATGGAAAGACTGGGGCAAAGAGTTATTACCTACCACCGGATGTGTCCATAAGCATGACGTTTCTTCAGAGCTGAACCGGCGCTTTGGTGGCCTCGGCTTTCCTCGGGTGGCCTTTCTTACTCGCCTCGTTCCACCCGCTCGAAACCACGGCTTGCCCTGCTCAATACACTGCTGTCGGCTATAAGCCACAGCTACAGCAATAATTGCTAACAATGACCAACCCAACATGTTCTTAGTCTCCCGATATCCACAACTCCATTCTCAGGTTTCCCTTTGAGCGCATCAGGTGATTGCGGGTTTTCACGCTCTGGAGTCGCTCGTGAGCCAAGAGAACTCATCAATCTGGCGAGACAAATGTTCACCGACGGCGACTATATCCGATTAACCCAGCTTTCGACGGCACTTAGCACAGCTCAACTTAGCTAGTTCCGACAGATCCCAGTATTTCGAGGCTGACGGCTTCGCTCCACACAATGCCGCCTGTCGCCAGATCCCCGACCCGATCTCACCATTAACGGCATGAATAATACCGCCCTTGCTCGCCTGCTTCTTACACACGTAGCTACAAGTAGCTGAGCTTGGGCTTGGCGGTGGCCGACGTACCTGGGTCAACATAGACGCTTTAGTCTAGCTATAGCGGCTCTACTTCTGCTGATGCCTTTAGCCGGGGTGCAACCTGCCGGTAGTAGGTAGAGCGGCTGCATCCCACTTGCTCACAGATTTCCTCAATCGTCTTGGAGATGGAATGCTTTTTCACCCTTCCTCATCAGATTTCTGTGGAGAGCGTTGCTTCTATCTCTCCTGCAACCCTAGGGGCCGAAATAGACAGGTAGATGCCCACAAGGACAATTGCAAAGGCTAGCCAATTTTGCAGGCTTAAATGCTCGGAGAATATGAAAAAGGCTAGAAAAGCTGAAATGATTGGAATAGCAAGCATGAATACAGCTACTAAACTAGAAGAAAACTGCTTCAAGCTATAGGTGAGAAGTCCTTGGCCAACAACTTGAGCTAGCAGCCCAAGCCCTAGCACTGCGGCCCAGCCCACTTTGGAGGTTGGAAACAGAACATCTTCGCTCAACAGCACCACAATCAGAGGAAACAAACCGCCAATCAGGCTTTGCCACAGCATAATACTGGGTGCCGAGAATTGAACTCGGAGCTGCTCAACGCTCAAAATATTAACGGCAGACAGAATCGCGGCAAACAGCGCAGCGACATCTCCCATCAGTCCACTGGAGACTTGCAAGTCTTGGATGGCAATTGCGATCGCACCAACAACAGCAACCCCCATTCCCAGCAAAAACCGCTTAAAGAACTGACGCCCCAAAACAGCCCACGCACCCAACGTCGTGAAGATTGGCAGCATGTTGTTTAGCAAGGTTGAATTATTGCCAGTGAGACTGCCAGTGAGACTGCCAGTGAGACTGCCAGTGAGATTATGGCGGATCCACTGCGTGCCGTTCCAAAGACCAAATGCGATCGCAGCAATACCGAGGCGATTACAGGTAGTGGCGTTGGGGCCAATTTCTTGCTCTGCAATCACAACCAAAATAGAGGCAGATGAAATTCCGATTAGCGCTAGGCAAAGAGCAAGAGGGGCCAGCCAGATAGCCAGTGAAGCGAAAGGAAACTTTGGCTCGGACATAGTTGATTGAGGCGTGTTAGTAGAGACCTGTCGATCGAGACAGATGCCTAATATAGGACACTCGTTCCTATCGTGAAGT
This sequence comes from uncultured cyanobacterium, assembly GCA_963833005.1. Taxonomy (GTDB): domain Bacteria; phylum Cyanobacteriota; class Cyanobacteriia; order Phormidesmidales; family Phormidesmidaceae; genus Phormidesmis. Next base: position 570,998 of record CAWHWK010000007.1, on the reverse strand, counting down.
TTGAGGTGATACAGGAAACAAATGCACCCGACGCTAGCTGCCCGTAGCGCGTATGTTATAGCCGTTCATTCACAGCTATCTCACACAGCCGTCTCACAAAAACTTAAAAACAAACCCCAGCGCCGCGCCCATTAGCACCAACCAAGCCGCGTTCACCCTGTAGCGAAAAACTGCCACCGCGCTCGCGCTCGCAATCAAAACAGTCGGCAAATCCACCACCGCCGCCCGCGCCAATATATAGGTCACCCCGGCCATCAGACCCAAAGACGCCGCGTTCACCCCATCTAAAAAAGCACTTGCCAGCGGCGAGCGGCGCAGCTTGGGCACCCACGGATTGACAATGCCCACCAGCAAAAAGGCCGGGAGAAAAATGCCGACCGTACCCGCGATCGCACCCATGTGCCCTGCCACCACATACCCTACAAACGTCGCCGTCGTCAGCACCGGCCCCGGCGTAATTTGCCCAATCGCCACCGCATCTAATAGCTGCTGCGAGCTGAGCCACTGATGGCGCTCTACCAAATCTCGCTGCAAAAAGGCCAGCAGCACGTAGCCACTGCCATACAGCACGCAGCCAATTTTGAGAAAGAACAGAAATACGCTGCCCCAGCCAACTGAAATGGCTGCGGCTGTTGAGCTGCTCACCTGAGCAATTGTTCCTGGCGCGATCGCACCTGGCAAAGACAGCCCAGACTGCAACAAACCAGACGGCAGCAAACCAGACGGCAGCAAAAACAAACCAACAGTTGTTCCTTTCTTGCGCCAGTTTTTGATCACAGCCACCAGCACGCCCGCTCCCAGCAGCATCAAAATTTCGTTAATGCCAAGAAAATAGGCTGCGATCGCCCCCACTCCCACCGCCATCGTCGGCCTATCTTTTGCCGCCTTTTTCCCCAGCTTCCACAGCGCCTGTAGCACCACCGCAATTATCACCGGCTTCACGCCATACAGCAGCCACTCCACTTGCGGCACCGTTTCGTAGCGCACATACATTGCCGCTAGCAGCCACATCAGGCCCAGCGCAGGCAAAATAAAGCAGCTCCCTGCTACAAACAGCCCCGGCCACCCCGCCCGCTCATAGCCAACATGAATCGCCAGCTCTGTAGAGTTCGGACCCGGCAATAGATTCGTCACCCCCATCAAATCCAGCAAGCTCTCGCGGCTCATCCACTGGCGGCGCTTCACCACCTCGTCATCCATCATGGCAACATGCGCCGCCGGACCGCCAAAAGCCACCGTACCCAGCCGTAAAAATACCGCCGCCAGCTCTTTTAGCCGGTGCCGTTTCTGTTCTGGCGACAGCGCCGAGTACGGCATCGACTGCACATCAATCGACTGCACATCCGACCGCATATCATTGGGCTTCTCGTCAGCATTCAAACTCATTTTCACATCTCCATTTTTGACAGCCATTACCTGAGATCACCATTACCTGAGATCATTAGTAAAGGCAAAGCCACTATTAAGATTATTCAATGCTATTTATATTCAGAATAGATAAAGGCAGTGATATATTTTATTCATTGAGTTTTGTCGCACCTTTCAAGATCAGCATAGATTAAACCCTATGTTGACAATCCTCCAGTTCGATTGGAATTTACCCTATGCCTAGCGCTGCCGTTTTTGCCCAAACTAGTTGGCTCATCCCCTGCTATCCCCTGGTAGGGGCAGTTATGTCTGTTTTTTGGTCACCCGCGTTCATCCGCAAAACGGGTCCGCGTCCAGTGGGATATATCAATTTGCTTGCAACGGTGGTGGCGCTGATTCATAGCGCGATCGCATTTACCGCCACCTGGCACCAGCCCGCTCAATACTTAAAATTTTCCTGGCTAGAGATCGCCGATCTGCACCTCACCCTGCCGCTAGAGCTATCGGCGCTCACCCTCGGGGCTAGCGTTGTCATCACCGTGCTCAACCTGCTGGTACAAATCTACGCGGTGGGCTATTTAGAAATGGACTGGGGCTGGGGCAGGCTGTACGCTCTGCTGGCTTTGTTTGAAGCGGGCCTAACGGCGCTGGTGCTGTGCGACTCGCTGTTCTTTAGCTACATTTTGCTAGAGATTTTGACGCTGGGCACCTACCTGATTGTGGGCTACTGGTTCAACCAGTCGCTGGTGGTCACGGGTGCAAGAGATGCCTTTTTGACCAAGCGAGTTGGCGATTTGATTTTGCTAATGGGCGTGCTGGCTTTGTATCCGCTGGCAGGCACTTGGAGCTTTAGTGAGCTGGCCGTTTGGGCGCAAACCGTTTCCGCAGAGCGTGACTACCAAACGCTAACCCTGGCCCTTATTGGCATTTCGCTGGTTGCAGGGCCCGTGAGTAAATGCGCTCAGTTTCCGCTACACCTGTGGCTAGATGAGGCGATGGAAGGGCCGCTGCCGACCACGATTCTTAGAAATTCGGTGGTGGTAGCAACCGGGGCCTGGGTGCTGGTAAAGCTAGAGCCGGTAATTGCGCTATCGCCCTGGGCAACTGGGCTAGCGGTGACCATTGGATCGATTTCGGCAGTGGGCGGAGCGCTGATTGCCGCTGCGCAAATTGATGCGAAAAGGGTGCTCTCTTATTTGGCGAGCGCTTATATGGGGCTCATTTTTATCGCCATTGGCACCGGGCAAGTTACGGCGGCTTTGTTACTAGTGTTGACCCACGCGATCGCCACAGCCTTGTTAATCATGGCAACAGGCTCCATTATTCTCAACGTCATCAGCCAAGATCTCACTCAAATGGGCGGGCTGTGGGGCCCTAGACCCATTACCGGACTCTCTTTTTTAGTCGGCATTGTCGGGCTGATTGCGCTGCCACCATTCGGTGGGTTTTGGTCGCTGATGGCCATGCTGCAAGGGCTGTGGCAGACGCAGCAATATGGCCTAGTGGGGGTTGTTGTGGTAACCAACGGCGTGGCTGGCTTTGCGCTGGTGCGAATGTTTGGCCTGATGTTTGCAGGCGATCGCACGCCCTTCACCGCGCGCGCCCCCGAACCGATTTGGCTGGTTGTGCTGCCGATGACCTTCATGGCAGGCTTCACGCTCAACATGCCCTTTGTGATCAAAGATTTCTCTTTGTTTCCCGCAACGCTACAGCTTAGCTGGCCGCTCGGCTGGGCCCTGTTTTTATCTAGTGTCATCGGCATCAGCACCGCCAGTTTCTTCTATATTTTCCGTCAGCGCAAAAATCTAACTCAACTGCTCCCTACTCAACTCAACAATCTACTAGCCTACGACTTCTACACCCCCCGGCTGTATGAAATCACCGCCATCGGCTTTGTTGACAAACTCTCACAGCTCACAGACTGGATAGATCGCTACGTGATTGACGGATTTGTCAATTTCGTGGGCCTCACCTCGCTGTTTAGTGGTGAAACTCTCAAGCGCTCTAATACCGGTCAAATGCAGCTCTACGCCCTGACTATCACCTTTTTTGTGATGGCTATCAGCCTCTATCTCGGCTGGCTAGCACTCTCTGCCTAGCACGCGCCTCTAATTCTTCTGCACTCTCTTTAATTCTTCCAGTTCCCTTCTAATTCCTCAAAAGCCTTTATAAAATCCTCTCACCCACCATGCTCAGCACCCTCATTTGCATTCCCCTTGTCGGCGCGCTGCTCATCGCCTTTTTGCCCCTAAAGCTGAGCGCAGCGCAAACCCGCCTCACCGCCTTCGCCTTTTCTGGCGCGTCTCTTTTGTGGACGCTCTGGCTATTCACTCAGTTCAATCTGGCCGCGCCTGGTATGCAATTGAGCGAGTTTATGACCTGGCTTCCGATGCTGGGGCTAAACTACGACCTGGGGCTAGACGGACTGTCGCTAATGATGGTTTTTCTCAACAGCCTGCTAACGTGGATCGCTATTTACAGCAGCGCCGCAGAGCTAGAGCGACCCCGATTTTTCTACTCACTCATGTTGTTTGTCAGCAGCGGCGTGGCGGGGGCCTTTCTCGCTCAAAATCTACTGCTGTTCTTTCTCCTGTTCGAGATTGAGCTGGTGCCGCTTTACTTTCTCGTTTCTATCTGGGGCGGGCCCAAGCGAGAGTATGCAGCCACTAAGTTTTTGCTGTATACCGCTCTAGCTGGCGCGTTCATTTTAGCGGCTTTTTTAGGAACAGCCTGGTTGGGCAAAACGCTCGATTTTTCTTACGAACAGATTTCACAGATTCAACTGCCGCTCACGGCTCAAGTCGTCCTGCTTAGCCTGCTACTGGTCGGCTTTGGCATCAAAATTCCGCTGGTGCCTTTTCACACCTGGCTACCCGATACCTATGTCGCAGCCTCGCCTTCTGTGGCAATTTTGCTCGGCGGCGTCTTGGCCAAGCTGGGCACCTATGGCATTTTTCGCTTTGGGCTGGGGCTGTTTCCTGACGCCTGGGCGCTGCTGTCACCGGGGCTAGCGATCTGGGCGACGATCAGCGTGCTGTATGGATCGGTTACTGCGATCGCGCAAAAAGACATCAAGCGCATGGTGGCCTACAGCTCCATTGGGCACATGGGCTACGTCATGCTCGGCGGTGCGGCCTTTACCGAACTCAGCCTCGTCGGGGCCATCTCTCAGATGGTCTCTCACGGTCTAATTTTGGCGCTGCTATTTAACCTCGTCGGCATTGTTGAAGCCAAAGTTGGCACCCGCCAGTTAGACCAGCTCAACGGCCTGATGAACCCGCTTAGGGGCCTGCCCTTAGTCAGCGCCCTGCTAGTGCTCAGCGGCATGGCCAGCGCCGGAATCCCCGGTCTCGTCGGCTTCATTACCGAGTTCTTAGTCTTTCAGGGCAGCTACAGCACCTTTCCTATTTCGACCCTGGTTTGCGTCATTGGTACGGGCCTCACCGCCGTATACTTCGTGATTTTGATCAACCGCACTTGCTTCGGTCGCTTAGACAGTCAAAAAGCCTATTACGACAAAGTCAGCACGGGTGAGAAAATTCCGGCGCTCATCCTAGCCACACTAGTAGTTGTTCTGGGCCTGCGTCCCGGCTGGCTGGTGCAGTGGAGCGCCGCTACCTCAGCAGAAATGATTGCAGCGATGCCGAGCGGGGAAGTCATTGCCGCAGAAAGAAGTCTCTTTTGGCAATCGAGAAAGCTAGCAGCCGTCTTGCCAGAGGGCCCCGTTCCAACCCTTCCTCAAAACGCGCTCAAAGCCATCCCAGCCGCGTAACTCAGCACTATAGACCCAAGCACTATAGGCCCAAGCACTATAAGCCCAAGCACTATAAGCCCAGCAATATAAGCCCAGCCGTATAAAACCAAAGACGACTCCTAAAACACCACCATGTCTTCACCCGCCCTCACCAAAACCACCCTTCCTCCGTCAAACCACGAATTCTCTGATATTATTCATCGGCTTGAAGCAGGCGGCTCTATGCTGCCAGATACCCCCGACAATCTCAAGCAAATTATCGGCATCTACAAAGCCTATGCCGTCCCGATGGACTTTTACTGGCGAGACTTGCTCTACATTGCCGAGCAGGTTTTTCTCAACCCTTTGCCCGCCTTCAAATACTTCATTTCCGAAGATTACCTCAATCGCGATAACGCCTACGCCGGAGACAACGCCGCTCTGCGCATCTGGCGTGGCGGTGGCGATGCGCACCCAGAGCTTAGAGAATTTATGGCAAAAGGAGAGAGCGATCGCAAGCTGCCCAAACTGCTGCATCACCTCTGGCACGACCGGGTCAACATGGAATTTGCCGAAGCGTGTATGCAGGCCATGCTTTGGCACGAAGATATCAACCCCACGTTCAACGCCTACCTAGGCAGCGATGAATACCGAACTAATAGCGACCGGGCCATCCGCGCCTACTTCAAAGGCAACCCAGTCATGCTGGGTCTATACAAACTCTTTCCAGAAATGTTTCATGAGCAGGTCAAACGCCTCTCCTACTACAGCAATCTGGGCCTGTTTTGGGAAGTCATGGCCCCCGTCTTCTTCGAGATGAGCGATCTGTACGACGAAGGCAAGCTCACCAGCGTGCCTGAGGCGATGGATTTTTTGGTTAACGGTATCTTTGCGATCGCCGGTCGCCCCATCTACCATCACGTTTACATTAAAGGAGAATGCTACGAAATCATTCCCAAGTCTCAGGGCTTCACCTGGCTATACGAAGCCGCCCTGCCCTACGTCGAAGCCGTCTTTTACCGCACGGCTCCCTTTAGAGGCACCAAGTCTTACAACGCCCAGGCCAAGCAAATTCCCCCAGAACAAAAAGACTTTCACTACGGCATCCTCTACGCCGACGTTTTCCCTGTGGGCAGCGCGGGCATTCCCCCTACTTTGCTAATGCAAGACATGCTGCACTTTCTCCCCGACTACCTGGTCGAAGAATACAGCCAGCACGGGCGCGGCGAAGACGACAGCCTGGTTCAGCTCGGCATCACCTTCCAGCGCTCTATGTACAACGTCACCTCCGCCGTCATCCAGGCGCTCAGATGCGCCCTACTCTACCCGCTAGACGATCCTAACCCCGAGCATCTAAAAGCCAACCGCGCCTTTTTTGAGCAAAACCTCGATCGCTTTAAGCGCCCCGAAGCCAGACTGCAAGATATTCAAGACCAAAGCTATCGGTAAATCTCCAGGCCAAACCCCATGCCAAACCCCATGCCAAACCCCACGCCAAACATTGTCGAAATCGCCGTTAACACCGAGGGCTTTTCTACCCTTGTCGCTGCCGTCACAGCCGCTGGCCTAGTCGAAGCGCTCTCAGGCGACGGCCCTTTCACCGTTTTCGCTCCCAATGACGACGCCTTTGCTAAGCTCCCGCCGGGTACAGTACAAACCCTGGTTGACAATCCACCTCAGCTAGCGCGCATTCTAAAATACCACGTCGCCAGCGGGGCCTGGACCCAGAGCGATCTGGCCGAGAAAGCGCAGCTTCCTTCGCTCGAAAGTTCACCCATTCCCATTCGAGTGACCCCTGACTTTGAAGTCAAAAATGCCACCGTGCTAGCGGCGGATATTGAAGCGAGCAACGGCATCATTCATGTGATTGATACCGTTATTTTGATGGGCTAGTTTGCAACAATTTTCAACCCGTCTGCGCTCCAGAGGGCTGAGAATTCACGCGCGATCGCCAGCCGGTAGTCCTTAAAATACCAGCCCAGCACCGCCAGCTCTAAGCTGACCGCCTCCGCTGATAGGGCCCACCTAACCGGTCGGATACAGCCACGCCTAAGCCGCCTTGGTACTGTTTGGTGGCCGTCAGCGACGTGCAAAAAAACAAGTAGTATTTCTCCTGCTCATCTGGCCCCGCAGACTTGATGGCAGACTTGATGACGTACGGATCTCGCCAGTGCAAATGTCCGGCCAAATTGCATCGACCCGCATAGCCGACGCCTGAGGGCGATCGCACGTCAGCCGCATCTTTCACGGCATCTTTCCAGGAGAGCAAAGGCCGCTCAGCCCGCTGCCAGTGAACGCCATCTGTGGAAGTCGCTAAACCAATCGCTTCGTTTGCAATATCCGCCTGACTCGCCGCCGAGTAAAACAGGTAGTAGAGACCTGCCTCTTTATAGGTGCTACCCGCAAAAATGCGGCCCGATTCCCAGCCGTCTCCTGCCAGCGGTTCTAGCAACGGTTCCAGCAACGGGCCCGTATGCTGCCACTGGCCCCAGCCTTGAGCATAGCCGCCACAGATCCAGCTCGTTTTCCACCATGGGTCTTGATCCGTTCGCCCACCCAGATAAAACAACCGGTAGGCATCGCCGTCTCTTAAAACCCAAGGGTCCCAGCGAGGCAAGGTGGGCATAGCGCGGGGTGACGAAGACATATGACTCAAAGTGTAAACATTTATATTATTTTCTCAGAATAACTTCTAAAGAAGGGGTATCAGCTTCTAAATAAAGACTCAGCATTTGTTCTGATTTTTACGCCGACGCTCTCAGGTTCTAGATCATGTTTTTCTTTTTGCAGTGGCCGTTGCGAGGGGCCCAGCCAGCCAAAAAGCTGGCCTTGGGGCTGTGCGTCACGCTACCGCTATACAGCTGCAGCCAGCCTAGCAGCGAAACACCGGAGTCAGCCACTGAAGCCACCGGATCGGCTAGTGGCGGCACGGTCACCGTTTTGGGCGTGATAGTGGGCGAGCAGCAGGCCAAGCTAGAAGCTGCGTTTGCTCCCTTTGAAGAAGAGACCGGCATTGAGGTGCGCTATGAGGGCACAGACGCCTTTACCACTTTGCTACCCGTCAGGGTAGATTCAGGCAATGCGCCCGATATCGCCATGTTTCCACAGCCCGGTTTGATGCGATCGCTCGCCGAAGAAGGCGCGCTGGTTCCCGTTACCGAAGTCCTAAGCCGCAGTGAGCTAGAAGCCTACTACCCCGATAGCTGGATTGAGCTATCGACCGTTAACAATGACATCTACGGCATCTGGTATCGCTCAGCCGTCAAAAGCCTGGTGTGGTACAACCCCAAAGAATTTGCCGCAGCGGGCTACGAAACGCCTGAGACCTGGGAGGAAATGATTGCGCTGAGCGATAAAATCGTCGCGGACGGCGCTAACCCGTGGTGCATTGGCATGGAAAGCGGCAACGCATCCGGCTGGCCCGGCACCGACTGGGTCGAAGACATTGTGCTACATACCGCAGGCCCCGAGTTTTACGATCAGTGGGTGCAGCACGAGGTGCCCTTTAACGCGCCTGAGGTGCAAACAGCCTTCGGCTACTTCGGTGATATTGCCAAAACGTCCAGGTACGTCTACGGCGGCAAGGCAGGCGCGCTGAGCATTCCCTGGGGAGATTCCATCTCTGGGCTCTTTACCGAAACGCCGCAGTGCTACATGCAAAAGCAGGGCAACTTCATCAGCAACTTTTTCCCAGCAGACGTGGTCATTGGCGAAGATATAGACTTTTTCCCTACACCTGTCATCAACCCCGAGTACGAGAAGGCGCTGCTCGTTGCGGGCGACATTTTTTCAATGCTAAACGATACGCCAGAAGCACGAAAGCTCATGGCCTATCTGGCCACGCCCACGCCGCACGAAATTTGGGCAGAGCAAGGCGGCCTACTGTCTGCCAACAAGCAGGTTGATCTCAGCGTCTATCCCGATGAGCTAAGTCGCAAGCAGGCCGAGCTACTGACAACGGCTGAGGTTGTCCAGTTTGACGCGTCTGACGCCATGCCGGGTGCGGTTGGCACTGGCACCTTTTGGTCGGGCATGATGGACTTTGTTGCGGGTGCCTCAGTCGAAGACGTGACTGACAAAATTGAGTTTTACTGGCCCGAAGAGAGTACCGAAGAGAGTACCGAAGCGCCTAAATAGGAGGTGAACCCTAAATGAATAGCAATCTCTCACTCATACTAAGGGCGCTGCTGGCTATCTTGATCGGATCGGTTGGCGTCATTGGCATCTTTTATGCGCTCAACATTCTTGTTGAAAAGCTTTTACCCGAGCGCACCAGAGTCAAAGTGCTGCCCTGGATATACGTCGGGCCAGCGGTGCTGCTGCTGAGTGCCTACCTCGTCATTCCGACCATTCGCACCTTTTATCTCAGCTTTTTTGGCGGCAGCTCAGACGAGTTTGTAGGGCTAAAAAACTATATCTTTGTGCTTACCGCGCCCGATACGCTCATCACCTTTCGCAACAACTTGCTGTGGCTGGTGCTGGTCACTGGCATTAGCGTATCGCTGGGCCTGATTATTGCTGTGCTCATCGACCGAGTGAAGTATGAATCGATCGCCAAATCGCTGATCTTTTTGCCGATGGCGATCTCTTTTGTGGGCGCTAGCGTTATCTGGCGATTTATCTATGCCTATCGCCCCGCCGAGGCTGAGCAAATTGGCGTGCTCAATGCCATTGTTACCGGGCTGGGCTTCGAGCCAGTTGGATGGCTGGTCAATCCGGCTATCAATAACTTTGCTCTCATCGCCATTATGATTTGGCTGCAAACGGGTTTTTGCATGGTTCTGCTCTCTTCAGCGGTTAAGGGAGTGCCCAATGATGTCCTCGAAGCGGCCAGAGTTGACGGGGCAAATGAAATTCAGATTTTTCGGCGCATTATTGTGCCGATGATTATGCCGACAGTGCTGGTGGTTTCAACAACGGTGGTGGTGCTGGTGCTAAAGGTGTTCGATATTGTATTTGTAATGACGGGCGGCAACCTGGGCACAGACGTCATTGCGAGTCGCATGATCAGAGAAATGTTTAACTTTAGAAACTATGGACGGGGAAGTGCGATCGCAGTCATTCTCCTAATCGCAGTCATCCCGGTGATGGTGGCCAACATTCGCCGATTTCGTCAGCAGGAGCAAAACCGATGACAACCGCAGCCCCAGATCCCAATTCCTCCCGGTCAAATCCGCAGCCAAATCCGCCACAGCCAAACTACGTTGCCAAGCGCAAAGAGCACTCAAAGTTTGAGAAATTTATGGCTAGGCTACCTGTGCACGTAGCGGTCATTGGCATTGCCCTGCTGTGGACCTTGCCTACCTTTGGCCTGTTCATCAGCTCTTTTCGTCCGCCCGATGCGCTCACGAGCAGCGGCTGGTGGACTGTCTTTGCCAACCCGTTCGAGTTCACGCAGTTTACCCTCAGCAACTATCAAGACGTGCTAGCGCAAGGCATGGGACAGGCATTTTTGAACAGTTTGGTAATTTCAGTCCCGGCGACGGTGATTCCGATTGCGATCGCAACCTTTGCTGCCTACGCCCTCGCCTGGATGGACTTCCCCGGTCGTCAGACTATCTTTATCATCACTGTCGGTCTGCTGGTTGTCCCCTTACAGATGACCCTCATTCCAATTCTGCGGATTTACAACGTTTTAGGCATCTCTAGCACCTTCCTGGCAGTATGGCTTGCCCACGCTGCTTACGGCCTACCGCTGGGCGTCTATCTGCTGCGCAACTATATCGGCTCGCTGCCACGCGATCTGATTGAGGCCGCAGCCGTGGATGGGGCCTCCTATCTGAATGTATTCACGCGCATCATTGTGCCGCTGAGTATGCCTGCGATCGCCTCTTTTGCCGTCTTCCAATTCCTCTGGGTCTGGAACGATCTGCTAGTTGCCCTTGTATACCTTGGCGGTAATCAAGACGTTGCGCCTGTGACCCTGGTGCTCAGAAATATTGTGGGCGATCGCGGCCAAGACTGGTTTCTCCTCACCTCCGGCGCGTTTATCTCCATGCTCGTTCCCATGGCCGTCTTCTTCGCCCTCCAGCGCTACTTCGTTCGCGGCCTACTCGCAGGCTCCGTCAAAGGATAGTTTTCCCTAGATAGCCTTCTCTAGCAGTTCACCCCCAGCGGCTGAGCGTAGCCGAAGCCAAGCCCACCCCTCCACCCTCACTTCATCATGTCTAGCGTTGTTTTTGAAAAAGTCACCAAACAGTACGAGAACGGCTACGTCGCTGTCAAAGATCTCAATATTGAACTAGAAGACAAAGAGTTTTTAGTGCTTGTCGGCCCTTCTGGCTGTGGTAAAACCACCTCCTTGCGAATGCTTGCAGGGCTAGAAGAGATTAGTAGCGGCAGCATTTATATTGACGGTCAGCGGGTGAATAACGTCACGCCTAAAGATCGCGATATTGCTATGGTATTTCAGTCATACGCGCTGTATCCGCACATGAGCGTCGCTGAAAATATGGGCTTTAGCCTCGATCTTAAAGGCATCCCCAAAAAAGAGATTCGTCAGAGGGTAGAAGCCGCAGCCAAACAGCTAGGCATTGAGCAGCTATTAGATAGAAAGCCCAAACAGCTATCAGGTGGACAGCGGCAGCGGGTGGCGCTTGGCAGAGCAATTGTGCGATCGCCCGCCGTTTTTCTCATGGACGAGCCCCTCTCTAACCTAGATGCCAAGCTCCGCGTTCAGGCCCGCGCCGAACTCAGCGAGCTGCACAAAAAAGTCGGCACTACATTTGTCTATGTCACCCACGATCAGGCCGAAGCTATGACCATGGGCACCCGCATCGCCGTGATGAACAGCGGCATTTTGCAGCAAATCGACACGCCCCAAAACATCTACGAGCATCCCAACAACATTTTTGTTGCGGGTTTCCTAGGCAGTCCTTCGATGAACTTCTTCGACGCTCGGCTGTTAGAAAAAGACGGCAAACTGATGATTAAAACAGACGGTGGCATAGCAGTTCCGATTCCTACCGAGCGGCTTGCGCGCTATCAAGAATTTCAGGGTCGCCCCGTAGTCTTCGGCATTCGCCCCGAAGGCATCTATCACCCTCAATACGTTCCACCCGGCATCGATCCGGTCAGCATTCCCGCCACCGTCAAAGTCGTAGAGCTGATGGGCTACGAAGTCATCGTCTACTTCGCCCTCGCCGACGGCACCGAGTTCATCGCGCGCCTCGACCCTAGAGCCAAAGTTTCCCCTGGCGAGCAGCTCAGCCTTCAATTTGATCTCACTCGCTTTCACCTTTTCGACAAAGATAGCGAACAGGCGATCTGAAAACAGCCCAAACCGCCTACAGCATTTACCGATTTCTTGAGTTCATCAATCTCTCGGATTTATCAATCTCTTGGATTTTCAGTGTCTTGCATCTCTAATAAATCCGCTTCAGAGAAGTCTTGACCTATCTTGTCAGGCAGCAAATCGTTCAGCGGGCTCTCTCGCTGGTAGCTATTTTCGGCAGTAGGCTTGCTGTCAGGATTCTCTTCATTGTTTTCGATCGCCTGCTCGACGATAGGCCGAATTCCCTCACCGTAATGCTCAATGGTTTTCTCGCCACGTGCTTTGTCCATCTCATAGTCAACGCTGTAGGCAATCCATCTGTCAGACACATCAGAAGCGCTATGAATAGAGGCGCTGCTAATAGAGGCGCTAGCTGCCGTTGAGTTTACATACTGGCTGCCTAAGAAAATTGCTAGACCGACGCCTACAGAAATTAAAAGCGTCGATATCAGCTTTAAAATTCTTTGGTGACGTGTTTGTAAACTCATCTAATTCCTCTTTACTATTGACTTTCAAGCACCGCGTCTTTCAAGCGCTACCGAAGCGCTGCAAAATATATCGATAGCGTAGAAGACTATAAAATCAGATGCGTCATCCAAAGGATAGAGTCCATCGGTCTCTTCATCGACTTCTCTATCGGTTCCTTCAAGAAAGCACAGCGTATCGATTATCCAAAGTCATATAGCCTCTGCCTTTCTAAAATCTTTAAAGCACTGTCTGACCTGACTAATAAACGACAGATGGTCCCAGCTATTTCTCCGCTGAGAAAGACCCAATCGCACCACCACCAGATCACAGTCCGGCACAACCGTCACAAACTGTCCCTGATAGCCCGCCGCTAGATAGGCCCCTTTTGGCCAAGTCAAATTCTCTTGCCGCTGCGCCTTAGAAGTCTCCGATACAAAAGAATTAGGCACCCCAAGCCAAAAGTGCGCCCCATAAAAATCAGCCGTCTTGCTTGGCGTAGTCGAATAGGCCACCCAGCCCGCAGGTAAAATTCGCACCCACTCACTCTCAATTTGCCAGCAGCCGTCTTGCAAATACAATAATCCCAGCTTTGCCCAGTCCCGCGCTGTCGCATACATAAATGATGAACCCGTGAACGTTCCTGCCGCATCGGGTTCTAGCACCGCGCTCGTCATGCCGATGCGCTCAAACAGCGATCGCCCAGGAAAAGAAAAATAGTCGGTTAGCGTACCGCCCACGGCCTGACGAATAATTCGACAGAGCAAAACCGTCGCGCCGCCCGCGTAGGAAAACTCACGGTCCGGCGCATTTTTTAGCAGTAGCTGAGCGGCGTACTTGGCCCCGTCACCCCGCTGAAACAGCATAGTGGTAACGTCCGAAAGCGGATTGGCATAGTCTTCAGAAAAACTCAGCCCGCTGCTCATGCGCAGCAAGTGATCGAGCGTAATGTTGCGCCGAGGATCGTGAGAATCGTTTGGGCTACGCCACTCGGGCAATAGATCCTGTGAGTCTAGGGCGAGTTTGCCTTGCTGTACCAAAATGCCGATCAGGGCGTTCACGACGCTTTTGGCCATCGACCAGCCCAGCAGTGGGGTCTGTGCCGAAAAGCCCGCTGCATAGCGTTCGGCAATGATCTGACCTTGATGGAGAATAACGACTGCGCGCGATCGCTGCAATCTTGTCTTATCCGGCTCCATAAAAACCGCGTCTACCACCCGCGCTAGACGCTCTGCATCAATCCCTGACGACATCTCCTTAGCAGATAACGCTTGCCCGTGCCGGTATTGCCGGGTCTGTTGCCATTTCTCAAACGCCGCTGACTGTTCTCGCAGCTTCGCCACTGTCGTCCCTATCACTAGCGTACTGCCCAGCCCTGTCCGGTACAGCGCTGTTCGCTTAAACCCGCCAAAGCAAGAGACCGTAACCGTTTTCTGTTGAAAATCAATAGCAGAACGCAGCAACCGTAGCGGAGCTAAGTCGTCTACGGCCAAATCTTCGCTCAGCAGGACCGAAGCCTCTCGCTCGCTGACAAATATCCCTGAGCACAACAGCTTTGCCTTGTAAGCTGTCGCCATTTTCAAAAAGCAAGAAAGATAGGTACGAGAGAACAAGATAGCCCCAGCGCTCAAAGCATTTACACCGTCCTAGCTACAGCATCGCTAGTCGCTCTCGGATAAGCGTTGCCTGCTTTTCCGATTCAGCTAGTGCGTCGCGCGCACCTTGAACAACAGCTCCAGGAGCCTGATCAACAAAGCCTTTATTACTCAGGCGACCAGTAAAAGACTTGATTTCACCTTCTGCCTTGACTAAGTCTTTTTCTAGCTTTGCTCGCAGCGCATCTACGTCAATGATGCCCGTTAACGGAATGAGCACCTGCACCGTACCGGTAACACCCGCAAACATTTTGCGATCGCCCACCGCGCCCCGCGCCAAAGGCTGGTTAGAATCTGCTCGAATGATGTCGGCTGGCGTCACGCTAGGGGGCGTCATCTGGACGGATACTGAGGTGCTAGATGCTGAGGGACTACCGGCTAGTTCTGCTGCACCACTATCGACGTTGGTATCGATATTGGTATCGTCATTACCGCTGATCTCAGCCCAAGCAGATTTGAGTTCAGAAAGAACGCGATCGCGATTCTCCGCTTTAAAGCCGCGATTAGAAATAAAGCGAACCGTATAGAACAGTCCGATTAGCTGAAAGACTCCACGTAGACCCAACCCGTCAAGGGTGTCCAGCATAGAATCAAGCACCTTGTAGGTAACAGCCGTACCCAAAACAATTGCGACCGAAAGCGCTGGCTTTCTATAACTGCTAAAGAATCCGTTGAAGTAGCGAGCAGGCTGTTCTAAAAACTGCGAGATCGCCGTTCCCAAACCAGATGGCCCATTCGGCGGCGTGGTTTCTACGATGTCAGCCGCCTCTGCGATCGAAAGCGTTTTGGCCACTGCCGCCAGAGCTGGAGCCAAATCTGTCTTCAAAATTTCTAGCGTCTCTAGCCGAGCCATCGCTTCGATGTAAGGCCGCGTAGCGTTCAAAACACCCAGTTCACTGGCGCTATCTGTTTTCAAAATGGCTTCAATCTTAGCCGACGGCTTCACGCCTGCCTCTGCACGCAGGTTACGAATCGTGCGAATCACATCAATCAGCAAATCAAACTGCTGTTCTAGCGCCGGATCAGCCTGCGCAGCCTCAGCCACCGGATAGCTTTGCAAGGCCAGGCAATCTTCTTCACCAACGCCCGTCAGTGTGTGCCACAGCTCTTCGGTAATGTGTGGCATAAAGGGATGCAGCAGCTTGAGAATGCCGTTGAGGACGTGAGCCAGGGTTTGCTGCGCAGTCCGCTTGGCGTCACCTTCACCGTACAGGCGGGGCTTCACCAGCTCGATATACCAGTCGCAAAAATCACCGCGAGTGAATTCATACAGCTCTTTGGCGGCCTCGCCCATGCCGTACTTGTCTAGATACTCGCGGGCCCGCTCGATAGTTTGGCTGTAGCGAGAGAGAATCCACCGATCGGCTAGCTCTAGATCGCCGCTACTGCCGGGTGTTCCTAGCGCGGCAGGTGTCTGCCCCTCTAGATTCATCATCACAAAGCGTGAGGCATTCCACAGCTTGTTGGTAAAGTTGCGCGAGGCTTCAACAGCCATCGACTCGTCGGTGTCGCGGTCGTAGTCTAGGCGAATGTCTTGACCTGCGCCTGCGACTTCTCGAATGAGCGTGTAGCGCAGAGCATCGGTGCCGTACTTGTCGATTAAAATTAACGGATCAATGCCATTGCCTTTAGACTTTGACATTTTTTGATTGTTTTCATCGCGTACTAGGCCATGGATATAAACCGTGTCAAAAGGCATGTGGCCCGTAAAATGACCCGCCATCAGGGTCATGCGGGCGACCCAGAAAAAGATGATATCGAACCCGGTGACCAGCGTCTGCGTGGGGTAGTAAAACTGGTAGTCGGGCGCATCGGTATTGGGCCAGCCTAGTGTAGACATGGGCCACAGGCCAGAGGAAAACCAGGTGTCGAGCACGTCGGGGTCTTGGCGCAGTTGAATATCGTCGCCATACTTTGCTTTAGCCTTTTCCCAGGCTTCGGCTTCATCTTTAGCGACCACAAACGGCGTATTGTCTGTAATTTCGTCATTGCTTTGGCTGACAACATACCAGGCAGGAATTTGGTGACCCCACCATAGCTGACGCGAAATGCACCAGTCGTTGAGCTTGGTGAGCCAGTCGCGATAGACCTTGGTCCAGCGCTCGGGACAAACTGCGGATCGTTTTGATCATCAAGCGCGGCGAGAGCTTTATCCGCGAAGGGGCGAATTTTGACGAACCACTGAGTGGAGATAAGGGGTTCTACAGGGACTTTGCCGCGATCGCTATAGGGCACCGAATGCCGATAGTCTTCAATTTTCTCCATTCGGCCTTCGGCCTTCAGCTTTTCAATCACCCACTCGCGCGCCTGAAAGCGGTCAATGCCGACAAATTCTTCGCCCGCATTCTCGTTTAGCGTGCCGTCTTTGTTCAAAATGTTGATGACTGGCAGGTCGTGCCGCTTACCCATCTCAAAATCATTCGGATCGTGCGCGGGTGTTACTTTAACGCAGCCCGTACCAAATTCGGCATCGACAAACTCATCGCCAATAATCGGAATCTCACGGTTGGCAATCGGTAGCCACACCTTGCGCCCGATTAGATGCTTGTAGCGCTCATCATTTGGATTGACCGCAACCGCTGTATCGCCCAGCATTGTCTCTGGGCGCGTCGTCGCTACTACCAGCTCACCTTCTGCCGCGACTAGCGGATAGCGAAAGTACCATAGATGCCCGTCTACTTCCTGGTTTTCTACCTCCAAATCAGAAACGGCAGACTGGCTCTTGGGACACCAGTTCACCATGTAGCTGCCGCGATAGATCAGCCCCTCTTCGTATAGCTGATTGAAGGCCGTCAGCACAGCGGTCGATAGCCCTTCATCCATGGTGAAGCGCTCGCGGCTCCAGTCTGCTGAAACTCCTAGCTTAAGCAGCTGCTCTAAAATTTTTCCGCCTGACTGGGCCTTCCATTCCCAGGCTCGTTCTAAAAATTGATCTCTGCCGATCGATTCACGCGATCGCCCTTCTTCTGCTAGCTGCTTTTCCAAAATCGTCTGCACGGCAATACTGGCGTGATCCGTACCCGGCAAATACAGCGTATTTTTACCCTTCATCCGCTGGTAGCGCACCACTGTATCAATCAGAGTCTGCTCAAAGGCATGACCGATATGCAAACTGCCCGTGACGTTTGGCGGCGGAATCATCACGCAAAAAGGCTCGCCGCCCTTACTCGGATCGGCCTTAAAGACTTCCTTTTGTGACCAGTACTCCTGCCATTTAGATTCGGTCGTGGTGGGATCGTATTGGCTAGCCAGCGTCGGCGTCGTTGCAGTCATTGGGGGTGCGAATGCGGAAGGTTAATCAATGGTAATGGTAGCAGTGATTCGAGCGATCGCGTGGTGTAGGCGAACAATCGTAGACAAACCATCTTCAGCTCAGAACGCCAAAAAGCCCTTCGACCAATTCTGGCTGAAGGGCTTTTTTTACCCTGGGATGTTTTGCTCAAGCAGCTTACTCAGCAAAGTCAATTTCCGCAGCAGGCGTCGCAGACTCAGCAGCCCGCTGCTCTAAGATCGCCCGCTGACGCTCACGCAAAGACTCAGCCTGACGGTTAATTTGGCGACTTTGGCTGCGGCGAAAGCCCTCATCCACTACGCCCGCACCAGAAAGCGAGCCTGCACTGTGGAACAAGTCCATAATGCTAAGACCCGAGCCAAAGAAACCGTCTTCAGAATCGGCAGATTTAAAGTCTTCGGCGGTATTGGCAACGCCCGTATCTTGAGCAAAGGCAGGCGCTGTGCCCAAACCCATACCCAGCAATAGGCTCAATCCCATTAGGCGCACTGCTAGTTTACTCATATTATGTATGGTCTCCAGATTTAAAGGTGATTTTCGGAAAGTGATCTGTTTTCGGCAAGCAGTTTTCAATGTGTTAATTGTATCAACTGAAATTATGCCTGCGTATCTGTGTAGGTGGCGACATGCTGTGCCGATTTTGCCACCTGTATAGAATGTAGAAGGCTTAGCCAATACGACGACTAATTAAAGGACGAATGGTCACCAAAGCCAGCCCGCTAAAAGTGACCAACAAACCCACAGCTAACCCGAGGCTAATATCGCCAAAAGGAGCCGCCATAACAGTGCTGCCAAAGGTCCAATCGGGGTGAAGGTAGATGTAGCGAATGGGCTCAATAGCGTAGCTAAGCGGATTGAGGCTAGCGACGACCTGTAGCCAAGGCGGCATAAAAGAAAGCGGAACGAGGGCAGTGCTGGCAAACAAAAGCGGTAGGTTCGTAATGAAGATGACGGCCAGCAGCTCAATGTGTCCCGGCAGGGCAAAAGCCAGTCCTAGGCTTAGCGCTGTGACCCCAAAGACCAGAGTAAGTACGATCAGTGTCATCAAGACAATGCCGCTGGGGCCAGGTAAACCGGCACCAAGTACCGCGCTAAGGGCGACAATAGCAGCCGTTTGCACCAGGCTCATGGTAGCGATAAAGAGCGCCGAGGCAATCACAATTGAAAATCGAGAGGCCAACGGTGCAACGAGCAGCCGGTTTAGAAAGCCAAACTCCCGGTCAAACATCACTGGCAGGCCCGCATTAAGCGCACCGGCAAAAGCAGTAAAGACGATGATGCCTGAGCCCAAAAACTGGCCGTAGTTTTGACTTTCACCAAAAAGACCGCTGGGCACATTTTGAAAGAGAGCGCCAAAGAGGATCAGCCACATCAGCGGCTGGATGACGCCTGCTACTAAGGTTGTAGGCCGACGCTGAAGCTGGATAAACAGACGACGGGTCAGCGCAACCGTTTCTTGAATAAATTCTTTGGTGCCAGGCGATCGCAGCTCGGCAACGTTTGTATTTATGCTTCTAGGGGTGCTTCTAGGGGTGCTTCTAGGGGCGGGAGTGACAGACTGACTCATCACGCTTCTTTACTATTTATATGAATATACTCATAGGCTAGCGTAGATAAGGAATCTCAGTGCTACTGAATAACCGAATAAGACCTGCGGATTTGACTAATCCTCCGCTTATGGCCGCATTCAAAAATTAAAACCGGTAGCAGCTTTTGCAAAGTCTGTTTGGAGTCCGCTTGGAGTCCGTTTTGAGTGCAATACTCAAATAATTCAATCAGCCCTAACTTCAACGGTGTTGTTCATCTGTGTACCTAATTTTCAGGTCTTTAGAACCAGCCCCCTTGAACAATCTCGCCATCAGTGCCTGCAATCAGGCTCAGGACACTCTTCTATGCGATATCTGGTCTTGGTGGATGCTCCCAAATTTTGGCAAGTGTTTTACGCTGCTTACTGTTCACATTTAGTCTTAGCTGTTTCTTTCTTCGACTTACTTCATACTCTGCTTGCGCTCTTTTTTCAAATCGCGCGTGCCCACAGCGGCCATTTCTGCATCCATCAGCGTACGACCGGTGGCCGCTAAGTACACGTCGTCTAGGCTAGGTTGCGATTGAGCGATGCCGAAGGTTGGGAGGTCTGCGGCTTTGAGGGCGGACTGGACGGCAGGAAGGGCTTCGCCGCCTTTATCGACGACGAGGTTAAGGGAGTTACCCTGGGAGCTGTTGATGATAACGTCTTGTACAAGCGGAAGGTCGGCGAGGAGGCTGCGGGCCTTCTCGGCTTCGTCGTCGCCAGTGAATTCTCGAATGCGTAGGGTGATGCGATCGCCGCCCACTTCAGCTTTTAGCGCAGTCGGTGTCCCACTCGAAATCACTTTGCCCCGGTCAATAATTGCCACCCGGCCTGCTAGCGCATCTACTTCTTCTAAATAGTGGCTGGTAATCAATATCGTGGTGCCCTGCTCCCTCAGCTGCCGTAAAAACCGCCACACCGCCGAGCGACTCTCAATATCTAGTCCCACCGTCGGCTCATCCAAAACCAAAACCGCAGGCTGATGCAGCAGCCCTGCGGCTAAATCCAATCTTTTTTTCTGCCCACCAGAGTAGTTGCCCGTTTTTTTATCGGCAATGTCCGCAATTTCCAGCAGCCCCAGCATTTCATCAATGCGAGCCTTCATCTGGGCTTTGGGCAAATGATAGATAGCGGCCTGCAATTCCAGCAGCTCGCGGCCCGTAAGGACTTTATCAAGGGCCACTTCCTGAGCGATATAGCCCAGCAGCTGTCTGGCTGTGCGCGGGTCGTCTAAGACCGAAATGCCGCTCAGCTCTAGCCTGCCAGCATCGGGCGTGGCCAAAGTACACAGACAGCGAATGGTGGTCGTTTTGCCTGCACCGTTGGGTCCTAGCAGGCCAAAAATCTCTCCGGGCTCAATCGAGAAAGACACGTCTTTAACGGCCTCTACGTCGCCGTAGGATTTTTTGAGATTTTCGACTAAGACAGCAGGAGGCATTGCTTTTCTCTAAAATTTAAAGAGTGAATTAAAGAGCTGGGGCCTTTTCTGGGGCCTTTTCAGCAGGACCTTTATTTTATGCCTATATTGCTCTCTTGGCCGACCACAACACTCTAGCTAGCGATCTAACCAACGACAGGAATCGCCTGCCAAACTTGCTGAATGCTATGCGCGATCGCACCTGTTGCCATCCGCGTCACCGGCAGCGAATCGACCACCATCACCGCGCACAGCAGCATCATATAGAAAATAGAATACTTAAAGGTGCCTCTCGCCAAATCCTTGCTGTCGTATTCGTTGCGCAGCTGCCACGCCTTTAGCAAGAAGAGGGTGCCGAGTGCGATCGCGCCTATCCCATAGACCACACCGCACACGCCCAGCGGATACACCAGCACCAGCGTCAGCGGCACCAGCCCAACCGTATAGCGCCAAATTTGTTTGGCCGTCGCCTTGTTGCCCACCACCACCGGCAGCATTGGCACATTTACCTTGGCGTAGTCATCTTGAATCAGCATCGCCAGCGCCCAAAAGTGCGGTGGCGTCCAGACAAACACAATCGCAAAGAACACCCACGCTGCCCAGGAAAGCTCGCCCGTTACAGCCGCCCAGCCCACCATAGGTGGAATTGCCCCGGCAGCGCCCCCAATCACAATATTCTGTGGCGAAGAGCGCTTGAGCCAGAGCGTATATACGACCACATAAACCGCCAGCCCTAGCATCGCCAGCCCAGCACTAAGCAAGTTGGCAAAGTTCGCCAGCAGCGTAAACGACATCACCGCCATAACCAGCGCAAAAATTAGCGCGTCTCTAGATTGCACCCGCCCAGAAGGAATCGGTCGATGGCGCGTCCGCTCCATGTCGTAATCAATGTCCTGATCGTAAACGCAATTAATCGTCTGGGCCGAGGCAGCAGCCAATGTGCCGCTAACCAAGGTCACCATCAGTAAGAATGGGCTCACATGGCCATGAGCCGCTACTAGCATCCCTGCCGCCGTTTCAATCAGCAGCAGCGGAATAATGCGAGGCTTTGTGAGCTGCCAGTAGCTCTGCACGACCTGCCACAGATTGTCGTGCTGCCTTGCGGTCCAGATAGAAGTTTGCATGGTGTCGAAATTCTCTTAAGTTCTCTCAAAGGTCAGTTAGAAGGCTAATAGCTGAGGGCCGTTAGCTTTGGACGGAAAGGGTTGACTGAGGTAGCGGCGCAGATCCTTTTATCAGAATCTGGGCCCTACCGTCACGCAGGGCGAGAACGGTAAAGCTCAGCAGGCATCCTAGCAGCATCGCGCCGATGGTTTGATGACAGACGGTCAGCGGCTCTACCTGAAGCCGTAGCTTCAGGGTGCCAACACCCAGAGCAATTTGTAAAAGAACCAACAGGCCAGCGCTATTGGCCAGTGCTCTTAGCGCCGGGTTCAGCGCCGGGGTGCGCCATACCTGGAAAACCAGCAGCGCCACTGCGATGGTCGGCGGCACCACGCCCACCAGATGTGAGTTCATAACGTTGCACAAGTCAGCGAGCCCAAAGCACTGATGCGCGGCCCAGCGGGAGGCCACTAGTCCACCGATAATACTTTGCATATATACCAATACGGTCGCGCTGAGGGCTATCCAAGGAAGCTTACCTGTGTTGCCCGTCGGCTGATAGGGGAGCAGCAAAAGTGCGATCGCCAGCAAAGTGCAAAAGAACAGCAGCGCTGTGCCTAAATGCGCCGTCACAATGTCAAATCTCAGCAGCTCAATGACAGTCAGGCCACCCAAAATGCCTTGCACCACAATCAAAAACAGTGCGCCCAGGGACGCCCAGGGCATCCAGCGAGGCAATACCTGGCGATGCCAGATGCTCAGGCCCACCAGTCCAATCGCCATCATCCCAATCAAAGAGGCATCTAGCCGGTGAAACCACTCTAAAAACACCTGCAAATTCATCTGAGCCGTCGGCACCAGCTGTCCATAGCACAGCGGCCAGTCCGGGCAGGCAAGCCCAGCATTCATCACCCTAGTCGCACTGCCAACTGCCATCAGCGCCAGGGTCGCAAAGGCCATCTTCCACACCCACCGCCTAATGAAGGTTTGAGCGGCAGGCTCTGATCTTAAGCCGTTCGATCTAGCGCTGTCTGATAGGCCAGCATGCTGGTCAATCTTTTGCTGATCGACCCTTTTAGAAACAGCAGCATTCGGGAAGCTAGAGTTAGCCATGGAAAATTTTAGGCTGAGTGATTGGGTACAGGAATGAACTAGGTTTTTGTTTTGAGCAGTCTCTCTTCTACAGAACTTCTCTCTTCTGCAAAAAACCCTGTTGGGCGCAAACTGCGCCAAGAGAAACTGCGCCAAGAGATGGTTGACTCACTTTCTTTTGCAGAATACCTTTTGCAAAATACGTCTGTACGAATGAGAATATAACGCGTTCTAGCTAATTTTTTTTGATGGTAGACTTTTTATTTTAGATAGTGCCCTTAGAGCTTAACCTCACTTAACAATTTGCCTTGTTGTCTTAAATTTATCTTTTATTTTTGGCCTTTTTGGTTTCATCGTTTTGTGATGAGCTACCGAAAATAAGTCATTGTTGGCTCAGTCGTTTTGTCCGCACCGTTGCCCAGTCGTTGCAAAACTGAAGCTAGCTAGTAGGTGAAGCCGTATACAGACGAGAAAAGCCCGTGAAAAGAGGATGCAGCTGTATCAATTGATGCTGGCTAGCAAGCACAATTCTGGAGAAAAGGTTAAAGCATCTAGCATCTTTTCAAAACTCGTTCACATTGCTAGAAATAGCGCTACCTTTGTTAGTGCAGATTCAATGCAAGTAGAGATGTGACAACTGCCAGCGTGCGTGCTTTGGGAGAGATACTCAGCGCAAGCGTTCAAAAAAGGGCTGACAGGATGGCTAATGAAATTAAGAGATGACATGAGAGACCACAGTGTCCTCATTCCTAGTTTTTTCTCATTTCCTCATGCAGAAAAAGTAAGAAAAATATAGCCATTCATAATCGCCGCCCGACCTTAACCATCCAAACAGATTGATCTAGATCTGAAAGTAAGTATTGTGAAAATTCCAAGTTCTATCCTGACCCTTTTAATCGGCATCTTTGTCACGCTAGCCAGTCTTTGGTACGGCCAAAACCACGGCCTGCTGCCAGTCGCTGCTTCCGAAGAGGCAGAACTAGTAGACGGTTTGTTCAACGCAATGATGACCATTGGCTTTGGTCTATTTTTGATAGTAGAAGGCGCGCTTGTTTTCTCGGCTATTCGTTTTCGCCGCAAGGATGGCGACGAGAGCGATGGTGCGCATCTCGAAGGTAATATTCCGTTAGAAATTGTCTGGACAGCGATCCCAGCGGTTATAGTCCTAGGAATCTCCATCTATAGTTTTGACATCTATACACGGATGGGTGGCCTAGAACTGATGAGCCACGATATGGGCGGTCCTGGTAAATCGGTAGAAGTAGCCTATGCTGTCGATGCCGAATCAGCCGGATCCACCACAGCACTCGGTGAGCTGCCTTTAGCGGGCAATTTGATGAGTGACTCTGGTTTGGGCGTCTCGCCAGATACCGTTGATGAAGGGCTCTTTGTAGATGTGAAAGGGTTGCAGTATGCCTTTATTTTCAACTATCCCAATGGCGTTGTTGATGGCGAGTTGCACGTACCCTCTGGAGAGCCAGTAAGGCTAAATTTGAATGCGCAAGATGTGCTGCACGCTTTTTGGCTACCGGAGTTTCGCATTAAGCAAGATATGATTCCAGGGCAGCAGACAAAGCTGGTGATTAATGCAACGCGTGAAGGCACGTATCCTGTGGTGTGCGCTGAGCTATGTGGCCCTTATCACGGCGGGATGCGTACTCAGCTAATTGTGCATTCACCAGAAGACTATGCCGATTGGATGGCTGAGCGCGTGGCGGCAATGGATAGCGGTGAGGCGATCGCAGCTTTGCCAGCAGCTAGTAATGATCGCACCGATGCGCAGTACTTAGCCCCCTTTGTCGAACCCCTACAGCTTGCCGTGGCCCCAGAAAGCTTGGCCATGCTGCAAGCAGCCGCTGGCGTGCACCATCATCACGCAGGCACCTAAATCACAGCAGCGTCATGGCAGCATTAATATGGCATTGATAACGCTGCCTTGCTCAAACCGGCCGTTTCTGCTTCAGATTCTTCAGATCCAGAACTCAGACAACTTGACCAAGAGACCCAACGACTAAGGCGAGTATGACCATTACTACAGAACCCAAAACGCCGACCTCAGAAGAAACCCCAATGCTTCTGGGCAACGAGCGTAAGTGGACCGATTACTTTACCTTCTGCACCGATCACAAGGTGATTGGCATTCAGTACTTGGTGACAGCTTTCTTCTTTTATTTGGTGGGGGGCCTGCTGGCAACCGCTATGCGCACAGAGCTAGCGACCCCGGCCCCAGATATTGTGACACCAGATGTGTATAACGGCCTGCTGACGCTGCACGGCACAATCATGCTGTTTTTGTGGATTGTGCCCGCCGGGGCCGGACTTGCCAACTACCTGATTCCGCTAATGATTGGCGCTCGAGATATGGCCTTTCCTCGGCTAAATGCGATCGCCTTCTGGATGATCCCGCCTTCTGGCATCTTACTAATCAGCAGCTTCTTCTTCGAGCCGCCTACCGCAGGTTGGACCTCTTATCCACCGCTGAGCCTGACCACAGGTGTGGTTGGAGAAGGCATTTGGATTATAAGTCTCTTGGTCGGGGGAACCGCTTCTATTTTAGGCGGGCTTAACTTTCTGGTCACCATCTTAAAGATGCGCGTACCCAGTATGCCGCTCACCAAAATGCCCCTGTTCTGCTGGGCGATGATTGCCACCTCTTTGCTGATTTTGATCAGCACGCCCGTGCTGGCAGGTGCTCTGATTCTGTTGGCGTTTGATCTGATCGCAGGCACCGCTTTCTTTAACCCAACTGGCGGCGGCAATCCGGTGGTTTACCAGCACATGTTCTGGTTCTACTCGCACCCGGCGGTCTACATTTTTGTGCTGCCCTTGTTTGGGGCTATTAGTGAAGTGATTTCGGTGCACGCTCGCAAGCCGATTTTTGGCTATCGTGCGATCGCCTACTCCTCCATCGTCATCAGCTTTTTGGGCCTCATCGTCTGGGCACACCACATGTTTACCAGCGGCACGCCGCCTTGGTTGCGCATGTTCTTCATGATCACCACCATGGTGATCGCCGTCCCTACTGGTATCAAAGTTTTTGGCTGGGTTGCCACCCTCTGGCAAGGCAAAATCGCCTACACCAGCGCCATGCTATTCGCCCTTGGCTTCATTTCTCTTTTCTTAATTGGCGGCATCAGCGGCGTCATGCTTGCAGCCGTCCCCTTCGACATTCACGTCCACGATACCTACTTTGTCGTTGCCCACTTCCATTACGTCCTGTTTGGCGCATCTGTCTTCGGCATCTTCATGTCGGTGTATCACTGGTTCCCCAAAATGACAGGGCGAATGATGAACGAATTCTGGGGCAAAATCCACTTCGTCCTCAGCTTTGTCGGCATGAACCTCACATTTATGCCCATGCATGAGCTTGGTCTAATGGGCATGAATCGCCGCATCGCCCTCTACGATCCCCAGTTCACCGACCTGAACGTACTAGCCACCATTGGCTCTTACATCATGGCCGTCTCCACCGTCCCCTTTCTTATCAACGCCGTCTGGAGCTGGCGCTACGGCAAAAAGGCACCCGCTAACCCTTGGCGCGCCCTCACGCTAGAGTGGCAAACCCTCTCTCCACCAGAGTTAGAAAACTTTGAGGAGCTACCCGTTCTCAAAACAGGTCCTTACGACTACGGCCTTGGCTACATCGCTGAAGAAGATCCCGAAGAGCTCTACGCTCATGCGGTTCCTGCGCCTGCTGCCTCTTAATGCACAAGCCTCTTAATGCACGATGTGTTGGCTGCGGTCTGTGCCGCAGCCAATGTATCGAAGAACAACTGAAGAACAACTGAAGAACAACACTCCCCAAAACCCATGCAAGGCTCCATTAACACCACCGCCCCAAGCACCATCAACATTGCCCAGGAAGAAGCCCACGGCCACCACGAAGAGCATCCCGACCACCGCTTATTTGGCGTCTTGGTTTTTCTCTGCGCTGAGAGCATGTTGTTCATGGGGCTTTTTGTCGCCTATGTCACCTTTCGGCTTGTCGCAGCCGAGTGGCCGCCAGTGGGAACCCCAGAACTAGAGGTTTTGCTCCCTGGCATCAACTCTTTGATCCTAATTTCCAGCAGTTTTGTCATTCACAAGGCCGACACTGCTGTAAAGAAAAACGACATAAAAGGCGTTACCACCTGGTTTGCCATCACTATCGCGATGGGCACCATCTTCTTGCTAGGTCAAGGCTACGAGTACGCCAATCTAGAATTTGGCTTAAGAGATAATCTCTTTGCCAGTACTTTTTATGTGCTCACAGGTTTCCACGGTCTACACGTTTTTGTAGGACTCTTGCTAATGGTCGCTGTGCTCTGGCGCAACCGAGACCCGCAGCACTACTCCAGTGAAAGCCACTTTGGCATCGAAGCCGTAGAGCTTTATTGGCACTTCGTAGACGTCATCTGGATTATTCTCTTTATCCTGCTTTATCTCTGGTAGATAATCTATTGAACAGCAGGATCTGTCTTTGAGTTCTGCTAGATAGCAAAAAGCGCAGCAGCAAAGGGCTCTTCCGACGGAGCTTTGCCACTGCGCTTTTTCGCTAATGTCGCAATGCTGGCTTTTTTACGCAATCAGCCGTTATACCGCGACAATCTTGGAATTAACCGTTGGTCACTTCGCCAGTTGATTAACGGCGGCGATAGGGAACGGCCTTTTCAAAATCGAGCTTATCGAGATCGGTCGGTGACGCAGCCGAGGCTCTAGGGCTAATGCTCTTGGCCATGTCGGTAAACAGGGTCGGATCGCCGTTTTTCGGCTGCTGATCGTAGGGTTTGAAGCCGCGAACCTCTTCCTTCCAAATAAACTGAGGAAATCCTAACTGGTCGCGATGGTAGGCGTCGTAACGAGGCGAGGTAATGTTGAACGGAATTTCTCCCAATTCACGGCTGGGCAATGTTCGCCTGCGGTGGAAAGGAACGGTGTTCTCGCCGAAGTTTTCAATATATTCGTCGCTGTTGAGCAGTTCATCGACAAATCCCTTAACGCCTTTAGTCATGATGATGGCAGACCAAGCGATTTTCTCTCGCTCATTGTAGACGCGGCGTCCTAACACTTTTTCAACGCAGTGCTCAACAAATCGATAGTTGCTGTTTTTGTTGTAAAAACTATCGATAAAGGTATTCGATAGCAGCAGTCCACGAATAAAGTCACGAACGGTAATTTGCCGAATACGCAGCTGAGACTCAAGCACAGTCTCCCGGTCCCACTTAAACGCATGAAAGAAAATCTGTCGATAGGCTGCGTTAATCAAATTCCCGATGTCTTCTGGAGAGAACTGATCGTCTGCGGAATAAGTGATCGTTTCGTCGTCTCGCGCGCCCAGCGGGGCTACCCGCTGGTTGGGACAAGAGGGAGAATAAGCTAATAAAGGAATACTCACGTTTATACAAACCCTAAACCTAACAACACTTTAATCGGACCGTAATTTGACAGGGCTGGACCTGGAGAGACTTGAGCTTAGAGCGGCGTAATGCTGGCAATTTTTCCGCCTTGACGCTGCACCCGTTGCATATGGGGTGTCAGTTCTTCAAAGGGGATAATGACCGCTTTGTTCACCCGGCGGACCTTAGGATAGCCTGGCTTGCTGATAGCAGCGACTTCCACCCGGAAGAGTCGTCCGGTGCCCAGTGCTTTTGATCCGCCAAAGGTGCTCACTAGCGGATCGCCCTTGGCCGCACCCTGGTAGGCGAAGCCATCACCTGAGGTTGGCACTACGGTAGAAGCGGTGTTGCGAGCAAGATCTTTGACCAGTCGAGGCGCTGTGCCGATGAGCTGAGCGCGATCGCTGCTTGCATAGCCTCGATACAGCTGCAATAAACGTGGTAGTCCTACTGAGCGCTGACCGATGCCCGTAGTGACAAGATCTAAATAGTAAGGAACTATGTTCTCTCCAAAATTAGTTTGGTACTCGGGTGAGTCAATATAGGAGTCAATGTCGGCCTCGAAGCCCTCAGATTCGTACAGGTTCAGGTGCGCTGTAATCTCTGACTGATCGTAGGGTGCGCGCCCTAACAGGTGCTTATAGTTCAGCTCAATCGTGCGGCTTTGAAAACAGCTATTGAAAAACTTCTGCTTGTATAGTTCTGACTTGGCTACTTGGCGAACAAATTCTTGAACGGTGATTTTGCGATCGCGCAGCAAAGATTCAGCAATCACCAGCCGTTCAGACTTGAGCAGATGAGGATTTCCCAACACCTGCTTGTAAACCGCTAGAATAACCGCTTCGATTTCACCCTGGCTGGCCTTCAGGCGCAGTTCTAACGGGGCGGCATCGCTGAATGCCGACGTTCCTAGACGAGAGGCTGCTGTTGTAATTGCCACTTGAAATTCTCCTTATCAATAGTTTCGTCATGCGCTTAAAATAGAATAAAGTAACCACTTATTTATCGGCAGCCTCAGACTTAGCAACCTCTAAACAGCCGTCACACTCACAACCCGCTTGCCAGCACGACTCAGCTGTTTTAACTTTGTTGTCAGCTGGGCATAGGGAACCAGCAGTTCAGTGGTTGCTTGCCGCACAACAGCGCCGTTACGGGCCCGGTTGGCCGCAGAGCCCACGATGCGTAGCCGATAAACATCTCCGCGCGCACCGCCTAAAGCGCCCGAGATAGACCCCGGCGAAGCAGCGGCGATAGGTGTAGCTAAATTTCTGGCAACTTCCCAAGTGAGCCGAGGCTGCTTTTGCCCTTGGGCGCGATCGCTGTTTGCATAGCCGCGATAGAGCTGCAACAATCGGCTGAAGCCCACAGCCCGCTGGCCAGGGTGATCGACCTTAAAATCTCGATAAGCGGGGACGGTATTATCACCAAAGCTGTCGTCATATTCAGCCGAGTCCAGATAAGACTCAATCTCAGCCTCGTAGCCTTCGGAGATGAACAGATCTAAGTGAGAGGAGATCTCGGCTTGATTGTAGGGAGCGCGGCCTAAAAAGTGCTTAAAGTTAAGCTCTATAAAGCGCATGTGGAAGTTGGGATACAAGAACTTTTGACGATACAGATCTGAGAGGGCGATCGCGCGAATAAAGTCCCTTACGGTGATAGTTCCCTGCACCAAAAGTGACTCTTGGGTGACGAGTCGTTCAGCCTGCATGAGATACTCATTGCCCAGCACCTGACGATAGGCCGCCGAAATCACAGCTTGGACATCGTCCTGTGTCCAATTAGGTCGCAGCTCAACTTTTTCAGTTTCCTCAAAGGGCCGAATTCCAAATCTGCTCGCTTCTTGTAGTCCAGCCATGTTATCGCTCCTAAACGCAACTAAAAATTGATCAACAGATCTTCAAACGTTTCACAGTTTCAATCAAGCGGCCACCTAAGCGACCACTCGGGCTGTCTAGAAGAATAAGAGAGGATCGACTAAGTGCGATCGCTAATTTATTCTTCTAGGGACAGCCAAGCGCTAGCTTAGGCATTGCTAGTTCACTGCATTGCTAGCTCAGTGCATTGATAATGTAGTCAAGGTAGGAGTTGGCCTCAAGCGCAGGATCGCCCGACAAACCATGATTCGCTTTGATATATTTGAGCGCTTCGGCATACCATCCAGGCACCAGCTCAAAGCTGCTGTGCATTTCTGACAAACCGGCCAGCAGGAATTCATCAGCAGGCCCCGTACCGCCCGCAATCAGACAGTACTGAACCATGCGAACGTAGTAGCCAATATCGCGCAAGCACTTGGCCTTACCACGCTCGTCAGAGGCATAGTTATTGCCCTGCATTTGCGTAGTGTAAGGATACTTTTGATAAACAGCATTTGCCGCGCCGCTGGCTAACTGGTCGGCTTTTGCCCCCAGCGCCTTGGCGGCTTCCAAATCAGCTTGCGCTAAGCGCAGACGGCCAAAAGCGACCTGCAGTTCGGTATTGCCCAGGTAGCGGCCTTGAGAATCAGCGGCGACAACCGCTTCAGTTAATTGCGTTTTCATTGGAATACTATCTCCCTAGTGTTTCTCTAGATGTTTTTTGGGTGGCATCACAACCTATGGCTGCAAAGGCGACTAGCTGACGGCAGCAGCAGCGCGATCAAAGTAGCTAGACAGCTCAGAGATTAAAGAGCTACAATCACCCTGAGTGATATTTGAGCGGTCATTCGCTAGGGCGAGCGCCGCTTCCTTCATCTTGTTGATGCTGTTAGCCATAGAAGCGCTAGGCACACCTAGTGCCACATACGTCTCACGTAGACCATTCAAACAGCGATCGTCTAGCACACTGACATCACCCAAAAACACCGCGTAGGTGACGTAGCGCAAAATAATATCCATATCGCGCAGGCAGGCAGACACCCGACGATTGGTATATGCGTTACCACCGGGTGCCACCAGCTGAGGCTGTTCGGCAAACAAAGCTCGAGCTGCATTGGTAACAATAGCAGAAGAATTACTGCTGATGCGATTGACTATATCTGTGCGCTTGGCACCCTCTTGAACAGTCGAGAGCAAGGCATCTATTTGAGCATTGCTGACCAGCTGGCCCTGCTTGTCAAATTGGGTCACAACCTTGGTAAAGACATCTAACATTAAATCAATCTCCTAATAAAAATTCTCGGCGATCGGTCAGCTGTTGTTTCATCAAATAATAGGAAGCAACAGTTGACCGATCGATGGGTCAAAGTTGAGATAATCGGTTGAGTAAGCAAAGAATGCATAAGACTATTTCATGAAGCTATTTCATGAAACTATGCAGCTAACCCAGTCGGCCCGACTTCACGCCTTTTCTGCTGGCATCTCTTTTTCTGGCATCTCTTTTTCTGGCGAGGCTTCAGAAGCGGTTGCTACAGCGTTTTTTGAGTTCAAAAGCTGAATATTTACAATATTTCCACCCAGCGATAGAATCCGCTGCATCTCCTGATTCATGCGGCTAAAAGGCACTTGGAAAGACTGATTATCACTGGTGCGAAGGGGGGCTTTAGAAAGTTCCGTCATTTCGTTTTGGCTGAGGCCAGCTACCTCATAGACAAAAATGCGACCCTCTAAGTCAGAGGCCCCACCGGTAAAACATTGTCCTAACATGCTTGACACCTCAAGGTAAATAGAAACAGAGTAAATAGAAACAGAGTGAATAGAGATTTGTGAGCGGAAACGATTGGCTGTTTGCTAGCAATCTACGGCTGGCGATCTGCTATTAGCGATCTACTGCTAGCGATCTACGCGGGCGAAATACTCGCCACTTGTCCCCCAGATTTGTTGATTTGCTGCAACGTCTGAGAGAGATTTTCGTAGGGCACAACCAAAACCCGATTGCTCCGACGAATGCTGGGATAGCCAGGAAGCCGTCTGCCCGTAACCTCAATGCGGTAAAGGCTGCCGCGATCGCTAGTAGAACTTGGCCTACCAAATGCTCTGCGCGGGGTAGTTGACCCCTTGGCTGCTGGCCGATAGGCCCAACCGTTGCTATTGTCAGCACTAGAAGGCGGCACCACCGCAGAAACAGTGTCTTGAGCTAGTTCTTTGGCCAAGCGAGCTGGGGTTCCTGCGATTTGAGCGCGATCGCTATTTGCATAGCCTCGGTATAGGCTAAACATGCGGGGAAAGCCCGCCATCTTTTGCCCTGTCTGGGTGCTAAAGCCTCGGCAGTAGGGCACAATGCTATCGCCAAAATGAGTCTCGTATTCTGCCGAATCAATATAGGAATCGATATCAACATCAAAGCCTTCGTTTTGATAGCGATCTAGGTGCTCAACCACTTCAGATTCGTCATAGGGTGCACGCCCAAGCAGATGCTTAAAATTCAGCTCAATCACTCGCGTCTGAAAATGGGGATACAAAAACTTGGTTTTGTACAGTTCAGACTTAGCCACCGCTCTCACAAAGTCTCTAACGCTCAAGGCTCCACTGGTCACCAAAGATTCTAGCCCCACTAGACGCTCTGACTGCATCAGGTAGTCATTGCCCAAGACCTGCCGATAGGTCGCTGAAATAACGGCCTGCGCTTCATCTGAGGCAGCGTTGGGTCGCATCTCAATGGGGGATTGTTCGGTAAACGGGCGGGTGCCTAAACGAGCAGACCCGGTCGTGATAGCCACAGATTATTCTCCTTAATTCTTAAGCCGATGTAATATTGACAATGCGACTACCCCGACGATTCAGCCGCTGCAAGGTGGGCGTTAGCTGTTCGTAGGTAACCACATATTCCTGCATACCCAATCGAACCTGAGGCGTACGCCCACTAGCCGATTGTGAAACCCGAATGCGGTATAGCTGCTCGCGTTTGCCGCCGGTAACGCCCTGAAGCTCTTTGCCCATAGTCGAGGCTCTCACCGGACTAGCTGCATTGCGGGCTAGTTCTGTTGTAAGCTGAGGGGATTTAGCCGTGGCGCGATCGCTGCTTGCCGCCCCGCGATAAAGCTGAAACATTCGACCAAAGCCAACTGTTTTCTGATTTCTCTGCGTGGCAAACCCTCGGTAATAAGGCACCACCTGTTCACCAAAGTTATCTCGATATTCCAACGAGTCAAAATAGCTGTTGATCTCAGCGTCGTAGCCTTTTTGAGTATAGAGATTCACATGATCAGAGATCTCAGCTTCATCGTAGGGAGCGCGCCCCAAAAAGTGTTTGAAGTTGAGTTCAATAAAGCGCATGTGAGAGGTGCTGTAAAAGAACTTTTGCTTGTACAGCTCTGACATTGCCAGCGATCGCACAAAATCAATCACCCGAATATGGCCCTGCTTTAGCAGCGATTCTGCACTGGTCAGCCGCTCCGAGGTCATGACATGATCGTTGCCAAATATCTGGCGATAGCTCGCCCAGATTACGCTATTAATATCTGCTTCTGAAGCGTTGTTTCTCAGCTCTGTAGGGGCCAGTTGAGTAGATTCAAACCCAAGCAGCTGAGCGGAAGTAAAGCTCGTCATCTTTGAAGATCTCCGACATATTCTGTAGTGAGTATCTATGCCGCTAGCACGGCATCGTTAGCACCTGCGCGTTAACGACACAGGTAGCTAATGGCATAGAAAGCCCAAGGACTGATGACTTAAAGCCAATGACTTAAAGAAACGCGGTTCTAGCACGAAAATGAGAACCGTCTAAGCCCTTGGGCTAAGATCTAGGCAATTAGCTCAAGGCGTTGATCGCGTAGTCAATGTAGGAGTTGGCCTCAGTGCCCGCATCGCCGCTCAGCCCGTGGTTGGCTTTGATGTGCTTGAGCGCTTCTACATACCAGCTAGGCGATAGATCAAACGTGCTGTTGATTTCGCCAATACCAGAAATCAGATACTCATCCATGGGGCCTGTACCACCCGCAACTAGGCAATAGGTCACCATCCGCAGATAGTAGCCAATGTCTCTAGCACACTTGTCTTTGCCTGCCTGCGTAGAGGCGTAGTTGTTGCCCTCCATTTTGGTGGTGTAGGGGAATTTTTGATAGACAGCCTGAGCCGCGCCATCAACCAAGCTGCTGGCATTTTTGCTAAGCGCCTGAGCAGCTTCTAGGCCAGCTTGGGCCTGACGAAAACGACCAAAGGCAACCTGTAGTTCTGAGCTGCTGAGGAAACGACCTTGAGAATCGGCGGCGGCAACCGCTTCAGTCATGGGAGTTTTCATGGGGGAATCTCTCTCTAAAAAGTATAAAAAACAGAAGGATTAGAAGGCAGTGGCTAAGTTAAAGGCCAACTAGTGAGGGCCAACTAGTAAGGGCCAGCTAGCTAACGGCCGACGACGCTCGATCAAAGTAGCTACCTAGCTCTGACATCAAAGAGCTACAGTCACCTTGAGTAATACCTTCGCGACTGCCCGCGATCTCCAACGCCGCCTCTTTCATCTTGCTGACCCCTGCCGCGACCGAAGCGCCCGGCACCCCTAGCGCTGTATAGGTCTCTCTCAAACCGTTCAAGCAGCGATCTTCCATAACGCTGGCATCGCCGGTAAAAATGGCATAGGTAACATAGCGCAAGATAATCTCCATATCGCGCAGGCAGGCGGCCATCCGACGACTGGTATAAGCATTACCACCCGGTGAAATTAGCTGTGGCTGATCGGCAAATAAAGAGCGTGCCGCGCTAGAAACGATGCTAGAAGAGCTACCCGTAATTCGATTGACGGTGTCAATGCGCTTATTGCCATCAGAGACCATCTTACTGAGTGCGCTAATGGTGTCGTCACTGAGATATTCGCCCCGAGCATCGGCTTGGGAAACAACCTTTGTAAAAGCATCAAACATGTGAAACCAATCTCCTAAGTTAGAACGCTCAATTAATAGAGCTGTCTTGATTCTGGTCCGAAGCGGCATTCCGAAGCGGCATTCCGAAGCGGCATCGGGGTTGAGATGAGTGTGTTCTAAAGAATGCTGTATTAATCGAGGGCTGTTTTCTATCGAGCAAACCAACTTCCCGATAGAAAACAACCTAATCATGCTTGAGAACCTCTCCAAATCGCTGCCGTCCCAATGCCTATCGCTCTCAATGCCTATCGCTCCAAATGCCTATCGCTTAGACAACAAAGTTTTAAAAGCAGTTGCTGATAAACGAACCTTGCTAACAAATTTAGCGGCGTCGGGTTGCGAAAGGCCCCAATCCCGACGCTTGACAGTCAGAGCTGAGGTCTTGTGGACCAGTGAGTTAATTTAATCAATTTGCTCGTGCAGATCTTGTGCACAGCACTGTGTCTAATTGGTTACAATCGCTACAACCTTTTTCACAAAAGGCTTTCTCGAAATAAACCAGGCTTTACATTGTCCTCAGAAAACTTTATTTTCTGTTACACATGCATCGCATCACAAGCGTTACAACAAAACAGACTTTGTAAGCAAAATGGAGTCTTGCGGCGCGGCTACGCATTGAGCACGGCTACGCATTGAGCACGGCTACGCATTGAGCATAGTGGGAATGGTTTCCGGCGCGCAGTCAAACAGCATCGTTTCTAGATAGCGTTGGGCCCAGTCTTTATCAAACGCGCGTTCTAAGATTCGCCGGGTCTTGTCGTTTTTTTGTTGCTGTGAGCAGTAGCGCCTTTGCCCAGCCAAGATGAGCGATCGCGCCTCTAAGGTATCAAGTGACTGGGCTTCGCAGGCCAACTGGCAGTGCAGCGACAGATATTGAATCACCTGATTGAGAAAGGCCCTTTCTTCTTCAGGTGTGTTGGGCCGTACAAACAGACAAAAGTCTGAGAAAATCTTTCCCCACTCAGGCAGATCGCGAGGGTGCGTAAAGCTATAGCGCGGCAGCTGATCGAGCATTTGGACATAGCCGTCTGGCAGGGTGCGATCGCTTGAAACTGGCGATAAATCAACAATCGCCGCCGTGATATTTCCCCTAGCAGCAACAATATCAACGCCAAAAATCGGCAGATTAAAACAGGGATGGGGAAACATCACACAGTGCAAAATATCTAGAGTGTTGCCAACTTTTGCCAGTTCTAAATGCAGCTTGCGAAATTGAAAAGTTTGATAACAAGTGTTTTGAATAACCAGCTTTTCACCTTCAAGGTTACCTTCTACATAGCCAAGGTCCGTCGGCACCTCATAGGGAAAAACCATCAGCTGATGTTGCCAAACGGTCTTAATAGTCTCTGCTAGGCGACTAATTAGAGCATGCTGCTGTAGCGTTTGAGCGCGAGTGTGAACCATAATCAAAATCCCAAAAGACTTGTTGTAGATTCACCTTGACGTATCTAGCGTGCAGACTCTGTGCAGGCTAAATCATTAGCACAGGCCATCATTGACACAGGCCGATCGGCCTTACCCCAAACCAGTCGCTGGCAATCCGTTTGGGCGAGTGCTAGATCGCTTCAAGCGGTTTAACAACCGGGCCGCTAAGGGCTTGCCTTGTACAGGTTTGGTGATGTAGTCATCCGCACCAAGGGCAAAAGCTCGCTCTCTCTGGGTTTGCCCGCCGTGCACACTCATAAAGACAATGGGCAAATGCTGCCATCGAACATGGCTGCGAATAACTTGACATAGCTCAAATCCATTAATGTGCGGCATTTCAATATCGAGAATCACCAAGTCCGGAGAGATCTGGTTAAAGAGCGTCCAAAAGCGCTGAGGGTTAGTTAGCGGAGTGATTTGAAAATCCCAGGGATGCAGCAGCTGAATCACCTGTTTGAGATAGTGGGCGTCGTCATCAACAATCATAATCTTGCTGAGTCGGTAGCTAAAATGAGTGGTCTGACAAATAACAGACAGCACCTCAGCAGGTACGACAGGATACTCTAGAATAATCGCCCCGCCGCGCCGAATAAGATCTAGACGGTTGCCAAAGTCCGCCTGAGGCGTAACCACTACTACAGGCAGCTGCGGCCAGCGCTCAGTCAGACGAGTAATGAACTTTAACAGTCTTTGTACAATCGATTCGTCTAGCACGCAATGGGTTTTACTCGCGACAAAATTAATCATGACCAGATCGGGCAGATCAAGCAGCAGATCGGGGGTGTCTTGCATCTGCGCGTTCAGAGATAGCGCCTGAGAAGCCGCTTCAATAGAAGCAACAACGCTCGTCCCTAACCCTTGAGCAACGCCTAGCGCCATGAGTTGTTGAACATAGGGCATATTGTTGACATCTAAGATTAGAATCTCTGGCGCTGGGGGGGCATCTTCGACCGGGCACACCAGCTTAGGATCTTCATCTAGGGCATGGCCAAGGGTCGTGACCAAGGTCTGTAGCTGAGCAACTTGAAAAGGTGTAATCTGCGGACCGCTTTGAAGCAATATCTGTTCTATTTGCAGCGCTAAGCGATAGCCTTCCATAAGACCAAATGTGCCTAACGTACCGGCTAAGCTATGGGCCATTTGCTGGGCCTGGTGCCGCTGCTGCTCACTGAGCGCAGACGGGCTGTGGTGACTATTGGCGCGGTCGTTGCCTTTGTCCCAGAGGCCGTTCCGATTGCCGTTCTGGTTTCCGTTCTGGTTTCCGTTCTGATTGCCGGTAAGCGAATCGGCAATTTGTACCAGCGTGTTCCAGCGCTCTATGCTTTCACCTTTATGGGCGCTCCAAGCCTGATGAAGTCCGGCCAAGTAGCGAGCTTCACGGGCGTCTTCTCGATAGGCTGTGCTGTCTAGGCTGGCTGCGTTAGCAGTCACCGCTTTGAGCCGATAGCCCAGTCCATGCACGGTCTCGATCAAATCAGCAGTCGCCCCGGCTCGCTTTAGCTTTTGACGCAGGCCCCGAATATGAGAGCGCACGGTGGCCTCGCTGGGAAATTCTTCTGAAGACCAAATGCGACCTAGTAAAGCGGTGGCGCTAAAGACCTGGTTGCTGTGACGCAGAAAGAGTTCTAAAAGGGTGTATTCTTTGGCAGTTACAGACACGGGCTGCCCTTGATAGCTCACCTGGCAGCTAGCCTGGTCTAGGCACAGGTCGCCCCAGACTAAGAGCGGTTCGACGCCTGCGATCGCTCGCCGTAGCAAAACCTGAATACGCACAAGCAGCTCTTGCATATCAAACGGCTTGACGACATAGTCGTCGGCACCCGCTTCTAGGCCCGCAATTTTATCCGTTTGATTGTCTTTAGCGGTAAGCAGCAAGATCGGCACCTCATAGCGCTGCTGCCGTAGCCGCTGGCAAAGGTGAAGGCCGTCTAGCTGGGGTAGCAGCCAATCCAAAATAATCAAATCGTATTCAAAGGTAGAGGCATAGGCCCAGCCGGTTTCACCATCGGCAACGCTATCGACCACGTAGTTTTTGCTACCAAGCTGCTGAGTAAGTAGCGCAGTTAGGGCACTATCGTCATCAATGATCAACACTCTCATTTATCTACCTTTCTGGTACTAGCTTGCTCGTAGAGACTGGTCCAATCTCTTTTCCAATCTCTCTGTCGATACATTTAACTGAATGGACTAACTGAATGAGCTACCCATCTGGCATCGACCAGTTCAGCAGTTGGGCAATGTGACTGGCCAGCGATAGTGGTGTAAATGGCTTTGTAATCACCCCGGCAACGCCTACTTTTTGAAATAGTCGCTTTTCCGCTGTACGGGTTTTAGCCGTCAGCAGCACGACCGGAATGTCAGCCGTCGCCGGATTGTTTTGTAAAGATTCAAAGGTCGCAATGCCGTCTACTTCGGGCATCATGACGTCTAGCAAGATAGCATCTGGCTGATGTTGTTCCGCTTGAAAAATTCCCTCTTTTCCCGAGGAAGCTGTGAGCACTGTCCACTGCGCTTCCATCCGCAAGCTGAGGCTAACCACCTTTTGAATAGAGGCTTCGTCGTCAATAACAAGGACACATTTAGTAGCCATAGGATCTAGTCGAGTTTTTGGTCAGTGATTAAATAAGCTTCTGTCAGAACTTCTAGTGACTTCGCCGAAAACGTCTGAATAGACAATCTTTCAAGCTAAGTCTTCTAAGCTAAATCTTCCAAGCTAAATCTTCCAAGCTAAATCTTCCAAGCTAAGTCTTCCAAGCTACAAGTCTGGCGCTAGCGGCACCGTAAAATAAAAGCTGCTGCCCTCTCCTAGATGGCTTTCTGCCCAAATTTCGCCGCCATGCTGTTCGACAATCTTTCGGCAAATCGTCAGCCCAAGTCCGGTGCCCCCTTTTTCACGCGAATTAGAAGAATCAACCTGTTGAAAACGCTCGAAAATTTTGGTGAGTTTGTTGGCAGGAATGCCGCATCCATTGTCTTTTACTTGAAAAAGTGCCTGCTTAGCAAAGCTTTTTTCAGATCCGCCCCGATTAGACCCGCTCTGGTTAGCGCCACCCCGAGTAGATTGGCGCTGATTAAACTGGCGCTGATGAAGCTGATCCTGATAAAGCTGACCATTAAGTTGAATGATCGTGTTGGGGGCTGAAAATTTGATAGCGTTGCCAATGAGATTGGTTAAGGTGCGAATGATGTAGTCTGGCTCGGCCCAGACCATCAGCGCCGCCGATTTGGCTTGAATCACAATTTCGTGCTGCTGAGCCATCGTTTGCATGGCCTCGGCGGCGCGCCGAAGCAAGTCAGCCATATCGCAGACACAGGCATCTATAGTGACTTCGCCAGATTCTATCCGCTGTAGGTCTAGTACATTGTTGACTAGGCGCACTAGCCGATCGGTATTTTCGTCAGCCACTGCTAGCATTTGCTGACCGTCATCAGACAGATTTCCGAGCCGACCGGTGGCCAACAGCTTTAATGAAGTGTGTATAGAAGTCAACGGCGTTCTTAGTTCATGGCTGACCACCGCGATGAATTCGTCTTTCATACGCTCAACCGCTTTGCGATCGCTAATATCCGTTGTCAACGCAAAAAAACCTTTAACCTCAGCGCGACGCGGCAGGCTAGTAGCTGAGTCACCTTCGGGGTTACTGGCAGGATCATTGGTAGGATTATTGCCAGGATTATTAACTTCTATATGCGGCACATAGGTAACAGTGACCGAGTGCGATCGCCCACTTTTAAACGTTAGCTCGCTCTCATAGCTCACCTGCTCACCCAAAAGCACCGCAGCAATATGCGCTTTATTCTTTTGATAATAGGCTTCGCCCATTACCTCTTCCATAGAGCAGCCTGCTATCTGGGCGGGCGACTTTCCTAGCCACTGCTCATACACCTGATTATTAAAGCGATAGCGCTGATCATTATCCACATAGGCAATCAGCACTGGTAAATGGTTCGTAATCAGCCGCAGTTGAGACTCACTTTGCCTCAGCGCGGCATCAACTATTTGCCGTTCTTGAATTTCCTTTTGCAGCGAGGCGTTCACCGCAGTTAGCTCTGCTGTTCGCAGCCGAACCCGATCTTCTAAATACGCAAATAGCTGCCCTTGCGAAAAGGCCAAAGAAATTTGACCCGCCAACTGCTGCATCAAATCCTGCTCAGATTCAGACCACTGCCTAGGACCATCGCACTGATGCGCAATCAACAAGCCCCACAGCATCTTCCCTAGCGGCAGCTTTCCCTTAGACGGATTGATAGGGTGCACAATCGGCACAATCAGCTTAGACTGAATGCCCCACTGCTCAACAAACTCAACCAAACACTCAGCTAGCCCCGAGTCAGGGCCGTGGACATTAGTAACAGAACGCACCCGGCCATTGGTGTAAAGCTCTTGATACTCTTTTGGAAAAACTTCTTCGGGAAAAGCCATATCAAGAACCGAAGGATAGGGCGCTTTGACCGCTTCGCTGATAGCCTTGCCCGTACCATCAGGCAGCACCTGATAGACCAGAACCCGATCCGCATTGAGCAGTCGCTGCACCTCGTCCACGGTAGTGTGCAAAATTTCTTTGAGCTGAAGCGACTGGCGGATCTTGAATGTAATTTCTGAGACTAGCTGAGCGCGATGGTGCGGGTGAGAAAGCTGCGCCTCGGCTCGCTGATGATGCAAGGTCTGGAGTAGCTGCTGTCGGTGGATGATGCCCAGCAGGCGAGAATTAAGATCAACAACCGGCAAGTGGCTGATCTGCTTCTGTTCAAAAAGCTCCAACAGCTGCTCTAGTGACGTTGCTCGCAGCGGTTCGGGGTTAGCCGCTGTTTCTCTAGATTCTGAAGTCTCTGTTTTTGAAGTCTCTGCTTCTGAAGCAGCCTTTGTCTCTGAATCCATCTCCGAAGCTAGCAGCGTTATGACTGGGCGTTTTACCAGTGCAGAGAGCCGCATATATGCCCAGCTATCGGTCTGACTGATAGCTTGAAGTAAGTCTAGGCGCGTAGCGATACCAACCACTTTATGCCGATAAAGGACCAAAACGCAGCTGGCTTCTGGACGCGCGGCCATATGTTTTAAGACAGTGCTCACCTTAGTCTGACTAGAGGCAGTCAGTGGCCGCAGGTCCACAACCGCGCTCCACAGCGAGCGTTCAGAACGGTCTATAGCAACTGGTTCAGATGGCATCTATACCTCAGCGATAGATGGGGGCGATAGATGGGGGCATTATCCATCACTAAACGCTTTTATCTATTAGGATATGAGATGACGAGTACAGTTATGACGTATCTGTATCTATTGTTTAAGTTATGTTGTGTACTGTTAAGTAGCTAAGTCAAGCATCAAGCGCTGATAACAAATTCAATCCAATCCAGCTGAAAAGAAACGCGAGTGTAGTGTTCCCACACGCCATAGCGCCCTTCGCCCAGGTTCAGTGAGTTTTGGCCAGAGCGAATGCCTGCGATCGCCCATCCCGCATCTGTTTCTATCAAAGCCGGTCCACCGCTACCGCCCGGCCCAGCAATTCCCTCTAGCTCCGTACCCGCAGGTGGCCTATCAAACTTTAGCATCAGCCACTGGTCGTCTGTTGTTTCAACTTTATTAGTAGCCATTCGCAGCGTGTCATCTACCCTATCTGGCCCTATCAATCCGTTACCATAGTCTCCCTTTCCCACCAAGGTGACGATTCTTCCCAGCTCGTCTTTCTGTCTATACAACATCAAAGGAGAAATCTCTTCGACAGATTTCTTTAGTTGAATAAGGGCAATATCGTTCTCGGCCATCGCGACTATCTCGCCACCGCTGGGAAAATCGTCGCAGTCAGGAGAATAGCTATCTGAATAGCTACGAGAATAGTTGCGAAAATTAGGATGTAAAACAACCTTCTCTATCGCGTGAACGGTGCCTGCAATCTCAATTTCGCTATCTACCTGTAGTTCTATTGCCACCTGAGCTGTGCTCAAAATCCAATCGGGCGCAATCAGCACCCCCATGCCATTACAGCACGCGTAGAATTCAGGTTCGCGCTGAACCACAGGCAGCAAGCTTGGCTTTAATAGTTCGTCAATCTTGTCGTAGGCAACCAAGATCTCTTCTTGCAAGCTATCAACCGCAAAGACTGCTAAAAATTGAGCCGGGTCAGCGAGATAAAGCTCAGGATTGACATCGTGACGGACGATCATAGTGCTTTTAACCCAATATCTTTGGCCCGGTATTTTTGACTCAGTGTTTTTGGCCCGGTATTTTTGACTCAGTATTTTTGGCCCGCAGATTGCCACTGTCCCGCCGGATGTTTGCGCGACTTGTTTACGCGATCGCATTTAAGCCCGACGTATCAATAAATACCTTTGTGTAATCCCCGACAGTGATACTGTTATTTTGAGGGCGCATCTCCCACCTCCTATACTATATGAAAAGCTCTAGCCAAGGCAGAACTGTTAAAGATAGGCCTCTGCTGGCAGCCAGAGCACCTGTTGCCACCAGGGCTCAAATTACCTCGCTAACGGGTATGCGAGCAGCACTCATTAGCTGGATTGTGCTTTATCACCTTCAGCCAGAGCTAAAGCTGTTACTGCCATCTCAACCTTTACTCAACCTGGCTGCAGCCGGGTATGTAGGCGTAGATTTTTTCTTCATCACCAGTGGATTCATCATTGCCTACAACTATGCCACTCGGCTCTATCCCTTTAACTTAGCGACGTATCGTCGTTTTTTATGGCTGCGTCTAGCCCGAATTTATCCTGTTCATTTGTTTGCTTTGCTACTGGTAGCGCTGCTTTTCTTAGCAGCAAAGGTAGCCGGATCAGCCGTTACGAATCCCGAGTACTATTCATTTTCTAGCCTGTTCCAAAACTTGTTTTTGGTTCAAGCGTGGACATTGCCAACGGCTTTCTCTTGGAACGCTGTCTCTTGGGCTGTCAGCAATGAATGGATTGCCTATTTGTTGTTTCCACTGGTGATTGCGGCTACGCTGCGGGTTCGATCTAGTGTAGCAACTATCGCAAGCATCTTCTTTTTACTGTGGGGCATGACGGCAGTCTGTCTTCTGCTCGATTCCAGCTGGCAGGCTCCTTATGGGGCTGGTAGCTATGGACTATTGCGCATTGCTGGAGAATTTACGGCAGGCTGTTTGCTCTACAACCTTTATGTTGCAAGATGGGGACAGCAGTGGGGGCAAAAACGGCAGCGGGGCCTCCTCACCAATATTGCGTGGGTCGTGGCTGTGATTGGCAGTGCGCTGTTAGTAGCTCACGGAATAGGAAGCAATCCCACCGATGAGGGCAAGACGTTTCAGCTCTACGTTTTGTGGCTAACGCCGCTTTATGCATTTGCAATTTATGCCCTCTCTTGGCAGCGAGGCACACTC
The DNA here is from genome assembly GCA_963833005.1 of uncultured cyanobacterium. Classification (GTDB taxonomy): domain Bacteria; phylum Cyanobacteriota; class Cyanobacteriia; order Phormidesmidales; family Phormidesmidaceae; genus Phormidesmis. Next base: position 527,117 of record CAWHWK010000007.1, on the reverse strand, counting down.
GCCAAGCTCTTTAGCTCCAGGCCGATGATAGCGGTCGGCAAAGGATCTTACGCGCTATACCTAACGCATTTCATAGTGCTAATTGTCCTGCGCCGAGTAGTGCCAGCTGAGTCTGTTGCAGAGGGAAATATTGTTGTCAGAGTGTTGCTGTTGCTAGGCTATATGACAGCGATGAGTCTAGTAGCCATGGTCACCTATTGGCTGATTGAAGAACCAGGACGGCGAATGATGAAAAACTGGCTGCCTAAGAAACCCCAGACTGACGGCGTTTAGCTTTCAGGGTTAGATCGGGCAGGGTTAGATCGGAGGCTGATCTTGACACTAGCTAATTGTCTGACACTGGCTTATGACTCACTAGTCTGGCAGAGCGTAGCTAGGGACTTCTGCAAGTGTAATGTCGTTGAGCTGTCGTACTTTTAGATCTTGGTAAAAGTTCTCTTGTAACAGCTCTACTTTTGATTGAGAGGTGAGAAAGAGGAGTCCCCAAAAGACACCTACTTTTTCGTGCTTGTAATCAGCTTCAGTAAGTTCGCCTTCGATCGGCCCTCCCAACACGTCTGGGCGGAAGCTGGCCCAGTGGGTTAACAGCAGCTCAAAGTCCATCCAGTTAACGGTGTCTTCAAAAACATCGTCCCAGTGATCTTCTAAAAAGGCGTTAAGAGCGTCGGCGATTTCGTTGAGGTTTTCTTGATGTGCGAGTTCGGAAATAGCGCGGACGGCGTCTTTACGTGAGTGGGGCTTAGGTCGGCGCGATCGCACCCGAGAAGGCTCGCTCATTGCCGCTGCAATCGACTCCAACTGCTCAATCAGCTCGCTCAAAGTTACCTGTCGCTTAGCAGGCGGCGGGGCTACTGGCCTGCGGTGAATATGCTGCTCTAAATTTTTCGGCAGCTCATCTGCACTGTAGTCAGCATCATCCTCAAAAAAATCATCTACCAGCACCTCCGCCTGCTGCTCTAGCTCATGGCGTACCAACGTGTCCGCCTTTAGCAGCACCAGCATAGAAGCATACAAAAAAGCCTGCCCAGACTCTGTCAGGCTCGATTCGTAAGAAGATCGGCCTGCTTCGGTTGGCTGCTTAGCCACAGGCTGTTCTTTCAAGGTCTTTAAAAAGCGATCAATTACGTCGATTACCTGAACATCCCAAGGGTCAATTTCGCCCTTTTCGGCTAGGTCAATGAGAAAAGCGATCGCGCCTTGCGCTAAAGAACTGGACATAAAAAAGCTAAGCCATTTGAGAGGCCACCATAGGCATGAAAATGATAGGCATGACAGTTACGGTCACGACAGTGCGCTGAGCCTATACGCAATCGTGCAATTTTGCAAGCTAATTTAAACATTTCTAGCAGTAGACAGTCTGCTGCTAGAAAAAACAGCTACGGACTACGCATCCGTCTGAGGCTCAGCTTGAGGCAGCATCGGCAATTGCTCTAGCTCCACGCGATAGCGCTCTACGTCTTCTTCTAGCTGCTGAATGCGCGTATCTCTTTGCTCTACCTCAGGCTTTTTTTGCGTATAGCTTTGGACCTGCACCCAAACGCTAAACACCCAAGCAAGCGTCGCGCCGATGCCCGCCGCCACAATCAGCTCCACACTCAGCGGCGCTTCAAAATCAACACCATTAACAATATGAATGACAGAAGGCGTTGTGTTTTCAATCCCGAAAAGCACCAGCGCCAGGCAAATGACGAAAATCACTACGAAATTAACTTGCTTCATAGGTTTCGCTCCAGTTCAGAGTTTACAAGTAGGATTTGCTCGACAACACTATAGCCGCTAACGGGAAGGCTAGCAGATTTTTTCAACTGGAGCCTCACATGAGTTAGCAACTTATAATAGTAGCCACGATTGGTATGACTAGCAAATCCTACTCATCCATCGCAGACAAACCCGTCGCAGATAAACCCATTGCAGACAAACTAGACGCTAAGTGGAAAACGCTGAGTAAAACGTTGGTAAAAAACTATGAGTAGAAAAGTCAGTATTACTTTAGATGACGAAATTTTAGAATTTATTGACGGTTTTGCCAGCAACCGTAGCAGCTTTATAAACGCGATTCTTCAAAAGGAGCGTCAAAGAATCTTTCTACAAGAACTAGAAGCTGCTTATACCGAACAGTCTAATGATCCTGAATTTTACGATGAGATGAAAATTTGGGATGTGGCAGTAGGTGATGGCTTAGATGCCTAAAGGAAAGCTGACCCATCAGCGGGGTGAGATTTGGTGGGTAGATCTAAATCCAATAGTCGGCAGCGAAACAGGAAAAGAGCGGCCCTGCTTGATTTTGCAAAATGATGTTGGCAACAAAAGCGCTACGACAACGATTGTTGCACCGCTTCTACCTGGCCATAAGAACTATCCCTTTGTTGTAAATGTATCGCCGACGGCTCAGAACGGGTTAAGGGGCGAACGGTATGTCAATTTAAGTCAGCTAAGAGTAGTAGACGCGCTTAGAATCAAAAATAAACAGGGGGTTCTAGAAGATAGCTATTGGGCAAGTATAGAAAGAGCGATTGCGGTCGAACTAGGGTTTGAACAGACTTTTAATCATCGTTTCTGACAGCCGGTCAGCTATAAAAATCCAGCATTTAAAGTCCAGCATTTATCAGCTACGCATGACATAGCCAACGCCGCGTACAGTTTGAATCAGGCGGCTTTCGCTGTCGGCTTCTAGCTTGAGGCGCAAGTAGCGAATATAAACTTCGATAATGTTAGAGTCGCCCATAAAGTCGTAGCCCCACACTTCTTCGAGGATGCGATCGCGCGTCAGCACCTGTTTAGGGTGCGAAATTAAATAGTCTAGTAGGTCAAATTCTTTGGCGGTGAGTTCAATAGCGCGATCGCCCCTTTTCACCTCTCTGGTCTTTCGACTCAAGCTCAAGTCTGCAAACGAAAACATCTCTGGATCATCAGGCTGATTGCGGCGCAGATGAGCGCGCACCCTTGCTAGCAGCTCTTCAATGCTAAAAGGCTTGACCACATAGTCATCCGCGCCCGCATCAAGTCCGGCGACCCGATCTTCAATACCGTCTTTGGCCGTCAGCAAAATCACCGGCATCATTGCCCCTGTCGCCCGCAGCCGCCGACACACCTCTAGGCCCGTTAGCCCCGGCATCATCCAGTCAAGCAAAACCAGATCAGGCTCACGGTCTCTTGCTGCCATCAGGCCGCTAAGTCCGTCATTAGCCACAATGACTTCATAGCCTTCGTAGCCCAGCTCTAGCTGGACAAACTTAGCTAGCTTTTCCTCATCTTCTACGATCAAAATTCGTGCGGTGCCCTCAGACATCAGCCGAAGCCTCCTTGAATTCTTTGACTAATTTTTTTGGCTAGACCGGCAGAATCACAGTAAAAACGCTGCCTTCTCCTAGCTTTGACTGAACCTTTAGCGTACCGTTCATTCCCTCGACTAGTGTTTTAACAATTGATAAGCCCAGTCCCGTGCCGCCTGTCGTTCGCGAGCGGTCTTCATCCACGCGGAAAAAGGGATCAAATATTTTGGTGAGATCAGCTAGCGGAATCCCTCGGCCCTGATCGCGCACCTCTATGCAGGCCCGATCGCCAATTTGCTGAAGCGTCACCTGAATAGGCTTGGGAGGTTCTGAATATTTCATGGCGTTGTCTATTAGGTTAATGAGCACCTGCTTTAGCCTGCTGCGATCGGCTAGGGCCGTGACTGGAGAGAGCGTTGCTTGAATGCGATCGCTCACATACTGGCCCATATCTAGCACCTCTTGCACCACCTCATGCAGCGGCTCACGCTCCATATAAAAGCGAATATGTCCACCATCCGCTCGTGCCAAGTCCAAGAGATCTTGCAATAGCTTGATTGTTCTATCGGCCTCAGACGCCGCAATTTCTAAGCCTTCTTTTTGTAGATCTGTTAGGTTCTTGCTACGACGCAGCGTACTTTGCAAATAGCCATGTACTAAGGTAAGCGGCGTCCGCAGCTCATGCGAAACATCGCTGACAAACCGGCGCTGCTGCTCCCAAGCTGCCGATAGCCGAGAAATCATCATATTGCAGGTTTGGGCAAGCTCCTGCACTTCGGTAGGGGCCCTATCAAACTCTAGTCGGGTGTCTGCTAGGTTGTTAGTCGAAATGTCGCCAGCTAGGCGACTCATTTTGCGGATGGGCCGCAGGGCGCGGTTGACGTATAAAGAGGTGGCAATCGCGCCAACGCAAATTGCTAAAAGGCTAGAAAGCGCAAGCGTTCGCGTAATCCGAGAGAGGCTCTGACTATCTTCAGTAATATCATCAACCACATAGAGATCGCCTACTAGCTGACCATCAATTAATAAAGGGCTGGCGCAGGTCACCAGATGACGGTTTTGCAGCTTAAAAACATCAAGACCCGGCTTGCCCGTCACCTGTGCCATTAGCCGCTCGGCAAAGCCATCTACCTGCCACGATCCCATCGTCAGCGTATCCGACTCGGCTAGCAGACGCCCATCATCAGCCACCACCCAAATTGCAATATCGGGCTGCTGTCGATAGTCAATGGCCTTATAGAGCGCCTCTTTAACAATCATTGACTCTTCGTAAAGACTCGCATCCTCTCCTAGCCGCTGGGCAATCATCAGCGCATTGTCTTTATGGCTTTCAACCAAAATCTGTCGCATTCGCAGGTTAATCCAGCCGGTAAATCCAGAAATTCCCAGCGTAGCGGCCAACACCATACCGATAGTGAGTCGGAACTGGATAGAGTTTGGATCAACGACTGATTTCATATTAGAGAATTGAGTTTGGAGCGTTGAGTTTGGAGCATTGAGTTGGGGGAGTTGAGGAAAAGTCCAGTTAAAAAGCTAAAAAAACCGTAAAAGCCGACAAAGGAGCCAGTAAGGGCCAAGCAACAGCTAGTATCAATTAATTCGACATTACCCTGAGCATATCCGACTAGTCTGAGAAGACGCTGATAGTTGGCAAAAGCTGACATCAGCCCTCCGATAGGGATTAGATCATCAAGTTCTAATCGAAAACTCAGGCTTTTTAAGATGAATTCTCTTTCAATAGAAACGGTCAATAGAAACGGTTGAAACGATAAGCGGCTGATTTAACCCCCAGCGTTTAACCTCTATATTTTTTAGACCCACCGCTAGGCTCATCCGCGTCGCTAAACTCCTCACTCTCTTTCATCCATGATTCAAATTCGCCCATCTCAAATTCGCCCATCTCAATCAACGCCTTCTACTCATACAGCGCCCGGTTCGATGTCCCATAAGGTAACGCCGTCCTATGAGGTGACGCCATCCTATAAGGTGACGCCATTTAGTCAAACCGTGGGCGGGCCGCTGATGAAGCAGCGCATTAGCACACTGCAAATTAACCTGGGTCGCCGCTGCAACTTGGCCTGCACTCACTGCCACGTAGAAGCAGGCCCACACCGCACAGAAGAGCTTTCGGCTGAGGTATGCGAGCAGCTAATGGCTGTAATTGACCGCTTTGAGCAAATCAAAACCGTAGATCTTACTGGCGGTGCGCCAGAGATGAACTATGGCTTTCGCCCGATTGTAGAGGTAGCTAGGACCAAAAACAAAGCGGTGATTGTCCGCTCTAATTTGACGATTTTCTTTGAGCCTGGTTACGAAGATTTGCCCAACTATTTTGCGCAGCATCAGCTACATGTCGTAGCGTCTTTGCCTTGCTACCTAGAAGACAATGTAGACGCGATGCGCGGTAAAGGTGTCTATAACGAGTCGATTCAGGCCATTCAAAAGCTAAATGCGCTGGGCTACGGCACCGATCCCAATCTTCAGCTAGACCTCGTCTACAATCCACCTATTCCAAAGGATGAAAACTTTTCACTAACGCCAGATCAATCGGGCTTACAAAAGGATTATAGCGACTATTTAAAGCGGCACTTTGGCATTGTTTTTAACAATTTGTTTACCATTACCAATTTGCCGATTGGTCGCACGAAGTTTCAGCTGCAGCATCGTCAGCTGCTTCAGCCCTATCTCAAGTTTTTAGCGTCGCATCACAATCAGCAGGCAGTGGCGCAGGTGATGTGCCGCAGTGAACTGTCGATTGATTACCTGGGAAATGTGTACGATTGCGATTTTAACCAGATGGAAGCGCTGGGCGCTCGTGATGTTGAGGGTATGCCCTTGACCGTGTCTAGCCTGCTAGCGGCAGGATCTTTAGACGTAATTGAGCAGATAGCGACTCGGCCCTACTGCTATGGCTGCACGGCGGGCAGCGGTTCTAGCTGTGGCGGAGCGCTGCTTTAAATCCCCTTAGTCCACTTAATCCTAGTAGCCGCTAGCGATTGCCCGTTATTAATTCACACACTGAATATACACAAGGAATAGTCAAATGAATCTCACTCGAAAGTCTATAAAGTCTCTTACAAAGTCCCGATCAAAGACACGACTGACATCAAGGCTTGTTAAGCTGACGGCTTTTTGCGTGTTGGGCAGTTTGCTCTTTGCGGCGGGTCCAGCGCTAGCGCAAGAAGGGGCGGCGCAAGCATCGGGACCGTTTGCTATTTTTGGCCAAATTCAGCAGCAGCTGATTAATTTTGTGGAATGGATTGATGGGCTTGGCGCGATCGCACCCATTGTTTTCGTTGTTGCTTACATCGGCATTACGGTTGCTTTCTTACCCGCTTCAATTGTGACGCTTGGTGCGGGCTTTGTGTTCGGGGTCGTCAAAGGCTCGATTCTAGTGTTCATTGGCGCGATGCTAGGGGCAAGTGCGGCTTTTTTGATTGGGCGCTTTGTTGCTCGCGACTGGATTGCCAAAAAAGTAGAGGGTAACCAGTTCTTTAATTCTTTAGATAATGCGATCGCTGAAGAAGGGCTCAAGCTAATTTTCCTGATTCGACTATCGCCTGCGTTTCCCTTCAACCTGCTGAACTATGCGCTCGGGCTAACCAAAGTTTCCTTCAAAGACTATGTGATCGGCACAACGGGTATTATTCCTGGCACCATCATGTACGTTTACCTAGGGTCTCTAGTGAGCGACGTTGCCATGCTGGGCGCAGATACCGGCGCAGCCAAAAGCCCACAGGAAGCTGTGATCGGCTGGGTCATCAAGATTTTGATCTTCGTGACTATCGTGGCTATTTCACTTTACATCGCCAAGATTGCGAAGAAAGCGCTCAATGCATCTGTACCGGCTGCCGAAGAACCGACCAGTGATATGGCTTAAGGGGCTTAGCCGCTAGCGCTTACTAACGGTCCGCTCTAGGAATATATGAAACAACGCAAAAAATTTGGGCTGCTTTTCTTAGTGGCGATGGGCAGTGCGATCGCAGGCTCTCTCATCGGTGGGGAAAAGCTAGCCCTATTATTTGACCGCACCGCCCTCACTCATTTTTTTGAAACGGCTGGCCCCAGCAGCGTTGGCTACTTTATCTGTGCCCATATCGCCGCTAACGCAGTTGGCGTTCCTGGAACGCTGCTAGTCGTTGTCGGCGGCGCGGCGTACGGCCTCTGGTGGGGAGCATTATGGTCAGTATTAGGGGCAACTTTAGGTGCGATCGCGGCCTTCTGGCTCGCCCGCTATCTGCTTCACGACTGGTTCAAAGCTCGCTTTTACCACTATCCCTTTTTCAAAAAGATCAACAGCACGCTTTGTGCCGACAGCTTATCCTGCGTGCTGACCATTCGGTTTTCTCCTGTCTCACCTTTTAACCTCGTCAACTTTGCGCTGGGTCTTACCCACGTCCCCACAGCGTCTTACGCGCTAGGCACACTCATTGGCATTATTCCAGGCACTCTGGCCTACACTTGGCTGGGGGTCACGGGCGCAGAGGCCCTAAGCAGCGGCAGATTAAAACCACTTTTTGCTTGCCTGTTAGTGCTCACGGTACTCTCCGCTTCGCCGCTTCTACTGCGCCGATTCCGCACCGCCAATAAATAGCAACTAAATAGCAGTCGCGATCGCCCAGCGACCAATAGCAACCCAAATAGAACCCCAAAGATTATGACTGAACCCAAAAGCCTACTGAATCGCCGCTTTTAGCGTTTGGCAAAACTCACCGATCGCAGCAAGACCTTCTTCAGGCGTACCCGTAGCCAGACGCTTGACGATAGCACTGCCAACAATAACGCCATCAGCCCCCCAGTCTTTAAGCTGCTTGGCCTGAGCCGGATCAGAAACACCAAAGCCAACCCCAATTGGTTTATCAGTAGTGCGATGAATATCGGCCAGCAGGCCCTCTACTCGGGTCGCAATCTCTTGGCGAGCGCCCGTCACACCCGTCACACTCACCAAGTAGATAAACCCTTGAGAGCGCTGAGCGATCGCCTGAATCCGCTCATCCGGTGAAGTTGGTGCCACCAGCAAAATAACAGCAATGCCAACCGCTTCAGCAGCCGTCAGCAGCGTGTCCATTTCTTCCAAGGGTAAATCAGGCACTAGCAATCCTCTAGCCCCCGCCTCGTAGATGTCTTTTAAGAAAGTCTCCATGCCCCGATTCAAAATCGGATTGTAATAGGTAAACAAAATCAGCGGAGCCGATAGCTTTGGGGTCACCTCTGCGACTAGCTTTAGCACCGCTTCTAGCGTCACCCCTCGATTAAGCGCCCGAGTGGCCGCCGCCTGAATTGTAGGGCCATCGGCTAGCGGGTCAGAATAAGGAATCCCCAGCTCAATGAGATCCGCGCCGTTTTGATCTAGCACCTGTAACGCTTTAGCCGTCGTCTCTAAGCCAGGATCTCCCGCAGTAATAAAAGGAATCAGGGCGCACTCTTGGCGATCGCGCAGCTGATCGAACCGTTCTTTAACAGACACCATAAAAAATTATTCTCAAGACTCTTTCTCAGCAAGCTTCTGTGCCTGCTTTTCAGCGAGGCGATCCGCCTCTACTTCTGCCTGAAGCTGTGCCACCTCTTCTGGGCTCATTTCCTCTAGTCGCTTCTGCAAAACCGCATCTTCATAGTCTTCTAGCTGCTGGTTATAAGTCATCTTTTTGCCCAGCGCCCTAGCCACATACGTCGCGGTCCAGCCCAAAAGCCCAGCCACAAAAACAACCTGGCTCCAAATACCGGCAGAGAGGCCGTCTAGCCCTGCCCAAGAAAATACTAGGTACAGCAAGCCGCCAGCGGCAAACACACCGATTCCAATACCGATAACGTCAATTCTTCTCATGTAGTTCTGATTATCTGGCTCTGGCTTTCTAGATCTGGCTTTCTAGATCTGGCTTTCTAGATCTGATTATCTGGCTCTGGCTTTCTAAAGCCGTCTACCTGGTCCTGCCACAATCGTCCTAAATTTCTCGGCGCTTAGGTCGAAAGTTTAGGAACGGGCTAATCAGCAAGCAGCCAGGGAAAAAGACTAGGATCAAACCATAGAGCATCAGCCGCTCTACAGAGCCAGCTACGTTCCATCGGCCCTTGAGATAGTACATTAGGGCCAGTGGCACCACGAGCAAATACAGCACGGCAAACGTTGCATAAAGCCCTATGGCAAACAGTGTAGAAGTTTCAAGTACGGGGAAGGCCATCTTTTAGCTTCAATCCTTTCAATAACCAGTCTCCATAGTATCGCAGTCAGCCAGAGGAATTCGGCCAATTCTAACCACTTGCATCCAAGCCCGCTTGGTGGTGAAATAGTCATCTAGCGCCTAATGGGGGCGTGGCGGAATGGTAGACGCTGCGGATTTAAAATCCGTTGACTGTAAAAGTCGTGAGGGTTCAAGTCCCTCCGCCCCCATCAATGATTTATCTAGAAAAACATCAAATACAGCTTTTATCAGCCATCAAGGGCAGTCTAGAGGTACTCTCAGTTGCTTTTGTGTTGCGATGGTTTATGTTGCGGTGGTTGTGTTGCGATGGTTGTAGGTAATACGTCGAAAAGCTCAGACATGCCGCCCGGAACAAATGGGACAGTGTCTGACCAGTCAGAATTCGGCCAGCCAGAATTCGACCAAATAGAACCGAATCAAAGCAATTCAGAAAAGTCTTTAGAGTTTCACATCGCTCAGCAAAAAATCTATGACGACTTGCTAGATGCCGTCAGAAATCTGCCGCCAGTAGAAGCGCTAGCCAACTTTGAAGCCCTCTTTTTTGGCTATAGCAGCGCTCAAGATAGCGACGTTTCACCATTTTTATATCAAATTTTGTTTGCTAATGATGAAACAGAATTTCGCAATACGCTAAAGCGGGCCTGCTACATTTTGGTCAACAACTGGGAGCTTAGTCGCCACAGCCATATGGTGCACGCCATGCTGTCGCTATTTAGCCAGCCATCTCTCAAGAAAACGACCTTCTCACCCAGCCTAAAACGGCTGCGACAGTGGCTAGTTTCATTTACCGAAAGTCAAGACTTTGAAGAACTCAAACTGTTTTCAACCCAGCGGCTAGGGCCGTCAGACACCGAGCGCTGGAGCAATCGATATGTGACCTATCAGCTCATTGCCCAGTATGTAGATAACGCTAATTCGTTAGAGCAGCGCGAAGCCGCCCGGACCCTATCGCGACAGCTCAAAAATAAATACAAGCACGATTTGGCCATGTACATCGCCTTTTCACAGGGGTCTTCTCGGCTGGGTCGTCAGTATGTAAATCCGACCGTTTTAGGAGACGAGGTGCTGCGACTTATCAAGGCAATCTTAGTGCGTCGAGGTCAGTTTAGCTATCGCAACGTGGCTCGTGTTTTTAAGCAGCAAACGCTCAGCGCGCCTTACGGCGACTATAAAGAAAGTCTGCTGGAATACCTGTGCTTTTCGATTGGTCAGCCTGAATTTGTCGCGTCTGTCAAAGCTCATCTGAGCAAACGGCTGCCTGAGATCTATTCAAAGCACGATAGCGACTCAGTCGAGCCTTCTTTGAATTTGAGGACCTGCAATCGGGTTATTGACTGGCTCACGACTGAAGATAAGCTCAATCCTTCTAAGCTGTTTGTGCGGCTGCTATCGTATGGCAATCCGCTAAATTTGGCGGTGCTGCTGCTAAAGCTAGTACTCATTTCGCCCAGTTCGCAGCTCTATCTAGAAGCGCGGCTAGCAAATTTGATTGAGTACTACAAGCCCTTTATGGAAGCGGAATGCCGCAGCATTGTTCAGTTCTTAGAAATTTGTGGCGTAACATTCGCCATCTATAGCGAGAATGTTGAATATAATTTGGTACAGGTAAAGTCCAAAGACTCAGATTCAGCGGCGATGAATGCGCAGAGCAGCAGCTCGGATGATTTGGATAACTTTCGGATTTTCTCCCGCAGCTTTAGAACTGCGCAGAAGCAGACTCAATCTGCAGAGAAATCGCCGAGAAGGGAATCCAGCAATTTGTCTTAACCGTTCGAATACCGTTTTTTTGGGTCAGCCTGTGCCCAAGAAACCGCTGCGCTCATTGCCGCCTGATGGACTTGCCTCCAGGGAATGCGGTGCGATCTGGCGATTTGAGCACAGTCCTCATACTCGGGCTGTAGATTGATTACCTGATCTTGCGATCGCGCCACTTTCACCGAAATCTCGCCATACGCAGTAGACACCATCACCATCTCGCGGGCAAGCACCGTCCGCGTCTGCTGCGATCGCCGAACGCCCAGAGTTGTCGTCTCCTGAAATAGCAGTGCCTCACAGGTTTCTACAGCAACAGAGGGGCAAAGTACGCTAACCAAAGTGCCCAATCGATGCTTTTTCATCGTCACTGCCTGACTAAACACATCAACGGCCCCAGCTGCAAATAGCTGCTCGAAAAGATACCCAATGGCTTGGGGCGAGCAGTCATCAATCTGAGTTTGCAGCTCTGTGATCGTTTCGACAGTCGGTGAGTCTGGTGACGATGGCTTGGTCTGCGGCCTTATCGAGGGGGTCACCGTAGAATCGCCTTTTATCAGATCGTCTTTTATCGGATGATCTTCTACCAAGTCATCTTCTATAAAATCATCTACAGTACCAATCCACAGGCGCAGAATATTGGGTAAAGCAAAGTCTTTGCCGCCCGCACCTAGCCCAATTTTCTGAAGGACAAAATTCGGCGGAGGGCCAAAAGCGGAGGCGAGTGCCGTCGCGATCGCACAGCCCGTCGGCGTCACCAGCTCCTGATTGATCCCGTTGCTGTAGACCGGCACCTGCGATCGCATCATCATATTCAGCACCGCCGGAGCAGGCACTGGCAGCAGCCCGTGCTCACAGCGCACCGTCCCCCCGCCCGTCGGCAGCGGCGAGCAGACCACACCGTCTACGCCAAGCCAGTCAAGCCCCAGACAAGTCCCCACAATATCGACAATGGCATCGGTTGCACCCACCTCATGAAAATGAACTTGCTCCGGAGGAATGCCATGCACAGCCGCTTCGGCCTCAGCTAGCTGACGAAAGACCCGCAGGCTCCACTGGGTCGCTCTTGAGGGAAGATCTGCGTGATTGATAAGCGATTCAATTTCAGGTAGCCGCCGACTGCTGCGAGCATGATGATGACGATGCGGGTGATTACCGGCATGACCGCGAGCGTGAGTAGGATCGTGGCTATGGTCGTGGCTATGGTCGCGGCTATGGTCGTGGTTATGATCATGCTGATCTAGATCGCGTTCCTTTACGGAGGGATTAAAGGGTTCAGGGCTAGGGCTCAGCAGATCGACAAAGACTTTAGTCGCCGCTTGCTGATTGCGTAAAACAGACTCAGAACGCAGTTCAAATTCGGCTTGAATGCCCAGCTTTGCCAAACTGTCTATTAAATAGGTGAGCGGTACGCCCGCATGAACTAGCGCCCCAATGCACATATCTCCGGCAATCCCGGTCGGACAGTCTAAGTAGGCTAACGTTTTCATAAGCATTTTGAGCTGAGTATCCAGGCACAGCCAAATCAGAGAGAGAATAGGAGCCGAGGCGACGCTTGAGTCCCTTACGTCAAATTATGAAAATGAGCGCTTAGAGAACTAGGTCATGGCAACCACCTACACAATCCATCCTAAAACGCCTCAGCCGCGAAAAATTTCAGCGGTCTGCGACCAGCTCAGAAAAGGCGCAGTCGTGCTGTATCCCACGGATACGGTGTATGCCATCGGCTGCGATCTCAACGCCAAAAATGCAATCAAGCGCGTTCGCCAACTCAAGCAGCTCTCTAACGACAAGCCGCTGACTTTCCTGTGTGCCTCCATTTCAAACGTGGCCGACTATGCCCTCGTAAGCGATCCGGCTTTTCGCCTGATCAAGCATCTCATTCCAGGGCCCTACACCTTTTTGCTGCCCGCAACCAAAGCAGTCCCTAAGCTGGTAATGAACCCCAAACGCCGAACCACAGGCATCCGCGTGCCCGAAAATCCCCTGTGCCACGCCTTAATCGAAACGTTAGGCAATCCGATTATCTCTACGTCTGCTTTACCGGTTGCTCGTAAATCTATTGAAGACGACATAGAAGCTTTATCAAAGGTGGAGCTGTTCGACCGGATGGAGAATCTAGTAGACGTAATTGTAGATAGCGATTTGGAATTTAGGTATCAGGTATCAACTATTTTGGATATGACGGGCGTCACACCGACAGTGATCCGTCAAGGTCAAGGTTGGCAAGATGCGATCGCATGGGGCGCACAGCTCGAAACGCCCTCAAAATAGATGCCTTCAGGTTTAAGCCTCCGGGTTTATAGACCCACACCAGCAACTGTCATAACGGGCCTTGGCCCCTCATACTAGTTGGCCGTCTGTGCCTAAAATAGCCAAACGCCTTGCCCATCAGAGTACACAGGCCCATCTATGAAAACACGACTTCAGACAAGCCCTGCATGTGACAGTTGGCATGTGACAGTTGATTGTGATACTGCCACACCGCCCCTCAGAGATTGGATTCATATTTCATAAGGTGAAACAGTCGCCGCCGAAATAGCGCTTGCTTCATAGCTTTAGGTCGTTCTACAGCTTTGAAGATTAGGCTCAAAACAGCGGTTGGCCTGAGCCTTATTCATAACCTATGAGATAGGCCACTTAGCATCTATCTCTATATAAGCCCGACTCATCTACATCTACATTATGAATCCATCTACCTTGCTCAATCACAACTCCGATAACACTCAACCCTCTGTTGCTTTTTATACTACTGACCAAACCGCTAGGCGTCCGGATACTGACAGCAAAGACTTTGTTACAGCGAAAGCTTCCCCAATCAAAAAGGCTGCTTCGATCAAATCCAACGACAGTGCAGACAACAGCACAGACGACAGCACAGCTGCACTCGCCGATGGCGATGAGCAAACCCTCTGCCCAGTCGATCAAAAGCTGATTGATTTTTTAAAAGCAGACATCAATAGTCAAATTGAGACCAGCGCTAAGGTAGTCAACGCGGTGGCTACGCGCCTAGCGATTGAAGTAACGCGTATTTGCCGTAAGAGCAAGCGCATTCAGTCGCTGGGGGAAGTGAATGCCTGGCAGCGATCGCTCGCCCAAAACCGGATCAAAAAATACGTTGACTACTATCGCCTCGGCTCTAGGCAAGGCCGAGTTGAGCTGCACAGTCGGCTCAGCGCGATCGCCTATCGCTATATCGCCCCTGCCAGAACTCAGCTGGGTTTCCAGGGTCGCTGTACGCTGCTAGAAGACTTTTTACAGGGCTTCTACATTGAAGTGCTTAAAGCCTTTCGCCGCGAAAACCACGTGGGCGCAGAGTACACCCCCCGCTCGCGGCTAGAGCTGTCGGAATACATGGCCTTTAGTGAGCACTATGCCAAGCGTCGAATCTCTCTACCGGGCTGCTACAACCAGCAGCTGCTTGTCCTGCGCGCTCAGGCGTTCGCTCGTCGACTGCCTGCCGAAACCTCAGTTGATATTGAGATGGCGGTTGACTCACCCAAAGGAGATAACGAGACCTTCTCTCGATCTCCGGCAATTCAGCAGATTCGCGAGAAAATGGTGGCCGATGCTACCGACCCAACCGAGGGCGTACTGCGCGATCGCATCATTACCGAACTCGTCGAATACCTCGAAGCCCAAGACCAGCCTGAGTGCATCGACTATCTCAGCTTGCGCCTGCAAGATATGGCGGCTTGTGAAATTGACGAAGTGCTAGGTCTCAGCGCTCGCCAGCGCGACTACTTGCAGCAACGCTTCAAGTACCACGTAGAGAAATTTTCGCAATCTCACCGTTGGGAACTCGTACATCAGTGGCTAGGCGCAGATCTTGACAAAGACTTCGGGCTTTCTCCTCAAGAGTGGCAATTTTTTTTGGCACAGCTAACCGACGAACAGACCCGGCTCTTGCAGCTCAAACAGCAGCAGCTACAAGATCCTGAGCACGGACCTTCTGATATTGCGATCGCCCAGCAGTTGAAGTGGACGCCCAAGCGAGTCAACCGGCGCTGGAGCAAGCTGATTAGCCTAGCGTGGAAGGTTCGCAACCAGTCTAAAACTTCTTAGGAAAAACTTCTTAGGAAATGGAGAACCCAACACAAAAGCGCTACCTCTTGCTTGTAATAGCATCTGTAGAGGTAGCGCTTGCTTGGTATATCCTGTTTGGCCTATAGAAACTACTGCAGAAACGACCGCAAAAGACTACTGCAAATTTCGATAACAGCGTCTCAGCCGCATTCTCAGCCACATAAAGTCTAAGCCAATTCTTCTACCAGATCAGTCGGTGGCTCAAACTTATATCCAACCCCACGCACCGTTTGAATCAACGTTGGCTGAGTGGTGTCTATCTCAATTTTTTTCCTAATCTGACCAATATGGACATCAACCACTCGCTGGTCGCCTACATACTCGTAGTCCCACACCTTTTGAATTAGCTCAGCGCGTCGCCAAACTCGGCCCGGATGACCTGCCAAAAAATGCAGCAAATCAAACTCCAGTGCCGTCAGCGGCACAATGTCTCCAGCTAGGGTCACTTCGCGGCGAATCGGATCGATAGAGAGCTTATTAAAAGTCAGGCACTGCTGCTCTGCCACGGTTACGGGGCGCTGGCGCTTCAAGATAGCGCCCAAGCGAACTTCTAGCTCTCCCAAGCTAAAGGGCTTAGTAATGTAGTCATCTGCGCCCGTATTGAAGCCCCGAATTTTATCGGCCTCATCGGTACGACTCGTAAGCATCAAGACAAATACGCCCGTACGCGACTGCATCTCTTTGCAAAGGTCATAGCCGTTTGCATCGGGCAAGTTGACATCTAATATAACGAGATCTGGGTTGAACTGCTCGAAGATGGCGATCGCGCTTTTTCCATCCTCAGCCGATTCCATTTGGTAGTCTTGCTTAGCTAAGAAACGGTGAATGAGGTTACGAATAGCAGGTTCGTCGTCAACCACAAGGATTTTGGCAGAGGCCATAGTCGATCATCCTGGTACTAAATCAGATATAAAACAGATGTGAGAAAAGCGGATACAAAAGCGCGAGTCAGCAGCAGACTTGAGATTTGAGAGAATTGAAAGCTAAAGGAAAAATAATTAGACAATATACAGTCAGAAAGTACAGTCAGAAAGCAGCAGAGCAACCGATGATTAATGATAATTGATAAAACGCGCTCGCTTTTCTCCCTTATGATTTGCCTCGGCTGGCCTAGCTTATCTGCCCTGACTTATCTGCCCACTATAAATATCTGCCCACTATAAAAATAGCAGTGGAAAGTAATAGCAGGTTCTCCTAGCATCAGCCTGCTGTAATGTCTAGCAGTCGATTTTACGAAATCAACCGACAGCTAGCCTCTTAGTCTAGAGATATCCACGCAAAGAAAGCGATATCAGCAAGCTTTTCATAATGCATTCACACCTTAGCAAAAAAAATATCTTTTACAGATGCAACTTTTTCTCAAATCCGCTACCAGATATTTAGAAAATTCATATGATATTTACAATACTATGCTTGCAGTATAAATCTGTCCGACAAGTTCTCACTATTGCTTGCTAAGTTCTCAACGCCGTGTACTTACCTAAGTACACGGCGTCAGGTTCCATCGAGATTAGCCCAAAATATACATTGACAAGCGCTTTGAGGCGGCTAATTACTTCATCAAATCTTTACATTTTGTCGACACCATCGCTCAGGAAAACAATTGCTGCTCCGAAAAACGCCTCAAGAACGCGCTAGAGATCTATTAAGTAAATCTGCCAGTTTTTGTTATTTTTTTAGGCTTATTTGATAGTAGTTTTCGTTTCGGGCATTACCCAGTTAGACTAGTAGGTAGGTGTGTCTATTGTGGCCAGAGAATTTTATATGATTTCTTCTGTCGTTGATTTTAAGCTGAGCAGCTGTAGGTCGTTGTCAGCTAGCCACGGGGTTAATGTACTTTTGGACATGTGCCTTACAAAGTACGCTATTGGGTTTATAGACCTGGTCGATTCGGAGGTTGAAACATGAGCGAACAAAGCGTTCACTACGAAACGTTAGGACTGACAGAGGCCTCTTCATTCGAAGAGGTACAGTCTGCACGTACAAAGCTGGCAGCCGAATGTAAAGACGATCCTCAGAAAAAAGAGGGCATAGAAGCTGCCTACGACGCAATTTTGATGGAGCGTTTGCGGCTACGACAGGAAGGCAAAATTAAGGTGCCTGATCGGATTCGGTTTGCAGAGAAGCAGACCAAGGTCAAGACGTCTTCTCCGGTTAGCAACCTCACAGATAATATTGGTTCACAGTGGTTTTCAGATCTGCTCGATCAGCCTGAAAGCAGCAGCGAGTTGCTATGGCCATCCGTTACATTTGGCGGCTTGATTGCACTGAGCTGGCTGCTCAATTCCCAAGATGCTACCGGTGCTTCTTCGGCGCTGGCGCTAGGTGTGATGGCCTCTATCTACTTTCTCAATAAGAAAACGCGCAAGTTCTGGCGGTCGTCTGGGCTGGCAAGTGCTGGACTGGTAATTGGACTAGTCTTAGGTCTAGTGATTGTGCAGATTCTGGGCAGTCAGGGAACAGCGCTGCCAGATGCTCAGGTGGCGGCACTCTCGGTGTCAGTGACGCTGTCGGTGCTGTGGTTTGTCACCGGTTTCTTGCGCTAAAGTTTTCGCCAAAACCCTTGGGATCAAACCTCTGGGATAAAGCCTCTGGGATAAAACCTCTGGGATAAAATCTCTAGGCACCTCTAGGCCAAAGCCTTCACGAGTCATACCTGCAAGCTGCTTTTAGCTTTTGGCTGCTTTTAAGCTCTTGATGGGATTTAAAGCTAGGGTTTGAGGCTGCCGCGCTCTAGCTGGGCGCGTTCGATGGCTTCAAACAAAGCTTGAAAGTTACCTTCACCAAAACCCTGGGCTAGTTTGAACTGGCCGCTTTCTGAGTAATAGCTACGCTCAATAATTTCAAAAAAGAAGGTGGGTTCGGCAAAGATAGGTTCTGTGAAGGTTTGAAGCAACATGCCTTTCTTACCATCCCTGTTCCAATCGAGTAATAGCTGCTGCTGACTAATGGTGGAGAGATCTTTGAGGGGGCAGTTGGCTCTTTTAGGCAGATTTTCGTAATAGGTTTTAGGCACGTTGAGCAGTTTGAGACCTTGTTGCCTGAAGTAGGCGATCGCGCTCACTGCGTCAGCGCTGCGCAAAGCAACGTGCTGCACCCCAGCACCACGGTTATGATTCAAAAATTCTTGAACTTGAGAATTTGCAGAGCTAGGCTCATTAATAGGTAGCTGCAGCGTCCCTTCAGGATGTAGCAGCACCTGACTGCATAGACCTGAGTGCGCTGTGTTAATTTCAAAGCTTTGGCCTAGCTGAAGGTCGAACACGCTTTGATACCAGGCAACAGCAGCCTGTAGCTCACCCTGTGGAACATTGATAACGACGTGATCAATGAAGGAGAGCAGGGACGATGTGGCTTCTGATGATGTGGCTTCTAAGGTCTCTTTGGTCTCTTGAGATAGCTGACGCTTGCGGCTGTAGGCTGGGCAATCGCTGGGCTGATGCGTTTTGATCCAGTCGGCTGAGACTTCGACTAGGGTGTGGCGAAGGTCGGCCCAGCCATTTAGCTGGCATTGTCTTTGCCCGTTGTCTAAAAGGATGACGGGCTCTAATAAGCGCGCACCTTGCCGCAGTGCATGAGCTAGTACGACATCAAACTGATCGCTAGCAAAAGCGATGTCGGCTAAACCTGGCGGATGCTGGGTTAAATATCGACGAACTTGATGGGAATGCTTTGGTGTGGAAAGCCGGATTTCAATGCCGTCTTGAACAAGCGCGATCGCATCGTGATTTTCATCGTGATTTTCACTGGGAATCTCACTGTGGACGGTTTCACTGCGGTCGATCGCTGCTGGAGAAAATGCCAACATGCCCTCAAACCAGTCTTTCCAGACAGCGGCGTCTTCTATATAGAAATGCAAATGATGGAAGTACATGACCACAGCAAAAGGTGACAGACAAAAAACGGCACTTTAATCGAGAAGACGATTAAAGTACGTCCTATCGATCCTAGTGCGCATGTCTCCATAACGCCGAAAATTTCAAAACATTGCTTTTGATTTCATCAGTTGGGATAATGGCGACGAAAATTTATTAAGGATTGTTTAGATGAATGTTTTGAAGCACCTTCTCAAACATCTTTTAGTTTCGAGTAGTCTGAGTATGCTTTGGCTATTACCATTGGCGTCTTTATCGGCAGTCGCCGAACCGATGAGAGTGAGCTGGTACGGTCCTGGGTTTGACGGTGGCCAGACGGCTAGCGGTGAAATTTTTAATCGCTATGATCACACAGCGGCTCATCCTAGCTGGCCTTTTGGTACGCTGTTGCAGCTGACCCATCCTCAGACTGGTAATCGCGTGGTTGTAAGAATCAATGACAGATCGGGCGGCGCACTAGATATTTCTGAACAGGCGGCTCGTGATTTAGGAACGTATAGTGAAGGTATTGTATCTGTAGATGTTGAAATTGTTCAATGGGGATATGAGTAAAGGTAGTTCCTTGCTTACGCTCTTTTCGAGCAGGCTGTTTTAAGCCCGTCTATTTTAGTAAATCTATTTCGATAGACTCATTTACAGCCGGACAGCAGACCGATTTCGACAAGCCAATTTCAACAAACTTAAACGGCTGACAAGAAGGCTATTCAAACACTGTGTTCTTAAGAAAAGCGTCACTTTTTCGTTTCGTACGCCGTTTCTTCTTTATTTTTACTGTTCATTAAATACTGTTCATTAGATCTGTTACTTCAATGATTCAGCGTATCACTATTGAATCAGATCAACAAAAAGAGGCCCTGTTAAACTTACGGCCAGATCAAGCTCACTATTTGCACAGAGTGCTGCGCCTAAAAGAGGGCGATCGCTTTATTGCCCAAGACGGAAAAGGTCAGCAGTGGCTAGCCGTGTTAACGAAGCTACCGGCACAAGCTGAAGTTTTAGAAGAGATAGTCTCATTGCGGCCGAGTTCAACTGCCCCTTTACGGCTGATTGCGGCGCTGCCTAAAGGCAATAGCTTTGATCAGGTTGTGCGGCAGGCAACTGAGCTAGGGGTCAGTCATATTTATCCGGTTATGAGCGATCGCACGCTGCTGAGGCCCAAAGGCAATAAGCTAGAGCGCTGGCGTAGGATTGCTAACGAAGCTTCTGAGCAAAGCGAGCGCGTAACGGTTCCTGAAGTTGCGTCGCCGGTTAGTTTGAAGCAGTGCCTACAGCAGACGCCGTGGGAAGGACTTTGCTACATCTGCGCGGCCAGACAAAACGCCCCTCACCTGCTCTTCGAGCTACAGGCTCATTTAACATCAGGAGATGTGCGGAGCGTGAATTTGATGATCGGGCCGGAAGGCGGGTGGACATCTGACGAAATTACGGTTGCCATCCATCACAGTTATAAGGTTGTCTCTTTGGGCTCAGCAATTTTACGGGCAACCACAGCCGCTGTGACCGCACTATCTCTAGTCACTTCAGCCAGAGAACTATTGATATAGCTTGATTTCATCGTAGTTGCGCGGATGGCCAAACCGATTTGCCTTGTTTAAGCTGTGAGTATCCAGCAGCACATAGAGCTATTCTTTTGCGCGGATATCTCAGAGCTATTTCAGGTCAAATACAACAAGTAACAATGGCAAAATCATCTGATCCTGTTTTTTCCGGTTTCCATGCACTTTCAGAGCCTATCCGCATTCAGGTTATAGAGCTTTTGCAAGAAGGTGAATTCTGCGTGGGTGATATGTGCGATCGCCTGAGCATTGCTCAGTCAAAGCTCTCTTTTCATCTAAAGACACTGAAAGAGGCAGGGCTAGTCACTGCTCGTCAGCAGGGTCGTTGGATGTATTACAGCCTTAATGCCGACCGCTTTCACGCATTAGAAGGCTACTTAAGCGGCTATGGTGATTAAGCAGCATCAGCAACCCAGGCTCTCTGGCTAATTCTCTAGTTGCCTCGTTTATGCTACCGGATATGCTACCGGAAAATCTCCCATAAAAATGACCTGCGTTGTTGACACAGGCCATTCCTAATACGGTTGGTTGGTTGCCCTACATTCCTCGTATCTTGCGTAGCAGTGTAGGCAGTTCTTTTATCTGTTCACCAGCCCATTATCTGTTCATTAAGCCCAAGATTTCAGACGTTACGGCTAGGCTCTCTTCAAACAAAACGTCTTCGCCCCAGCTTTGTAGCTGTTGTTCTAGCAGCAAATCAGAGCGCTGATCCGACAGAGACGTCACTTCCTCTACCAGACTGCTCTGCGCACTGCCTCCTGACTCCATCCGCATACAGCCCGCTGTCTCAGAACACAAAATAGTGTTGCAGTTGGCCTGCGGGTTAGTAGATTCTAAGCGAACTCCAGTTAAGTCGCCCAAAACTTCTCCCTGATTAGCAACAGGAATAGCCGCTAATTCAGCTTCAATTTCTCTGCCGCCTTCACCGGTAAAGCAGATGCGCTTAAGATCGTAATCGCCACCTTCATTGCTGTACGTCTTAGGCTGCCAATCTAAGCGGCTAGCCAGCCAGCCCAGCATCATCAGTGCCTGCGCTGGGTTTCCCTTTTCGTAATCAATGCCGATGCGGTTTACTTCGCCAATATCCATCCGCCGCTCTGGCGGGTCAAACGCCGCCGCTGCCAGCTCTTGCCAAGGCGCTAGGCGATACCAGTTTAGATCGGCAATATTAGTACGCTCATTAACCAAAGCTTGAATTTTGACAATTTCGGACTCGGCATCGCTGTAGTAGCTAGAATCGAGAATCAAACAGCTACTGTTGAGCGCAATCTCATCAAACAACACCTGTTCTGGGTTGGGCGTTGCTTTCCACCAAACAAACTTAGGTAAGTCTGAGACGACTAGAGAGTTGACGACATTGGCGACTCGCTCTAAGGCTTCTTTGGTGCCCTTAATCGTTATATACTCGCAGCAGACCAGGTTGCTGGTGCCGCTGTTTTGTACTGGGCAGTATGCTGAGACCTGCGCGCTGACGCCTTCGTCGTCGCCAAACACCGGGCAAAGAGTAATCACGCGGCAAGGGTTTTGAGCCGCAAGGCCGCCGTCAAAGTTGAATCCGCGAATATCGATGTTGTTGTAATGCTGTTGGTTAGGTGGCAGCGATCGCACCTCTTCTCGCAGCTTTTTCAGCGTTTTTGGACCCACGCGTCCGGTCATTCTAAAATCGTATTTTTTCTGAGCATCCAAAATGGCCTCGCGAGTTTCAGGTCCATGAGAACCGTCAATCGCCCCCGAGTAAAAACCCAGCGTTGCTAGCAGCTGCTGAAATTCTTCTGGCTCATAGATCACCATCGTGAAAGTAGTTGCCCGAGTTGCGACCGGAGCCATACCACCACCATCTTGGCTACGCCAAATGTTGCGTAGCTCAGCTTCAATCTCATCAAGCGAAATATCTTTCGGTTTTTGCAGAGCAAGAATAGAAGTGGCCATTGTTAGTTTCAGTTGTTGTAAAAGAAATTGAAATGCTTAGAGAGGAAATGCTTGGAGAGGAAATGCTTAGAGAAATAGGGTCGTCTATAGCCGCCGCTATTACAGCCGTCGCCAGCGACGCTTGTGACGGTTGAGCAAAAGCTCAGCCTCAATCGGTCCCCACGTCCCGGCTTCATACATAGAGATAGCATTGGCAGGTGCGGGCGCATCCCACACTTCTAGCAAAGGTGTCAACACTCGCCA
Organism: uncultured cyanobacterium; assembly: GCA_963833005.1. GTDB lineage: Bacteria > Cyanobacteriota > Cyanobacteriia > Phormidesmidales > Phormidesmidaceae > Phormidesmis. The sequence goes on along the minus strand of CAWHWK010000007.1, from coordinate 504,204 downwards.
CGACTGTTCTACTTCATCTCCACGGGTAAATAGGGTCTGATCGCCTAGCATAGCGTCTACTAGCAGGCGGCTGTAGGCATCTGTACTAGGCTTGCCAAACGCCGCATCGTAGCGAAAATCCATCTCAACAGAGCGCGTGCGCAAAGAAGACCCTGGCGTTTTCACCTCAAATCGCATCGCCACCCCTTCATTCGGCTGAATCCTCAAAGCCAAAATGTTGTCGTTCATCTGCTTAGCCGCAGATTGAAACATTAGGTGAGGGACAGCCTTGAAGTGGATTGAGATTTCAGAGACTTTTTTGGGTAAACGCTTACCGGTACGCAGATAGAAAGGAACGCCCTGCCACCGCCAGTTATCTACTCTGAGTGAGAGCGCGGCAAAGGTGTTGTTTGTCGAGCCATCAGGGACATCTTCTTCACTGCGATAGTCGGGCACCTGATGATTTTTCATCCAGCCAGCAGAGTACTGACCGCGCACGGCACATTTAGAGAGATCTTCGCTATCAGCAAGCCGGGTCGCCTGGAGGACCTTTACCTTTTCATTGCGAATGCTAGCGGCGTCGAGTGAATTGGGCGTTTCCATCGCGGTGAGGCAAAACAGCTGCATCAGGTGATTTTGCACCATGTCGCGAATCGCGCCTGCCGTTTCGTAATAGCCTGCTCGCCCTTCTAGTCCAACCGTTTCTGCTACGGTAATCTGGACATGATCAACAAACTGACGGTTCCAAAGGGGCTCAAAAATTGCATTGGCAAACCGGAAAACCAACAGGTTTTGAACTGTTTCTTTCCCGAGATAGTGATCGATTCGGTAGATCTGCTCTTCGGCGCAGACGTTACGCACCTTGTAATTCAGCGTTTGGGCTGAGGCGAGGTCGCGGCCAAAGGGCTTTTCAATCACGAGCCTTTGCTTGTCAGGATCGGCTAGCATACCGGCCCCCCCTAGCTGCTGCGCGGCTTCGGCAAAAAACCGAGGAGCCACCGATAGATAGAAGGTGCGATTGCCCTGCGTGCGTCTTTTCTCGTCTAGCTCGGCTAAGAACTGCTTTAGCCGCTGATAGTCCTCAGGCTTGTCGATGTTGCCAGGGCAGTAAAACAGCCCTTCGGCAAATTTGTCCCACAGGGCTTTGTTGCTGCTGTCAAGTCCACCGCCAAACTCTCTGACGCCTTTTTCTAGATGCTCTCTAAAAAAATCATGGCTCCAGTCGCGTCTGGCTACGCCGACAATGGTCAGTTCGGGCGGCAGTCGCCTTTCTAAACGCATCTGAAAGAGGGCGGGCACTAGCTTACGCTGCGTTAAGTCGCCAGAGGCACCAAAGATAACCAGAATTTGGGGGGCGGGAATGCGGTCGTGTTGAAGACCAACGCGGAGCGGATTGTCGAGCAGAGAGGCGACCATAGTGATTTGGAGAAAAGGGCTTTGGAGAGAGATTTAGAGGGGTGCGATCGCGCCTACATCGCGCCTACATCGCGCCTACGATACGCCCGAGGCAGCCGGTGGTTTTTCAAACTGCCGGTCTTGAATAAACGATTCTACGAGCCGTACATCTTCAGCGCTGCCAATAATTAAAGGGGTTCGCATGTGCAAGGAGTCAGGAATAACCTCTAAAATTGGCTGTTTACCGGTTGTTGCCTTGCCACCGGCTTGATCTGCCAAGAAAGCCAGCGGAGCCGATTCATACAGCAGCCGCAGCTTGCCCTGTGGCTTTTTGAGCGTGCCAGGATAAAGAAAAACACCTCCCTGCATCAAAATTCGATGAAAGTCACCGACTAGCGCGCCGCTGTAGCGCCCTGAGTAACCTTCATGGCGATGCATGTAGCGAATATAGTCACGGTAGGGATCGTCCCACTGCCAAAAGTTACCTTCATTGACGCTGTAGTTAGAGCCGTGCTGTGGAATTTGAATGTTCTCGCTAGCGAGGATAAATTCGCCCAGGCTAGGATCTAGCGTGTAGGAATGAACGCCTCTGCCGATAGTAAAAACAAGAACCGTACTCGGACCATACAGAATATAGCCAGCCGCGAGCTGGCTGTGGCCATCGGTGAACAAATCCGATCCGGTTTGGTCTTCGTCATCGCCGGTTTGGCGGCGAATGGCAAAAATAGAGCCCACGTTGAGATTAATATCTACGTTAGAAGAGCCGTCAATTGGATCGTACAGCAGGGTGTAGCGGCCAATTGGGCAATTTTCGGGCATATAGTAGATGTCTTCCATCTCTTCTGAGACGAGCCTGCACACCAAGCCGCTTTGCTGAAGCACAGAGAGAAAGACGTCGTTGGCGTAGACATCCATTTTTTTGACGGACTCGCCCTGTACGTTCTCACGTCCGGTAAAGCCTAGCGCATCCTCAACTAGGCCCGCTTGCGTCAGCCGCTTGGAGACAAGCTTGCCAGCAAACGCAATTCGGTTCATCAGGGCGCTAATATCTTGTGCCTCGGGCCCGAAGCTTTGCAGCTGCTTTAGAACGTGCTGCGAGAGCGTCATACTGTCGCGACTGAGTGCGCCGCCTACCATAGGCTGATATGTTTCTGCCATATTTTCCTTCTTTTCCATTCTCAGCGCTGGGGTCCTATCTAGCTTACATACTAAGAAAATCCTATGGGGTCTGAAATCAACCTTTATATGAACTAAAGAAAGCGACTCGTTTATATATTTTTGTGAATGTCTACACTCATAAAACGAGCCAACTAAAACGAGCCAGCAATTGCCTTTAACCAGCGTTTGCCTTCATAAAGTATGTCAAAGCCTGCTAGTCGTTACCTTTTTGTCCATCGTCATCGTCATCGTCGTCTTCTATGTAGCCTTTACAGAGGCTTCTGCGCTGTAAGGAAGGATACCGTCTATTCTTTCTCTCGAAGATACTTAGGTTTCCAGCCAGAAATGGATTTTTGGGGGCTGCGAGTGAAAACAAGGCAGTCAGCATCAACGTTTTTAGTCAGAACAGAGCCTGCGCCGATAGTCACGTCTTCGCCGATGGTGATGGGCGCAACCAGACAGCTGTTGGCACCGGTTTTAGTGCGATCGCCCACCACCGTCTTGTGCTTGTTTTTACCGTCATAATTTACCGTAATCGTCCCGGCCCCCACATTCACCTGCTCGCCAAATTCAGCGTCACCAATATAAGAGAGATGAGCCGCATTCGTTTTGCGCCCAATCGTTGATTTTTTCACCTCTACAAAGTTGCCAACCCGGCAGTCTTCGCCAATAACGGCCTGAGCGCGTAGATGGGCAAACGGGCCAATGCGCCCACCGCTAGCGACCTCGCTATCGGTCACTACGGAGTGCACAACCTTTGTGTTTGCACCAATTATGCTGTTTTCGATCAAGCAGCCCGGCCCAATATGAGAGCCTGCCAAAATTCTGGAGTGACCTCGCAGATTTGTCTGAGGCTCAATAATTACATCCGGCTCAATGGTTACAGTAGCGTCGATGGTAATGCTCTCTGGATTAATTAACGTGACGCCAGAAAGCAGCCAGTCGTCTTTGATTCGCTTCTGCATCACCGCCTCAGCTTCGGCGAGCTGCTTGCGATTGTTGATCCCGGCAATTTCTGAGGTAGGCGCATCGACTGCCATTACCGGTGAAAGATCTTTAATGACGTCTGTGAGGTAATACTCCTGCTGGTCATTATCAGCCTGGAGGTGAGGCAAGATGGTCATTAGCGCCGCCCAGTTAAAGCAGTAAATGCCTGCGTTGATGCGGATATTTTGTCTTTGAGCAGCCGTACAGTCACGATGCTCAATAATCTCTTGGACAAACAAATTCTCATCGCAAAAGACCCGGCCATAGCCAGTCGGATCGTTCATTTGAGCGGTGAGAATAGTGGCTGCGCTACCGTTTTCAATGTGCTTACTCACCATTTGCGCGATGGTCTCTGGTTTCAGCAGCGGCACGTCTCCATTGAGCACTAGCAAGTTACCTTCAAAGCCCTCTAGAGCTGGGATCACCTGCTGAACAGCATGGCCTGTGCCTAGCTGCTCGCGCTGTTCGACAAATTCTAAATCGGGCAAAGCGCAAAGCGTAGTTCTAACCTGCTCGGCAGCGTAGCCGACGATGGCAATTTTGCGATCTGGGTTGACCAGCGCCGTGCTAGCAATCACGTTTTCGACTAGCGTCAGGCCGCTGAGGCGATGGAGGACTTTGGGCAGTGTGGATCGCATTCGGGTGCCTTTGCCTGCGGCTAAAATTGCGATCGCCAGTGAATCCGCCATAATTTCCTTGCTCTGAGTTGCTGATGATATTGGGCTGATGATATGGGTGAAACCAGGGTACGGCAGAACAGCCGCAATAGAATAGCTGAACAGCAAGAATAGCTGAACAGCAAGAATAGCTAGTTCGCAGTCGGAACCACTGCAATGCATTCAATCTCGACCAGCACATCCTTGGGCAAACGGGCCACTTCTACACAGGCCCTTGCTGGCGCGCTTTCATCGCCAAAATGCTGAGCATAGACCGCATTCATCTCAGCAAAATCGTTCATATCCTTAAGGAAAACAGACGTCTTCACCACCTGAGAGAGATCTGAACCAGCAGCCTTGACCACAGCGGTCAGATTTTGAATAGATTTTTCAGTTTGCTCAGCCACATTGTCTCCCACCAGCTTGCCAGTAGAAGCATCTAGCGGAATTTGCCCGGCGACAAATAGCATCGCCCCTGTCGCCACTACGCCCTGGTTGTAGGGGCCGACTGGAGCCGGAGCCTGATCGGTCTGAATAATTTTACGCATGTTCTTTTACTCTCAAGAATAAGGGGTAGTGATTAGGGATAGCAGAGCGAGAAATAACAGTCAGATTTTAATCACGAAAGCTATATTAAGTGCTAGCGTAACCGTGGTGTATTTGCTCCTTTTAGAAAGACAAGTCTTTTAAAAAATTCAAGACAAAAGATCACGCTAGGTTAATCAGGTTAATCAAATTCGGGTTTTGCAGACGGGTCCGTCGAGCTAGAGGTTAAAGTCGAGCTAAGGATTTAAGACAGTCTAGGGCGATGCCCATAGTGGCGATACTGCCAGTAGTCGTGCAGTATTTGATCGTGGTCGAAGCAAAGATCTCTGGGGACTTCCCAGAAATTGACAACGGCTAGGCTTTTAGCGTCGTCTTGCGCCATCGGCTGACCGGTTGCTGTCGCGATAAAAACGATGCTTAGCGTGTGCTTCCTCTCATCGCGTTTGGGGTCGGAATAAACACCAAACTGCTCTATCAAGCGCACATTTAGACTAGTTTCCTCTTGCGCTTCTCTAATAGCGGCAGTTTCGACTGACTCACCATAGTCTACAAATCCACCCGGCAGAGCCCATCCGTAGGGAACGTTCAGCCGCTCTATCAGGACAATTGGACGATGCGGCTGGTCGACCATTTCTATGACCAGATCAACGGTAGGCGCAGGGTTACGGTATGCCATGACTATGTTTAGATCTTTTCGTTGAGCGCTGCTATTCTCTCATCCTTATTTACTTAGCGCTATCCAGATTAAGGCTGTTCATAGGGATCAATCCATACTAAGCCTGCTGGGCATGTAATCTTTTCCTGACCGTTCGCGTATTACTACATCAAAATACGGATATTCGTGTTTAGCAACCCGTGATAAAGTCTGACCAATCAACCTTATTGAGTACCTATGTCTTTTTCCAGAACCAGCGGCATTTTGCTACACCCTACGTCACTTCCAGGCCGTTTTGGTATTGGGGACATTGGCTATCAGTCTTACCGGTTCGTTGATTTCTTGGCTGAGACTAAGCAGCAGCTATGGCAGGTTTTGCCGCTAGGACCCACCGGTCACGGCAACTCTCCCTACATGTCTTATTCGGCCATGGCGGGCAACCCAATGCTGATCTGCTTAGAAAACGTGCAGTCGCAGGGCCTACTAGAAGCAGAAGAACTCTCTTTGAGCCACAGCTTCCCGTTTGATCGAGTTGATTATGACGCTGCAGGTGCCTTTAAGATGCCGCTACTGCGAAAGGCAGCTGAGCGATTCAAAGATAACGCTAGTGACGAAGTTCGCGCCGAGTTTAATCAATTTCGCAAAGACAGAGTCAGCTGGCTAGAAGACTATGGGCTGTTTATGGCGCTAAGAGATGTCTACGACCAGAAGCCTTGGCCAGAATGGGATCATGCGCTAGCACATCGCGAGACTGACGCGCTAAATATTGCACGGGTTGACTTGGCTGGGGATATTTTTTATCACGAATACATGCAGTTTGAGTTCTTTCGTCAGTGGCGCGATCTGAAACACTATGCCAACGAGAAGGGAATTCAAATTGTGGGGGATATGCCCATCTATGTGGCGCATAACAGCTCGGATGTATGGGCGTTTCCTAACAAGTTTATGCTCAATGAAGACACGATGTACCCTTCGCAGATGGCGGGCGTTCCGCCTGACTTCTTTAGTGCGGAAGGACAGCTGTGGGGCAATCCTACTTACAACTGGGACGTAGTAAAAGAAGAAGGCTTTAGCTGGTGGCTGTTGCGAATTCAGTCGCTGCTAGAGTTTGTAGACCTGATGCGGATTGATCATTTCCGGGGGTTTGAGGCGTTCTGGGCAATTTCTGAAGGAGAAACCTCGGCCTTGAACGGACGATGGATTAAAGCACCTGGCCACGCATTTTTTGACACGGTGGAAGACAAGCTCGGGAAGCTGCCATTTTTGGCTGAAGACCTCGGGCAGATCGATGATGACGTGCACATGCTACGCGATAAGTATGGGTTCCCTGGCATGAAGATTTTGCAGTTTGCCTTTGGCTCTGATGATAAAAATCTCTATTTGCCCCACAACATCGACCGTAACTTTATGGTCTACACGGGCACGCACGACAACGACACAACGGTGGGCTGGTTCAATACAGCGTCTGAGTACGAAAAGCTGCGGCTCGTGAACTATGTAGGTGCGTTTGAGGCGAGTTCGGTGCACTGGGCAATGATTCGATTAGCGCTCAGCTCGGTGGCGAATCAGGCAGTCATTCCACTTCAAGACATACTGGGCCTAGGGACACAGTCGCGGATGAATACGCCGGGTACGGCTGAAGGCAACTGGGAGTGGCGCTACGTAGATGCCATGCTGACGCCGGTGATTGCTAATCACCTGAAGAATTTGACAGAGCTTTATGGACGAGCACCGTCGCCCTATGAAGAAGGTTAGGACTCTGTAAATAGGGGTTGGTTCAAGACGTACTGGCCCAAGACGTACTGGTCTAAGATGTACAGGCTCAAGGCAAATAGGCTCAGAGCAAACAGGCTCAGAGCAAACAGGTTCAAGGCGACAGGTTCAGAGCAAAAGGTTCGAGGCAAGCGAGTTCGAGGCGAGTCAAACGAAAGCTGGCCTTGGACCGAACCTGATAAACCGAACCTGATATCGCCTCTTGCTTTGCTAGGCTGTAGCCAACAAGTGGTAGGAACGTAGGAGTTAGCATGGCCGCGACGGATTTTAAGGATTATTACGCCATTTTGGGCGTGAGTAAGACGGCAGATGCGAGTGAAATTAAGCGTGCTTTTCGTAAGCTGGCACGGAAGTATCACCCTGACGTGAATCCTGACAATAAGGCGGCAGAGGCGAAGTTTAAGGAAGTAAGTGAAGCCTACGAGGTGCTTTCTGACTCAGACAAGCGTACGAAGTATGACCAGTTTGGCCAGTACTGGCAGCAGGCGGCGCGAGCGGGCGGTGGAATGCCGCGGGGAGGTGCACCAGGTGGAGCGGCTGGCTTTGACTTTGGTGCATACGGTAGTTTTGAAGAGTTTATTGACCAGCTGCTAGGTCGAATGGGTGGCGGGGCCGGGCGATCGCAGTCTTATAGCTATCAACCTGGTGCAGGAGCTGGCTTCAACACGGGCGGATTTGGCGGAACTAACGGCTTTGGCTTTGACCCTAGAGCAGCTGCCGGAGCAGCCGGAACAGCCGGAAGAACCGCCAGAAGAACGTCCGCTGGCCGTGGCCCACTTGATCAAGAAGCAGAGCTGAAGCTAACCTTTTCAGAAGCCTTTCACGGCGCGCAAAAGCGCTTTAGTATTGGAGGTGAGTCGGTGACTGTGCGCATCCCGGCAGGCGTCAAGGCCGATAGCAAGATTCGGCTGAAGGGTAAAGGTGCCCGTAACCCGCAGACACAGCAGCGGGGCGATGTGTACTTAACGGTGTCACTGCTGCCGCACGACTTTTTTAGCTTCGATGGGGATAATTTGACCTGTGAGGTGCCGATTGCACCAGATGAAGCGGTACTGGGCGCAAAAGTAGCGGTGCCAACCCCAGACGGAAGCGTCACGGTAAGCGTGCCTGCGGGGGTGAAGTCGGGGCAGTCTTTGCGATTGCGTGGGAGGGGCTGGCCGGGGAAGAAAGGTGCGAACCGAAGTGATTTGCTAGTGAAGGTGGCTATTACGCCGCCGAAAGATTTGAGCGCAGAAGAAAAGGCGCTATACGAAAAAATTCGCGATCGCCGGACGGTGGACCCGAGAGGGGCGATCGCAAATAACAAGCTCTAGCTAGCTCTAGCTCTAGCTAGCTCAAGCAAAGCGGTTCAGCTTTGCCACCGACTAGTTGGCCACCGACTAGCTTTGCCATCTACTAGCTTTCCTACATAGCGAACGGCTTGGGCCTCATTGCCGTTTATAGTGACTGCCTCATGCGTTTCCATCTCTAGGTTAGAGAAAATCTGGAACGATTTAGACCGCTTGGCTGCGAGCCTGCGCTGCGGCCATAAAGACCTGGGCATACTGCTCGTGTCCGCCGGGAAAGGCAACGTTTAGCCGCAGCGGATCGTCTGCGTCTCCAGGCCCCTTAACCACTCGCTTCACACCGTTTTCTTCTGCTAGCTGCAGCGGCTGTCGGTTTTTTAGCTCGCCGCCACTGCTGTCTACGTAGACCGTGAGATTGCCGGTATTAAAAACAGCATTTAACGACTGGATGAGCTGAAGAAAATTGCGATCGCTTCCGCCTCTCTTGACGCCATCTGCCTGCGGCTGACTAGTCACCGTATCGCCCACGCCCACTATCAAAGGCATCTGCGCTGGATCAAACGCGCTCTCAGCTAGCTCCACTAGCGCCTCTAAAGCGTGAGGGGCCTGACGAGCGCTAAAGTCTTCCCCAAGCGGATAGGTGCCCGTGCGCTTGAAATAGTAGCGGTTGAGCAAAGCCAGCACCCCGGCTTCTTTAATCGCACCGCGCAGCATAAACTGAAAATCAGTGGTGCCCGAGTCTTGACCGCTGCCAAACCACACTCGCTCTTTGCCGTCGGCATCTCGGCCCAAGTTGGGCGCATAGTGAATGAAAAAGGAGTCTTGCAAGCCCTGCTCGATCGACTTGTGAAGAAGAGATTCCAGGTGCGATCGCATGGCCGCTTGCAGCGCCACAAACGCCTCGTTGTCACCTTCAAAGCCAGGATACAGACTGTTGAGATTCACCGTTGGCGAAGCAATATTATCGAGAATAGACGCCGCGATATACGCATCTAACTGCGCTGCAATTTTAGGCGGGCAGCCATGAGATTCAAAAAAGTCTCGCAAACAGGCTTCCATCTGCTGCGGCACGGCTTTTAAAAAGGCCAGCTCAGCCTCGCTCACCCCCGGATGAGAGCCCTGCCCATCGCGATCTTGCCACTGCACACCACCCGCCGCTAAGCCAGGCAGATAGCTATTAGCAGTTTGCAACTCGGCTGGGTCTAGATCAAGCGCCTGCTTAAACGCCCGCTCAACAATGCGATTGACCCCCCGTCTGCCTATGTGTTCGCCGTTCGTGAGCACATAGAAGTGGTCCCCAAAGCCCTGGCTCGCCTGAACATAGCCGGGTGCTATCCGGCGGGTAAGCGGATCGTTTACCAAATCCATGCAAACGCCATCGAGATCTTGAACGATCAGCAGGTTCTTAGTCGTTGCCAATGTGTTGGCAAAGCTGTGATGGTCTAAAGAAAGGGTTTGCTGGCTAAGGGGAGACGAGACGGAAGCGGGCATAGCGATGTCCTAACAAAAAAGCTCAGGAGATAAGGGTCTGCGTAAAAATTCTGAGTGGCTGCTGATATCAGACGCTCATGTCAGAATCTCTTTTTTTTCTAACAGCACCGCCTGACCGTCTTCTAAAACTAAGCCCTTGAGAGATTTAGGATCGCTCAGGTCTAGTCCCGGCGAGGTAATCACAATATTCCACTCACTAGGATCGAGCTGAAGCCAGTCGAAAAAGGCCGTCTGAGCCGGGCCGCCACCCATGTGGGCAATCATGGCAATCTGTTTGCGATTAACACTAGGAATAGAGTTAGTCGGATCCGGCTGACTGCGGACGCCGTAAAACAGCGTATAGTCTCCTTCGCTGATTCGATTGAAGCGATCTGTGCCAGAGATATTTCCAGCTAGCCATGGATTGGCCCGGCGGTACTGACGCATCGCCAGGTTAAAGGCCGCTCGATTACCCGATAGGCTAAAGGCTTTAACCATTGATGCTTTGGCCGATGTTTGGGCTGAGGTCTCACTCGCGATCGCCTGCTGAGCGGCAAGCTTTTGAGCGGTAATTTGCTCCATCGCATTGACATCAGCAATCAGTGACTCAGTTGGAGCCTGATCCGGCGCGCAGGCATCAGCAGAGATGAGTGACTCGCTCGTATCAGATTCAGACAGGGTAGAAGGCGTAATATCGGCAGAAGAGATCTCATACCGGGGAGGTTGATCGGCTCCGGCGGTGTTGGCCCGGTTGGCTTCCTCAAAGTAGTGAGACACCCGGCTAAACTCGTGGCAGTCTTCCATAAATGCTAGAGAAAAGTCCTTGAGCTGACTGGCGTCTAGCGCTTTGTAAAAAATCTCTAGCGTTGGCGTTTCGGTTACCAGACCGTCAGGATTAAGGCAGCGATCGCGGCAGTTTCTAGCAACCAGATCAAGGTCATATTCAAACTCCTGCATCGTATCGGCCAGCACATTAGAGAAGCGCTTGAGCACTGACAAATTCTCAAAGCCAAACTGCTTGAGCTGTTTGAAAAACTGAGGCTTCTCGTAAAAGGCCGAAGTCACCTGCCAGTTCAAAAAGTTCAGCTCTTCGGTCATCACCTTGACGCCGTAAATATCGTCTGTATTGCGGAAAAATCCCCAGCCGCTGTGCATCAGAGCGTTGAGAAAGTCCATTGGCAGCCCAGGACTAAAGCCATATACCCATAGGGTAGTCGCCGGGTTGTCATAGGCATTGTTCAAGACTTCTGGCAGGGTTTCGCCCAAGTTCCAGTTGATATCGCCTTCGGGATCAACCTGATTGCCTCGGCGCACCGTGTCGTGATTACCGCAGCCGGTAATCCAGCGATCGCCCATCAGCATCACTTCCTGCACCCGCGGCCACTTATAGTCCCAAAAGCCTTTGAGCGCAGGCGTATTGTGCGCAAAAATCAGCGGGCCCCACTGGAAAGCGTCTGGGCGCATTTCAGTGAGTTCATGGTAGGTAGAGGTGGTTTCCCAGCCCGGCTCTGGCCAGGGCCGACCGTCTTCAAAAATAGTAAACATCAGCCGCTGATGGCCATTGATCTCTTGCACCACGTCGCTCATGGCTAGCAGATAGTTATCGTCATACTCTAGCCGCCCAGAAAAAGGATTGAAAAACTTGAAGTCTTGTCCCCCATCAATGCGGATGCCATCGATCCCCGTATTCACTTTTCGCCGCTGCATTTCTAGCAAAATGGCCCGCACCATAGGCAGCGTATGGCTCAAATCTTGGCCGTACATATTGGGACCCGCGAAAAACTGACGGCTAAGTAAATTGATGGCCTGGTTATCTGAATGGCCATACACCAGATCGTAAATGACCCGAATCGGTTGCTCGGGAAAGTCGTGCATTTCGGCGATAAAGTCGATCACTTCATCGGGCCGCAGCGTACTGAGCAAAGATGGATTTGTAGTAGAAGATCCCAAAATCGGTACGTCATATCCCCAGTTTTGGGTATCGGGTTTGCGCAGGGTGACCATCAAAGGCTCATCGGTCAGGGCGCACACCGGACCGTGATGACTGTAGGCTTCTAAATCAAGTGAGAAGAAATCGCGATCGCCATCTTCTGAGCGGTATTCAATCGTGGGTTCTGTAGGCAATAGCTGAAGAGCGTCGTAACCAACATAGTGCTGCTCAGCAGGCGTTAAAGGCTCTTTTTGACGAATTTTCTGGGCAATTTGGCGATAGAGATTGGCTAAGCCAGCCAGGGTGCCCTCGGATGAGGCAGTCGGAATGTGTAGCTGCAAAATGTTAGCAGGCGCGGTTTCTCGAGGCAGCGCAGGCTCATTGCCTTTGTCCGCTGGCACCACAGGCGCAGCCTGGGCCTTTTTTGCAAAGTAATCGCGATCGCGTCTCTGCTGCTGCAAGCTTTCAATGTCGTACAGCTCGGCAGGCGCAAAAACACCATATGGCAAGGAATAAGGCAGGACATCGCGAATAGTGTGCAGCTCACCGTCGTTGACATCGCGGTAGCGCAGCCAGTAAAGACTGCCGAGGCGATCGCGAGCGCCCGGCTGCATACCGCTAACCACCGCCCACACAAACTCCCCTTGCAGAGATATCTCCACGCAGTCACAGCGAAAAGGCACCGTTTGCTCAGTCGCCGAAAAATCGACCGCGCCCATCGGCGTAAACACTTCTAGATAAATACTGCGATCAGTCGGTGAAATTTGCCCGGCTAGCTCTGGTGCCCAAAACCCAATTTCAGTTAGGCCATCAGCCGTGGGGTGAGCCCCAAGCCGTCTCGCTAGCTTCTGCCCAATCTCAAAATAGGTGTCCTTAGACCCAGCGACCTTAACGGCCCAAGCCGAGAGCGCTTCGGTAGCGGCAGTATCAAGCTCAATAATAGGATGCACGGTAGAGGCTGCATTAGGGAAAGCAGAAGGCAAATCAGAAGGCAAGTCAGAATCAGTCGCTTTAGGGAGAGGCTCGATCATCAAATAATCCTGGCGTTAAACGGGAACGCTTTTATTCAAAGGCACGATTAACCTGACACCAGCCACAATAGCTAACCTAGCAGCAGCTAGCCCACTATGACTGAACGTAGGGTTGAGATAGGACGCAAGGGTAGAATTGCGTCAGGCGAAGCAGACAGCAAGCACAGTGCAAGGTTCACTTTCCATTTCTTACTCTAAACTCAACAAACCGAATGGAAAAGCTTTTTCTTGTGCGATTTTTTCTGGCGATTTTTCTGGTGTTCTTTTGGTGCGATCGCTAAGACCAACTTAAGAATCAACTCAGCTCCACGCCTAGCCTCGATCTACGCTTGCGCTGATGCCTAATTTTGCAGGCAGATTAGCAGAATAGATTTTGCCTGCATAGCATAGCCCAAGGTAATCTCTAGCGTTGTCTAATCTAGATATCTAGCAAATAGAAACTTCGTTGCACAGTTGCATATTATGTTATTCGGAATATATTTGAAATAGCGTTTTTCAGTTTTTCAAATAATACAATCGCTCATGCCTTAGACTTCTTGCTCGTAGGCAATGTCCTATCACTATGTGCTCACTATGTGCCGTGAAAGGTATAGCAAAAGACATAGCGTAAGAGGGGGTCACAAAAACTCTGATGGAGCCACCGAAAACGCTCAAAACGCCCAGGAGCAGGGAATTTTAGAGGGAGCGATTACATAGGTCTACCTCTAGGAAGATACTTGTATATGCCCATCGTGGTAGTCTGCTTGTGACATGTAGACGAAGAGTGCTCGTTAGCTCAGTGCTAATCTTACCCGTGTAAAATAGCGGCTTTGCTAATGTTTTTTCGTTTTTAGCAGGTTTTTTAGCGGTCAGCTTTTAGCGGTCAGCTTCTTGTTTGTTCTTCGCTTGAATATTGTTTAACAAACTGGTTTATCAGAGCGGCTTATCAAACAACATTCAAACTCTTCTAAACAATACAAACTCTGCGGATAACGCGCGCTCTAACAGCACAAAGTCAGGTCAGCACAAAGTCAGGTCAGCACAAAGTCAGGTTGATAGCATCAATCTCTCAATTTGGCCAAGCTCCATCTGCCATGTGGCGTTGGCTGTGTGGCATTGGCTGTGTGACAGAGTTGCCTTATTGATGGCGGCTATCTACCATGACGTATCTATCATGACTTAAAGGTCTCTTATTTTATTATGAAATCATCCTTGGTTATTCTCTACCATCGTGAACCATACGATGAAGTGGTCGAAAATGGAAAGACGATCTACCGAGAGAAGAAAAGCCCCAACGGCATTTTGCCCACCATCAAAAGCTTTTTTGCTAACGCCGAGCAAAGCACCTGGATTGCTTGGAAACAAATAAATCCCAAGCAAAAAGAGCGCTTTCAAGAACGGATGAGCTTCGCTGACAACGAAAACAGCACTGTCCGCCGAATTCCGCTCAGCGCCGATCAGGTTAAAAACTTTTATCACGTCACCTCAAAAGAGGCCTTCTGGCCTATTTTGCACTCTTTTCCCTGGCAGTTTACCTACGAAAGCTCCGACTGGGAAAACTTTCAAGATATCAACCGCAAGTTTGCCGATGCGGCCTGTGAAGATGCCGCCGACGATGCCCTGATCTGGATTCATGACTACAACCTGTGGCTGACGCCCTACTACATCCGTCAGCAAAGGCCTAACGCTAAAATCATCTTCTTCCACCACACGCCTTTCCCAGGCTCCGACGCGTTCAATGTGCTCCCCTGGCGTGAAGAAATTATTGATAGCTTGCTCTGCTGTGACGTTTGCGGCTTCCACATTCCAAGGTACGTAGAAAACTTTGTTTCAATTGCCCAAGGTTTTCGAGAAATTGAGATCGTTAAGCGAGGGCCCGTTGCCAAAGAGTTTACGCCCAGAGGAACGGCCTTAGCTGCACCAGAGATTACAACGCAAATTCGCTACAAAGATCAGCTCGTAAACCTAGGCGCGTTTCCGGTCGGTACGAACGTAGACTTTATTCGTTCTGTGGTTGAAAAGCCGTCAGTCGTCAAGCGAGTCGCAGAAATTCGCGAAGAAATGGGCGGCGAGCGTCAGCTGATTGTCTCGGCGGGGCGAGTGGACTATGTAAAAGGCACCAAAGAAATGCTGCTGTGCTACGAGCGTTTGCTCACCCGCAGGCCAGAGCTTCAGAGCAAGATTAACTTTGTAGTGGCCGTCGCCAAGCCCGCAACCGGCATGCGGATTTACAAAACGGCTCAAAGCGAGATTGAGCGGCTAGTGGGTAAAATTAACGGTCGCTTTGCCAAGCTGAGCTGGACGCCGATTTTGCTGTTTACCTCAGCGCTGCCGCTAGATGAAATTCTGGCTTTGTATGCGGCGGCAGACATCGCCTGGGTGACCCCGCTGCGCGACGGTCTAAACCTAGTTGGCAAAGAGTACGTTGTGGCCAAAGGGGGCAAGGACGGCGTGCTGGTGTTCTCAGAATTTGCGGGAGCGGCGGTTGAGCTGCCGGACGCGGTGCTGACTAACCCATATGCCGATAGCAGCATGGATAAAGCCATCGATCAGGCTTTGGCAATGGGGCCAGAGGAACGATCGGCTCGGATGGGTCGAATGTACGAAGCGGTGAAAGCTTACGACGTAGACAGATGGGCTAAAGAGCTGCTGGGCGCTGCTGGATAAGTGCATAGCTAGTTTGTTGCGCGGCAAATTTGCCGCGCAGGTTCGCTGGGCTACAGACAGCGGATATAAAACCTAGATAAAACATCCTAGATACAACATATGTGTTAAATGTAAACTTAGATTCGCAAAAGTTTGCAGAGGACAAAGACACACCTCGAACATAACCTCGCGGCGATCGCGGCGAGACTCACGCCCAAATTTATTTGGCCGCTTTTACTTGGCCCTTACTCTTCACTTATGGAAACGCTCTCTAACCTGACTGAACAGTCTTTCGATTTGATCGTGATCGGTGGCGGTATTAACGGCGCGGCCACCGCTCGCGACGGTGCGATTCGGGGGTTGAAGACTTTGCTTGTTGACAAGGGCGACTTTGGCGGCGCTGTGGGCTGGTCTTCTCGGTTAATTCACGGTGGCCTGCGGTATCTAGAATATTTTGAATTTGGGCTGGTGCGTGAGTCTTTAAAAGAGCGTGAGCGGCTGCTAAGCAATGCGCCTCATCTGGTCAAACCTTTGCAGATGACGATTCCGATTTATCGAGGAAACAAGCGAGGGCCGCAGCTCGTGCGCTTGGGGATGATTTTGTACGACGTGCTGAGCTTTGACAAAACGCTGCCAGGACACAGAATGTTGCGCCCGGCCCCGTTTGGTCAGCTGTTTCGGGGCGTAAATCGCGATCGCCTCAGCGGTGCGGCCCAGTATTTCGATGCCCAGGTAGAATATGCCGAGGCAATTTGTTTAGAAAACGTTCTCTCTGCTCAGGCTGCCGGGGCGACGGTACTAAATCACACTGCGGTTGTGCGTCTGCTTCAGCCAGAGAAAGGGGGCGTAGTTGAGCAAATCACGCTAGAAGACAAAATCAGCGGCCAGCAGGTTGAGCTAGAGACGCAAGCGTCGGTTTTGCTCAACACGTCCGGGCCCTGGGTCGATCAGGTTTGCGAACGGGGCTGGCAAGCAGATCATCCGCAGCCGCTGAGCCCGCGCAAGCTGATGGGCGGCACTAAAGGCAGCCACATCATCGTAGAGGCGTTTCCGGGTGCGCCCACTGACGGTGCGCTCTACGTAGAGGCAGAAACCGACGGTCGGCCTTACTTTATTATTCCTTGGCTGGGCAAGTACCTAATTGGGACAACCGATCTGCGCGTAACCAAAGATCTCGATGACATCAAGGCCAGCGACGCAGAAATTGACTATTTGCTCAGTGAGACCAACCGCGTTTTGCCGCAGGCTCAGCTCAGCCGCGAGGACGTGTGCTTTACCTATTCGGGTGTGCGCCCCCTGCCCAACGAAGACAAAGCCAAAAATAGCAGCATTACACGCAGCCACATCGTGCACGACCACGGCCTGCCTAAAAATGGTGACATCCGCAATCTGGTCTCTTTGATTGGCGGCAAGCTAACGACCTATCGCCAGGTAGCCGAAGAGCTAACCGACGTAGCCTACCGCAAGCTAGGCCGATCGGCCCCTGCCTGCACGACCCAAGAGCTGCCGCTACCGGGCGCGGTCGAGTTCTCGGCCCATACCCTGGTGGACTTGATAAATAAGTATGGCGATCGCCTGCCACAGCACACAATTGAGTATCTGTTTAAGCTGTATGGGATGCGCAGCTGGGAGGTTTTGGCACTAGTTGAGCGCATGCCAGCACTAGCGGAGCCACTTCAGAGCGACCTGCCAGATATCAAGGCCCAGGTAGTCTACGCGGTAGAAACAGAGCTGGCTAGAACGCTAGTCGATATATGCTTTCACCGGCTGCTGGTGGCGCACCGCGCTAACTATGGCCGCGACGCCCTGCCTGCGATTGTGGATACGTTGCGATCGCACTGCGGCTGGTCAGAAGCGGACTGCGATCGCCAGTATCAGGCCTATCATAAGTACCTGGAAGTTCATGCAATTCCTGATTATCAGCTTTCAGCAGAAACAGAAGCCGTGAGTCCCTCTCCAGCTGTTTGCTGATTTTGCCGATATTGAGATAGCAGCCTAGCTGTCTAGGCGGCTACCCTTCACTTGCTTAAAGCCTTCACTCCGGAGATTTTCACATGTCCGCCTCTACTATCAGTGCACCTATCAAGTCATCAGATTTGTCGTCAATCGCTGCTGGCAGCGTGCTTGACATTACCGTACTCGGCGCAGGCGCTTGGGGCTCTTCGCTAGCCAGCTTGGCAAAGCTCAACGATCACAACATCACCGTTTGGTCGAGACGAATGGAACTGTCGCTCGCAGAGGCGGTTGCGGGCGCAGACGTGATTTTGTCTGCGATTTCGATGAAAGGGGTCGCTGACGTGGCCGAGCAGCTACAGTCTTTGGAAATTCCTGAGCACACTATTTTGGTGACCGCGACGAAAGGATTAGACCCGAAGACAACGCGCACACCCTCGCAAATTTTTACAGCAGCATTTCCCTCGCACCCGGTGGTCGTACTCTCTGGCCCTAATCTTTCTAAAGAGATTGATCGCGGCCTGCCCGGTGCTACCGTGCTCGCCAGCACCGATCAGCAGGCAGCTGAGACCATGCAGCAGGTGTTCTCTTCCGATCAGTTTCGGGTGTATACCAGCGCTGACCCGCTAGGCGCTGAGCTGGGCGGAACGCTAAAAAACGTCATGGCGATCGCAGTAGGCGTCTGTGACGGTTTGAGCCTAGGCACCAACGCCAAGTCAGCGCTCATCACCCGCGCTCTGCCCGAAGTCATTCGCATTGGCATGCACTTGGGGGCCACTGAGGTAGAGACATTCTACGGGCTCAGCGGTCTTGGCGACATGCTGGCCACCTGTAGCAGCAGCCTTAGCCGCAACTACCGGGTGGGCTATGGACTCGCACAGGGAAAATCACTAGAGCAGATTTTAGAAGAATTAGGCGCAACGGCAGAAGGCGTGAATACAGCGCATGTGCTGATGGAGATCGCCAACCGCGAGGGCATCGCTGCACCGATTTCTCGGCAAGTGAACCGATTGCTAGAGGGCAACATCACGCCCGCAGAGGCAGTAGGGTCGCTGATGGAGCGTGAGCTAAAACCCGAAGTTTGCGATTTGCTCTGTGACATTCCAGATTAAGCGACATTCTAGATTAGGTGACCCACGCCACATTAGAAAGACTGAAAAAAAAGGCCGGAGTCTGCTAAAGACTTCGGCCTTTTATCTTTCACAAGCTCGCCTTACACAAGATTGCCTTAATCAATCACATTAATCACGCCGCAGGCTACTGCACCCTGCGCCGCATTCGTCAGAAAGCTGTCGTTATTTGTCAGCAAACCAACACCACCAGCCGTCACCGCACCAATTGCCAAATCTTCAGCAAGGTTGCGTTCATTCTCTTCGTGCAGCTCCTCGTTGGCCACATGGCAGGCTGTCCCTGCCGCAGCCCCGTTGACCGCATCGTCTACGCCAACCTGGCGACCTAACACAGTGCCAGTAGCAACGCCTACGCCCGCGCCGACTGCCGCATCTGTTAAGACGGTGCCAGCCTTGGCAGGCTGAGCCATCATCACCATCAGCCCGGTGAGTGCGATCGCAGCCAGTTCAGGCGTCATTACCCTATGTGCAAAATTGCAAAGCTTCATAGATACAGCTCCCTACGGAATTAAAAAACATTTAAACCGTGACAATGATTTAAATCATATCTAATTCGCACACAATCAGAGCGTAATTTTTGGAGGATATCACTCCACGCGCAGAAATTTACAGCGATCGCCGCCCGCCGCTTGTCGTCAACATTCTGCTTTTTCTAAGGCTAGAGCCGCATTTTGCCCCCCAAAACCGAAGCTAAAGCACAGCAGCTTCTCCAGTCGCGCTTTTTCGCCTTGATGCACAAAATCCAGCTCAAAGCCTGCTGTGTGCAGCCCTACGCAGGGCGCTAGCCGCTGTCGATACAAACTCATCAGCCCCAGCGCGACTACAACCGCGCCCGAAGCGCCTAATGTATGACCGGTGGCTCCCTTACTCGCCATCACAGGCAAGTGCTTTCTGCCTGGCGATCGCACCGCCCGCAGCGCCGCAATCAAACTCGCCTCCATCCGGTCATTCTGCACCGTGCTCGTCCCGTGCGTATGCACCGCATCCACCTCGCTCGCACCTAGCCCGCTTCGCGCCAAACACAGTTCTACCGCTCGCCGCCCCATCCGGTAGGTCGGATCAAATGCACTCACATGATGGCTATCATTCGTCATCCCCGCACCCAAAACCTTGCCGTAAACGCGTGCGCCTCGTGCCGCCGCCACTGCTGCCGACTCCATCACCAGCAGCGCCCCCCCTTCACCTAGCACAAATCCCTCACGCACTACATCAAAGGGGTAGCAACCTGTCTGTGCCAGTGCTCCCATTTTTTGAAAGCCTGCCAGCGTCAGCCGGGTGATAGGCGATTCTACCGCGCCTGCGATCGCCCGGCGACACTGCCCAGATCGAATTAAGTCAGCAGCCTGAGCAATTGCCCATACGCCGGTAGCACAAGCAGCCATCGGGGCAAGCAAAGGCCCGCGCGCGCCAACCGTCTGCGCCACTGTCAAAGCGGGCATATGGGCTAGTGAGCTTAGCCAATCGCCTTTTATCTGGTCTGGTCGCTGCCGCTGTTGAAACGCCATGTCTTCCAGCACCTGCAAATGGCTACGGCTAGATCCGACGACGGTGCCGCAGTTAGAGCCCCAGTCAGAACCCCAGTCAGAACCCCAGTCATCGCCGTCAGCGCCAGCGCCAGCGCCAAAAGATAAC
This sequence comes from uncultured cyanobacterium, assembly GCA_963833005.1. Taxonomy (GTDB): domain Bacteria; phylum Cyanobacteriota; class Cyanobacteriia; order Phormidesmidales; family Phormidesmidaceae; genus Phormidesmis. Next base: position 483,998 of record CAWHWK010000007.1, on the reverse strand, counting down.
CCCGCATCTTTCCAGGCCGCTAAGGCCAACCGTCGGGTCATCGCGCTCAAATTCACGGGTGCTTTGCCGATCATGGCTAGGGGCCCTGGGTCGAGATCTAAAAATGGCTGGCGAAGCGCGATCGCACTTTCCCCAGCCATTAATCTGGCCCAAGTGGTCAGCGCCGTCTCCCCTAGCGCGGTGGTCAGGCCAATGCCTGTTACAACCACATCTTGATCAGAAGCGCTCACTTACAGGCTGGACCTCACAAGCTACTGACCAGCCGCCTCTGGCAGCACCAAGTTCTCTGCCCCTGACGTAATCTCAACCGAGGTAATCACATCGCCTAGCTGGATAGCATCGACCACGTCCATACCGTCTGTCACATAGCCAAAGACTGCGTAGCTACCATCTAAAAAGGGCAAATCGGCCAGCGTAATATAAAACTGAGACGAGGCAGTATTGACGCCAGAGCGAGCCATCGCGATCGCACCGCGCCGATGATTTAGAACGGGTGCAGCCTGAATTCTGGCCTCTGGCAGCGTCATCCCATATACAATTTCGTCCGAACCGTCAGTCAAGATTTCCAGAGGGATTTCCCTAGCAGCCCCGGTTTCCTCATCAACGTAGCCACCACTCCCTAGTCGAGAAGCAGGCACATTAGGATCTTTGCTCAGGGGATCTCCCCCCTGTGCCACAAACGGCTCGGGTGACTTCACAACCCGGTGAAAAGTGGTGCCATCGTACACCCCCTTTTGGGCCAAATCGACAAAGTTACCAGCGGTAATCGGCGCTTTGTCGCCATCTAGCTCAACGGTAATGACCTGATCGCCTACCGTAATCTCGGCGATCGCGTTGCCTTCTAGCCGGGGCAGACCCGCCGTCAGCGCTGATGGCGCGGCGGCAACAGGGGGCGATGACGGCGCTGGAGTATCACCCGAAACAGGCGTACCGGCAGGTTCACTACAGCTGCTGATGAGCAGCGCGATCGCCATCAACACAGCCCACCGCCTGCGGCTCGTACCAAAGCTCATAGCGCTAAACCTAACCGGGCCAAAACTTAATTTCATCTAAAACGTACGCTCCCAAAAAAACGCGGCATCTAATATCCATACCGCCACAAATCAGAACTGGTGTTCACGCATTAGTATTCACCTAATTGAGCGTCAACTCACCAAGTTTGTCTGATATGAGCAGAGTCCGCACATTCTGTCATACTGCTGCGGTCTGCTTCAATGTCTTGTTTTCTGACTAGGCCGCTGACCGGATTTCTGGCCAGATCTCTGATGACACTATCTGATGCCACTCCTGGTCAAACCTCAGACTAAACCCCTTCCAAAGGCACCTGTAAAAAGCGAGCCAGCTCAGCCCCCTGATTTTCCAAATCGGCCAGCGAAATCGGCTGACCCACTCGCGTTAGCGGAATCTCGCCCTTACCCTTCACCTTTAAATACAGCGCACGCTTAGGGCTCAAACCTTCCTTTACTTCTGCGCGAACCGCCAGCACGTCTTTCAGCGGGTAGCGTATATCAATTTCACGGTTTTCCCCTGGAAAGCCGTGGCGAAAGATTCGAGCTTCGCTGGCGTCCTTATTAAATTCGTTGTAGCCACCGCCAATATTCCAGATAATGATCAGCGTCAAATACAGGCAAAGCAGCAGCGCCACCGTCCCATAGAAGCCCATCGCAATCCCCTGCGGGATAAAGACTAGCTGAGCGGGCAAATCAGAAAACGGCAGCAGATTGGTATGCAAATAGCTCGAAATTCCAGCCAGGAAAAACCCAGTGCCACCCACCGCAGTCACTGCCGCCCAAAAGTAGTTGCTAGGACGACGCGCGCCTAGGATCTTTCGGCGCAGCACGGTCTTGTCCGCAGGGCGGTTGCCAGAGCCATTGCCAGAGCGATTGCCGGAGCGATTGCCGGAGCGATTACCGGAGCGATCGCCTTCAGAAGCGGGGGTTGGAGTCGAAGCTTTGGAAGCAGTCATGTTTACAGCAATAGGTTAGGACACGGACTATTGAAAAGCGTTAAGCATCGTTAAGCCGTAGCAGATCTAAATAGTATCGGCTTACTCCAAGTTCTGTGCAACTCGCCATTACCGCTTTAGTGTTTTATGAACGCTGTCAAAACGCTTTTCCAGCAGGAAAGTTGAGGAAAAGTTAAGAATTTAGACATCTCCACAGCGGGCGAGAGCAGGCAGTCACACCGCTATTTCCAGCGGTCAACCTAGCGAGGTAAAGGCGTTATAGCTATTTTCAGAAAACCAGCCTAAGGGCTAATGAAGAGACGCGATCGCGCTAATTTTTGGCTAAAACAAATCCTTTCTCGCCTAAAAAGAATCTGAGAACTTACATGACAGATTGTAAAAAAATGGATCAGTCCTTATGATAAGTACATGCCGAAATCCTTTAGGGCAGCGATATTTAGCTGCCGTTTGTAGCTTTAAAGCTCCGTAGATTGGAAAAATTGGGATTGGAAAAATTGGAAAGCTGAGAAATTGGATACCCATGCTTCTAGTTCCCATGCTTCTAGTTCCCATGCTTCTAGTCTACGGGTCGTCTGAAAATGCTGGCCGAGTGCGGCTGCGTGCAAGTATCTTGATATACTTGCGGGCGCTGGTACTAATCCACCGTTTCAGATAACAAAGGACTTAATGCCATATTAAGAGGATTCTTTTAAATGACCATAGCAATGGGACAAGCGCCCGCCGCACGGGGACGGTTTGACGTCCTCGATGACTGGCTAAAGCGCGACCGTTTTGTCTTTGTTGGCTGGTCCGGTTTGCTTCTATTCCCCTGCGCCTTCATGGCCATTGGTGGATGGATGACCGGCACCACCTTCGTCACCTCGTGGTACACCCACGGGCTGGCAAGCTCTTATCTAGAAGGCTGCAACTTCCTAACCGTTGCCGTCTCTACCCCCGCTGACAGCATGGGCCACTCCCTGCTGCTGCTGTGGGGCCCCGAAGCCCAAGGTTCTTTCGTTCGCTGGTGCCAGATTGGTGGCCTGTGGGCGTTCGTCGCACTTCACGGTGCGTTTGCCCTGATTGGCTTCATGCTCCGTCAGTTCGAGATTTCTCGGCTGGTCGGCATTCGTCCGTACAACGCAATTGCTTTTAGCGGTCCGATTGCGGTCTTCGTTTCCGTTTTCTTGATGTATCCCTTGGGCCAGTCTTCGTGGTTCTTTGCGCCTAGCTTCGGCGTGGCGGCAATCTTCCGCTTCTTGCTGTTCTTGCAAGGCTTCCATAACTGGACGCTGAACCCGTTCCACATGATGGGCGTAGCGGGCATTTTGGGCGGCGCTTTGCTCTGTGCTATTCACGGTGCAACGGTAGAGAACACGCTGTTCCAAGACAACGAGAATGCGAACACCTTCAAGGCGTTCGAGCCGACTCAGTCGGAAGAGACCTATTCGATGGTGACGGCAAACCGTTTCTGGTCACAGATTTTCGGTATTGCGTTCTCGAACAAGCGCTGGTTGCACTTTTTCATGCTGTTCGTTCCTGTGACGGGCCTATGGATGAGTTCGATTGGTATTGTCGGTCTCGCTTTGAACCTGCGAGCGTATGACTTTGTCTCTCAGGAAATCCGCGCAGCGGAAGACCCTGAGTTTGAAACCTTCTACACGAAGAACATTTTGTTGAATGAAGGTATTCGTGCGTGGCTCAGTCCTCAGGACCAGCCCCATGAGAAATTTGTATTCCCTGAAGAGGTACTCCCCCGTGGTAACGCTCTCTAATAACAGCTTCGTTGGCGGTGGCCGCGACCAGCCCTCCACAGGCTATGCCTGGTGGTCTGGCAACGCCCGTCTGATCGATCTGTCCGGTAAACTGCTGGGTGCTCATGTCGCCCACGCAGGTCTAATCGTATTGTGGACCGGTGCGATGACTTTGTTTGAAGTCTCTCACTACATTCCTGAAAAGCCCATGTATGAGCAGGGCGCAATTCTATTGCCTCATCTAGCCACTTTGGGCTGGGGTGTAGGCCCTGGTGGTGAAGTCATCAGCACCTTCCCCTACTTTGTAGTCGGTGTGCTTCACCTTATTTCTTCTGCGGTTCTAGGTCTTGGCGGCGTGTATCACGCCATTCGCGGCCCTGAAACGCTAGAAGAGTATTCCAGCTTCTTTAGCCAAGACTGGAAAGACAAGAATCAGATGACTAACATCATCGGCTATCACCTGATCCTGTTGGGTCTAGGTGCGTTCTTGCTTGTAATCAAAGCCTGCTTCCTGGGTGGCGTATACGACACTTGGGCTCCAGGCGGTGGTGATGTTCGCGTCATCACAAATCCCACGCTCAACCCCGCGATTATCTTCGGCTATCTCACCACGTCTCCGTTTGGTGGCGAAGGTTGGATTTGCGGCGTTAACAACATGGAAGACATCATCGGCGGTCATATTTGGGTTGGCCTAATTTGTATCTCTGGTGGCGTATTCCACATTTTGACCAAGCCGTTTGGCTGGGCACGTCGGGCGTTGATTTGGAACGGTGAGGCATACCTCTCCTACTCCATCGGCGCAGTCTCTTTGATGGCCTTCATCTGCTCTTGCTACGTTTGGTTCAACAACACGGCTTACCCCAGTGAGTTCTACGGACCCACTAATGCTGAAGCGTCTCAGGCTCAGGCCATGACCTTCTTGGTTCGTGACCAGCGACTAGGTGCCAACATTGGTTCGGCCCAAGGCCCAACTGGTCTGGGTAAGTACCTGATGCGATCGCCCACTGGAGAAATCATCTTCGGTGGTGAGACCATGCGCTTCTGGGACTTTGACGGTCCTTGGCTCGCGCCTTTGCGAGGGACAAACGGGCTCGATCTTGACAAGCTCAAGAACGATATCCAGCCCTGGCAGGTACGTCGTGCGGCTGAGTACATGACTCACGCACCCAACGCGTCTATCAACTCTGTGGGCGGTATCATCACCGAGGTTAACTCTGTTAACTTTGTGAACCCCCGTCAGTGGTTGGCGTCCTTCCACTTTGTAATGGCCTTCTTCTTCTTAGTGGGTCACCTGTGGCACGCAGGCCGCGCCCGCGCTGCTGAAGGTGGCTTTGAGAAGGGTCTAAACCGCGCAGCTGAACCTGTATTGGCTATGGATGACCTTGACTAGTCATTAATTAGTTGGTCTGGCTGCTTTTGGGCAGCTGACTAATGAGTTCTGATAGTCAGTTTTGTTAAAAAACTCCCCGGCGGTCGCTGGGGAGTTTTTTGATGCCTGTATTTTTGATGCCTGTATTTTATAGTTCTGTTTTCAGGGCTTATTCTAATTTTTGAGGCTTATATAGTGACGGGGGATTCGACATAAACAGTTGGATCTTCTACGTTGAATTGGATGTCGTATTCCAGCAGCTTGGCAGATATTTTATCGTTGGCTAGCTCTAGCAGGCGCTTGCGGAGCTGAATGGAGTTTTCGCTAGAGCCTAAGATGAAAAAGGTGACGCGAGCACGCGAGCCGGGGCGATCGCTCAGCTTGAACAGGCTAATTTTGGTGCTGCCTGGATCAATCCCGTACAGCATATCGGTACTTTCTTTTACCACCTGTTTTACTAGAGCCTGCTCCCTTTCTTCTAGCAAGCGCACAAAGTCTAGATAAAGCAGCACCATCACTTTTTTACCTCGCGTAATATTCTCAATATCTAAATTTGCTAGGATTGAATTAGGAATAATGACCAGCGTGCTTTTGGCCGCCGTCCGCAGCTTAGTAGAGCGCAGGCCGATTGACTCAATGCGGCCATAAACATCATCCGCGTGAGGGTTAAGGCTAACGCGAATATGATCGCCGGGGCTAAAGGGCCGGTCAAGATAGAGCACAATGGTGCCGAGCAGCTGCTCTAGCGTTTTTTGGGCGGCAAATGCGATCGCAGCGCCCCCAATGCCAAAACCCGCAATCAGACCCACTAGACTGACGCCTTGATTTTGCGCGAAGGCGACCACAGCCACAACGCCAATGGCGACATTTACCAAGGTTTCTACAATCAGCAGCATTTCGTCGACTTCTAAGTTCATGCGGCGGGCCAAATCAATCCCGTAGACGCGCATAAACTGACGAAATAAACGCGAGGCTAACCAGGCAACGCTAATGACGGTTCCTAGCGTGACAAAAAATCCGAGAAACTCGTAAAGCCCAGCGTATTCTTGAAGCAGGCTGAGGCTGAGCGAAATCAGAATGAAGGTGCCCACCGTGCGCAGCAGCGGCTCAATCGGCTTGATCAGCGCATCGTAAATGTCAGAGATTTTATGGGGCGCAATTTGCTGAATAACAAGGCGAACAACCGCGGGCGTAAATCGACCTACAATCGCTGAGAGGACAACGAAAAAGAGAAACAGCCCTAGCTGGAGACCTAGTCGGATAAGAAAGATCTGAGCGTCACGGTCAAATCGAAAGATCTCTTGTAAGGCTGAAAAAAAGGTATCCATGTAGGCGGTTGAAGAGAATGGTAACAATAAAAAAAGAACTAAAATCCGGCAGGTCAAATGGTGATAGGAGAATCCACGTTGATCCTTTTAGCCTCAATATCAAAGGCGATACCAAATCCTCTGAGCTTTTCGGCGACGTTGCGACTGGCCGCATCTAGCAGCTGACCGCGTAGCTCCATCGACACTTCGCCAGACCCCAAGATAAAGAACGTCACCTGCGCTCTGGTTTCAGCCACTTCAGAAACGCTGTCTGGCTCCATAAAGGCAATGTCGGTGCTGCGGTAGTCAATGCCAAAAATGCCCTGGGTGCTTTCTAATATCACCTGTCGAATGAGGGCCCTTTCATCGCTAGCGATCGCCCGATAAAACTTCAGATACACAATTGACATCACCTTCTTGGCACCTGTGAAGTTCTCAATAGCCACCTGCGTCAGCATATTGTTGGGAATGACCACCAGCGTGCCCTTGCCAGAGGTGCGAATTTTAGTCGAGCGCAGGCCAATTGATTCGACTTGGCCAAAGGTGCCATCAGATAAGCCAATGTAGTCATCAATCACAAAGGGCCGATCGATATATAGAATAAGGCTGCTAATCACCTGCTCTAGCGTTTTTTGGGCGGCAAAGGCGACGGCCAGCCCGCCAACCCCCAGGCTAGCAACCAGGCCCACAACGTTAATCTGATGGGTTTGGCCAAAGATAATCGCGACGATAACCGTACCGCCTAGCGTGGTAGCAACCTTGCCTAAAATTAAAACTTCGCTGTTGATCTTGCGGCTAGTTTGAGCAGCGGCGTTGAGCAGATAAACGTCAAAGAAAAACCTGGACAAACGAAAGATCAACAAGATAACTAGGCCACCAACCAGCAGACCCAGCGGAATTTCAATAAACGAATAGAGCTGAGCGTTTGAGAAGAAGTAATCGATCAGCACGTCAGCCACGCTCAGGGCCACAGCCGCCGACAGCAGGGTCTGATTGGGCTCAATGACGTCTCTGTAGATTGCGGCTGAAAACTGTAGCCGGTCAAAGAGGGCGTGCGATAGGGTTGGAATGACTTTGAATGCGATCGCACAAGCCACAGTGGTGAGCGTAATCACCAGTCCTAGCTGTAACTCTGCCTCACCCCACTCACCAAAAGCCATATCAAGCATGAAAAGTTTCCTAATTTAGCTAGTTTAAACGCTCACGACATCGGCAGCTGTTGAAGTCGCTGCCGATACCGCCTTTAACTCAGTTTTGCCACGTCGCTTCTTGTCCTAGTCGTACCCGTTTTCGTCATACAGCAGCGACTCAAAACTTGAGCGCTCTTAAAACTTGAGCGCTAAGCTAAAGCAGTAGACCGGCAATAGCAGACCTCAGCGAAATAAATAGCATCTATGAACACTATTCCTCGCCCTCGAACACCCGAAGCGATACAAACAACCCAGTGGGTGCTAAATCCAGTGGGCTACATGCAGACAAACTTTAACCGTTATGGTGACCTATTTCAGTCGCCAATCACCTCAAACGGCTCTAGTCCCTATCTTTTTGTCAATTCGCCCAAAGCCATTCAGTACATGCTCACCCACGATACGGGCAAAGAGCTGTCATCACCTGGAGAACTCAACGAGCTGTTGGTGCCACTATTGGGCCGACAGAACGTCATTTTGCTCAGCGGTCAGCAGCATCGAAATCGTCGACAGCTGGTCATGCCACCGTTTCATGGTGAGCATCTGAGCACCTATGGCCAGATGATTGCGCAAATTACCCAAGACGTGATTTCTCAGTGGTCTGTTGGCAGCAGTCTAGATGTGCGCAGCGCTATGCAGAAAATCACAATGCGCATCATTTTGCACGTCGTCTTTGGGTTGAATCAAGGCGATCGCTACGAAAAGCTAGAGCGGCTATTGAGCAGACGTCTTAATATGACGGCAACCCCGCTGGCCTCAATGATTTTGTTTTTCCCTTGGCTGCAAAAGGATATGGGTGCGTGGAGCCCCGGCCATCGGCTAAAGCAGCTAGGCGAGGAAACAGACGCGCTGCTGTTTGCGGAAATTGAAGAGCGACGCGCCCAGCACGATCCTAGCCGAGTTGATATTTTGTCTCTGCTGCTAGCGGCAACAGACGAAGACGGCAATCAGCTCTCGAACCAAGATCTGCGCGACGAGCTAATGACATTGCTGGTAGCCGGGCATGAGACCACGGCCACTGCCTTGACCTGGGCGATGTACTGGACGCATTTTTTACCCCAAGTCAAGCAAACGCTGCTAGCAGAACTTGAGGCCGTAACGGATCCTAGCGACGCCAGTCAGCTGTTACAACTGCCCTATCTCACAGCGGTGTGTAACGAAACCCTGCGCATTCATCCGGTGGCGATGCTGACCTTTCCTCGCCGAGTCGAGACGCCCTTAGAACTCTGTGGCTACTCACTTGCGCCGGGGACGCTGCTGATGGGCTGCATCTATCTGCTCCACCACCGGGAAGATCTCTATCCGCAGCCGCAAGAGTTTCGCCCGGAAAGGTTTCTCGAACGCCAGTTTTCGCCTTACGAGTTTATGCCGTTTGGCGGTGGGGTGCGGCGCTGTGTTGGGTCGGCTCTAGCGCAGTACGAATTAAAGATTGTGCTGGGGACGATTTTGCGTGAGATGGAGCTAACGCTAGAGAGTGATCGCCCCGTTCAAGCGGGACGTCGCGGTGTGACCTTGGGCCAAGCGGCACCGGTAAGGGTAAAAGCAGTGGCCAAGAGATCTGCGGCTCAGTCGCTAGTCAGCGTCTAGCGGCTGATAGCTTTTTTAGGGCTGCTTTTTAGGGCCGCTGACTGACATCAACGGCCCCTATTGGGCGCTAATAAACTGGACGTTAGTAGGCGCTAGCCGGTGCTAGTTGAAGGAAGTGATTTTAGCGGTCGCCTGGATTGTAATTTTCTCCGGCTCTACTGTCATTTGCTCGAACTGTAACGACATTCCTTCTAGCTCAAAGAAACGCAGGTCTAGTAAAGACTGCGTGCTGTCGATCAGCGCTTGGGTCAGCTCGGGCAGATCGTTCTGAGCTTCGTCGTATTCTACGTCTTCGAGCGCGACGCCAAAGCCACCGTCTACCAGTTTGGGCTTGGCCGAGAAAGCAATGTGGTGCGTTTCTACTTTCTCTATCAGCATGACGTCGGCTGCGATCGCAACTCGACCCGACTCTGGCACTGTAAACACTACGTTGCTCGCGTCGGTGGTCACCGTCTCACCAGAGATCTCAATCTTTTGGCCGCGCAGTTTTTTTCTCACATAGCCTGCATTAAACGCCGTTTGCACGTCAGCAGGCGTCAAAATTACCCGAGCCGTCGCGTCTGTAGGATGCTCTAGCTCAATTTCGCCTAGCGGGATTTTTAGCATGGCAATATCGACCGCGCCCGTTTCTAGCACCAGTTCCTCTGTGCGCAAGTCGTCTCGAACTACCCAGCCGCGCCCTTGAATTAGCACCCGGTCAACCTGCCCCTGAGTGAGCTTCATCGGATCGGTTTTAATATCGACGCTGAGCGATTCTACTTGGTCTAGCTGGGCTTTAATGCCTTCTTCAACGAGCTTACTAATCGCCTGCTCGCCAATATTTGTATCCACTGCACTCATAGACTTTCTCTAAAGTAATTACTGAAGTGATTAAGAGAGTAAGACTTGAGCTTAGGCGTCAGCGAGTCTGGGCGCTGTCTATCGAAAGAGCGAGCTAGGGCCTATTGCCACAGCTTGATGGTCTGATCTTTGCCGCCGCTCACCAGCGTAGTTTCTGTTGGATCGAAGGCCACTGTTAGCACCCAGTTAGAGCTACTATCGAGCGTTTTGATGAGCTGGCTGCTAGGGATGTCCCACATTTTGAGGGTTTTATCGACGCTGCTGCTCGCCAGCGTGCTGCCGTCGGGGCTGATTGCGAGGCTAACAACGCGATCGCGATGCCCTGTTAAGGTATCTTTTAGCTCGCCACTGGCCAAATCCCACAGCTTAATGGTGCTATCCCAGCTGCCGCTGGCTAGCGTGCTGCCATCAGGGCTAATCGCCACGGCGCGAACGGCATCTTTGTGGCCAACAAATTCTTGAATCAGCTGACCGCTGGCCAAATCCCACTGACGGATGGTGCGATCGCTGCTGCCCGTCACAAACGAATTGCCATCCGGTGCGATCGCGACTGACCACACGGACACGCCAACATTTGTGCGATACAGCTCCTCGCCGCTGGACAAATCCCAAGCCGTAATATTGCCATCGTAATCGCCACTAATCAACGTGCGATCGTCAGGGCTAATGGCCAAAGACCAAACCGGAGACTGATCGATAGCAGGAAGACTGTAGAGCAAATCGCCCGTCTGTGGCTGCCAAACCTTGATGCCATCGCCGCTACCGCTCGCTAGCCAGTCGCCCGCAGAAGAGAGCGCTAAAGCCCTAATCGTGTCGTTGTGGTCGGAGAGCGTGTGTAAAATTTCACCCGTCGGCGCATCCCAAATTTTGACTTGACCCGCAGAATTGCCCCCAACGACCACAACATGTCCGTCTGAGCGCACGTAGGTGTCTACTGCCCAAACCTGGCTAGACCCCTCTAAGGACTTAACTAGAGAGAGATTGCCCACTGGCTGAATCGAACGACTACTCGCTAGCTGAGCGGTTTCTGGCGACTGCGTTGCATCTAGGTCTAAACCAGTTGATGCGGCATTCGTCTGAGACAGTTGGCGCGGCCTGTCAACAGAAGCAATTCCCGACATTGCAACAGCCATTAAGACCCCCACCGTTGCCAAAGCCGGTAGCCAAATCGCAGAGCGCTTCGGACGCTGATTCGGCCTGAATGCTTTACTTTGAGCAATATCCGGCAAGGTCTTGCTTGGCGCGGGCTTGTCTGACACAGTCTTATCTGGCGCAGGCTTGTTTGGCGCAGGCTTATTCAGGACAGCCTCGCTCGACACGGTCTTACTCGGCACGGTTTTGTTTGGCGCAGTCTCAAATAACGCAGCCTTGCTTGATACGGTCTGACTTGTAGCCTGACTTCTTACCGCCTGACTTGAGGAATCTAAACTAGCGCGGGCGATCGCAGTCTGCGCCATGTTCGACTCTCCCACGTTCGCACCTGCAAGCTGCGCGCCTTCTAAAACAGCACCGCGAAAGTCTGCGCTATTTACATAGGCATTAGATAAATTAGCCCCTGTGAGATTGGCGTTCTGAAAGTTTGCGCCAATCAGGCAGGCTCTAGACAGGTTGGCCCCACTCAAGTCCACGCTGCTAAAATCTGCTTCGTAAAAGTAGCCTTTGCTAAGGTCTACGCCTGCTAAGCAGCAAGGTTCACCGGGGTGCCGGAGCCGCCACTGGTTCCACCTGTTGACGCTGCTTTTTAAAAGAGTAAGGAGAGAATCTGCCATGGTCTGTCATAGAGGGCTTACGACTAGATCACTGCCAGCATTGCTATCAACAAGGCATAAACCCATAGTCGCGGGGCCGCATTTATAGAGCTGTGTAGAAGTTGTTCTGAAGGTAGAGACCCGTCAAAAGCGAGTAAGAATGAGAACCAGAGGGTTAAAAATGATACATAAACCCTGATACATAAACAACTGAGCGTTAGCACTGAAGTTAGAGACAAAGCTCAGGTGCAAACAGCTCGGTAAAACCTCAGATTTAATGTTTTACTACTTCAGATTTAATGTTTTATCACTTTAGATCTTAAGGTGACTTGTTACATCTATCTTACGGGAGGTAGCCGTAGACACCAAACCTGTTTTGACAACTGTCTATAGATAGATTTAGCAGCGACAGCTTTGGTAATAGGACTATCTAGCGACTATCTAACGACTATCCAGCGACTATCCAGCGATAGACCGCCGCCAGTCAAAGAACTTTTTCAAGACGTTTTGTAAGAAGGTGTTCTTTGCATATTTTTGCTTGGTGAGCTGAAGCGCGGTCTTTGGGCTAATTTCACTGAGCGTGGGGTAGATATGAATGCATTGCAGTGCACTCACTTTTAAATTTTGGCTCATGGCCAACACAGCCTCATGAATCAGCTCGCCCGCATGTGGGCCAACGATATGAGCACCCAATATTTCACCGTCTTTTTTGGTAATGAATTTGGCAAAGCCGTAGCCTGCTGCTTCGGCTAGGGCGCGATCTACACCGTCAAATCCCTGCTTGAGCACAAAGATGTCATCACCATAGCGATCGCGTGCCTGATTTTCGCTGAGGCCCACCCGTGCTAGCTCTGGATCGGTAAAGGTCGCCCACGGAATTACCCGGTAGTCTACCTTCTTGGTCGGAAAAACCAGCGCGTTTTGCATCGCCACACCTGCTTCATAGCCCGCTACATGCGTAAACTGATAGCCTCCGATTACATCTCCTGCTGCGTAAATTCGCTTGTTGCTAGTACGTAATTTTGCGTCTACTTGGATTCCTTTTTTATCAAAATTCACACCCGCTGCTTCTAAATTCAGCGATCCTACGTTTGGCGTCCGCCCCGTTGCAATCAAAATCTCATCAACCGTAATCGTTTCATCGCCTGCGGTGATTCGCTTGCGGCCATCGACCATTTCAACTTTCTCAGCGCGGCTGTTGCTCAAGATTCGGATGCCTTCTTGCTCTAGCTGCCTTTGCACCACCATTGCCGCCTCGGGGTCTTCTTTTGGCATAATCACCTCTCGGCTAGACAGTAAGGTTACCTGCGAACCCAAGCGAGAGAAAGACTGCCCCAGCTCGCAGCCGATTGGGCCCGCGCCAATCACAGCGATCGCATCAGGGCGATCTTTGACACTGAACACCACCTCATTCGTTAAGAAACCGGCTTCTTTTAGCCCCTCAACTGGTGGCACAGTAGGGCGAGAGCCAGTTGCAATCAAAAAAGCGCGAGCCTGTAGCCGCCGCCCGTTCACCTCAAACGTTTTTTCATCGACAAACTGGCCAGCGCCATAGATTACCTCTACGCCCAGCTTTTCAAATCTTTCGGTCGAATCGTGCTCTTGGATGGTGTCGATGACTTCGTGCACGTGGCCCATTGCTTCGTCTAGCTTGATGGTGGGCGCATTGGTATAAATGCCAAAGCGAGAGGCCGTTTTGACGTTGTAGGCAATCTGAGCGGCATGAATTAGCGACTTGCTCGGCACGCAGCCATAGTGCAAACAGTCGCCGCCCAGCTTGGCTTTTTCAATGAGGGCAACTTTGGCATTAATTTGTGCCCCGGCGCTAGCAGCGACTAACCCTGCGGAGCCGCCTCCAATAATCACTAAATCGTATTCTACTGACATGGCGTTTTCCTCTGGCTGCCCGATTCATTCAGTCTTGCTCAAGAGTATGCCGCCTAGCTGAATCTTCGATGAGAGATTGCCGAGAAAAGTATAGATTTCGTTATCGGCGCTGGCTGTGAGAGACCTCTCGACAAGCCAGAGATCGCAAGCCAGAGATCGCAAGCCAGAGATCGCAAGCCAGAGATCGCAAGCCAGAAAGTAGGCTAGCAGATGAACCAAGCGTCACTGCCAGATGTTGACCTGCTGAGAGCTGCCGCCGCTAACTAAGGGGCCATTGTCTGCAGCAAAGGCAACGGTGACTAGAGAATGGGTTTCCTCGTCTAGCGTTTTGGTAAGCTGCGAGCTGGCGAGATCCCAAAGTTTTAGCGTGCCGTCGCTGCTGCTGCTGGCTAGGGTTTGGCTATCGGAGCTAATAGCGAGGCTGAAGACCTGGTCTCGGTGGCCTTTGAGGGTGGCTTTTGGTTCGCCAGTGGCAAGGCTCCAAAGCTTGATGGTTTGATCTCGGCTGCCGCTAGCGAGGGTCTGACCGTCGGGGCTGATGGTGACGGTACGCACGGCGTCGTCATGGCCAGTGAATGATCTGACGGGGGTGCCGGTGGCGAGATCCCACTGGCGAATGGTGCGGTCTTGACCGCTGCTGACGAAGGTGGTGCTATCGGGCGCGATCGCAACTGACCACACCGGACGGTCTCCTTTAATCTGATAGCGTTCTTGGCCGCTGCGCATATCCCAGGCGGTGATGGTGCCGGACTGATCGCTGGCGATAAAGGTGCTTTCATCGGATGCGATCGCCACTGAGCTAATCGCACCTGTCTCTATCGCGCCTTGCACCGCTGGAATCGTATGAATTAGCTGACCCAGGCTGGGGTTCCAGACCTTGAGCCCATCATCGCTACTGCTCACTAGCCAGTCACCCGAAGGAGACAGTGCCAGCGCTTTGACCCCGCCCGTGTGACCCATCAGCGTCAGCATTGTTTTGCCGGTTTGCCCGTCCCAAATCTGAATATTGCCGTCGGCAGTTCCGCCAAATACCTGCGTTGACCCACTGGGCAGCGTGCGGGTCGCGATCGACAAAATTCGACTCGTGCTGGTGAGCGACTTAGCCAAAACCAATGAATCTGTAGATCGATCAACCAGAGCAGGCAAAGTATCATCACCACCGATACTGTTTGCGGCCAGCGGTAGCCCTATTGTCAGCGCCAGCCCAGCTGCTGCGATCGCTGGCATCCATCGTCTTTTAGTACTTAAAGTACTTAGAACTCTACTATCTGTTTGCCGCTGCCCCCATTGTCGTTTGCCGTCGTCTCCGGCTATGCCCTTGCCCGCCTGCCCAGGCATAGGCGATTGCCGAATACTCTCTTGCCGAAAAGCAGTCACCTCTGGACTGTCTTGAACGAGCGATCGCAAATTCAAAGCTACCTGCTGTCTCAACCGTCGTGGCTTGACCACCGAGTGCGAAACCACCGGTAATGTAGCCATGCTGTCTGCCTGCGCCAGGGGTAGTAACGTCGCGGGCACTGATGGCGCAGGCACTGATGGCGCAGGCACCGACAGCATAAGCGCTGACAGCACAGGCGCTGATAGCGTTGGCGCTGATGGCGCTGCCATTGATGGAGATAGCGCAGGTGAATCGACCGCCAAGCCGCCCACCGGACTAGCCGCGTCCTTTTTTTTATTATCTCCGGCGGCATTTCCGACAGCCTCTTCGGCAGTATCTCCGACAATCTCTTCAGCCAAAGTGGCTAGCTTCGCCGTTTGCAAATCGACCTCGGCTACTTGGGCACCCAGCAGATTGGCTCCCCGCATATCGGCTCTATCCAAAATAGCGCCGGTCAAATTGGCGTCGCTTAAATTAGCCCCAGTCAGGTCGGCATCGCTCAGATACGCGCCGCGCAGATCCGCCCCGCTGAGATCTGCCTCGCTTAAGTCCGCGCCCACTAGGCAGGCCCTTCGTAGCTTGGCTCCCTTTAAGCTGACTTTTCTAAAATTGCCCTCAAAAAAATAGCCCTGGCTCAAATCGTGGCCCGCTAGGCTACAAGGTCTCAGCGGATATTTGTATCGCCATTGATTCCAATGCTCTATGCCTTGCGCCAACAGGGGAAGACAATCTTTCATTGCAGAGCTTTCATTGCAGAGGATGTAAAGAGATTCGCCCCCAAAAGAAGCAAGGGCTATCCAATAGTATTCCTCAAGTGCTTGACAATGGCTTGGGTAGCTCTGGCCAAATTTATTTTGGAAATATTACATAATTTATAGCTAGGAAACTATTTTCAATGTATGAAGTCTTCTGCTTTTTCCTTACTTATCTGGCAGCCGCACTAGAAGCTATTCCAGTAGTTATCTGGTAGCCAACTGGGTAGCTAACTGGACAGTTTTCTGGGCGGGTTCACCTGTTAGGCTAAAGGCCCGAATCTCAGTAATCGTCACGGGTACGATTTTTCCCTTTAGCTGGTTGATATCGCCTGGAAAAAAGGTGAGCCGGTTACCGCGCGTGCGGCCCATGACCTGCGTTGGGTCTTTGGGGTTAGCGGCTTCGACTAAAACGGTTTCGGTGCGGCCCTGGTATCGGGCAGATCGCACTTCAGCCTGCTGCGATACGAGATGATTAATCCGCTGCAATCTATCTTGCTTCACCTCTTCTGCTAGCTGATTGGCCCATTCGGCAGCGGGCGTACCGGGGCGCGGCGAATAGGCGGCGGTGTTGACCATATCAAAAACGATATCTTCCATTAGGCTCAGCGTGTCCTGAAACTGCTCTTCGGTTTCGCCCGGAAAGGCCACAATCACATCTGCGCTTAGCGAAGCATCTGGAACGTAGCGGCGTACGGTGTTGATAATTCGCCGGTACTTTTCATGGGTATAGCCTCGACCCATTGCTTTGAGGATGTCGTTATTGCCAGACTGAAAAGGAATGTGGAAGTGCTCGCACACCTTGGGCAGCTCGGCGCAGGCTTTGACCAGGCGCTCGGTAAAGTAGCGCGGGTGGCTAGTGGCAAAGCGAATGCGCTCGATGCCCGGCACGTCGTGAACAAAATAGAGCAGATCGGTCAGCGTGTTTTCTCGGCGGCCTTCTGGGGTAATGCCGGGTAAATCGCGGCCATAGGCGTCAATGTTTTGGCCTAGCAGCGTCACTTCGGTATAGCCCTGTTGCCCTAGTGCCACCATCTCATCGCGAATGGCTTCTTTGGTGCGCGACTGTTCTATCCCTCGCACGCCTGGCACCACGCAATACGTACAGCGCTCATTACAGCCGTAAATCACATTCACCCAGGCCGTCACTTCGCTATCGCGACGCGGCTTGGTGATGTCCTCCATTATATGGACCGGCTCGGTCGCCACCACCTGATTGCCCTGCGCTACCTGCGAGAGCAAGCTTTCTAGCTGATTGGCATACTGCGGCCCCATCACCAAATCTAGCTCCGGCACCCGGCGCAAAAGCTGCTCGCCTTCTTGCTGCGCCACACATCCCGCGACGACGAGGGTTAGGTTTGGATTTTTGCGCTTACGCTTGGCCTGCTTGCCCAGGTACGAATACACTTTTTGCTCGGCGCTGTCGCGAATGGTGCAGGTGTTGTATAGCACCAGGTCTGCTTGCAAGGGGTCTTCTTCCCAGTCGAGGCCCATATTGTCTAAAATGCCTGCCATCCGCTCGGAGTCGGCTTTGTTCATCTGGCAGCCGAAGGTGGTGATGTGGTAGCGGCGCGATTCGGTCATAGCAAAGGGGTTAGGCAAGTTCTAGACGTTCTATTGTGACATTGAAATGGAAAATTGCACCCTGGCAAGACTTCTTTTGAGAGAAGACTTAGCACTATTCTTTAGCCGTAACTCTTTAGCTGTACCTCTTCAGCCGCATCTTTTGATTGGCCCTTCAACCGTATCTTTTGATTGGCTTTTGATTGGTTTTGGACTGAAGAATTGCATTTTCGGTGGTAAATTCAGTGAACTGCCTCTTATTTACGACAATCTATACGTTCAGTGCAAAGAATCCTGATCCTCGCTGCAAATCCTCTAGATTCGTCCAGGCTGCGTTTGGATGAGGAGCTGCGTGAGATTGAGGCGGTGCTGAGCCGGGCCAAGCAGCGCGATCGCTTCGATATCCGTTTGCAATATGCCACGCGCCCTAGCGATATTCAGCAGGCGCTGCTGGACTACAATCCGCAGATTGTGCACTTTTGCGGGCATGGGGATGGCGCAAAGGGGCTGATTTTTGAAGATGACAGTGGCAAGAGTCAGTTTGTGCAGCGCACGGGCGCTGGCAAATTTGTTTGAGCTGTTTGCCGACCAGGTGAAGTGCGTGGTGCTGAATGCCTGCTATTCGGACGTGCAGGCGGCGGCGATTGTGGCGCATGTGGATGCGGTGATTGGGATGAATCAGCCGATTGGGGATACGGCAGCGATTCGGTTTGCGGAAGGGTTTTATCGGGGGTTGGGCGCGGGCAGAGATGTAGAGTTTGCCTATAGGCTGGGGCGCAATGCGCTGGAGCTGCAAGGCATTGCGCAGGAACATATTCCGGTGCTAAAGCAGAAGGCGGCTGAGGTGGCCGTGACTGAGATGCCGGGAACTAAGGTGCCGGGGACGATACAGCCCGAGCAGCCAAAGGGCGATCAGCCGATACAGCAAGGGCCGTCTCGGAAGGCAACGGTTGTGCCTGATCCATCTGTATCTGGGTCATCTGTGCCTAATCCATCTGTGCCTAATCCATCTGTGCCTAATCCATCTGTATCTGAGCCGGTTGAACCTGAGCCAGTTGAACCGTCGAAGCGATCGCGCATTTTCATCAGCTATAAGCGCGACGTAGAGCCAGATGAGCCGGTGGCCAGGGAGATCTGCGCGGCGTTGCAGGTGCATCACGACGTATTTATTGATCGAAAGATGCTGGTGGGGACGCCCTGGGCGGAGCGGATTGAGGCAGAGCTGAAGGCGTCGGACGTGCTGATTGTGCTGCTGTCGGCGCATTCGGTACATAGCGAGATGGTGGAGCATGAGGTGGAGCTGGCCCATCGGTTTGCAAAGGCGAAAAGCGTAGACGGCGCAGAGGACGGGGCAGAAGGAGTGCCGCGCATTTTGCCGGTGCGGTTGGCCTATCGTCAGCCGTTTCAGTATCCGCTGAGTGAGTATTTGAACCCGCTGAACTGGGCGATGTGGACAGATGCGGAAGATACGGCTGGGCTAATTGCGGAATTGTTGAGCGCGATCGCAGGCACGCCCCTGCCCATTGCCGAAGCCGATAAGCCAGATCTGTTGGAGGCAAACACATCGACAGAGATTCCGAATCCGGCCTCTTCGGCGCAGCCCGTGCCGCTAGAGTCGCCAGATCAGGGGACGATGGCGCTAGAGTCGCGGCTATATATTCGGCGGGTAGAGGATGACCGGGCGCTGCGGGCGGTAGACGCGCAGGAAGGCACGGTGATTATTAAAGGGGCGAGGCAGATGGGTAAAAGCTCGCTGCTAAACCGGATGATGGCTGGGGCGGTGAAGCAAGACCGGCATGTGGTCTTTTTGGATTTTCAGCTATTCGATCAGCCAGCGCTGGAGAACCGGGAGCGGTTTTTCCGGCAGTTTTGTACGTTTGTAGCGGATGAGCTAGAGCTACCGAACCGACTGGATGATTATTGGGATGCGGACTTGCCGCTGCCGACGATTTGCACCAGCTATATGGGGCGCTATTTGCTCAAGGGCATCGAAGAACCGATTGTGCTGGCGATGGATGAGGTGGATCGGGTGCTAAATACCGGCTTTCGCTCGGACTTTTTTGGCATGTTGCGCGGCTGGCACAATAAGCGAGCAACCAGTAAGCCGTGGCGCAAGTTTAGCCAGGTGCTGGTGATTTCGACTGAGCCGTATCAGCTAATTGAAGATCTCAATCAGAGTCCGTTTAATGTGGGGCAAACGCTGCGGCTGCAAGATTTTACATTGGCGCAGGTGGCGGAGCTAAATGGGCGACATGGCAATCCGCTGGGGGCGGGTGAGCTAGATGAGCTGATGCGCCTGTTGGCAGGGCATCCGTATTTGGTGAGGCTCTCTCTGTACCTGTTGGCAACGGGAGAATATACGCCCGCGAGCTTTTTTGAAGCAGCCGGAGCCGAGCAGGGGCCGTTTAGCGGGCATTTGCGACGGCACTTATTTCGACTACAGGGCAAGGAGAATTTGACCACGGGGCTAAAGGAGATTTTGCGCAACAATGCCTGCGCCGATGAGCAGCTAGTGTGGCGGCTAGAAGGCGCGGGGCTAGTGAAGCGAGACGGGACTAGGGTATTGCCCCGCTGCGAGCTATATACGAAGTACTTTCGGCAGCATTTATCGTGAGGACAACGCAGTATGAATACGCCGAATCCTAACTTTTATACCGTGGGTGGCCCGGTTCAGGCGGGCGGCGGTGTCTATGTGCCGCGCAAGGCAGACGGCGAACTGCTGGCGCTCTGCCGAGAGGGGACGTTTGCCTATGTGCTGACAGCAAGGCAGATGGGCAAAAGCAGCCTGATGGTGCGAACGGCGCAGCAGCTGATGGCAGACGGCATGGTGACGGCGATTGTCGATCTTCAGGCGTCGGGGAAGCTGGTGTCTGTGGAGCAGTGGTATCTAAACTTTTTGGCCTCTTTGGAGGAGGCGCTAGAAGAGCAGGACGTAGAGCTAGAAACCAACGTGCGCAGGTGGTGGCAGCAGAATAGCGATTTGGGGCCGTCGAAGCGGTTTTCGCTATTTATAGAGAAGGTGCTGCTGGCGGAGGTGAGTGAGCGCATTGTTATTTTTGTCGATGAGATTGATACGACGCTGGGGCTTGAGTTTACGGACGACTTTTTTGTGGCGATTCGCTACTTTTCTGTGTCGCGGGCGACGAAGCCAGTGTTTGAGCGACTGTCGTTTGTGCTAATTGGCGTGGCGACGCCGGGGGATTTGATTCAAGACAAACAGCGGACGCCGTTTAACGTGGGGCGGCGGGTGGAGGTGACGGACTTTACGCGGGTGGAGGCGGAGCCGTTGGCGGCGGGGTTGGGGTTGGCGGCGCTAGAAGCAGATCAGGTGATGGAGTGGGTGATGGACTGGACGGGGGGGCACCCGTATTTGACGCAGCAGCTCTGTCGGGCGCTGGCGGAAAGAGCGGCGGAAGATGAGCGGATGCAGGGGGCGAGCTGGACGCAGGTGGGGGTGACGGCTGTTGTTGCAGATACGTTCTTTGGGGAGATGCGGGAGCGGGATAACAACTTGCAGTTTGTGCAGGGGATGTTGCTAGACCCGAGGCAGGACACTTATGAGGTGCTGGGGACGTATCAGCAAATATGGCAAGGGCGGCAGCCAGTACGAGATGAGGAGCAGTCGCTGGTAAAGTCTCACTTAAAGCTGTCGGGGGTGGTGAGAAGAGAAGAGAATAAGACGCTGCGGGTGCGGAATCGGATTTATGAGACGGTGTTTGATGGGGCGTGGGTAAAAGAGAATTTGCCGGTGAACTGGCGCAAGCGGATTCAGCGGTTGCAGGGCGTGATTGCGGCGAGTTTATTGTTGTTGGGGGTGATGTCGGGGTTTACGGCTTGGGCGTTGACGGGAGCGGGCGCAGGCGGCGGCGGAGCGAGATCGGGCGGAGGGGCTGTTGGCACAGGTAGAAGAGCAAAAGAACATTGCGCAAGGTGAGGCGCAAAATGCTAGAGAGGCTTTAGCAAAAGCAACAGAGCAAGAAAAGATTGCGGCAGAGCGAAGAAAAGAAGCAGAAGCCTCAGAAAAGAAAGCAGAGGAACGCCGCAAAGAAGCAGAAGCTGCTGGGAAAACCGCCGAAGAGCAGCGCAATCAGGCAGAAGCAGCCAGACAAGCAGGCTGAGACTGCAAAGCTTACAGAAGCGCAGCAGCGACAGCTTGCTGAGCAACGGCAGCGAGAAGCCGAGCAAGCTCAGGCAGCAGAGAGGGTGGCGACGGCGGCAGAACGTGAAGCCAGGCAAAATGCTGAAGCCGCCACACAAACCGCAAAACAACAACAGCAAATCTCTCTAGCACGGCAGCTTGCAGCCCAGGCAGACTCTACCCGACGCTTTCGGGGAAGCTTGCTCCCGACCAGCATTTTGCTAGCGGCTGAAGCCAGCCAGCGACTGATGCAGGTAGAACAACAAGCACTGATTGATCGGGGGGAGGCTGATGGAGCACTGCGAAACTATACCTTGAAAGCGCCTGAAATGACATCGTTTCAATCACGATGCATCTGTCAGAGCAGTGAGCTTTAGCCCCGATGGTCGCTATGTGGCTACCGCAAGTGGGGACGATACGGTCAGAGTGTGGGATAGCCAGAGCGGCGCAGAGATTGCCCGGCTCAATCACGATGCAGATGTCAACGCGGTGAGTTTTAGCCCCGATGGCCAGTATGTAGCGACCGCCAGTGTTGGCGATACGGCGAGAGTGTGGGATAGCCAGAGCGGTGCAGAGATTGCCCGGCTCAATCACGATGCACTATGTCTAGTGCAGTGAGTTTTAGCCCCGATGGCCAGTATGTAGCGACCGCCAGTCGTGACGATACGGCGAGAGTGTGGGATAGCCAGAGCGGCGCAGAGATTGCGCGACTCAATCACGATGCAGAGGTCTATGCGGTGAGCTTTAGCCCCGATGGCCGGTACTGTAGCTACCGCCAGTCGTGACGCTACGGCCAGAGTGTGGGATAGCCAGAGCGGCGCAGAGATTGCCCGGCTCAATCACGATGACAGCTGTTAGTGCAGTGAGTTTTAGCCCCGATGGGCGTACTGTAGCGACCGCCAGTCGTGACGATACGGCAAGAGTGTGGGATAGCCAGAGCGGCGCAGAGATTGCCCGGCTCAATCACGATGCAGATGTCGTAGCGGTGAGTTTTAGCCCCGATGGGCGTTCTGTGGCGACCGCAAGTCTTGACGATACGGCGAGAGTGTGGGATAGCCAAAGCGGCGCAGAGATTGCCCGGCTCAATCACGATGCAGATGTCGTAGCGGTGAGTTTTAGTCCCGATGGGCGTTACTGTGGCGACCGCCAGTTATGACAATACGGCGAGAGTGTGGGATAGCCAGAGCGGCGCAGAGATTGCCCGGCTCAATCACGGCGACTATGTTAGTGCAGTGAGCTTTAGCCCGGATGGGCGTACTGTCGCGACCGCGAGTTGGGACGATACGGCGAGAGTGTGGGATAGCCAAGCGGCGCAGAGATTGCCCGGCTCAATCACGATGACAGCTGTCATATGCGGTGAGTTTTAGCCCCGATGGCCAGTATTTCGCGACCGCCAGTCGGGATGATACGGCAAGAGTGTGGGATAGTCAGAGCGGCGAAGAGATTGCCCGGCTCAATCACGATGCAGATGTCGTGCGCGGTGAGTTTTAGCCCTGATGGGCGCATGTCGCGACCGCCAGTTGGGACGATACGGCAAGAGTGTGGGATAGCCAGAGCGGCGCAGAGATTGCCCGACTCAATCACGATGCAGATGTCGTGCGCGGTGAGTTTTAGCCCTGATGGGCGCACTGTGGCGACCGCCAGTCGGGACGATACGGCAAGAGTGTGGGATAGCCAGAGCGGCGCAGAGATTGCCCGGCTCAATCACGATGCAGATGTCGTACGCGGTGAGCTTTAGCCCTGATGGGCGCATGTCGCGACCGCCAGTGAGGACGATACGGCCAGAGTGTGGGATAGCCAGAGCGGCGCAGAGATTGCCCGGCTCAATCACGATGCAGATGTCGTGCGCGGTGAGCTTTAGCCCCGATGGGCGTACTGTGGCAACCGCAGTGAGGACATACGGCAAGAGTGTGGGATAGCCAGAGCGGTGCAGAGATTGCCCGGCTCAATCACGATTCATTTGTCTATGGCGGTGAGTTTTAGCCCCGATGGGCGCACTGTCGCAACCGCCAGTGTTGACGATACGGCGAGAGTGTGGGATAGCCAGAGCGGTGCAGAGATTGCCCGGCTCAATCACGATGCATGCTGTCATTGCAGTGAGTTTTAGCCCCGATGGCCAGCACTGTCGCGACCGCGAGTCGGGACGCTACGGCCAGAGTGTGGGATAGCCAGAGCGGCGCAGAGATTGCCCGGCTCAATCACGATGCATGCTGTCTAGCGCGGTGAGCTTTAGCCCCGATGGCCGCACTGTCGCGACCGCCAGTGACGACGGCACTGCCCAAATTCGCTACGTTTTCACCCAAGACGTGCTCACCCAAGCCTGCGCCCGACTCACCCGCAACCTCACCCTCCGCGAATGGCAACGCTACCTCGGCGACAGCGAACCCTACCGCAAAACCTGCCCCAACCTCCCCTACCCAGACGACTACGAAGCCAGAGAGTGCCAGCCCGCTTTCTACGCTTTCTCGCTGGCTAGTTGCCCGCGCTAACGCAGTGTTGCCATAATGAACACAGCCCCAGTAGCGCTGAACCGTAGCGTTAAAGCAATGACGCATCCCAAACTGCAAGAGATTCTAACCGAGTTAAAAGAGTATTTGGAGTCAGTCTATGGCGAGCGACTGATATCGCTGGTGTTGTTTGGCTCCCAAGCCAGGAAAGACGCAACCACTCACTCCGATATTGACGTAATGATCGTCCTCGCTGAAGCAGTAGATATCCCCCAAGAAAATAGAAGACTCAGCGAATTTGTTGCTGCCCTATGTCTTGAGTACGATGTTTTGATCACCCACATATGGACGGGCTTGCAAGACTGGGAAACCCGGCAAAATCCTTTGCTTATCAACATTCGGCATGAAGGGATTGCCGTATGAACGAAGAGCAAGCCCTGCTAGTAGAAAAAGCTAAAGAAAGCCTGAAAGCGGCACGGCTGTTATCTGACGAAAACATGCATGGCTTCGGAGTTTCAAGAGCGTATTACATACAGTATGTTCTACATCGCTCAAGCATTCTTGCTCGGTGAAGGACTAACCTTTTCGAGCCACGCTGCTGTAATCAGCGCCTTTGGTAAAACGTTTGCTAAAACGCAGCGACTGCCAACCAAGTATCATCGATATTTAATTGATGCAGCGCAAGTTCGTACCGATGGCGACTACAGTACAGCACGCAAAATTACAGCAGGCGAAGCTTTTGAGAACATTTCGCGTGCCGAAGAATTCATTCAGCTCGCGGAACGTCTTTAGCCCGCAATGGCCACACCCTTCCTTCAGGCGATCGCCTCACCCGCAACCTCACATTCTACGAATAGCGAAGCTGTGCGAATGGCAACGCTACCTCGACAGGCACCGAACCCTACCGAAAAACCCGCCCCAACCTGCCCTACCCAGGCGACTACGAAGCCGACACTGCAAAAGAGAACCACGCTAACGTTGGCCGATATCGGTGCCATGCAGCACGACACAATGCAGCACGGCACAATGCAGCACGGCACAATGCAAAAAAAAGGAGATGACAACCGCCATCTCCCCCTATCAAAAGCATCTCTCAAAAGACTATTCTTTTCAGAATATGTTGTTTTCAGAATATGTTGGCAGGCGCTAGGCCATAACGGCTTCTGGCGCAGTCTTGCTGTCTTTACGGCGACGGCGATCGCTCTGACGCGTGCCGCCCACCATTTCGTACTGGCTGCTGTCTTTGCCATACTTCATCTTCACGCCAATCAGCACATTCTCTGCCGACACCGAGAGCTGTCTCTCCATTTGCTCAATTTCGTTGACAGCATCGTCTGCGGTAGACAGCAGAGTGTTGTAGTGTTCTATTTTCTGTTGTAAAGCGCTCACCTCTTTACCAAACGTGTCAGAAGTAACGCCATTACCCAAATCGACCTGGGCGGCAATGGACTTTAACCCAGACAGGCGCTGCTGCGCTTTGGTAAGGGTTGCAGATGTCTTTTTACGTCGTGCCATAATACGCGTCTCTATGGTTGTGTTGCTTTGGTTGTTGTGTTTTGGTCTTTTACTTTTTGGTCTTTTACTTTTTGGGCTGCTGATTGTTTGCAGCAGTCGCGGCGATGTTTCGCTGGGTTAAGAATGCCCCTTAGCGAGTATAAAAAGCACAGGCGTAGTTCAGTATGATTGCAGAGTTTTTAGGCGAGTTAGAAAAGCGACACGCGAAATGACTCGTATAGTTGCTGATGAGGAACAAAACAGTTGGCCCATCGCAAAAGCATCAGGCCGCAGAGAAAACGCGATCGCCTGCTGAGCCAGCCCACAGCAACAACTCGCAAAACCCCAACGACAACAGGCAACCCCCTTTCGACCGCCGATCAATTCGCGCCGTTATCAGACAAGTGCAGTACGACTAAGGGAAGAAGCAGGCCGACATCTGGATATAGCCGCGCGTCGTTTGGGCCTAGCCGTACGCCGTTTGAGAGAAGCGGCGGCTCGAACGACAGAAGCGGCGGCTCGAACGAGAGAAGCGGCGGCTCAAGCGGTAAGTGGCAGTGCTTGAGGGCATTTTGGGCGGCAGCGGATGGGAATAGGGTGGGGCTGAGTGGAAAGAGCGATCGCACATCTGCTTCAAGTGCGATCGCACCTCAGCCAACGCAGTCTTCAAACGCAACCAGCACGCAGGCGCAGCCAATCAGCCCAGGCTCGCCAGCCATTAGCCCAATAACGATAGATGATAGGAAATAGGCGCTAGAAAACTAACAGTGCGCCTCGGCGAGTAGGGACGTATGATGCGAGTAGAGAATGCGAACAGCGCGCAACCGGCAAAAGGAGTCGATATGGACAGCAGTTTTTGGCTAAAAAAGTGGGAAAAGAACGAAATTGCCTTCCACAACAGCGAGGCGAATCCTGCCCTGGTGAAACATTTTCCAGCGCTTGATTTGGCACCGGGCGATCGCATATTTTTACCCCTGTGCGGCAAAACGCTCGATATTGGCTGGCTGCTGTCTCAGGGCTACCGGGTGGCGGGCGCAGAACTCAGCGATATTGCCATCGAGCAGTTGTTTAGCGAGCTGGGGGTAGAGCCCAACATCTCGCCCAATGTCTCGGAAGAGGGCAAATCTAAGCACTACAGCGCCAACAACATCGACATTTTTGTCGGCAATATCTTTGACCTATCTAGCGAGATGCTTGGCCCCGTTGATGCCATTTACGACAGAGCCGCGTTGGTGGCCTTGCCAGAGGAGGTGCGCGATCGCTACACGCCACACCTAAAAGAAATAACCGCCAACGCCCCGCAGCTACTCATTTGCTTTGAGTACGACCAAAGCCTAATGGCAGGCCCGCCTTTTTCTATTAGCCCGCAAGAGGTCGCTAGGCACTACAAGGGCAGCTATGCGCTAACGCCCTTAGAAAGCGGGGCGGTGCCGGGTGGATTGAAAGGAAGTGATGCGGCGAAACAAACCGTTTGGCTGCTGCAAAGCCGCTGAGCGTTGGCAAAAGCCCCTGAACGACATCACAGACAAAGGTAAGTAGTATATGAATACTTGTTGATACTGGCGCGGCTGCGCTGGGTAGATTGCGCAAGTTAGGGCTACAGATATTAGGGCTGTGAATGAATCAGGCAGATAAGGATAGGGTCGAGTCGTTTTTGAGGAAGTGGCTGGGTTCTGAGGGGAACGAGCGGGCGAACTATCAAGGCTTTTTCCTGGACTTGTGTGAGGCGCTGGGCGTGGAGAAGCCGCTGCCAAAAGGGAACGCAGCAGATGCACCGTATTGTTTTGATAAGGATATCAAGTTCTACAGCAGTAAGAAGACGGCTCCGACGACGCGCTTTGCGGACTTTTATAAAGAGGGCTGCTTTTTAATAGAGGCGAAGCAGGGCAGCTACAGAACACAAACGAATAATCGCACGATTTGCCTACGCTCACGATAAACTAAACTTAGCAAAGCTCTCGGTGTCTTGCATGATTACCACTCTCAAACAAAACTTATCTGACTTACAGCAGAAGGCTAGGGAAAGAACCGTCAAAACTCAGAATATTGAGTATGACTTAGAAACCCTAGTCAAAAAAATCAAGAGAGGCACTATCAAGCTCGACCCTGACTATCAAAGAAGACATCGATGGACTACAGAAACATCATCACGGCTAATCGAAAGTCTTATCCTCAATATTCCAGTTCCTTTAATTTATCTATCTCAAGATGTAGATATTGATATTGAGACAGGCGACGAAGAATCTCGTTACTCTGTGATTGATGGGCAGCAACGATTAACCGCTATTATAAAGTTCTTTAATAATGAGTTTTCGCTGACAGGACTTGATGCGCTGACGGAGCTTGAAGGAACTTACTACAAAGACTTACCGCCTTTTTTGATCAGAAGATTAGAAGAGAGAACTATCAAGTGTTTGCGCATCGACTCTACCGTTGACGATCAGGTAAAGTACGACATTTTTGAGCGACTTAACTCTGGCTCAGTAAAGCTAGAAGCTCAAGAGCTTAGAAATGCTGTGTCACGGGGACCATTCAACGATCTCCTGAAGGAGCTGGCTCAGGATGAAAATTTTAGGGTATTGTTACAGGTTGATCCTAGCAACCCTGAAGACAGTGCTAAGGTTAGAAAGATGGAAGACGTTGAACTTGTGCTGAGATTCTTTGCACTAAACAATAACAATTATCAATCTTTGGCTTTGGGGAAAGGTCTTAAACAGTTTCTTACCGATGAGATGGATAAGTTTAATCAGCTTGGCAAAAGTGAGCTATCAGAAATGAGACAGACTTTTTTGATAACAATGCGAACGATCCGAGAAGCTTTTGGGGATAAGGCATTTGCAAAATATCGTTACGAAAATGGTAGCCTTGATAAAATGTCGAACTTCAACGCCGCTGTTTTCGATGCACTGGCTGTCTCAGCATCTATGGCGATAGACTTTACTAATCCTCAGATAGCACATAGCAAGGTGGGTGGCTTCAGAGACTTGTTTAAACAGCAGTTCTTCTTTGACGCGGTGTCGGTCAGCACGGGCGGTAGAGAAAAGATAATTGCGAGGATTGAAGCTGCAAGGCAGGTTTTCTCGTAAATGAGCACTTTTGTCAACTATCTGGTCAACTCTATAGAGGATCAGTGGAAAGAGGTAGATGTTTTAATCGAAAAATCTGCTGAAGAACGAGACACAAATCCTACGCTCTACAGTGCTTTATGTAGAGCATCTATTGTATTGATGGTGGCTCACCTTGAAGGTTTTACAAAAGAGGTAGCAAGAGCAATTCTAGATGATGTGAACCAGTTCTCAAGCTTTAAGAATACTCCGTATCCGATTCAATCAACCTTTTGCAAAATGTTCGTTGAAGAAGATGGTAGACGAACAAAAAAGCTAATTGATCTGCTATGTGTGCTAGAAACAAAACTTTCTCTTGAGCCTTTTCTAATAGAGAGTGCTCGCGGAAACAACAAAAACCCTTCGCCCAGAGTCATCGATAAAATATGTGCCAACTTCGGCGTGAATAACTTCTTTTCACGAATAGAGAATTCGCAGCTAGATGATATCTTTAGCAGCGTGAGATCT
This sequence comes from uncultured cyanobacterium, assembly GCA_963833005.1. GTDB lineage: Bacteria > Cyanobacteriota > Cyanobacteriia > Phormidesmidales > Phormidesmidaceae > Phormidesmis. Next base: position 455,033 of record CAWHWK010000007.1, on the reverse strand, counting down.
GGCACAGAAGCACTGCTAGAAGAACTGATAAACCACACATCAGTCGGCACAGAAGTCTATCCATACAGCATGAATGTAAGTGAATTTGGAATTGATGCTTCCGATGCTAAGAAGAAACCCATAAATACTCAGTGGATGGAATTTCTCGATTATCTACTTGAGAGTAGAAATAGGATTGCGCATGGGTCGTCTACCACTAATAGCTTATCTGTGGAGGAGCTAATCGACTTTCGGGACAAAGTTGCCGTCTTACAGCACGCTCTAGTGTTGGTTCTTTGCCATGAAGCTTTACCTAAAGATGCAAGAGCTTGTTGAGAGATGTTGCTAAGTACGCCATTCCTGGCATGTACAACCTGCTCGAAAAACTCCGCGCAGGAGAACCCTTCACCGACGCCGACCGCGACTACAACAACAAAGCCCTTGTCTCCACCCTAAAACAAATTCACGATGAGCTAGACCTTGCCGTCCTCGACGCCTACGGCTGGCCCCACAACATCACCGACGAACAAATCCTCGAAAACCTCGTCGCCCTCAACGCCGAACGAGCCGAAGAAGAACGCAACGGCCTCATCCGCTGGCTCCGCCCCGAATACCAAGCCCCCGACGAGATTGACGAAACTCAACCCACCCTCGAAGGCCTCATCACCCAAGAAGAACCCATCATCGAACCCGTCGAACAACAAAAGTGGCCCGCAAACCCAAAGAACAGCTCGCCGCCATCCGCGACCTGCTGCGCACTACCCCCGGCGAATGGACAACCAAACAAATCGCCGCCCAGTTCAAAGGCAACATTACCAAAAAGAAGCTGGATGCCATCAGTGAAAACTGCGATCGCCTTGAATGGTTCGGCCTCGTTATTGCTGAGACGAAAGGCGGACTTGCCCACTGGCACTACGCCGAAGCAACGCAAGCCGCAGCGTAGCAATCATCGAATCCGACTGCTGATGCTAAATCCAGACGTGAGCTTAGTTACAGCATCACTCGCTATAGCTAATTCTCTTTTGCAAACGCGGTGTAGCTAGCCAGTCGTTTTGCTAAACTCAGACAAGAAACTGTAACCGAGCGAAAGACCATCATGGTATCCGTAGAAGTGGCGATACAGAAGATCCGGCAACTCCCTCCAGATCAGCTAGGGCAAGTTATTCAGTTCATTGAGTTTCTAGAATTCAAAACTAACGACCCAGACGAAACTCCTACAGAAGTTGCCATTGAGGGAATCACCCAAGGACTAGAAGATGCGATCGCAGGTCGAACACTGCCGCTTTCGCAAATGTGGGAAGGAATAGATGTCGAATGAAACGCCTTCTATTCAAATTCTACTAACTCAACGCTTTAAGCAAGATCTTAAAAAGCTGGCCAAACGCTTTCGATCAATCCGTAAAGACATTGCGCCATTGATAGATCGGATTCAGCAAGGAGAAACACCTGGAGATCGAATCTCTGGTAGCAAGTATTCAGTCTTTAAGATTCGTCTTAGAAACAGCAATATCTCAAAAGGGAAGAGCGCTGGCTACAGGGCTATCTACTACCTAAAAACCCAAGACGCAGTTGTTCTAGTCACCATATATTCGAAGTCAGATCAGTCAGATATCAGTAACAACTTGATTGAAACCATCATTCAACAGCTAGAACAAGACCAAGACCTTTGACCCACTACGCTCCAGCTTCGGCAAATGGAGCATTAGACAAATTGCGGCCTGCTTTCAAAGACAACATCACCTACTGATAATACCGAAGCTCCGTAGGTCACTTAGACAACATAAGACGACCATAAGGTCAACAAAATCTTAAATAACTTCCAAAAACTCGCGGGAAAACCGAAACGGCAACCGTATACAGATTGTAGTTAGGCAGGACAACTGAACGCGAATCTACTTGATTCTACGTAGAAATGCGTCTACTATCTTTTTTAAGGTTGCGGTGCCTATCGCAGCTTTGCTCAGAACTCAACATGACTTGGCGCGACTAGCAGGTGGTGAGACACCTACTAATCGCTAACTCCCAGGATTAACCAGCAATCCCGGTCGCTAAGGGTAAATGTACCCTTTAGCTGCCTCTTTTGCATTTCATCTTTGGGGCGGCTAAGGATTCGAGGGTTCTGGGTTTCCTGACCTAACTACACACGGAACCCAGAAAACCACTATGTTTACTCTTCCTACGCAAGGCGAGCAGTTGCCCACAGTTTCACCTGCCAACGTTCCGCACACAGCCCCACTCACAGCTCCATCGACAGCCTCACTCGCAGATTCATCTACCGAACCACTCGCGACCCCACCCACCACACCACCGCCAACAGCGCCCATCACGCACACAGAACCCGTGCGTCATATGCTCTTTGGCAGCCTTAGCGCAGTACAAGCCGCCATCAAGCAAATACACCTGCATGGCTACGCCGAACCCAACGACTGGAGCCTACCGATGTCTACCGGCAGGCCCAATGAGGTGATGGCGATACTGACCAAGCGAATGAGCCTAGGCCAGTAGGCATAGCTCAAGATATAGCTAAGCCACTTTCACCAATACCGAATCACCTTCTACCATCGCCTCAAAGGTGCCTAGCGGGTCAGTGGCGGGGCCGCCAAGCACTTCACCCTCAGCGCTAAATTTAGACTGATGGCAAGGGCAGACAAACGCTGAGTCTTGCCAGTCGACGGTACAGCCCTGATGCGTACAGAGCGAATTGACGGCAATCACCGCCGCTGCGTCTGCCGGGTCGCGCACGACAACAACAGATTCACCTAGCAGGTTGTTGTCAGAAAGCGATCCCGCTTCGTCTAGCTCGGCAACGGTGCCAATGGCCACAAAGCCATCTTCTCTGGGTGTCTCTGAACTAGGGACCGCTGCACTGGAGGCCGCTGCATCGGGATCATCTGGTTCGGTATCGGCGGTAGGGGCTTCACTGGGCGTACAGGCTGCGATCGCAATCGGCAGAGAAGTCGCGATCGCACCCAAGCCAACAAAATTAAAAAACTCACGACGTTTCATTCAGTTCACCTCTGTTTTCACTATCTGTTGTTTCAGCCATCTGTCCACCGGTGTATGGCTAGACGGCATCTGGCTAAACCGCATCTGGCTAAACTGCATCTGGCAGACTCTCCCGACTAAACCAGCCCTTATAGCGAGCAGCAGCAGCCAGCACAAAGCATAAGTCTGCGCTCACCACGCCCGCCAAAATCAGCGCCGAGCCGCCCGTACCAAAACCATAGCTGTGCAGGCCCGTGCCCAGCACAAAATTGACGCCATACCAGGCCATCAACACCGCATTGAACGCAACAACGCTAGCCACGCTAATGCCAAAATTGCCAATCCAGCCAACCAGCCGACCGTGCAGCGGCACCAAATAGCACAGCAGCGCAATCAGTGCCCAGGTTTCCTTTGGATCCCAGCCCCAAAAGCGCCCCCAGGAAAAGTGCGCCCAGATGCCACCCAAAATAATTCCGGCGGTCAGCAGCAGCACGCCAACTTGCAGCACCTTGTAGTTAAGCTGAGAGAGCAGCTGAATTCGAGCAGTGGCCTGCGGCGAAAACAAATAGCTGCCCAGCGCCACATGCCCAATGCCTAGCGCTAAAGCAAAGCTGGCATAGCTCAGCGCAATTGTTGGAACGTGAATACTCAGCCAAAAATTGTCTCGCAGTACGGGCACCAGGGGCGAAATGCTCGGATCTAAAACCGCAGGCAAGCTATCCGCCAAAATTAAACACATAACCGACAGCGGCGCGGCTGCCAGCAGATAGTATTTGGCCCGGTAGATTAGCTCAAAGGAGAGCGCGATCGCAGCAATCCCAAACCCCACCCAAATCACCGACTCGTACATATTTGTCACCGGCGGGCGACCGGCAATTTGCATTCTTAGCCAAAAGCCGTAGCTCTGAACCGCCACCCCAGCCACAAATAGGCCCATTGACGCCCAGTACACGTCAAACGCCTCTACCCACAGTGCCAGCAGCATGACGCCAAAGGCCAAGCCGTAAAGCTGCCAAGCCTTGGCAAACGGATGAAAGTGATTGAAAAACGCTTCTTGATCTACGGCCCCGACGGCAGGGTAAACAGACGGGCTGAGCGATCGCAACCCAGCCTGCAAATCAGCCGCTAGCGGCGTCAGCATCGGCAGATGATTTGCCTCTAGATGATTCGCCCCCGATAGAAAGGTCTGCTTCATCATTGCAAAGCTGGCCAATAGCGGCATGACCCGCTCAGGGCTATATACCGTCTGCGCTTCAGAGATGCCTAGCCACTTACCTTTGATGTCGTCAGGGTGGGGCACGATGGCGATCGCATCGTCGTTTACCATGCCCAGCATTAGCGTCAGGCGATCTTCTAGTGCGATCGCCTCCCTGCCGTCTCGGCTCACATCTTCACCAGCGCTCTCCTGCCTGTGCGCCGCCCGCACCGCGTCACCAAGCTGCCGATTGCCCATCAGTGTCTCAAAAGAAAAATACTTTTGATCCGGGTCTAGACCCACCGCCTCCTTCAGTGGGCGATAGCTAAAAAGAACAAACGGCTCCTCGTTCCAGTTGCGATTGTTGAGCCAGAGCGAGAGAAACGTCTCCATAGCGCTCTCTTCTATCACGCTGTTCTCGCTGCTGTGTCTGTACGTGCTAGAACCGTGAATTTTAGCAACGGTTTCTTGCGCAACCGTATCCAGTGGCTTTTTGCGTCCGGCCTGCTGCACTACCAGCGTTTCTAAAGGCGTTAGGGAAGACGGCTGAAATTGGCTAAGCGGCAGGGCAATGAGAAGAAGGCCCAGACATAGCCCGATAGTGAATTTAAGAATTCTCATGGAGAGTGCGCTTTGGTGAATGTTCTTTAGTAGACGTTCTCTGATAAATATTCTTCAATGAATGTTCTTCGGTGAATATTATTCGGCAAATAATCTTTGATTCAGTTTGATTGCATTGCTTGTCGATTGCATTGCTTGTCGATTGCAGTGTTTGCCGATTGAATACTTGCCGATTAAATACTTGCCGATTGAATACTTGCCGATTGAATACTTGCCGATTAAATGTTTGCCGATTAAATGTTTGCCGATTGAATGTTCAATCAAATGCTTGGCGATTAGCGATTTTCTACGGAGCGAACCCTTACCGTCCTAAGAAAGCGCCCAGCAGCGGAATTGTCTTACTCTCTTCTGCCGCTTCGGCCTCTTCACTTTCATCTATCCCTATTAGCTCAGAGACCTTCTTAAACTTCTTCGCCACCGCTCGCCCATAAAACATCGTCGCCACCCCAGTCGTGACCATCATCGAGCCGAGCCAGGTCAATCCGGTTACCCACCACGGCTCTCGCTTTACCTGCAAAGTAGACTGACTCAAATCCCCCGGATTCCAAGACGCCTGCGCAATCTTCCAGCCTCTAAACCAGGTCGGATGGTTCATCCAAACGCGGCGATCCGCGCGTGAGTCTTCGACTTTGCGCGCAAACGGATCGAACAGCGAAACCGCACTCGTCCACATCGCCACCGACTCACTGCCCTCATTGCGCTCCACAATAAAATCATTCAGCTTCAGGCTAAACGGCAGCTGCAACAGCTTTGGGCTAAACGCAACGTACCAGTCACCAGCATCAGACGCCACCGTCGTTGGCTCGCCCCACGGCACCCATACCGGTGCTGCGTTCTCACCAGTCGCCACCAGCAAAGCCGGATTGCCCTCCTCTGCTAGCAGCAGATCTTCGGACAGCGGCACAATGTCTCTTTTCACCTGAGCGCGAGAAATGACCTCGATTAGAGTCACCTTGAAGTCGGCCCATCCCGGCGTGACCGATTCACCTAGCTGCAAAGGCCCGCTGGTAAAACCTTTAGAAGACTTAGCCGCATAGTGCAAGTCTCCGGTCGCATCGACAACAACCTTAAAAAAGGCATCAGGCGCGATCGCCTCAGAAATATCGTAAGCCAGCTCTACTGATATGGGCGTGCCTGCTACCTGGGTGCGAATAGGCTCAAAGTTAGGATTGCCGAACACAAACCAGTTTTCAATCGCCTCGCCCTGGCTCAGTGAAAGCTGAATAGCAGGATTGCGTAGCTGTGTAGAAGCCGAGATGGGTTTGCGATCGCCATCTAACCGAAAGTCAGGCCAAAAGTCTTTTACTTCTAGGCGCAATGGCCCACTGGACGACTCAATTTCAACGGACTTATTTAGATTTGCCTCTATATCAATCTGACGAGAATCGATCTGATAAGACTCAATCTGACGAGACCTGTCCTGCCCATCAGCTGGCCCATCAACTAGCCGATTAACTGGCCGATCATCTGGCCAATCCACTGTCAGCACGCCCCATTTGCCAATCGAACTCTGTTGGTTTGGCGCGCGCAACAGCTCTGTTAGCTCAGCGGCTGTCTGCGCTTTCACAATTTGCAGCTCAGCAGGGCCAATATCCACTTGGCGATAGGCCGTTGGCGCAACTGCTAGCCATCGCTCTAGCGACTGATTCATGCGATCGCTCGAAAGCAGCAGCCGCACTGCCGGGTTCTCTACGCTGGCCCCTTCTTCAAACCGCACCGTCTTCATTGTGCGATCGCTATATCCCAACAGAGACAGCCCACCGACCCGATTTGGCACAACAGTCCCATCTCGCTTGATAAACAAAGACGCCTGCTGAGTCAACTCGCCTGGCGCAGCCACCTCTAGCAAGTCACCCTCCACGCGCAAAGTGCTTACCGGCCCTGCATCTGTTCTTGCCAGCAGCATTCCCTCCACACTGAGGTGAATGACCGCAGCAGACCCAGCAATAATCACCACCAGACCCCAGTGAGTCATTGCAAACCCAATCTTTCGAGCACCTTTCCACGGATAGCGAGAGAACGTTGAAATTCCTAAGTTCACGGCCAGCAAAAACATCAGCGCCCCAAACCAAGGGCTTTTGTAGATTTCTTGCTGCACTACTGCAGAGCCCACTTCCGACTCATAAAAAGTTGCGCCTATCAATATAGAGGCGATCGCAACCAACAACGGCACCGCTAGCTTAATAGAACCTAAAAGCTGAGCCCAAGGTGGAAGAATCTTGTTCGTCATCTTTTTTTTCATAAAAAACCATAGACGTTCTGAACAAACGCCATCAAGAACCATATTCTCCATAGGGAAGAAGTCTCTTCTGTATCTAAGACTGCAAAACGAACATCAGATTATTCAACAAACGCATCCAGACAGAACACTTATTACATAACGCCTAATTACAGACGCATACATTATCTCGAGAGCGCCCTTTCGAGAGCACCCTTCGAGAAAGAGCGCTAGGCAGGAAAAAGAAAGATTTTTGCATATGCAGTTTTTGCCAGCTTCCTATGCAACTAAAGAAAAAGAGTTATGCTTTTAGTAACCATATACACAAAACCATAGCAATCCTCGCACTACGGTATAAACGTGACTAAGTATGAAATATTTATACTGATAGATGTGTTTTATCATCAGGTGCGTTGAGGCAGGCGCGCTAGAGCTGCTAAACGATTCTCTCAGCTTGCCGTCACCTCAGTTTTGTTTCACTTTTTTGATAGAGGGCCCATAGTATGTCTTTAAATGTAGAGCTTTTAGAACAAAGCTTTGATCTGGTAAAACCCGAAGCAGACAGCCTTATGGACAGCTTCTATAACAATCTTTTTACAGACTATCCTGCCGCCCAGCCGCTTTTCACACATGTCGATATGGACAAGCAAAAGCAGCAGCTCAAAGGATCGCTCGTCATGGTAATTGAAAACTTAAGAAATCCCGAGGCTCTCACTAAAGCCCTCCAAGGGCTGGGCGCTCGCCACGTAAAATACGGCGCACTGCCCGAACACTATCCCCTCGTTGGCAACAGTCTGCTAAAAGCACTTAGCCAGCACGCTGGGTCTGCCTGGACACCTGAGGTCAAAGACGCCTGGGTGGGCGCTTATGGTGCCATCACCGAACTCATGCTAGATGGCGCAGACTATACCAGTAAAGACATTCAACTAGAGAGCCCACCTCTAGCCAATACCGCTGCCGAAGCGGCTACCACAGCCACTGCGCCGCCCAACACGATGGTTTCACCGGAGATGGTTTCACCGGAGATAGTTTCGCCGGAGATAGTTTCGCCGGAGATAGTTTCGCCGGGGATGGCTTCGTCGGGGATGATTTCACCCGAGATGATCGCTCCGCCGGAGGGGCTCAGTGGAAAAGCCGCCGCTGGTGTAATTGGTGGCGGAGCGGCAGCCCTAATTCTTTTGTTGTTAATTCTTCTTTAAAGCCGATTTGATATGGCGAACAGCTCCCGTTTTAGGCTTAGCTGGCCAAAAAAAATCGATCTCAAAGTCGTTATTATCCTGAGCATGATTTTTTTGTTGACCTGGATGTCGGCGGCATTCGCTCTAGACAACAAACAGATCTTCTTGCCAGGTGAGACTTCCGAGGGGCACTATCTTTTTGAAGCCTCTTGCGCCTCTTGTCATGAAGGATTTAAACCGGTCTCTAACGAAAACTGTACGCGCTGCCACGAAGCCGAACTCGAAGACGATGTGCATGGGGCCAAAAAGTTCAGAGATCCCCGCTGGGCAGGCTATTTGGCAAATCTAGACGTGCTTACCTGCACGGCCTGCCACAACGAACACGTTCACATGTTTGGCCGCGGCGTTCATCTTCAGCCAGATCTTTGCATGGTGTGTCACGAAGAGCTAACCGTGACCCAGCTGGCCAGCCACAAAGGCTTCGAGCCCGACGGCTGCTGGACAGCGGGGTGCCACAACTACCACGATCACAGCACGATTTCTACCGCTTTCTTGCGAGATAACCTAAACCAGCCCGCAATGCTGCCGGTACAAAAGCTGCCCGATCGCACGGTGACCACAGAGCTAAAAGTCGCGCCCAAACCCAACCTCAGCAAAGAGTTTTTGGGGGGCAAAGCATGAGCCTTTTCGCCCGCGTTCTTTCGGCTGCGCTCCTCAGCCTTTGGCTTGTAGTCGCGTTTGCCTTTCCAGCCGTGGCCACAACGCCAGCCGAGCTAGAGACTATCAACCAGCAGTGGCAAACCAGTGTCCATGCCCTCAACGGCGTAAACTGCGCGTCTTGTCACCAAACCGAAGAAACCAAAGCTTTTATTACCCAGCCCACTTACGAAAGCTGCCAGTCTTGTCATGAAAATCCGGTCGAAACTTTTTTGCTGGGCAAGCATGGCGTTCGTTTACTAGAAGGAGAGTCGCCCTTACAGCCTAAAATGGCTCGCCTGCCGATGAAGCACGATGCTTTCAATCAGCAGATGAACTGCAACACTTGCCACAATGCGCACACCGTCAACACGTTGCAAGCTTCTGTAGACTCGTGCCTCACCTGTCACAACGACACCCATTCTCTTAACTACGAGAATTCTAAACATGGGAAAGCCGTCTTTGCCGCGATCGCAGCCAACCCAACGCTGCCGCGCCCCAGCGACGAAATGGTCACCTGCGCCACCTGCCACCTGCCGCGCACCGCACAGAAAAAAGGGGACGGCACGCTGCTAGTAAAGGTCAACCACAACAACACCTATACGCTAAAACCGCGCGATCGCATGGTGGGCGATGTCTGTATGAACTGCCACGGCATGGAATACAGCTACAACAGCATTTTTGACGACGCGCTCGTCAAAGCCGATTTTGACCGACCTCCAACGCTCGAACATCCGTCTTTTAAGCTGGTGCGAGCCGCAGAAGACAAGAGGTCGGGCAATTCTTCTGCCGCAGAAGAGTAATCTTCTCGCAGAAATTCCGTCAAGGACAGCATAACAACCTTTCATAAGTAACTTAGGAGACTTTCCAATGACAATGGTTAACACCAGTTGGACGCAGCGCTTTCGCGCCAAAACAATAGCCCTTTTAGCATTGGCCGCAGCCATTTGCTTTAGCGCCGTTGCCTGTAGTGGTGGCGGTGGCGAAACCACAGCCGCTGCCACTGGCCCTGCGATCGCACCCGAACTCGTTACCGACTATATTCACACCGTCCTCGCTGCCGACAGAACCGCCTATACCAAGCACATCGTCAGCCGCGCCAAAATGCTTGAAGGAAAAGCCAAAGAAGAAGGGGTATTGGCCATTGAGTCCACCGAAGGTTGGCAACAAACCGACGGCATTCCGCTGCCCGCTCAAATGTTTCGACTCGGCTCCGAAATCGCAAACGAAGAAGGTTACTTTACCTACAGCCTAGTCTCTCCTTGGAACATCAACGATAACCAAGCGCCCAAAGGCGACTTTGAAACCGCATCTGTTCAGGAAATGGTAGATACCGGTGAGCCCGTTAAAGGCTACCAAGAAGTAGGCGACCAGGCTTACTTCTCGGCCATGTATCCAGATCCGGCTGTCGCAGAAGCCTGCGTCACTTGCCACAACACTCACCCCGTACACCTAGAGCGCTATCCCGACAAAGTCTTTGAAATGGGCGATGTCATGGGCGGCATTATCATCAACATTCCCGTTGACAGTATGCCAGCCGACGCCTAACGCTACGCCTTACAAAGGGTGCACCGCCGGGGCGTAGCCTGCTATGCCCCGGCGGGATGGTACGTCATTTGTTAACAGATTTCTCAAGATAAAAAACACGCAGCCCCCCCTCATCTAGCCATGAAGCCTCAGTTTTCTACGCTCATCATTCTTATGCTAGTTTGCGCGGTGCTGCTGATTCCCTTCGCTTTTAGCCCGCTCTATACAGATATACTGCGCGATCGCTCTATCGATCTGCACCAGTTCACCCGCGGCGAGCCCTACAAACAGGGCACTGGCTTTGCCGCTTTGGCCCTAGTCGGCATCGAGATGCTTCTCACCGTCCGCAAGCGCAGCAGCTTACCCGGCAAGTGGAAAGTTCCAGGGCAAATTATGCTCCACCGGGCTGTTCATATCTTTACAGGTATTGCCCTAGTTGCTTTCGTCCTGATTCACACCATCGGCGTATCTGGGGTAAATTTCAACGCCATTTTGCTCTGGACTTTCTTCGGCGTCACCTTCACCGCACTGATAGGCGCAGTCGCTGAAACCGGCGTTTTAGAATCACCCAAAAGAGTATTTGAATCGTCTCACAGTCTGTTTTTCTTCAAAAAAATAGAATTTGCTGAAGGCAACGCATATGCCATTGGTAAAGGCACACTTATTCGCGCCATGAGGGCTATTTGGCTCCCAGCTCATATCTTGTTAGTGAGCATCTTTGGACTCTTGCTAGGTCTGCATGTCTTTTTGGTCTACTACTACCAGTAAACATGCTGCTCATAGACGGCTACGGATGGCTACAGACGACTGCCAATAAGCAAGCAATTCTAAAAACAATACAATCAAGCGTTCAAGGGAACAGTTTTAAGATGAGCGTCTCAAATTTAGAAACCGTTTCGAGCTTAAAAAAAGAGCGCTTAAAGCTGTGGAGTGCGATTGTCTCTGTGATCTTGACAGTCGTTGCGGCCACCTTTTTCCTCACCCAGCCAGCGGCTAGAAGTATGAGTATGACGCCGCTTTCTGGACTCGTTGGCCTAAAGACGATGGCCGTAGAAGCCATGCCCTACCAGCAGGCGATCGCGAGCCAAAACCCTACCCTGATCGAATTCTATGCCAATTGGTGTACTACATGCCAAAGTATGTCCACTACCATCAAAGATCTGCACCACCAGTACGGCGAGAAAATCAACTTTGTCATGCTCGACATTGATGATCCTCAATGGGCTAGCCAAGTGGATCGGTACAACGCGACGGGCGTGCCTCAGTTCACACTGCTCAACCAGTCACAGCAATCTGTTGAAACTTGGGTTGGTAAAGTTCCTAAACCCATCTTGAGCCAAACCTTCGATCGTCTGTTGGCAGGCCACGGCTAGTTACCACGACTAATCACCACGGCTAATCACCACGGCTAATGACTGTAAACTATCATCGTGAACAGAAATCCTCAGATACGAATAGCAAGATAGGAACCGAATGGTTAAAGGAGGACTCTTATGGCACTACTCAATCAGTTCCTAAAGCTATTGGAATGGCTGGAAACAACCCGAGAATTCTTTTTCTTTCTGAGTCAGCCAGTCGGTTATTCTGCGGCTACTGCGCTCTGTCTTTTTTTTCCTATTCAAATTTTGGGCGACTGCGACAGCCTCACCGCCGCAACCCTGTCTAGCACCGCTGCCCTCGCGCTATTCTGCCTTTCAGAAAAGCCTACCTTCTGAGCTATACGTCGGGTTTACGTTCCACAACTCTAAGCTTTGCAGAGCGCGATCGCGCATTTTCTTTCACCTCTTCATCACTCGCCACCAGCGGCTTTTTGGTAATAATCTGTAGCCGCTCATCGCCTCGGTACGCATACTTCACAATTCGATCTTCCAAACTGTGAAAGCTAATAATCGCCAGCCGCCCGCCAGGGTTTAGCCAATCAGGGGCCTTTGTCAGCAGCGCCTTAAGCGCATCTAGCTCACCATTGACCGCAATTCGCAGCGCCTGAAAGGTTCGCGTCGCCGGATGGATGCGCCCGTGACGAGCCTTCGCCGGATACGCCCCTCCCACTTCCCAGGCCAATTCTGTGGTGGTGCTAAACGGCCTTTTTTCTACAATCCGCCGGGCAATCTGTCGCGATCGCCGCTCTTCGCCATATTCATAGATGGTGTCTGCGATCGCCTTTTCATCCCAATAGTTCACAATTTCCTCAGCCGTCAGTTCCTGAGTGCTGTCCATTCGCATGTCTAACGGCGCTTCGGCCCGAAAGCTAAAGCCTCGCTGGGCCTGGTCTAACTGGGTTGAGCTAACGCCAATATCGGCTAAGATGCCGTCAAACTTGCGATCGCCCGGTTCACTGCCCGGTTCATAGCGAGAAAAATTAGTATGGATAAATGAGACGCGATCGCCCCACTCTTTCAGCCGTTCGCGGGCCGCCGCTAGCGCCTGCAAATCTTGATCTAGCGCCACTAGCTCCACGTCCTGCGCCGCCTGCAAAATTAGCTCGCTATGCCCCGCGCCGCCCACCGTAGCATCCAAATATCGTCCGCCTGCTTTTACCTGCAGCCCTTCTAGCACCTGCGCACTTAGCACCGGAACATGGAAAAAAGGCTGAGCGGAGGCATCTTCAGACATATCGAATAAACCGTGGGAGGGAGCAAAATCTAGAGCACTACTCTATAATCAAGGCAAATTAGTGCTTTTAAACGTTGAATCTTTAGAATAAACGTACGACAATAAAGCCACAGAAGAAACCCGCACAAAGGACGCCTGCTAAGCAATGGCTACGCTGCAAACCAAAACCGAACCCATGGTCATCAACATGGGCCCGCACCACCCTTCTATGCACGGGGTGCTCCGGCTCATCGTTACCCTAGACGGCGAAAACGTCATCGACGTTGAACCGGTCATTGGCTACCTGCACCGTGGCATGGAAAAAATCGCCGAGAACCGCACAAACGTTATGTTTGTTCCCTACGTCAGCCGTTGGGACTACGCGGCAGGCATGTTCAACGAAGCTATCACCGTCAACGCCCCCGAAAAGCTCGCCGACATTCCCGTTCCTCGCCGCGCCAGCTACATCCGCATGATCATGCTGGAGCTAAACCGCATTGCCAACCACCTGCTGTGGCTTGGCCCCTTCATGGCCGACTGCGGCGCGACAACCCCCTTCTTCTACATCTTCCGCGAGCGCGAGCTAATCTACGACCTGTGGGAAGCCGCATCTGGTGCGCGTTTGATCAACAACAACTACTTCCGCGTTGGCGGGGTCGCTGCCGATCTGCCCTACGGCTGGATCGACAAGTGCGAAGACTTCTGCGACTACTTCATGCCCAAAGTCGATGAGTACGAAAAGCTCATCACCGACAATCCCATTTTCCGCCGCCGGGTAGAAGGAGTCGGCACCATGTCCCGCGAAGATGCGATTAACTGGGGCTGCTCTGGCCCGATGCTTCGCGCCTCTGGCGTCAAGTGGGACCTGCGCAAAGTAGACCACTACGAATGCTATGACGAACTAGATTGGGACGTGCAGTGGGCCACCGAAGGTGACTGCTTTGCTCGCTACATCGTCCGCATCAACGAAATGCGCGAGTCGGTGAAGATTATTCGTCAGGCCATGAAACAGCTACCCGGCGGACCTTTCGAGAATCTAGAAGCGAAGCGGATGGCAGGTGGGCCGAAGTCTGAGTGGAATGACTTTGACTATCAGTTTGCCGGTAAAAAAATCGCACCGACCTTTAAGATCCCTGAAGGTGAGCACTACGTACGTGTAGAAACCGGCAAAGGCGAAGTTGGCGTCTATATCATCGGTGAAGACAACGTTTTCCCTTGGCGGTGGAAGATTCGCGCTGCGGACTTTAACAACCTGCAAATTTTGCCAAACCTGCTGAAGGGCGTGAAGCTAGCCGATATTATGCCGATTCTGGGCAGTGTCGATATCATCATGGGCTCTGTAGACCGGTAGGCCAAATCGGTAGGCCAAGTTAGTAGGCCAGCTTGATAGCAACAAAAAGGCGTAACTTAATCACAGTTACGCCTTTTTATTTTTCTGATATTTACTTTTCTGAAAAATGACTACCAAAAAATGACTACCAACAGTCAGCTACAAATAGGCACCCTTTCTAGAATCCGTATACCAGTAGGCCCAGGCAATTAGCACAAACTGAAATGGCAAACGGATGGCGTGCACCCACCAAACGTCGGGAATGCTGCCCATCTCGACGGGGTTGATGGCCATGTTGATATTTGCCGGGTAGACGGCAATGAAAAGGAGAATTAGGCCCCAGGCGCTGAGCGATCGCACCCTCGGCACCATCAGACCAAACCCAGCAAAATCTCTATCACCCCGCTGATATAAACCAGCGCTGCCGGAAAGGGCAAAAACCCCGGCACAATTTTCATAAAGGGCTCAGGCATCGCAAAATGTAAAACGCCCGCAGTCACCATAAAAATGGCGAGTAGCCACCGCAGCGGCGTTTTGAGCGCACCCACAGCGTTCTCCTAGCTAGTCGTCTAGCTTTGATTTTTCTCTTGGCTTATTTATCTAGCTCAGACTTTGCTTTATCAAATGCAGTTTGTAGCTCAGTCCAAGCGGCCTCTATCCCCACTTTCATTTCTTCCCAGGCATTATCCGCCGAGTTTTTCATCGACTCCAGCTTGACTTTAAGATCGGTTTGCTTCACCTGCAAAGCATCAAGCTGCTCTTGATATTTCACCTTGGCGTCTGCCTTTGCCAGCTTTGTCTTTGCTTGCAGCGTCTCAATCTGGGCCTGTAGCTGCTCTAGCTTAGCTTCAGCAGTCGCCTGATACGAGGCCTTGTCCGATTTTCCAGCCATTAGAGATACTCCCAAGGGAAACATTTACTGAGGTTATCAATCTTCAGTTGAGAAAAACTACTTCAAAAGAAAGAGAAGCAAAAAAATAGTCTACAACTCAAGAGAGGGATCATTTGGACGCTCATAAGGACGCCAACTTTAGACAAAGCGGACTTAAGAAAAAACCGACAGAAAAAACCGACAGAAAAAACAAACTTATGCAGGCGGCACCGTTATCTGCGTTCGGATTTGGTTAGAGCGATGGGTTAAGTCCATCAAAAGCTGTGAGTAGATACCTTCGGCCATCGCAGGCGCACTCGCCTTGCCTGAATTAATGCAGTTCACCCAATGGTCTACCACGCGTACAAAAGGAGCCGTCCGGCCATCGGCATATAGCTTTGGAAAGCCAAATTTTTCCGGCGTTGGGATCTCTTCTAGCGCCGCGCCTAGCTGACTTGCATATACCTTGAACCCATTCACATAGTCTTTTTGACTAGGGTTACCAATGACTAACGTTCCCTTATCACCATAGACCTCAATAAAGTGGCCGCGTCCGGCGTAGCTAACGGCGCTAAGCGTAATCTGGCAGAGCGTATCGTCGGCCAGCGTCAGCGCGATCGCACACACATCATCAGAATCTACCGGCTTTAGCTGCCCAGTAGTCGGATCAGGCCGCTCAGAGATTGAAGTGCTGAGCGTAGCGCTAATGCTAACCGCACGGCCAAACAGCCAGTTGACATAGTCAAACGTGTGAGAGCCAATAGAGCCCAGCGCGCCGCCGCCCAGTGCCTTTTGGGCGTACCAGTTCCAGGCGCGATCTGAGCTAGCGCGGCTAGAGGCAATCCAGTCAATTTTAATCAAACGCTTTTTGCCGACAACGTCCTGTTTTAGCAGCTCAGCAAAGTGCTGCCAGGCCGGGATAAAGCGAAACTCAAAATCAGGAACGACGATCACACCGCGATCAGTCGCTAGCTGCTGTAGGTGCTCCGCCTCTTCTACGCTGAGCGTCACCGGTTTTTCAATCAAGAGATGCTTGCCTGCTTTAAGGATGTCTTTGGCCATGTCGTAGTGGGCAAAGGGTGGCGTGGCTAACGTCACCGCTTGGACCGCATCCGAGGCCAAAATTTCAGCAAGGCTGTCAGTCGCTAATGGAATGTCGTTATCACCCTCTGCCTGCTGGGCTACCTGCTGAGCTACCTGTTGGGCTTTGGTGCGATCGCGATTCCACACCGCCACCACCTCAGTCTGATGGTGCGCCTGCAGCCCAGGAATATGCACCTTCTGCCCAAACCCAGTCCCAACTACCGCTACGCCAATTTGTGCCACTGCCTTACTTCTCCATCTCGGTCTATAAACAGACTACAGGACTAACTCGTCCAAAAATTAGCCAGACAATTAGCCAGACAATCAACCAGACAATCAACCAGAAAAATGGCCAGCGCTGTTCGCCATTTATTTCTACACTAAAGCTATGAACAAAACCACTCCGAACAAAGCTAAGCAAATACTCTCTGAAATAGCTGGCAATCCGTGGGCAGGGCTACAAAAGGCTGATGAGCAGTGGAGCGCCTATAGATCTGGCCCTCGTGAGGTTTTACCTGTCATCAGCCAGCAGGACGAGCCGCTAGAGTCGGTGACTTACGATGTTGCTATTTGCGGCGGCACGCTTGGTATTTTGCTGGGCGCGGCGCTGGTGGGGCTAGGCTGGAAAGTCGCGCTGTTAGAACGGGGCGAGCTGCGCGGGCGCGATCAGGAGTGGAATATTTCCCGGCGAGAGCTAGACACCTTTGTGCGGATGGGGCTGCTGAGTGAAGAGGGATTAGAAGAAGCGATCGCATCCCAATACAATCCTGCTCGCGTTGCCTTCAACGGCGGCCCAGATCTGTGGGTAGAGGACGTTCTAAATATTGGCGTCGATCCAGTTAGCCTACTCGAACAGCTCAAACAAAAGTTCCTAGCGCAGGGCGGCACCTTACTAGAAAACACACCCTTCCACGCCGCAACCGTGCATCCAAACGGCGTCAAAATAGAGACAAGTAAGGAACAGGCAGGCAAGGAGCAGACAAGCAAGGAGCAGACAAGCAAGGAACAGACAAATAACGGCAGCATCACCGCCAGACTGCTCGTTGATGCCATGGGCCACTTCTCTCCTATCGTGCAGCAGGCGCGAGCAGGCAAAGCGCCAGATGCCGTCTGTTTGGTCGTGGGCACCTGCGCAACTGGCTACGATCAAAATGACAAAGGGCGACTTAATTGTCTCTTTCACCCCCATTCAAAAGCAGTGTCAGTACTTCTGGGAGGCGTTCCCCGCTCGTGACGGGCGAACAACCTATCTGTTCACCTATCTAGACGCGCACCCGAGCCGCATCAGCCTAGAAGAAATGTTTGAAGACTATTTTGCCCTGTTGCCGCAGTATCAAAACGTCTCTTTAGAACAGCTAAACTTTGCCAGAGCCCTGTTTGGTTTTTTTCCCTGCTATAAAGACAGCCCCCTGCAATACGCCTGGAATCGCACGCTGCCGATTGGGGATTCTAGCGGCAGCCAGTCCCCGCTTAGCTTTGGTGGATTTGGGGCCATGGTGCGCCACTTAGAACGGCTCACCCAAGGCGTTGACGACGCCCTACAGGCCGATTTACTAGACGCCAAGTCCTTGAGCAAATTGCAGCCCTATCAGCCCAACCTATCCGTCACCTGGCTATTTCAAAAGTCTATGAGCGTGGGGATAGACCAAACGCTGCCACCTAATAAAATCAATCAGGTGCTGTCAACTATCTTTGCTGACATGGCCGAGCTAGGCGACGAGGTACTACGCCCCTTTTTGCAAGACGTTGTCCAGTTTCCAGCCCTGGCACAAACGATGCTGCGAACCGCGACACGGCACCCCAAGCTCGTGCTGAGCATTTTGCCACAGGTAGGCGTAGGGGCGATCGCAAGCTGGACAGGTCACTTTGTAAACTTGGGCCGGTACAGCTTGCTCAACACCATGCAAAGCGCTGTTGATGTTCGAGAAACGTCCGACAAAAAACAATATGTTGCCGACCGCTGGCGAGACGCCGTGAAGTACGGATCGGGCAATGACTATGAGCCGTGATCATGAACAATCAACAGCATCTCTCAACAGCATCTCTCAACAGCATCTCAGCGAGATAATCGCTCAATGAGTCACTGCCGTCTCATGATGGTGATGCTGGCGTAAATGCGCCCCCAAAGAGTTGTGGTCCCAATCGCTAGTCAAATCTCTAAAGGAGGCGTGTACGTGGTTGCTTTCTACCTCACTGACCACGCCAAACGTATTCGACTGCAGCAGCTCAATTAGATAGCGATCGCTCTGAATTCGAAAATAAAGATCGCCCTGCTCGTTTTCCATATCGCCAAACCACCAGACCCGAGCGCTCGCTAGGTTAGTCTTAAACGCCTCCACGTCAATGTGCTGACTGGCTTGCAGCTCCAAAAACTCCAGCGCAAACTCCGACAGCAGCTCCTGCTGTACCGGATTTAGATCTGCGATCGCAATGCCCGCCTGCTCTCCCTCCAAATACGACGCAGCGTCTAGCGGCACCTCTGCCCCCCCAGCGAGCACCACATCCGGCAGCTCCGACCAGGTTCCCGGCTCACGCGTCTGCGCGTCCAAAGACTTGAGGAACGAGCGCGCCAGCCAGGACTCACGGTGCAGTAGCTGCTGCCCCTCCTCCTGCTGCCAGCGAGGATAAGGCGACACCTCTCCCTCTACAACCACTGGCGCTGCGCCCACAATCATCGGACTAGAGCCAAAGAACATCGGCCCAGTACCTACAGTTGGCTGCTCACCTTCTCCACCAAAGGTGAGGTTAAAGCTGAGGTGATGCCCCTCAAAGCGCAGCCCCCAAGGACTCATATCAGCAGGCGTCCCAAAAAAAGCGATGTAGTAGTTAGGCGCAGCGCGCAGCAGCGGGGGTGTCCACTCAGCTACCAGCGGGCTACCCACGGTCGGATAGGCTTCTAGATCGGCGCGATGGGCGTTTTCAGTTTCTTGTACCAGCCACTCGCGATTCATGGTTTGAATCGCTCTTGAATAGCCCGCACCACTAAAGCTTTTCATCAACAGATTATTCAGCGCTATCTTTTGAGGCACGGTGAGATCTCTCATTTGCAAACCCACATACTCGTCATTGCAACGGGCGAGCACATAGCAAAAGGCACGGGTGCGGAAAGGATGATCAAAAGGGAGTAAAACGGTAGCACGCTGTTCTTCGCTCAAAGAATCCAAGAAACTTTGCGTCGCCTCGGTGAGTTCCTGATAACGAACATCTTGAAACGATTGCGTTAAGGCCTCAGAAGAATCGTCAAAAACGTATTGGACGTCTACAGGCGTATTGGGTGCCAGGGCTAGCTCGGTCACTAGCTGGGAAGCTTGGCTGCTCTGGCCAATGCTCTGGCCAATCTGGCTCTGGTGTAGCTGCTGCTGGTGTCTTGAGCGCTGAGCGCCGCCTAGCAGCAACAGTGAAGCCGTTAAGCTGAGGAGAGCAGTCGGTCTTGAGAAAAGAATCTTTGTCATTTCTGAAGCTGGCCTCTGTAAGGTTTCGATTGTTTATTTAGTTTTTTGTGTTTCTAGAGCAAAGCTACCCTAAATATGCACTCTGACATATGCAGAAATATGAGTAAAAATGGGCTTACATGCACGTAAACAGGCATAAACGCGCAAGATTGTTTCTTGTTATCACATTCTTCTTTATTTATCACATTCCCTGTCAGCGGACAAATCAAAGCTTGAAACTGTAACGAACCGTAGCACAGCAAAATCGCCCAACAAGATCGCCCAATAAAATTGGGGATCAGAAACCTAGCGAATCAGAAACCTAGCTGCCGCCCGAGAAATATCAGCAGAAAAATATCAGCAGAAAAATATCAGCAAAGAAACATCCGTTCCGCAGCGATATAACTAGCCCGCCATCACCTTCGCTAGCCGATTACAGGTCTCTACCAGCTTTCTTAGATCCACCGTCAATAGCTGACCCTGATCAATCACCTTTTTCCCGTCAATAAAGCTGTAGGCCACCCCTCTAGGCTGACAAAAAATCAGCGCGGCCACCACATCGTGATGGCTTCCTACCAGCTCAGGCGTATCGATATCAAAAGCAACAAAGTCTGCCGACATTCCCGGTGCCAAGTAGCCAATGTCATCGCGGCCTAGCACCCTAGCGCCACCACGGGTCGCCACCTCCAGCGTTTCTCTCGCTGTAATTGCTGCCGCATCCTGGTCGCGTACCCGTGCCAGCAAAAACGCTGTCCGCGCCTCCTGCAAAAAATTAGACCCGTCGTTAGAAGCGGCCCCGTCTACCCCAATACCCACAGGCACCCCTTGCGTCAGCATTTTGCGTAATGGCGCGATGCCACTGGCCAAGCGCATATTGCTACAGGGGCAATGGGCTACCCCTGTTCCTGTTTTTGCAAACTGAGCGATCGCATCGTCACTAAGCTGTACGCAGTGCGCGTGCCATACATCTTCGCCCAGCCAGCCCACCGACTTTGCATAGTCACCTGGGCGCATCCCAAACTTCTCTAGGCTGTAGTCCACATCGCTCTTATTCTCAGCTAAGTGCGTATGCAACCGCACCCCCGGATAGGCCCGCGCCATCGCCGCCGACTCTCTCATCAAATCTGGCGTCACCGAAAAAGGAGAACAGGGAGCCAAGACCATCCGGGTCATCGCATGGCGATTGTTGTCATGATACTGTTCAATCAGCCGCTGAGAGTCTTTAAGAATCTCTGACTCTTTCTCCGTTAGGCTATCGGGTGGCAGACCTCCAGCACTTTCTCCTACGCTCATGCTGCCTCGGCTAGCGTGCATACGAATGCCAATATCCTGCGCGGCGCGAATCTCATCATCTAACTGACAGTCGTTCGGAAAAAGATAAAGATGATCGCTGGCCGTCGTGCAGCCGCTTAGCATCAGTTCAGCCGCAGCCATCTGCGTACTGGCATACACACCCTCGCTCGTCAGTGTTTCCCAGATAGGATACAGCGTTTGCAGCCAGCCAAACAGATCGCAATTTTGCGCTGCCGGAACCGCACGCGTTAGCGTTTGAAAAAAATGATGGTGGGTATTTACCAGCCCAGGAAGAACAACATGGCGACCTCGCAAATCTAACACGTCGTCAGCAGTAGGCGGTAGCGCTTCGGCCGGTCCTACTTGCTCAATCACGTTGTCTCGAATAAAAAGGGCACCGCCAGCAATTTCCTGCCGGGCGTCATCCATTGTCACTAAAGTATGAATGTTTTTGACTAAAAGCGTACCCATCAGCGGTTCCTCCATAAAAAAGGCCGTAAGAAAAGGCCGGACTTATGGCCTCAATATTCTCCACAGCCTATAACAGGCTATAGCAGAGAAGTACATACAGGGTGTATCGGAGATATCTCCTATCCTCCGGCAGCTCACCAAACGTCAGCATATTGAAAGGCGCGGATCTTTCTGAAGACGGAGGAGATTGCCTAGCCCTCGCGGGATCATAGAAAGGCAAACCTTAATGACCATCAGTTCTGCCAGCGCGGTTTACACGTGCCTTAAGCAGGGTATGGTCCGGGAATAACTAACAGATGTCTGATATGACAACAATCGCAACCAAGCTAGCCGACCTTCAGCTCTTTCAGAGCACGCTGATTGAGCTAGAACAGAAGCTAATGAGTGCTACCGAAGATGACACCATCCGCGAGCGGCTGCAAAAGATGATTGGTCAAGACCAAGAGAATCTAGGCGATATTCAAAAAGCAGCCACTAAGCTAGGAACAACCGCGGACTCTCGCGACATCACCCAAAAGCATGCAAAAGCCGTGAAGTCGATGATGGATGGCGACCAGCTAACCACCTATGACAAGTTCTTTCAGCTAGAGCTGCTAAAGCACCAGCAAACCATGACCGGACTGGTGATCCACAAAGCCGCTCAGTCGCTTGACGACGATTTGCAGGATGCTGTAGAGCCTTTGAACAAAGTCAACTTTGAAAATCGCGCTCATCAAGAAATCCTCAAAGGTGTCTTGTATTTTGTAGGCACTCGTGAACTCGCCGGTAAAGAGCCTGATATGGGCGTATGGGCCAGCGTTGAGCAAGGGATTGCCGCTATTAAAGGCGCAGTTGGCAGCGCGGCTAGCTCTCACTAACGTTTCGGGCTTACCTTACGAGAAGGTAAGCCTACGATTACGCTCAGCCCTTAGTATCAGTCGCTGAGCGTAGTTCTTGTGTTATCTGCTTGTGTATCTGCGCGCCCTTCCCTGGTCGCTGAGCATAGGTTGCTGAGCATAGGCGAAGCTATGTCGTATACAGCCGACTTAACCCTAGTCCGGCTAGACCTTTTCGATAGGCAATCGAAGCCTGGTCCGCTTCGATGTGCGTTTCTACTCGCAAATCCAAGGGCAAATCTTCAGGATACTGAGCCTCTACAACCTCTTTGTCCTCGTTAAAAATTTGATAGTTAAAGTCATATACCGGCTCTAGCGGCTGGTCTTGGTCGAAGTTACGGCAGATTGGCGAAAAAACACGCGTTTTCCGAGCAGACACTGGCGAGGCCGCGTTGAGAATGCAAAGGCGACCGCTATTGGGAAAGTGAACTCTTAGCAGCGCGGTGAAAGGCAGGAACACTTCAAAGTCTCTGAGCCACTCAAAGTCGTCTGGAGCGAGGTGCTGTAGACCTTTTGGGAAATTACTGACGGTGCTGAGATATTTAGAGCGAATGCCTTGAGGTGTTGTAGTGACCTCGTAGCTAGGGACGATGGGATTGCTGCGATCGCCAAACGATTTGGCATGTACCCAGGCAAAGTGCGCCACATCCAAAAAGCCCTCCATCTGTCGGCCTGCCGCCGCGTCAACAGCGATCGCATTGGGCAAAATTTGCTGATAGTCATTGTCTTTCCATTCAGGGAAAACGGGAATTACAGCCGGTTCACTAGCTCGATCACTGGCCGGATCGCCGCCCGTAAGCGTAGTCCAAATGAGTCCATACGCCTCCTGCACCGGATACGTTTTTAAACAAAGCTTAGCTGGAATTTTGGCATTAGGATTAGCTGGAATTTTTGTGCACTGGCCGCTTGAGCCGTAGTGAAAGCCATGATACTTACAAATAAGCTGATCGGCCTCGACATGGCCCATACTAAGCGGTATGCCTCTATGTAGGCAGATGTCATTTGCCACGCTAAGCCCAGCTTGCGATCGCCAAATCACCAGTCGCTGATCGAGCAGCGTCGCGCTCACGGGCTGATCGGTGACCTCATAGCTAAAGGCAATTGGATACCAAAAAGGAGCGATCGCATCCCAATCACCCTCAGAAAATGTCCGCTCTCTCGGATAAACTACTCTCTCACTCTCCATCGGTCTTGCTCTCCATTCAGTAGATCAAATTCCTTTTCTCATCTAGCTTTCTCACCCAGGTTCCTCGCCCAAGTTTCTCTCTCAAGCTTTCTCTCTCAAGCTTTCTCACCTAGGTTTCTCACAGTGATACCGACAAGCAGTGATACCGACGAGATACCGAGGAAGGATAAAAGCATTGCTTAGTGAGAGCGTCTTAACTGAGAATGTCTTAACTCATGCAGGAATATTGGCTCAGACTTGCTAGCATCAAGACAAGCGGCTTTTGCCCTCTTTTGCCCTAGATAAAGCCAGATTAAAACCGGCAGATTCAACCAGCAACCCCCCTTTTGTAGAGTCTATTTTTCGTCAGGTTCCATTTTCTAAGTCGCAAACGGTATGCCCTCCTCCCCTCTTCCCTCCATACTGACGCCCGACTTGATTTCACGGCAGCGCGAAATCGTCGAAGTCTTCTTCAAAAACGGCTGGGACTACATGCGACGACTGCTCACTGGCGGCGCAGCCGATGAGCCCGACTTGCCGCCTCCCGCCGTCTTGTGCAATATCCTAATTGAGCTAGGACCGGTCTATGTCAAGCTCGGTCAGCTTCTCAGCACCCGGCCAGACCTGCTCTCTGCATCCTACATTAAAGCCCTCAGCGGTCTTCAATCAACCGTTCCCGCCGTTCCTGCCGCGCAAATCGAGACCTACGTTCGTCAGCACATGCTGCGATCGCCCGACGAAGTCTTTAGCGAGATAGACTATGTTGCGATCGCCGCAGGCTCCATCGGCCAAACCCACCGCGCCGTCCTAAAAAGCGGCCAAATCGTCGCCGTTAAAGTGCTACGACCCGGCATCGAAAAGCAAGTCGACCGCGACATGGCCCTGATCAAAGACATTGCCCGGCTCGTCTCCAACACCCAGTTCGGGCAGCGCTACAACATCACCGACCTGGCCCAAGAATTCAAAGTAGCCCTTACCGCCGAGCTAGACTTCACTACCGAAGCCCGCTACACCGACGAGCTGCGCCAAGACCTCCAGAGCAGCCCCTGGATCGATTCCGACAAACTCACTGTCCCTAGCATTATCTGGCCCCTCACCAACAACAAAATTCTGGTTATGGAATGGCTAGATGGCAAGCCCCTACTTCAGGCCACCCTGCCGCTCAACCCATCCGTTCATCTCTCACCCGACCCTACAAACAACGGCTCAAATCCCACCGGTTGGACAGCTAAAGCAAACCCAAAAAGCGATCGCAGCCAGATTACCACGCTGCTGTTTAGAGCCTTTCTCTTTCAATACTTCGTCACCGGCTTCTTCCACGCCGACCCGCATCCTGGCAACCTGTTCTATCTCAACAGCGGTAAAGTCGCCATCCTAGACTGTGGCATGATGGGCCGCCTCGATCCGCAAACCCGCGCCACCCTTACCGAACTCGTCCTCGCCATCGTCAGCTCCGACGCCCAGCGCTGCGCCCAGCTCACCCTAAATCTCACAGAACCGCTCAAACCTGTCGATCTCGTCCGGCTAGAAAGCGACTACAGCCGCCTACTGGGTCGCTACTACGGCCTAGATTTCAACCGCTTCAACACCGCAGAAGCCTTTGGCGCAGTCATCGAAACCGGCATTCGCAACCACCTCAGATGGCCCGCCAACATCGGCCTTTTCACCAAATCACTCGCCAACCTAGAAGGCGCAGCCCGCCAGTTCGATCCGTCTATTAACCTGATGGCTGAAATTAAGCCGCTCATGTTCGATCTTTTCCAACAGCAGCTCATCGGCGCAGATCCTCTCCAGCTTTTTCTTCGCACCGGCCTAGAGTTTCGCAATCTCTCCCTATCTGCCCCCAGGCAGCTCGGCTTCCTTCTAGATCGCCTCAGCGACGAAACCCTGCAGTGGAACGTCCAGATTCAAGGCATGCCAGCCCTACAGCGTAGCCTAGAGCGAGCCGCCAACCGACGCGCCTTCAGCACCGTTGTCGCCGCCTTAATCATCGGCGCGGCCATCATTTCTACTAGTCAGCAGACCGCCCAGCTTCAGTGGCTGAGCGCCCTACTGTTTGCCGCCGCATCCTTCCTGGGTCTGTGGCTAATTGGCAGCATCTTGCGATCAGGTCGTTGGCAATAAAACCTGATTGTAATGCGGCTTAATGCAACAGTCGTTTCATACATTGATCCGATGCGCAATCTCACTACAGCTATAGAAAGGTCTCACACCTTATCCCACTGACAGCTATGATGTCAGTATGGATCTACACATTCAGCTCGTTTCAGAACTCTTCGTTTTAGAACTCCCCTTGACCGCGTGGCATTCCTAATTTTTGACTTTGACGGCACCATTGCCGATACGCTAGAGACAATCGTGCGCATCACTAATCGGATTGCGCCAGAATACGGCTATTCACCCACCACTCCCGAAAGGCTGAAGTACTATCAGTCTTTGAGCACACAAGAAATGCTCAAACAAGCAGAAATTCCTCTATTTCGGCTGCCTTTCTTGATTCGTCATGTTCGCCGCGAACTCGGTGCCGAGCTAGACACAGTGCCCGTTATTGCCGAACTCGTGTCCACGTTGAAAGAGCTGGTTGAGAGAGGTCATGAACTAATGGTCATGAGTTCCAACTCGCAGCGCAACATAGATCGTTTCCTCAGTCGGCACGGTATCAGAGACTTGTTTAGCTCTGTTCAAGGCGGAGTTGGCCTACTCAGCAAAGCCCGCGTGCTAAAGCGAATTGTTCAGCGGGGTGATATTGATTTTTCTCAGGTTATATATGTTGGCGATGAAACTAGAGACATCGACGCGTCAAACCAAGTCGGCATCTTAGTCGCTGCGGTTTCCTGGGGATTTAGCAGTCGCGAAGCGCTCGCGAAACAAGAACCGGCTTTTTTAATCGATCATCCCCGCCAGTTAATCGGCGCAGCGCAAACCCTGGTGAATGCTAGCTGGGTTCGAAAAGACTATCGCTCAATGTCGTCTAGAGTTTCTCAGCGAGCGGCAAGCAATTAAACCCACTGGGCCAATAGCTTAGGATCGAGAATTAAATAACCTGACCAAGTTGCTACTGCTCGCCGCCCTCACCCCAGCCCTCTCCCGAGGGGAGAGGGAGCAAGATCTGATTCCCTTCTCCCCTCGGAAGAAGGGCTCAGGAATTTCACATCTTATTAAATCCTTAATCCTTAGAAATTGATAGCTCAGAAATTGATAGTTCAGGCATCTGCTCAATTGAGTGCCTAAGCCTGTGAGTGTCTAAGTCTAGGCGCTTAAAATTAGGTGTTTGAGCCTACTGCCAAGCGGGATGAGAGAGCAAAGAATCAATCATCCGCACGCCCCGAAGCTGATTAGAAAGCGGTAAATGACCGACTGGTGCTGACACATCCCAAATAAACTCACCCGGATAGCGCGTCCACTTGCCTTCCGCAGACTTCCACAATAGCTGCGTCCACAGCCGTTCCCAATCCTGACCTAGGCGCATCCACAGCTCACGCTGCTTGCTCCAGCCAAACTTATCTTCCGAATACAGTCGCCACAGAAAATCCATGGTTTGTAGGTCAGTCGCCGAAAACTGACTAGCTTCTGTGAAATAGACCCATTTACGCTGAACGGCTCTTTCACCTGCTAGCTCGCATAGCTTTTCGGTAGTTAGCTTGTCAGCTGCCTGATACTCTTGCCTAATTAAAAGCATCTGCAAATCGCTATAGTCTATCTCCTGAGCTGAGATTGGCGTTATCAGACCAGCTGGAACAGTCTGCGCGATAAACCGCTGCGCGGGTTCAGACGTAGCGCTATAGAGTCTTTGATAGGCATTGCCATGAGCAGCTGTGGGCTCACCATCTAATCCTTCACGCACAAACGCAATCAAAGCCTGCTCGCCAGCACCTTGCAGATTAGATAGTTCAGAGATAGCCTGGAGCTGCTTTTTGAGGGTGCCTGTAGAGAGCGTGGCAACCAGCACAGTCAGATCGGTCGAATCAATCGCGTTAGGAGACATACGTAGAGTATAAACAAAGCAGCCATGAAAAGCGCTTCGCCAGAAAACATTAGGTCAGTGCCTGCTCAACAATAATATATCAATCTGTCAGGGTCAGGCTTTTAGGTTGCGGGTTCTGTCTGGCCGCTCGTCTGGCCGCTCGTCTGGCCGCTCGTCTGGCCGCTCGTCTGGCCGCTCGCTGGCCTACCGCTATTGAACTTAGCTATTGGACTTAGCTACTGGAGCGCTGGGGCGACATATAACCATTCTCAAACGCATAGCGAATGAGCTGGGAGCGGTTCTCGACAGATAGTTTACTTAAAATATTACTGAGGTGCGTTTGTACCGTGCGCGGGCTAATGAACAAGTGATCGCCAATTGTCTTATTGGTGTAGCCCTGTATAACTTCCCAAAACACTTTTTCTTCGGCAGGCGTTAGCGGTAGGGGTGGCTTCTCTTTTATTAAGTCAGCAACTGGCTGCTGAACCCTGGCTAGCTCAGCGTGAATGCGGTCAGCACGCGCTAGCTGAGCTTCTATTTTGGCTATCAGCTCTCTTGGGTGGAAAGGCTTTACCAAATAGTCATCTGCGCCAATCGTATGCCCTTGAATGCGATCTTCTAAATCACAGCGCCCAGAGAGAAAAATAAAGGGAACCAGTTGGCCGACGCTAGTAGCGCGGATTTTCACACATAGCTCAAACCCGTCCATTCCTGGCATGACCACATCCGAAACAATTAGGTCGGGCACCTCTTGAATGAAACTGTTGAAGCCCTCTGTGCCTGATGTAGCGTTTTTCACCGTAAAGCCACGGTCTTGCAGGTAGCGAGTCAGCGCTGCTCTCAGGGTGCTATCGTCATCAATGATTAGGATCTTTTGCATTCTGCGATCGCGCTAACCTAATGTACTTCTCTAGCAACTCTCGTAGAATCACTCTGTTTGTACTATAGATCGCCTTAGCCGACACCTGGATAATCTTTCTGTAAGGTTTGAGGCGCGGTATCGCCCCAGACCCGTCGCTTCAGATCGTCAATCTCAAGTCATCGCCTCGGATTGATTGGTCGGCCTTGATCCGGCTGAACAGAGCTAGGTACGGTGTAGAGACTGCCTGCAGGCGATGCAGAGCTAGGTGAGGCAACGGCAGGCGGCGCGACATTAGCGGGCGCGGGTGCAGCAGACTGGTTGGTGTTAGGGGAAGCGTTAAATGGATTTGGGGTTGGCTGCTGGGGCCTAATGTTAAAAGTTGATAAATCAGAGGTAGCGGGTGCCTGATAGCCAGTGGTGCCCACGGGCGGCGACATTTCTGGAGTCGTTCGAATAAAGTTGCCAGGGACAGGTTGAGCAGGCGGCACTGCCTGACTAGATCCAGAGCTGGTTCCAGCGCCAGTCGGCGAAGTCTGGCCACCAGCGCTTGAGTTACCGCTAGGTACGGCGGGTTCACTTGCCCTGGCAGCCTCACGTCGATTCAGGGCGTCAGCTAAAGCGCTGTTGGTGCTGGGCGCAGCAGGGTTTACCAGGCTATCGCCAAAGTTGAAGGTTGTGCCATTACTAGACCCCCGAGAGGCACTAGCAGACGAACGCCCAGGCAAAGCGTCAGGATTTGAGAAAAGCGAGGAGCGCTGAGGCTGTATCGTCGAATCGGTACTGGCCGTTCCAGGGATAGGGTAGGCTTCTTGTAAAGAGAGTTCATCAGACGCGTCGTCATTGCTGCCTTCTGTGGAGTCCTCAGGTGCATCTGGGTTGATTTGGCTGGTTACAGGTGGCGTATCGTTTGACACACGAGAGCCATCTAGCAGCACATCTAGGGTGTCAATTTCGGAAAGCCTTGCTTCTTCTTCTGCGGTGAGGCGCGACTCGGGCGTTAGGTCTGTTACGGGCTGGCGATCGAACCAGTCGGGGTTTCTTCGATATTCCACCAGGAAAGCTCCAATGAGGGTTAGAGCAACCAGTGGAACCCAAATAGCCGGTTTTCCAAGCGGTTTTAGGCGAGCAGGTAGATATCTAAAAAAGGTGGATTTAGCCATAAGTAAAAAACCAGTTCGTAACAGCAAAGGCATCTGCAACAGGCCAGCTAGTCGGTTATTACCACGGCGTAGCTGCTCCTAAGTTTGCCTCGAAATTCTATTTTTTGAGCGCTATTTTAAGCTTTGTTAGCCCTGTTTGCAGATTAGCGAGTTTTAAAGATGCAGCTTGCCTGATATTACCAAATGAAACGATTGATTGAGATGGGTCAATAGACTGAAATTGAAGAGGTTGAAACAGCGTTGAGTCAACGTTGGGTCGACCTAGCGCGATCACACCTCAACCTCGCAGCCTAATATCTCCAGCATCCGTAGATTCAGCATTTTCAGAGCTTGGATGCTGTCTCGTGCTGTTTTGTAGACCTGTCCTGACGCGTAGCAGCCTGATGCATAGCTACTGTGCGACTTCACTTGTGCGATTTTAATATGTATTATTTGCGTGTTTTTACGTGAAAGTGCAAAAAGACAAAACAAATTCTCGAATTGTCAACTTCTTTACGCCTGACAGCACCCTATTATGCAACACTGTCACCATCTGATCTTGATATATCTTTAAATAGTGTTGATAGATAAATATCTACCTTGGATGTCAAAGGTTACACAGCACAGGCTGAAGTTATATAGCTGTTATGTAGCAGGGTCAAATACACAGCGTGGATACACAGAAACAGATATATCGGGGTGAGCCCCTTTTTTGTTAATTACCGTCGCCATTATGGTTTCTCGATCTGCTTCCAACGAAGGGCTTCAATCTGCGACAACAGCGCCTGAACTGTCATCGCAGACGCTGCCTATAGAAAGGCCGCTTCAACGACAACCAGTCGTCAAAAAAGAGCTATCCCAGGGAACTCAGCAAGGGGCTCAGCAGGGAGCGCCCAAGCAGAGAACGCCTATTCAATGGACCTCTTTTAAGAAGAACAATCGGAAGAACAGCAGTTCTGCGAACGCGCAATCTGAAAACACACAATCTGAAAATACGCGGCTTGAAAACGCACGGCCTGAAAATGCACGGCCTAGAGATAGACAGAACTATTCACACAGAAAATCAGACGGCTTGCCAGAGAACGCAGGAGCCGTAGACGCATTAGCTCAGCTACCGGGCTCCATCGTTTTACCCCCGTTTCGCTCTCAGACCGCAGTTAGCCAGCGGCATGAAGTGAACCCGGCAATCGCCATGAATTTGCTGCAAGATCTTCAGTCGGTCATTGTTTCTTGGCAAAAGCAGCTTCGGCAGCTAGTTACAGCGCTACACAGCCTGCACGCGCAAGGACCAATGGTAGAAGGTTGGTTGGAGTCTTCGGCAGACGTATCGTCCATTTCGGGGCCTGATGCAACCCTTTTGCGCCACGGCGATACTGATGCCATCATGAGATATATAGATGCGCTGACCGATCAGCCGCAAATGGATAATGCTCAGCAGGTAAATCCAGCAGCACAGGTAGATTTAGCGGCACAGATAGGAGGAGGGCATGAGCCGCGAGAGCGAGAGCTATTGGAAGGTGAGCTAGGAAATGCACCAGGCGATAGCGCCGCACCCACGCAGTACAGACTGTGCAGCTTAGACGAGAATGGACAGCTCCAATCGTATCCCTGCCCGCCAGAGCAAATGGGCGCGCTTAGCCTTGCGATCGCCCGCTATCAAAAGTTCAAACAGCTCATGAGCCAGAAGCGCGCCCTCGACGCCAAGCTGCAAAAAGCCGTTGATCAGCTCACCGAAATTAGAGCGACGCTTCAGCAGGAACAGTAGACAAAGAAAAATAGACAGCAGGGACGAGACAGCAGAGACTATAGAGAAATCACGCTATTCTTCTGCCTGCCAGCGCTTGATAGCGGCCTGAGTCGGTTCGTAGGCGGTTGTCCCAGCGGGCACCAGCACGGCTGCTTGAATAGCCGCGCCCCAGCGACTTTGAGCCGCTCTCGCTTGCGCAATGCTAAAAATGCGATCGCTCCACTCGTCGGCTAGTCGCTGGGCTGTTTCGTATTCTGGATGCTCAATTGGCACTTCTTGCAGCTTAACAATGCCTTTTTGGTAAGTGCTGGCCTGACCTGAGCGAGGAATCTCTTGAGCGGCGGCGATCACCTCCCGGCTGCGCTGCCGCTGCTGCCAGAAAACAATCCGCTCTTGGGACTTTTGGCGAAACTCAGAGCTGTCAGCAGGCATCACTCTAGCCGCCGCGATCGCACCGTTCAAATTGCCGCTCGTGGCCCGTCCTTCGGCAATATCCAAGATAATCTGACTCCAGCTGCGGATGTCTCGCTGCGCCTCGTCGTAATAAGGCTGCCCCGGTTTGATCAGTCTGGCTTTGGCGATCGCATCGGCAAACTGAGACGCCTGCGTCGGCTGAATAGAGGTTCTAGCATCGGTCAGCACCGACGCATTGTACTGCTGCGCTTCGGCTACGCCTGCCCGTGCTCTAGTCAAAATCGAAGAAAACGCGCTGTCGCGCTGACCTTTGGGCACCCGCTGTAAGGTAATCAGCGTCTCTGAATATTGACGCTGCGCCAAAGCCGCACTCGCCTGGGCCAGCAGTGCCTGAGTAGTCGCATCGGGCGTTGCCGGTTCTGCGCTAGTCGTTTCTGCACTGGTTGGCTCTGCGCTGGTCGTTTCTGACGTCGGTGATTCTGACGGATCAGTTGCGATCACCGCAGCGCCCGTCTCAGCATCAGGGGCTGTAGCCGACCCTTCAGCCGGAGCCGCTTCAGGATTTTCAGCCGTTGCCGCCGTCTCTTCAGAAGCTGTTTCTTCAGGGGAAGCCGCTGAATCTGCTGGAGCCGGGGCCGTGCTCTCGTCTGATGTGCGATCGCCCATCGCCGCTATTCTGCTAGCGACGCTTTGCCAAGCCGTCCGCACAAAAGGCTGTTTTAGCAGTACGCCCAGCATCAGCAAAGCCAGCGCAGCCAGCCCCCAGTTTCGCAGCCGAGCGCCACTGATCATGGAAGCACCCGAAGACTCGCGCTCAGGCGACACTAGAGAAGTTTGACCAGCAGGCACAATTGCACTGCTATTGCGACGATCCGCACGGGTTTGCGACCCGTTTCTAACAGGCACGCTAGCAGAGGTGACGCCGTTTGCCGTCGCCAAACCCGAAATCTGACTATCGCTAGTTCCGCCAGCTAACGTTCCGCCCACCAGCGTTCCCCCCACCAGCGTGCCCCCCACCAGCGTGCCTGTAGAGCCTGCAAGCACAGTTGACTGAGTAGGTGACTGGGCAGGTGACTTATCCGGCGACTCAACAAGTGACTCGGCAATCGGCTCAGCAGGCAGCGCGGCGGGCAGCACAAAGGCACTATCAGCACCAATACCAGCACCAACATCAGCGCCAGTATCAGCACCGACAGTCCCAGCCATTACATCCGTCGTCACCTGAGCTTCAGGCACCACCACCGCTGCGCGCTGCGCTTCTGGAATCAGGCTCACTGGGTTCTGAATTGGTCTCCAGTGGTGCTCGCACAGCTCTGGCAAACGCTTATTCACATAGTCAGCAATCTGGCTGAGCGTCCTACACTTTTGCCGAAAAGCTTCTAACAGCGCTGCCGTAAACAAGCCGTGGCGAACGCCAAATGTCTCGTGAGAGTACTGTTCGGGCTGACAAGAGAGCAGTAGCGAAATCTGGCGTTCTTCGGCTAGGTCAATCAGCTGCTGACCGATGGTTTGACCCGCAAACGATCCTTGAGAACGATTGATATCTAACACCAGCAGAGCTTGACTGGTCGGGAGCTGCGCGAGTGTTTCAATCAGGTCGCGTGCGGCCAGACCCGTCTCCTTTATCTGCCCCGGATCGCCGTCAATCGGCATCAGATAGTCGGCACCTTCTAGCTGCACGCCATAGCCACTAAAGAAAAACCAGAGCACATCGTCTGTCTGGATGTGCTGAGTAATGGTTTGAATCCATTCAGACAGCGCAGGTTTATCGGGATAGACCACCTGATGGCTCACTGAAGTAGCCAGATCGCTTAGCAGCACACAGCTATCTGTAGGGATACCGGCAGTCTCTGTCAAGAATTTATGGACAGACAGCGCGTCGTTTTGCGCGTGCATGAGTGGCTGTAAATGCCGATATTGGTTGATGCCGATGCTGATGGCCCAGTAGTTAGCCATTAAACGTCTCCAGACTATAGCGTGGGTACGACCAGTGCGATCGCTCAATAAATACAGTAAACACAGCAGTCAGTTCAACAAACCTGCCTACGCTTCACCAAGGCAAAAGGAGATAGGCGCTATGCTGTAACCGTCTTTTGCCTCAAACTGCGGCCTTGGCTATTAGCTCTAGCTATTCGCTTTGGAGCCAACCATATTTATCTGTCCCCAGAAACTATCACAACCGCAGCGCTTATGCAGCAGAGTTTTCAAAAAAGTGTGCAGATCTTATAAACTGGGAAACTTGTTAGGTAAAGCCCAGCATTACTTGTATCTTTGAGCAGTTTAAAACCTATCTTTACTTAAGATTTAACCGCATGTGGTCAACCCGCTATCCAACTCGCCCTTTGAACTCACCGATGGGCTTATCAAAAAAGTCACCCAAAAGAACGGCTCAACGGCTCGCTAGCCCCCGTCGCAGAACGTGCCGCTCCTGGCAGCGATCGCTCGTCTCAGCAGGCGTCGCCGCCCTGATTGGCGGTACGGGCGTATGGATTACAGAAGCCCTCATCGCCCCCCAAGCCTCCCAGGCATACACCTCACGCCTAGATCTTTTCCTCGCTAGAGAAGGCGGTGAAACCTACGAAACGCTGCTGCGCCGAGCCGAAATGGCTGCCAGAGCAGGCGCACAGCGCAGCTTTGACCAAGACATCCTGACCACAAACGTTTCAGTTAACGTCGTGGTCGAAAGCGACAGTGTCACCGTCCCCATCTTGACCCTGCACGTCGATAGAGAACAGTGGCGAGAAAGACCCGAAACCTACTATTGGGCCACTTACTACCGCACGGCCCAAGCACTGCTTAATAGTGGTACATCTGGCGGCACACTTAACGCGCCAGGCTTTTAGGCACTGTTTTTAAGTATGGTTTCTGAAGGGTTACTCCGGTATTGCTCTAGGATCACACCGGCTATTGATCTGGTATTGCTATGGGTATTGCTCTAAAGTTTTAGCGATAGCCTTAGTCACACCCCTAGCTACAGTCTTAGCTACAGCCTTAGCTACAGCCTTAGAAAGAGAAGCTTAACCCAATGCCTGAAGCCCGTCAGTATGCACCTGCGACCGAAAGAAACCGTCAGCCGATTCTAGAGGCCCTTCAGCAAATCCTCCCGGCGACGGGTACAGTGCTTGAAATTGCCAGCGGCACTGGAGAACATGCGGCTTTCTTTGCGCCTCGGCTGAGCCAGCTACAGTGGTTACCCAGTGAGCCAGAAGCGGAACGCATTGCGAGTATCCAAGCCTGGCGAGAAGCCGCACTGGCCGAAAATCTGCTGCCACCAGTCGCGTTGGATGTCAGCGAAAACCCCTGGCCAATCGAGCAGTCCATTGAGCAGCCAGTCAAGCAAACTGGAGAACAGACAGCCGGTCAGTCACAGCGTCTAGCACAGCCAATTACTGCTATTGTCAACATCAATATGATTCACATTTCGCCGTGGACGATGTGTGAGCACTTAATGGCGGGTGCGCAGCGCATACTGCCTGTCGATGGGGTGCTGTATTTGTACGGGCCGTTTAAGCAAAAGGGCGAACATACCGCACCCAGCAACGAGGCGTTTGACCATATGCTGCGCGATCGCAATTCTCAATGGGGCGTTCGCGACTTAGAAACCGTCTGCCAGCTCGCCCAGCAGCATCACCTGCACCACAGCCAAACAATTGCCATGCCCGCCAACAATCTTTCGGTCATTTTTCACCGGCAGTAGCTAGCAGGCCGAACTATCAGGTCAGACACCCAAGTCAGACTATCAGGTCGAACTGTCAGGCCAGACAAACAGGTCAGGCAATCCAACCAGACTACAGATTTACAGCCGTTCCCGTCGCTGTAATCAGCATCAACACCCCGTGCTCATCAATATTGATCGTATCTGTTTTAATATGAACGCCAATCACAGCATCGGCCCCCAGCTTTTGAGCCCTCGCCTCTAGCTCTTTAAGCGCATCTCGCTGTCCTTTTTCAAACACCCGCTCGTAAGCGCCAGTGCGTCCACCCAATACATCGCGAATGCCCGCAAAGAAATCTCGCAGGGCATTACTGCCATAAACCACCTCAGCCGTCACAATACCCAGATAGCTCTGAATATTTTCTCCTTGAAGTGAGTCAGTTGTTGATAGAATCATGAATCCGAACCGGTGCAGTTGATTTTTCGTGGGTGCTTTCTCCCATTATTACTTTTTTAGGTCAAGCCATTATCACTTTTTTAGGTCAAGTCTTTAGGAGGCGTTAGCTCATGGGCTACCCATATAAATTCACTGTATTACTCGCAGCCATTGGGCTAATAGGCAGCGCTCCGTTGCTTCAAAACCAAGCCCTCGCCGCAGAATTGGCCGAGGCTCATGAAGCCACCAGCCAGCCGACTCGTCTCCTGATTGCGCAAGACAGCCGCCCAGATCTGACTGACGCCCAGACTGAGCAGCTCTCTGGGCTGCTAGGTGATGCGCAAAAACGGGTTGATTCGGGTGACTATGCAGGTGCGATCGCGCTCTATCAGCAGGCCATCTCTGTAGATCGCGAAAACGCCCGGCTATACTCTGGCATCGCATTTCTTCAGCTGAAGCAGGGCAACTTTGAAGCCGCTGCCGAATACTACCGTCAGGCGCTAGAGCGCGACCCGCGCAATTTGCCCTTCCGCTACGGCCTGGCCCACAGCCTGTTTATGGATGAGCGCTACGAGCAATCTGCCGACGCCTACCGCGACCTGCTAGAAGTTTCCCCCCGCGAAGCCGACGCCTTTGTTGGACTAGGTGGCTCCCTACTACGCTTGCAAAACTACGACGACGCCCGCGCCGCCTACGAACGGGCCGTCACCATTGCCCCCAGTAACGCGCAGGCTTACGAAGCCATCGGCATGCTCTACCTAGCACAGGAAAACTATGAAGAGGCAATCAGCCCGCTTCAGCGGGCGGCCTCTCTAGACAACAATCGGGCTAGTGTCCATGCCAACCTAGCCCAAATCTGGCTACAAATGGACAACGAGCCGCGCGCCTTTGAAGAGCTTCAGCGGGCAGTCGCCCTAGACCCCAACAATGCTGAGGCTCAGTTTCGCTTAGGCGAAATTTTGCGCGGACGAGGCGACGAAACCAATGCGCTCAACCACTTTGAGCAAGCCGTCGAATATGACCCAAGTCTTAATCCAGCCCAGGCAGCCCTCGGAGAAATTCTGCTTGAAAGAGAACAGTACTTGCGTGCTGTCTTAGCCTATCGTCAGCTCATTCGGGCTTTCCCAGACGATGCAGGTGTCCACTACAACCTTGGCTTAGCCCTGCGAGGCCAAGGCAACGCTCAGGCCGCAATAGACACCCTCGAACAAGCACTCAGACTCTACGAAAACCAAGACGACAATGAAGGAATGCGGCGGGCCAGCGCTTTGTTAGACGTATGGAGAAATAACTAGGAGAAAGCGTTAAAAGCGCGAGCGGCCTCAGCAGAAATCAGCAAAAATTCACTGATAAATTTCCATACAGCATATTACTGGATTTATCAAGATGGAAAAGGCTGATTCTCAAGCAGATTCTTTCTCAGGCTTACTGCGAGCCATTTTAGGTAACTTGCAAGATGGCTTTATTGTTGCCAGTCAGGCGGGCAGCATTCGCCAGATAAACCTGCCTGCCGAGCGGATTTGCTCGCTGCTAAACGCGCAAAACAACCAGCTGCCCATCGAGATTTGGCGCGTATGCCAGTCAGCGCTCAGCAATCAAGACATTCTCTCCTTCAATAAAATTGGCTTAGACGCAGATATTATCTTGCCAAAGCTAGGCACTATCCGTGTGCGCGTGCAAAACATCAGCATTGCTGACGAGCCCTACCTGCTGATCGTCTTAGAAGATCGCCAGCAAACACTGAGAAATAAGTCTCTCTCTGACGCCGCGCTATACGGACTGACAGAGAGAGAAACCGAAATTTGGCAGATGAGGCTGCGGGGCTTAGCCTACAAAGAGATATCAGCCACGCTGTGGATTAGTGTGGATACGGTAAAAAAGCACGTCAAAAATATCTTGGCCAAACAAAGAAGCCACCAGGACGACGTTGAGTACGCCTGATGGCCTGAAAGACGGCTTGGAAAACTGGCTTGAAGCTGGTTTGAGAAATAGCTTGAAGCTACCGAAAAACGAATCTAAAGCCTAGCGACCCGGAATAATTTCAGGCGTGCTTACAGGCGTACGTCCTGTCGCTTTAGCCGTCGCAGCAGCATCAATAGCGGCAATTTCAGCACTGCGCGCCAGCACCGAACGCTGTAGCAAGGGCGTGCGTGCCACAGAGCTATTGGCCAGCGTCAGCAGCGGATTTGCCAACACACCAGAAAGGGCAGTTACCACAAC
The DNA here is from genome assembly GCA_963833005.1 of uncultured cyanobacterium. Lineage (GTDB taxonomy): Bacteria > Cyanobacteriota > Cyanobacteriia > Phormidesmidales > Phormidesmidaceae > Phormidesmis. Next base: position 417,086 of record CAWHWK010000007.1, on the reverse strand, counting down.
AGCTAGCACTAGGCTGGCCCGTAACGGCTGCATTCCTGGCAAGTCCCAATCATCTGTAGAGTACGTCTTGACCACGTCGGACATCTCTTGGGGCTCTTTGACTACCATCATTTTGACGACGCGAATATAGTAATAGATGGAGATGACGCTGGTAATTAGACCCACTAGCACTAGGGTATAGGCACCTGACTGCCAGCCCGCCCAAAAGACGTAAATTTTGCCGAAGAAGCCAGAGAGCGGCGGAATGCCACCCAAAGATAATAAACAAACGCTTAGACACAGTGTCAGCAAAGGGTCTTTTTGGTAGAGACCGCTGTATTCGCTGATTTGGTCGGTGCCAGTGCGCAAGGAGAACAAGATGACGCAGGTGAATGCGCCCAGGTTCATGAACAGGTAGATGAATAGATAGAAGATGACGCTGGAGTAGCCCGCATCGGTGCCAATGATGAAGCCAATCATGATCACGCCAGCTTGGCCGATCGATGAGTAGGCCAGCAGCCGCTTCATGCTGGTTTGGGCAAGCGCGACCACGTTGCCGAGCACCATGCTCAGAATGGCCAGCGCCGCGAAGACGAACCGCCACTGCTCGGACACCATCGGGAAAGCCGTGAGCAGTAGCCGGATGGCAAGGGCAAAACCTGCAGTTTTAGAGCCGACAGAAAGAAAAGCAACAACGGGCGTTGGCGATCCTTCATAAACGTCTGGTGTCCACTGGTGGAAGGGGACAGCTGCCACCTTAAAGGCGATTCCAGCGATAACAAAGACAAGGGCAACAATTAGGCCAATCGGGGCTTCTTCGTTGCTAGCGGCGATTTGAGTCGCGATCGCAGCCAAATTTGTCTCACCGCCCGAAAGCCCGTACAGCAAAGACATGCCGTAAAGGAAAATCGCCGCGCTTGCCGCCCCAATCAGTAAATACTTTAGCGCCGCCTCGTTCGAGCGGGGATCGCGCTTCATGTAGCCAGTCAGCAAATAAGACGAGATACTCAGCGTCTCTAGCGAAACAAACACCGTTACCAGCTCATCTGCGCCTGAGAGGAACATGCCGCCCAGCGTGGCTGCGAGCAAAATCGCCAAAAACTCTGCCAGCGCTGTGCCCGAGCGCTCAATGTAGCGAATACACATCGGGATCGTCACCACCGCCGATAGGGCAATAATCCCGCGGAAAACAATGCTTAAATCATCGCCATTAAAGCTGCCTAGAAAGGCAATCGGCTCGGCTGCGCCCCACTGCAAGAACAGATCGGCGATCGCAGCAAGCAAGCCTGCGATCGCAACATAGGGAAGCCACTTTGTCACCCCCCGTCCGCCAATGATATCCGTCACGATAATTACCATAATCGTGACGATAACGATTCCTTCCGGCAAGATAACGCCCGCATTTAGCTGAGCGGCAATATTGGCAAAGTCCATTGAATACAGCCCAGAAATATTGGCCAGGTAAAGTTTTTCCCTTGAAATCTTACCTTGTATCTTCCGATAACCCCACTATCCATCGAAGTTTTTTGTAGAAACAGCCGCAAAAGGCGACAAAGCCCTGACAAAAATCCTGATAGAAATAGTGCTATCCACCCGCCGCAAATTTAGACATACCCGAAAAATTTAATAGACACAATCGATCAATTAGCGCTACAAAGAAAAATAGATACCGGTCAAAAGCCACATCAACAGCAACGACAAAGTCAGAAAAGCGTGGAAATTAGGGTAGACGAATTGAACCATTTTGATCTATCGCTATATATAGAGAAAGGCGCTCAGAAGCAGCAGCATCTAGAGGAAAGCAGAGGAAGGGTATAAAGAAGGGCAAAGAAAAGGCGTCAGACTCTGATGACCTGTAGATGGCCTGAAGTGTGCAACCTGACAAGGCGAATTTCTCCTATAGACCAGCTGCCTGTCCCGATGGGAACGATTGAGCCAACCGGCCTTGAGCCAAACTCGAGCCCAACCTAACTGAGTCAAACTGGCTTTAGTCTCACGGTTTGAAAGTCACTCATTATCCAGATACCATCCACCTAAGTTGAGAACGTATAGGTCGTATGTCTACGCTTGTTATTGTTGAGTCCCCTACCAAAGCCAAGACCATTCGCAACTACTTGCCCAAAGGCTATAAGGTAGAGGCATCAATGGGTCACGTTCGCGACCTGCCCAAGTCGGCAAAAGAAATTCCGGCCAAGGTAAAAAAAGAGAAGTGGGCTCAAATTGGGGTAAACACTGACGCAGACTTCGAACCGCTGTACATCGTTCCTTCTGACAAAAAGAAGGTGGTTAAAACCCTAAAAGACGCCCTCAAAGGAGTCGATGAGCTGATTCTGGCGACTGACGAAGACCGGGAAGGGGAAAGCATTAGCTGGCACTTGCTTCAGGTATTAAAGCCGAAGGTGCCCACCAAACGCATGGTCTTTCATGAGATCACCAAAGAGGCAATTCAAGACGCGCTTTCCAACTGCCGTAACATTGACGACAAACTGGTTCATGCCCAGGAAACCCGGCGCATTTTAGACCGGCTAGTGGGCTATACGGTTTCACCGCTGCTGTGGAAGAAGATCGCGTTTGGGCTATCGGCAGGCCGAGTTCAGTCTGTTTCGGTGCGGCTGCTAGTCGAACGAGAGCGAGCTAGACGTGCCTTTAGACGAGGCGCTTATTGGGATCTGAAGGCGGCGCTGCTAAAGAAAAAGGGAGAGGCGAAAAGCAATCCTTTTGACGCCAAGCTGGTTTCTGTCGGGGGCACCCGCGTAGCTAACGGCAGTGATTTTGACGAGTCAACCGGCCAAGTTAAGGCGGGTCGCACCGTGCTGCTGCTGAACGAAGACGAAGCCACCGCGCTGCGCAGCCGACTGGAAAGCAGCCCTTGGAGCGTGGCTAGCCTAGACGAGCGGCCAAACACCCGCAAGCCCGCACCGCCTTTTACCACATCTACATTGCAGCAGGAGGCCAACCGTAAGCTAGGGCTGTCGGCTCGCGACACAATGCGGACGGCGCAAAGTCTGTACGAAAAAGGCTTTATTACCTACATGCGGACGGACTCGACCAGTTTGTCTAAGCAGGCGATCGCAGCCGCCCGCAGCTGCGTCGAAACCAAATACGGCAAAGACTACCTCAGCCCTAAGCCCCGCCAGTTTTCGACCAAAAGCAAAGGCGCACAAGAAGCCCACGAAGCCATTCGCCCCTCTGGTGAAGTCTTTCGCATTCCTCAAGAGACTTCGCTCAAAGAGCGCGAGCTAAAGCTTTATAGCCTGATCTGGAAGCGCACTGTGGCCACCCAAATGGCCGAAGCGCGTCAAACCAACATCACCATGCAAATCGAAGCCGATGATGCCATCTTTAAAGCTACGGGTAAGCGCATCGACTTTCCCGGTTTCTTTCGCGCCTATGTCGAAGGCTCTGACAATCCTGACGCAGCTCTTGAAGACCAAGAAGTGATTCTGCCCGCTGTCAAACCCGGCGACGCCCTCGACTGCAAAAATCTTGAAGCCATTGGCCACGAAACCCAGCCGCCCGCACGCTATACCGAAGCCTCACTGGTTAAAACCCTCGAAAAAGAGGGCATTGGTCGGCCTAGCACCTACGCCACCGTCATCAGTACCGTGGTCGCGCGTCGCTATGCCGAGCTAATCGGCAACAGCTTGGTGCCCACCTTTACCGCCTTCGCTGTCACCGAGCTATTAGAACAGAATTTTCCTGATCTGGTGGATGTGCACTTCACAGCCAAGATGGAACAAACCCTGGACGATATTTCAACCGGGAATGTGGAATGGCTACCCTACCTCAAAGGATTTTACAAGGGCGATAAAGGGCTGGCCCATCAGGTAGAAGAGCGTCAAGACAACATCGATCCAACAGAAGCCCGCACGGTAGATCTCAACGGGTTGCTCGCGAAAGTGCGAATTGGGAAGTACGGGGCGTATGTAGAGCTAGAAAGAGATGATGAAACGGTGCGCGCGTCTATTCCAAACGGGGTAAGCCCGGCGGATTTGGACGATGAGCAGGTAGAGGTGCTGCTAAAGCAAAAGACAGAAGGCCCTGAGAAAATTGGGCTGCACCCCGAAACCGGCGAGCCGATGTATATTCTGATCGGTCGATTTGGCCCCTATGTGCAGCTAGGCGACGTCACTGAAGAAAACAAAAAGCCGAAGAGAACGTCTTTGCCGAAGGGCGTAAAGGCAGAGGACGTGACGCAAGAAATGGCGGTGGGGCTATTGTCTTTGCCGCGTTTGCTGGGCGTTCATCCAGAAACGGGCAACAATGTAAAAGCGAGCCTGGGCCGATTTGGGCCGTATGTGGTCCATACCAAGGGAAAAGAAGACGGCAAGGACGACTATCGTTCTATTAAGGGTGACGATGACGTGCTGACCATTGAGCTAGCGCGGGCGTTGGAAATGCTGGCACAGCCAAAAGCCGGTCGAGGTCGCAAGGCCGTAACGCCGATTCATGAGATGGGCAAGCACCCGGTGGATGAGGAGCCTATTAATGTGTACGACGGACCGTATGGCCCGTACATTAAGCATGGCAAGGTAAATGTGTCGGTGCCGGAAGGGAAAAAGCCGCAGGAGGTGACGATAGAAGAAGCGGTGGCCCTGCTGAAAGAGAAAGGCGGCGAGGTAAAGAAAAAGAGTACGGCCAAGAAGAGTACCACCAAGAAAAGTACCGCCAAGAGGAGCACGGCGAAAAAGAGCACGGCGAAAAAGAGTACCGCGAAGAAAACCACCAAGTCCACAGCCGAAAAAACAACAAAGACCACAGCTGCGAAGAAAACCACCAAAACAGCAGCCGCCAAAGCGACTGATTCTAAAACTGGCGCTAAAACTGGCGCTAAAGCTGGCACCAAGACGAAATCGACAACAGCAGCAGCAAGTAAAACGACTAAGGCATCTGCAACTGAAAAGATTGAGTCAGAGAAGCCTGAAACAGGGGCGTCGTAGGCGTAGTTGTTATGGCGATGCAGTTAGAGCGCGTGGTGCCGTTTGGGCGATCGCTTGACGAATACGTTCATATGTTTGCGCTGAGTGAATCGGATTTGCAGCGCTCTATTTTGAGTGTGGCAGACGGGCCTGCAAGCTTTAATGCGGAAGGGACGGCAAAGGGCTATCGGATTCACTCTTGTGACCCGCTGTATGCGTTCGGCGGGGAGGAGATTCGCGATCGCTTCTATGCCGTTCTTGATGACATTATGGCGCAAATTGAAAGTACGCCTGACGACTGGGTTTGGGGCTATCACGATTCACCGACTGCGCTGAGAAAGCACCGCATCGCAACAGCCGAGCGGTTTTACGCCGATTACGAGGCGGGTAAGCAGGCGGGGCGCTATGCGGTCGGAGCACTGCCTAGTCTGACTTACGTGGATGACAGCTACTCGCTGAGCTTGAGTTCTCACTTTCTGTTTTTGTATTCTGAGCAGTTGGATACGGATTTTCATATTGAGGCGATCGCAGACATGCTGCGGGTCAGCCCAGAAGCGAGAATCTTTCCATTGGTGACATTAGCCCAGACAAAATCGCCTCATTTAGACCCGGTTATCAGGCATTTTCAAGCGCGGGGCTATGAGTGCCAGGTAGAAACAGTAGACTATGAGCTACAGCCGGGTGGCAATGAAATGCTCACGGTGAAACGCTCACGGTAGTTCGTCGTCGATGCTCGTAATGAGTACGATAGATTGGTTAGATCAGTTGAGCTTGGAGCAACTTCGATGGCTGACCCAATGACATTTACAGCAAGCGCGATCGCAACTTTTGCCTTTCAAGAATTTCTGAAAAGCAGCGCGGGAGAACTGGCGAAAAAGTTTTCGGCGGAGGCGATCGCAAAGATGAGCGAGCTGCGCCAAACCATCTGGAATCGACTGCGCGGCAAAAATACGGTTGCTGAAGCAGCGCTAGAGCAGGCAAAAAGTGGCGACGATCAGGCGCTTGAAAGCGTGGCAACGTTTTTAGGGGCAGAGATGCTGAGCGACCCGGCGTTTGCAGAGCAGGTGCAGCTAATGGCACGCGAGATCAATGCAGGAAAGATTTTGGACCAGAGCAGCATGGTGCAAAATAATAGTGACAATGCCACTGGCTATCAGATTAAGAATGAAGGTGGCGAAAACTATATGGGCCACATCACCATCAACAAAACTTGAGTGCAGTCGTCTGACGGTGCTCGGACAAAGCTTTCTCGCTCAGTGGGTATACCTTGTAATCTGCCGCGCAGTGGGGCGGTGAAGTTTGTAGGGCGTGAACAACGGCTGAAGGATTTGCACGCGCAGGTACAGGAGAGACGATCGGCAGTGCGATTACCGCGATCGCTGGGATGGGTGGTATTGGCAAGACGGAGCTGGCGTTGCAGTATGCGATTGCCCAGCAAAAGACAGGCTGCTATGCGGGCGGCATTCTGTGGCTAAGAGGCCGCGATCAGGAAATTGACGACCCAGATTACAGGATTTGCGCAGGTGAATTTAGCGACTGACATTGCCAGAAATAGAGACAGCGCAGCAGGTAGCTTTTTGCTGGCAGCACTGGCCGCGAGGTGACGTGCTGATTGTGATTGACGATGTGACTGACTACAGGGAAATAGAGCCGTATCTGCCACCGAGCGAGGCGCGATTTAAGCTACTGATGACGACGCGCCTGAACTTTGGCCGAAGTGTGGTGCAGTTTGCCGTTGAAGAGCTGGACGAGGAGAGTGCGCTAGTGCTGCTGTCGGGTCTTGTGGAAGATGGGCGCGTTCAGTCGCAGAGGAACGAGGCTAAGGCACTGTGTGAGTGGGTTGGCTATTTACCATTAGGGTTAGAGCTGGTAGGGCGGTATTTGGTGGGTGATGAGGACCTGTCGGTGTGAGAGGTGCGGAACGAGCTGGACGAGGTGCGGCTAGATGCCGAGGCTTTACAGGCGGTGGAAGCAGGCATGACGGGGAAGCGAGGAGTGATGCAGGCGCTAGCGCTGAGCTGGCGAGATTTGAAGTGAACCGGACCAAGACTTGGCTTGTTTGCTGGGGATGTTTGCGTTGCACCGATACCCTGGGTGCTAGTGAAAAACTGCTGGCCGGATGTGGCGAATAAGGCGCTAAGGCAGAGCCGAAAAGCGCTGATTGACTGTAGCTTGCTAAAGCGGGTGGGCAATGGCACTTTTCAGCTACATCAGATTGTGCAAGAGTTTTTTCGGGTGAAGCTGAAGCAAAAGCCGGAGCAGGGTAGTGAGATTAGGGCGGCTTTTTGTGGGGCGCTGGTGAAAGTTGCACAGGGGATAGAGTATGGTCTGACGCTGGCGAAAGTGAATGAAGTGAGTGGAAGTATTGTTCATTTAGAAGAGTTGGTAACGCACTGGACAGATAGCCTGAGTGATGAAGATTTAATATGGCCTTTTATTGGCATTGGCAGATTTTATCAAGGGCAAGGATCTTACAGCCTTGCCCTGCCATGGCATTTAGCCTGTTTAGAACAAACAAAAAACAGATTTAGTGAGGCCCATCCAGCTGTGGCTATTAGCCTAAATAACTTGGCTAATCTCTACTGCAATCAAGGGAAATATGAGCAGGCCGAACCCCTCTATGTAGACGCATTGGCGATGAGTAAGCAGTCGTTAGGCGAGGCCCATCCAGCTGTGGCCACTAGCCTAAATAACTTAGCCTAGCCTCTACCGTGACCAAGGAAAATATGAGCAGGCCGAACCCTTCTATGTAGACGCCTTGGCGATGTGTAAGCAGTTGTTAGGCGAGGCACATCCAGATGTGGCCACTAGCCTGAATAACTTGGCCATGCTCTACCGTGCCCAAGGGAAATATGAGCAGGCCGAACCCCTCTATGTAGACGCCTTGGCGATGTGTAAGCAGTTGTTGGGCGAGGCACATCCATATGTGGCCACTAGCCTGAATAACTTGGCCATGCTCTACAGTGCTCAAGGGAGATATGAGCAGGCCGAACCCCTCTATGTAGACGCATTGGCGATGAAAAAGCAGTTATTAGGCGAGGCCCATCCAGCTGTGGCCACTAGCCTTTGCAATCTTGGGACGTTACATCAAAAGAAGGGTGACTATTCGCAGGCTAAGGAACTGTATGTGCAGGCACTGGCGATCGCACTTCCCACCCTCGGCCTAGAACATCCACACACCAAAGGCATCCAAAGCTGGCTCGATTCTTTGCCGCCCGGCACCTGATAGCCAAATCCCAGGCGGCACATCAACAACACAAACCTGGCGGCTTTCGCCTACTCCACGCCTACCCGCCTCGTCAAAATCGCCATCACCTCATTCGGCCTGCCAGTAGACATGGGCCGACTCCAATCGTTCGGCTCGGCGTAGCCCACACTATGCAGCAGCCGAATAGTGCTTTGCACGGCGGCGAGGGTGCCAAACAGCAGATGGCGAACCTGCTCGGGCGGGACGGGTGGAATAGGTGCGGGGGAGGCTGCGGGCTGCGCAGCTTGAGCTGTGGACGCTGTAGCGCCCAGGGCAGAAGGGATAAACATGAGTGTCTGGTCTCCGGTTTAAGACAAGTAGGTGAGGAAACCAGAACCCACCAGACCAAAGCTACGCCGCAAAATGTAGTGCAAATCGGGATAGCTAAGGTACAGTGCCCTTAAGCTACAGACTGCTGTGTTCAGTTTGTCAGCCTAGTCATTGGTGGGTGCTGCTAACACCTGCCAATGGCGCTTGAGTCAAATGAGTTCTGAGAAAACAGGCGTGATTGGCATCACCACCTTAGCTAAAGAACATAGGCTGATTTTTGCGATGAGTCAAGTGTAGGCGGGCAGAAATGGCCACGAAATGAAGCGGGATTGATGCAGGGCACGACGGAACAAGTGCAGTTAGTGACTGAATGATTGCAGGGTGCGACTGATAAAGTGCAGTTGATAGCTGAAGGGTCGCAGAGCATAACTGATAAAGTGCAGTTGATGACTGAAGGGTCGCAGGGGGCAACTGATAAAGTGCAGTTGGTGGCTAAACGTTTGCTGACTGAGACTGAAGAATCGCGGCTGGCGTAAGTTCTGCTTTTGCGCGACCTGCAAAGATCGCGTCACTTGACGGGCTTCGACTCCGCTCAGCCCTCGGGTAATGGCAAATCAGGCATTGAGCGTAGTCGAAATGCGTTTTACGACTAACTAGGCTTGCCTACTCAGAAGTATTTTAGAGCTAGCATTCCAGAGCATTTCACATTTGTTGTAATGAGGAAAAATAACGCTATTTCGTCGCATCCAAACTCTCTTGCATTACCAACTGCCGTAAAAAGAACAGAATCATCCCTGGCACCCCCGTGCTAATCACCAGCACCAGCCAAAGATTTGCCCCCCACTGCACCGGATGATCTAGCGCCCAGCCGCCCAGCGCCGGACCGATCAAAAAGCCAACTGCCCAGCACTCTGACTCCAGCGAAAAGTAAATGCCTCGCTGCTCTGGCGGTGCCAGTTCTCCGACGAGTGAACTTGCCGCCGGACCGTAGAGAATTTCTGCGATCGCAACAAAAAAGAAGCCGCCCAGCACCACTATCAGCGCATAGCCCGCCACCGTGCCCGCTAGCCAAAACAGCGCCGCACCGCCCGCCCAGGCCAGCAGCGTCACCAGCAAAATCACCACATAGTCAATCTGCTTTGTCCACCGCACAACCGGCAGCTGACCCACAATCTTGATCAGCGCATGCCAAAAGAACAAATAGCTAATCATCTGTTCTGAAAAGCCTAGCGCTCCGTTGCCGCTAGAAATATTGCCATTAGAAATATTGCCGCTAGGAATAAAGTTCGCCAGATATAGCGGCAACGTGCTGCTAAGCTGCGCGCCATACACAGCAAAAAACGTGTTAGCAACCAAGAAAATAGTCAGGCGGCGATCGCGCAGCGCCTCTGTCCAGTTAATCGCCACCTGTCGCAGCGTCGTTTCCTTTTGACGCGTTTCTGCGATCGCCCGCCAAATTACCCCGCCAAACAGCAAATACACAGCCCCCTTCGCCAAAAACAGCGCCTGATAGCTGCCATCAATTGCAATGTACTGCCCCGCCAGCAGCGCACCTACGCCCAGCCCCAAATTATTCGATAGCTGCGAGAGCGCATACGCCTCCGACCGATTCTCATCCGTACTCAAATCAGCCGTCACCGCCAGCGTTGCGGGCCAGTAAAGGCTGCCACCGGTTCCTAGCAGCACATTCCCCGCTACCAGCAGCGCAAAGGTATCTGCAAACGCCAAGCACAAGCAGGCCAGCGCACAGACTACAGAAGCTAGCAGCAGCGTCCCCTTTCGTCCCAACCATTTAGAATCAATCGCACAGCCTGCCAAAAACCGCACAAAAATGCCCGCCAGCCCAGAGCTGCTAAGCGCTAGCCCTACCTGCGTGGGTGAAAAGCCCAGCTGATTGACAAAGAAAATAGAGGCATAGACTAGCGTAAAGCCCTGACCAATGAAGACAAAGAGCTGGCCGAAAACCAAAATCCATATTTCACGAGGCAGATCTGGGAAAAAGGCAGTGAGAAAGTGGAGAAGGGTTTTGCGCGATCGCCCCATTGTAATCAGCCAGTCAGGTGTAGCAGCCCCCTCAGCATAGCTCGCTGCTCATTAAACCTAGGGAGGATCACGCAGGAATAGTATAAAGAGAGAGTAATGTGGCGAAATCATAAGAATTTTGAGCGCAAATACACCCAAATCTCAGCATTTCTCCAGATTTTCTATTTTAAATCAGAAAAATAAACCACGATGCTACCGTCTACCTGAAATGCTCACTAACACCGAACTCATAGAAACCTTTATCGAGAATTCTCTTCGGGAGAAAGAAGTCTTACTCGCCAATCCAACCTTTAAGGCTGAAACTATCTGCGGCGTCAATCAGCTTATGAGCCACAAAGACGGCCCGTTGATCAAAGTCGATATACGCAGCCAGGCAAAACAGTTTTACCTGCGTCAGAAATCTCCTCACACGCTACTGCTAAAAAAACTTCTCTATCGTCATCAATTTCTGATAGCAGAAAACGCTCAAGCAGAAGATGCCCAGAGCGACACAAACACAGCTTTTGATATCTATCAGTACTTCTCAATACAGCGAGACTACCAGTTCAACTACGATACGGGCAGAGCCCTGTGGAAAAACTGGCGAGCGATTAAACGACTCTCTAAAAGCACTTCTAAGCTGTTGGTAAGACAGGGAACAACCTGGACCTCAATTCGGGCGATTAGCGTCAGCAATGAGCTAATGTTTATTGAAACTGCCGACAATACAGAAGTTGTGCACAGCCTAAAAGATTCGGTGCTGTGGTTAGACAAAGTAGCGCAGAAAACGACTCAGAAGAACGTGGCTAGCAGCAAAGCCGCTAAAAGCCGCTGACCCCAAATCGTTTAGTTGAGCCTGCTAAGAAAGGGCTACTGGCTCACGATGGCAACTATATGAAAACTATGGCGGCAATTATGGCTGTGAGAACTATGGCAAAAAGTCTTCAGTCAGCCGATCAACAACCGCTTCATAGCCACCTGCCGCTTCATAGATCTGCCGCTGCCGCTGAGCGCCATTGCCATGAGTCAAAATATTGTTTACTTGCTCACTGACTAGCGCCCAATCGCCAAAGTGCTGTAGCGCCGGTTTCACAGACTCTAGCAAAGACGCCATCAGCGATTTACCCGGTGTCGATTGCATCGTTCTAAAATCAATCAGATTGCCGTCTAATCCGTAGCGGGCAGCTTGCCACATCGCCGCTTTTAGCATTTCTCCTTTTACCTGTGGAAAGGGCCGATCGTTGAGCGCATCCTGATAGCAGCTGTAGGCGATCGCGCGCAGCAGTCCTGCTAGCATCACCGCCTCATCTATTCGACTACACACATCAGACATCCGAAACTCAACCGTCGGAAAGCGCTCAGACAAACGAATATCCCAATACACCTTGGTCGGATCGTTGGTAATTTCTGTATCGATTAGCTGTTGAACAAACTGCTGATAGTCAGCATAGTCTTCAAACAACGGCGGGGGCCCAGCCGTCGGCAATCCACACCACAGCGCCATGCGATAGCTATCGTAACCGGTGTCTTTTCCTTCTAAAAAAGGAGAATTGGCCGTCAGCGCCAGCAGCGTCGGCAGCCAAATGCGAGAGCGGTTAACGACCTGCACAGCCAGATCTCGATCTTCAATGCCTACATGAACGTGGCAGCCTAAAATAACCAGCTCGCTAATCACCTGCTGCAAATTGTCTTGCAAAGCGTAATACCGCTCTTTCGGCGTGATTTTTTGATCTTTCCATTTGGAGAAAGGGTGCGTTCCTGCCGCTGCGATCGCCACCTCATTCTCCGCCGCTGCATGCGCTACGGCCTGCCTTGCCGTCACCAGCGCCTGACGGACCTCGTCTAGCGTCTGGCAAACATCTGTCGCAATCTCCACCTCACAGCGAAACAGCTCGTGCACAATCTCCTGCGAAGCGTCCGAGTCTTGGTTGGTTTCGATCAGTGCCTTTGAAAGGCCCGTGAGCGATCGCGTCTGCGGATCAATAATTTGATATTCTTCTTCAACACCAATCGTAAAAGCAGGAGACATAAGCAGTCGCTACCAGAAGGTCGTATAGGCGGGCTGCTCTTAAGCCTACTAACTTTTGTCAGCGGGCAGCAGCATCCTTAGAGATAAATGCCTAGGACAAATGCCTGGGACACATCCCAAAGATAGAACCCATAAGGCGCTTTAGCAAGACGCTCTGGCGAGGCATTTTGGCAGGGTGTTCTAACAAGGCACTTTGGGATTGAAAGCTATAAACAAAGCTGGCCTAAGAAAAAGCGAAACTGCTGCTGAGTCTGCCAGAGGTAGTCTGTTGGATTCCACAAGGCTTGAAGGCCAAAGTCGATGAGCTGAGCGGGAACCAGGCGATCGCGTCTTTCGGCAAGCATCATTCGCTCTAGAATCCAAGGATCGCGGGAGTATTCTGGATGGCCAGAAAAAACCAGGATGTGACCACCGAGCATCCAGCCTAAGTGCTCGGTAACGCCGCTGGTGCCCAGAGAAACCGCGCCCGGTGGCAGCATAGTCACACCGTCATTGTGGTGAACCTGAATGCGGTAGGCGGTGCGATCGCCACCAAAATACTGCTGGGCAGCAGGCGTCAAATGAATCGTCACCACAGACAGCTCACTGCCCGGTGGATTGGGTTCCACCTTGCCACCTAGCGCCTGAGCCACAATTTGCGGCGCAAAAGAAAAGCCCGATAGCCGTATCTTTTGCGGGTGGTAGTCTCGAATCACTTCACACAGGCGAATAACCCACTCATCTGAATCATAAGCGCCGCTAGCCGAGCCTGATATCACAATGCCGTCTAATGCTGCTAGCTCTTCGGGGGTCGGATAGTGAAACTTGCGGGGCTCAAATTTAATGAGCTCAACGCCATCAAGCGACACACCGCCCAAATCTGCCGGACTGCTTTTCTCGCAGGTTTCGGTAAATAGCTGCTGGTGCATCTCATAAAAGCCCTCCGGGTAGCGCTCCAACAGCTCAGGAGCCCACCAGCGCAGATCATCAGTCCCCACGTCAAAGCTCGCCAGTCGCAGCGTTCGGCCACCAGAGCGCATGTCTTTCGAGATTTTCCGTTCCGGTTCCAGTCCCGTTTCCAGTTCCGGTTCCAGTCCCGAGCTTTCATCTGCCATAAAGCTTTTTCTCTCAATCTGCTAACGCATCCTGACAATACTCTTTCAAAAAAGGTGTTCGATAGCCATCAGCGCGACGCCACAGCACAGGATAAAAGCTTTCGTGCAGCTCCAGGCTGTTGATCATGCGATAGCGATCAAAGATATAGCCTTTGCCGCTACCTGGCGGCTGGTATTTGGCCTCACCGTGCAGCGTCGTAATCGAGAGGCTTTGCCGGGTTTGGCTATCGCTATGATTGGGGCCAGAGCCGTGCCACAGGTTGCCATGTAGAACGATGGCGCTACCCGCAGAGAGTTCTACAGGCACCGTTAAGGGCCGATCTGAAGGCTGCGCTAAGCCGACTTCAGCGGCGGCCTGCCAGAGGGGGGTGCGATAGTCTTCAGCCGGGGCGTGCAGAAAGCGAACTTTGTCGGCGGTGAAGGCGGGCCAGCGGTGGGAGCCAGGCACGATTTCTAGGGTGCCAGTGTTGGCGGCAGTATCGGCAGTGGTAGCGCTAAGCGCAATCCAGCAGGTGGGGGCCTCCGGTGGGTCGATGGCGCTGACGTAAGTACTGTTGCGATGAAAGTAGAGGGAGGGGGCGCTAGGCGGCTTGGCCCAGAAGGTGTCTAGGCCATAGCGGGCACTGTCCCAGCCCATGAGGGTGGCATTGAGGCGGGCGATCGCACTCGACAGTGTAAAGCTAGCTAGCGTGCGATCGCAGCGCCACAGCCCGGTCATTTGCCGAGTGGCATTCGGCTGGCTGAGCCCTGGTCGACCGTACCATTCATCTGGATAAATGCCCGTCTCAAACTGGGTTTGAAATAGGCGATCGCACCGCTCTACAATCTGCGCCGCCTGCTCAGGGCTCAGCAAGTTTTTTACGATCAGATAGCCCTGCTGGTGAAACAGCGCCTTTTGTTCAGCCGTTGGCGTTCGGTCAGTCACCAAATCAGCAGCCAGATCGGTGACCAGATCCGCAGCCAGATCAGTAGCCAAGTTAGCAGACAAATCGGTGGGCAAAGAAGTTGTCATACGCTCTCAAGATCTCTCATTCACAATCCCTTACTCACAGCCTCTCAGTTGAAGCCTCTTACTCACAGTCTCTTACTCACAGCCTCTCAGCTAAAGCCTCTCAAATTCGGTATTCAAAAAAGGCGTACGATAGCCATCTTCTTGCCACACAATCGGAAAAAAGCTTTCGTCCATCGTGTTATCGCCATGCCGCCGATATTTTGCCGCGATGTAGCCACCCGGAATAAACGCCCCTGCCTCCTGAAAGGTAGACTCAGCAGGCACATGGATAATCACCAAGCTGCGGCGAATCACATCCATCATATTTTGGCCCGACCCGTGCCAAATGTTGCCGTGATGAAACACACAGCTACCCGGCGAAAGTTTCATCTGGACAACTTCTGGCTTTTCGGCACCAGCTTGCTGGGCAGCAGCTTCCATTTGCGACAGATAGCTTTTGTCTTTGTTGTGAAATTCTGCAACTGCGTTTGATCTTGGCCAGGTGTGAGAGCCGGGTACGTATTCTATTGTGCTGGCCCCAGGAAAAGCGTTGCTCAGAGCCACCCAGCAGGTCGTGGTTTCGCCCACCGGCTGATGCGCGTTGATGTACATCGAGTCTTGATGCAGCGTCGTTTCTTTGGCGCTAGGCGGCTTTTGCCAAAGGCCATCGGTTAGCAGCCTAGTGCCAGACCAGCCCTCTAGCATGGCGGCAATTTGGCCCGCCTTTTCAGACATCACCATTGCGGCTAGGGTGCGATCGCAGCGCCACACGCCCGTCATCTGCCCCGCCACCGCTGGCAGCCCCAAATGAGGATTCCAGTGCCATTCATCTGGATAAATGCCCGTTTCAAACTCTCCTGCGTAGAGTGCATCAAACCGCTGTAGCAGCTTCTCAACTTGCTCAGGCGAAAACAGATTTTCGATGACCAAAAAGCCATCGCGCCGAAACTGTTGAATTTGCTCAGCCGTGACAGGTGCTGGTTCAAAATCTAGATTGGGCGATGGGTTAGCCTCCAAGCTGGGCGATCGCGTCTCTGAGGAAAACATATCTGGAGAGGGCATATAGTAAAAACCTTAGGTTTATGGGAACAAATTTTTTCGGGCAAAAATGCGCTTAAAAAAATGCGCCTCTAAAACATAAAAGAGGCGCAGGTGGTTATATATAGAAACTTTTAGCGCGCTCGTTAGCGTAGATGATGACGGCCACTGGCAGAGCGAACCGTCCATTTCTTTCTGCGTTTTTCTTGCCGACTCCTAGCCCTTGCCCTAGCACGACGAGCACGCTCGTCACCAGGCAAGCCAATTCCCACCATTCCTAGCAAACCCGTGCCCAGTGGCGCTAGATTCTTGTGCACTAAGTCCTTATGAGCTACAGAAGAAGACACCACAGACTGAGCCGTAGGACGAGAACGTGCAGACTGCCTGTAATCGGCGGCAACCAAAGACAGCAGACCAATCACAATAAAGGAGCTAAGGCGGTCAATCGACTTGTTGACCTCATTATTAGTTGCAGGTGGATTAATTGCAGATGGATCGATTGCAGATGGATTAATTGCAGATGGATTAATTGCAGATGGATCGATTGCAGATGGATCGATTGCAGGCGGGTGAGTTGCAGGCGGGTTGATTACAGGTGGATTAACTGCCGGTGGCTGAGCGTGGGTCATGCAGGTAGCAACCAGAAACCAAATAAACACACCCACCGCAACTACCAGTGCAATAGCATTGATTGCAGGTGAATTGGCAAACGTGTAGATAGCCCCTTCTGTAGGGCCGTCAGTCGCGCTGTTAAACTCTTCTATCGTTATAAACGGGCTAGACACCAGCTTTCTCTCCTGCTATTTACCCTTAAGACTTATTGTCATTCTTAAGCCTGAGCAAGTTTACGGCGCGCCGATCAGTGAAGGCAGCGCGGTTAGTACAGGCATTATGAATGCATAACCTCAATTGGCTTTCTATGTCAACTTGTTATATCAAGAGTATGCAATGCATAGAGGGAGCAAGCTGTATTAATCAATACTGAATCAATAAACGCTCCTGTACGATGCGTCTATGTTTAGTGCAGACTACAGGCAGTAAGGGTGCTTTGAAGCCTTCTTTATCAGAGCGGTCAAACGGTAAGCTGATTGAGAAATGAAAGCGTAGAAAAGCGATCGCCAGCAACCATAGGTTCAATACGACGCTACCTGCGCCCCTCACCCTTTGGTAGCTAACCAGTACCAGATAGCTACTACGCACTTAGTCAAGAATTAAATGGAAGACAAAGGCTGCCCAGAAGCAGACACTTGCATCGGGATTGAGATTACAAACTCAGTGCCAACACCTTCGTCAGAAAAACACTCGAGCTTACCGCTGTGCTTTTCGGTGATGAGCTGATAGCTAATAGCTAGCCCCATTCCAGTCCCTTTGCCCACCGCTTTAGTTGTAAAGAATGGATCAAAAATGCGGCTTTTAACGTCTAGCGGAATACCCGGCCCATTATCAGCAATGCTGATAACGACATTCCCAGAACAAGTTTCAGTTCGAAGGGTAATTGTCGATGTCTTTTGAGCGTTCGAGCTTGCTTTTTCTTCAGCTTCTAAGGCATCTATACTATTTACCAAAATATTCATAAACACCTGATTGAGCTGACCTGCAAAGCACTCGATCAGCGGCAGACGACTAAAGTCTCGAATGATACGAATGCCCGCTTTCTCAGGTTTCGCTTTCAGCCGATGGGCCAAGATCATCAGGGTGCTCTCTAACCCCTCGTGGATATTGACCGCTTTGTACTCAGACTCATCCATACGGGAGAAATTGCGCAGCGATAATACAATTTCTCGGATGCGCTGCGTTCCTACTTTCATCGAAGAGAGCGTTTTTTCCATGTCTTCTTTGAGGAAGTCAATCTCTAGGTCTTCAGCTTGTGCCTGAATCTCCGCAGCGGGGTTAGGATAGTGCTTCTCGTAAAGCTGCAAAAAGGCTAGAAGATCTTTAGTGTAGGTTCCAAGGTGGCGCAGGTTGCCATGAATGAAATTGACCGGATTGTTGATTTCATGGGCTATACCGGCAACCATCTGCCCAAGACCAGACATTTTTTCACTGTGGATCATTTGTGCCTGGGTTTGTTGCAAATCCACTAGCACCTTCTCTAGCTCAGCCGTTCGCTGGTTGACCCGTTGTTCTAGATCTTCATTGGTCTGCTTCAAGGCCGCGAAGGACGCCTGCAGCTGCTGGACCATGCTGTTAAAGGCTGTCGCTAACACACCTAATTCGTCTCTACGCTGAATTTTGACCTGCTGGGTCAAGTCGCCTTCAGAAAGGCTCACCGCCGCACGGGTCAAATAGCTAATAGGATAGAGTATCCGATTCGCTATTAGCCAGGACAAAGCGCCAACGCCTAGCACCGACAGTACAGCGACTGTTAACGATGAACGCATGTAAGCGCGCTGCAGCAGCAAGACTTCTGATTCTTGCTGCTGCACTATGATTCCCCAACCATTGTTCAGCCGTTTCTCATGAGAAATCCAGCTGATATTAGCAGCATCTGTAAAGGACAAAGCAGAACTCTGCCCCTGCAAAACGGCAGCGACCGGAGGATAATCGCTCAAATCTTTCAGTTCTGCGGAGAATTCTGGCAAGGGGTGCGCTAAGACCTGGCCCTCGGCATCTACCAGAAAGGCATATCCGGTCTTACCCAGGCGGACCGCACCAACTTGAGCCGCTAGCGTTGTCAAATCGGTGCAGACTACAGCCACGCCTAAAATCTTAACAGTAGCTTGGCCAATAGGGGTAGATACGCAGAGAGCTGGTTCCTGACTCGTACGGCCAATCAGAGTCTGCCGTGTAATTTCAGCGCCTGCGGTAGCGCCTAGAAACCAGGGCCGATCTCCATAAAACTTGGGTTCTTCACCATCGCTTCGAGCAACATTAAACCCCTCTAGGTTCGTAGTGTGCGCCAAATATAGATGGTTATAGGTTTTAACCAATTCAATTAGAACAGGCTGCTGACGGGTAATCTCCATGCTGAGAATATCTGGCTGTTTGCTCAGGTTTCTCAACGCCAAGGTATTCTGCTCGTCCCATCCGGATACGTTTTGGGCTAAGGCTTCGGCCTGTAAGGCCATGTTGGCTTCAGCCTCTTGAAAAATGACGCGGGCGGCTCGCGAACTTGAATACCAAAACGCGGCTAGCATTGGTGGCAGGATGCCTAACAAAACAAGCAGGGGGAGGCGGAAGCGCAAGCTATGAATAAGAGATTGTTTCATACTCTTTACGAATCAGCAGGGCTCCATAAGACTCATTAAAGATTGATCTTCAATATCTTTTACTGAAACAATCTATTTAATAAGGGTTGTCGCATTTATAGTTCCCACTCAAGCGTTCTTATCATTGAGCTCATCAGCGATACCTAGTTCTATCAGAGCCTAGCCTGCTGTGCGGCTAGCCTATCGGGCAGCAAAGCTTTTTTCTTTCTAGGAAAACCTGCAAAGTCTTTACCAGGATATTCGTGAAGGAGGTACTGGGAAGGGCTCGCACTACTACATCTAGGGCTCCACCTAAACTCCGATTGAAGCCGTCTCTTTCTCTACTGTTAGCGGTTCTGCGCCCTGCGCATCTTCTAACGCCGGATACACCACCAGCACAGAACAAGGCGCATGGTGCGTAATATAGTTACTCGTACTTCCTACCAACAGTTCAGATAGTCCTCGGCGGCGATGGCTCCCAACCACCAGTAAATCAACGCCATGCTGGCGAGCGAGTTTGCACAGCGCCGTACCCGCCATACCATCGGCCTGAATAGACTCAGCCTTTACCCCTAAGCTTTTGGCCATCTCTACCTTTTGGGCCAGTAGCTGCTCATAGCGCCGCCGATAGTTCGTCCATGCCTGTGCGTACTGGTCTTGCAGCACCGCGCTAACTGTGATCGCATCTAACGCCGCGTAGCCATAGGCAGGCTGCGGGTTATCCGCATCAGTAGAGCTGAGCACATGCACAATTAGCAGCTTGGCCTGCGTTACCTGAGCCAGCATCAGTGCCTTATCAAAAGCAGGCTGACTCACCGCATCACCATCAACACCGACCATAATCGTTTCAAACAAACCTGCAAGCATAAGTCTTCTCCTTTACTTGATTATTGAACTCAAAAGAACATGCGGCGAAAGAACATATGGCAAGAACGAGCAGCATTACTCAAACAGCATCACTCAAGCAGCATCAATGAAGGATGTTTAGCGCTACTTCCGGCACTCTTCGCTGCAACACATCGCTACAGCGAAGAGCGCACCCTGCTGCTTGGTTCGAGCGTTTTTGGGCGCAACTCTTCTAGCACCTCTAAAGCCGTTTTGCTCTTCTCTTCTAGCTCGCACTCATCGCTCCAGCACAGACGCTTGTGTCGCAGCGCTGTCTCCACGGTTTCTGCCCAGTCCTCTGGTAACTCTAGCGCCGTCACATCGGTCTTGGCGATAATATCTGAAATAGAAACAATCCCTACCAGTCGACCGGATTCAATCACCGGAGCCTGCTGTATGCCCGTGTCTCGAAAGCGCTTAACCGTATCTAACAAACCAAGCTTCGATTCTAAAACCACGCAGGGATTCTGCATAATTTCACAAACCATGGTGTGCAGTGGGTCTGTGGACTCGGCCATAACCTTATAAACAATATCGCGCTCGGTAACAATGCCGTGGGTGCCCCCTTCCACAGCTTTTTCAACGATCAGCGATCGCACATTGTTTTTCTGCATCAGTGCGATCGCCTGCGTCACCTTCGCAGAGCTGCGCACCGTAAACACATTGGTAGACATAATATCGGCAACGGTTAGCATGGTGAGTCTTCCTCTTTATCAGTTCCATACTTCACTTATCGCTTACAAACGTGAGGAAGCTATGAAGAGACTAGACAGTTTATGCGGTATTTTGATGCGCTGGCAACAGTTCGGTTCAGACAAATTTTGTATGATTAGGTAGACTTTTTGCTTTTTGGATACCTCGTATGCTTTCAAAACTAGTCCAGCCCATGGTGCGCACGCAAA
This sequence comes from uncultured cyanobacterium, assembly GCA_963833005.1. Taxonomy (GTDB): domain Bacteria; phylum Cyanobacteriota; class Cyanobacteriia; order Phormidesmidales; family Phormidesmidaceae; genus Phormidesmis. The sequence goes on along the minus strand of CAWHWK010000007.1, from coordinate 396,522 downwards.
TCCAACTGCTCGCAAACAGCAATGCGACGCGCTCTACCTTGGTGACGACCATTGCTCACTGGCTGGGGTTTCTAGGTGTGCAGGCAAAAGTCCAGCAGGTCGATGCCGTCTCCAATCAAATTCAGGTTTCGCTAACGGTTGGCAAACCAGAAGCCTGTAACGATCATGATTGGGAAAAAATTCTAGAAAATCTGACCCTAGTAGGCACTGATGACCATCCCCCCATGATTAAGCCTGAGCAGATGTCAGCTTCGCAAAAGAGCAAGTTTTACCGGCTGCTCGCCTACGTCATTCAGGTGGGATACCCTGACCAGCAGGTGCCCGACTGGGAAAAGCTAAAGCCCCAAATTCAGACCTTAGGGTTCCAGGAAGATGACCTGGCCAACATTCGCGCTTCCCTCAAGGTTCCTCAAAATATTGAGACGCTGATGAAAGACCTCGATCCGGATGTTGCTGCGATCGCGCTGTCAAAAGCGGTCAACCTGGCACTGCTCGACCGTCAGGTCAATCCAACCGAAGACCAAACCCTTACTTTGCTACTCGAAGCCATGAAACAGACCACCCCCGTCTCATAACGAGCGCTTTTAATGGCGGCTCAAGAGATAGCGGCTCTAGCTCCAGTCTCAGCAATGCCTGGTCTTTTTTAGCACCTCACTCTTGGCACCTCACTCTTGGCACCTCACTCAATGTCTGTCAGAAAAACAAACAACAACAATTCCACTCGAAGAAGAAGCGCAGCCGCTCTCTCTAGCCAGGTCTGGCAGTAAATATACCCTCCAGTCTCCTTCGATTGCAGGGGGCAAGAAATCCTCGTCAGATATCTCGACTTCTAGCGCTGGCTGTGCGGCAATTTGTTCTGAGTCTGCTTCTGGCAAGCGCTCTAGAGAGGAAGACTCTAGGGAGGAAGATTCTAGGAAGGAAGGTTCTAGGGAGGAAGGTTCTAGGGAGGAAGGCTCTAGGGAGGAAGACTGAACAGAGGGTGTTAGCAGGTCAGCCGCGCTCTGCGCATAAGTAACAGATTGAAAAACAACCAGGCTAGCAGCTACAGAGACAGTAGAAAGAAATCGTTTCATCGTTAGGGTTTCCTTAAAATAAAGAATGTTTGAATAGATAGAAAACAGAACGTTTTTTTGCCTGTCAGCCTATCTTTGTATGTGAGATACAAGGTATGAGAAATACGAGATGTGAGAAATACAAGGCCCGGAAAGTCAGTCATCCGAACCGATTAATCACACAATAGGTTTGTTTATTTGATCAGCCATCGGCTAAAGCTGTCAGAAAACAGGAGCAAATCTGAAGCGCAGGTTGCACAAACTAGCCAGCACCATTGCACCATTGCCCGCAGTTATCCGCACGCAGAAAGGACCTGCGCAATAAGCGCATAGCCTATATGCAGATTTCAAAAGCACCAAAATAGTTTGTAGCAAAAGGTACGAAATGCCTTTTGCAATCTTGATATGTTGGTCACTTCTATCGTTTACACACTGCTATAAACAAAGTATTTAGAGCGCCGGATATGTGGATTAGATCTTTTATCAAATCCCAAAATCAATCTCACAAGGCAATCGCACAAGGAATCAGTCTAGATGACGACTCAAACTGACTTGGCCCTATCAGAAGCACAGACAGAAATACAGGCATCGCTATCGTCAACCAAAGTTCCTATCACAAAAAACATGCTCACCTATCCGCAGCTTGTTCTTTGTTCGGCGGCAATTGGCATCGTCGGTGGACTGGTCGCCACCGTGTACTACTTTGTTTTAGAAGCGATGATGCACGGGGTTTGGCACACCCTGCCAGACTGGGTAAATCCTTATTTTCCGAGCTGGCTCGCTACCCATAACTACGTCTGGATTGCTACGACTATCGGCGGCCTGTGCGTGGGTATCATTCTCTATGTCATGGGTCTGCCAGGAGAAATGGCGACGGTAGTTGACAACATTCACCGGTCGGGGCGGATTGATATTCGCAAAACGCCTGCTATGGTGATTGCCTCGCTAGTTGCCATTACCGCCGGGGGTAGCGCTGGGCCAGAAGCGCCGCTCGTGCAGGTTAACGGCAGCTTTGGCAGCTGGTTAGGCGATAGGCTTCAACTTAAACAAAGTAATGTGCGGGTGTTGACATTTTGTGGAATGAGCGCGGCCCTCGGTGCATTTTTCGGCGCGCCGATTGGTGCGGCGCTGTTTGCGCTCGAAATTCCCCACCGGCGCGGACTCGAATACTATGAGGCGGTCGCCCCTGCGGTGATTTCGGCCATGCTCTCTTTTGCGGTGTTTAGAATCAGCACAGGTATCACGATTGGTGGGTTTTATCACTTTGAATCTATCCCGACGCTGACGCCGATGAATTTGCTTGAAGGGCTGTTGCTAGGCGTTGTAGGTGCAGGCGTGGCGGTCATGTTTATCTATGTTTTTCGTCTGATTGGCTATCTGCTAGCACCGCTAGAACACAACCAAATTGCATTGGCAACTCTGGGCGGGCTTTGCATTGGTCTGATTGCCTTCTTCTTTCCTCAAACACTGTTTTTTAGTGAAGAACAAATTCACACTGTGATTGAAACCGGCTCAGCGCTGGGGGTCACGATGCTGGTGTTAATTGCGATCGCAAAGATGTTTGCTATTAGCTTTACGCTGCATTCAGGCTTCTTAGGCGGATTTATCTTTCCACTGTTCTTTATTGGCGCTAACGTGGGTTTAGCGATCGCAATTGCAGTTCCCCAAATCCATCCCACAGTCGGCATGGTCTGTCTGATGGCCGCTGTCAATGTTGCTGTTACCAAAACGCCCGTCAGCACCAGCATCATTCTCAGCGTTCTGTCTGGTACTGCTATGCTGCCAGTGATTGTTATTGCTAGCTTCACAAGCTTTATCCTAACCGGCCAGATCGCCATGATTGGCACACAGCGATCGCGCAGCACAGAAGAAGAACGCACTCAGCCCTGGGCTCAAAAAGGTCTGCTGTCAGGGTTACAGCAAGTTCCCTCCTAAAAAACGGGTTCCCTCTGTTATTGAAGGGAGTTATTGAAGAGAATATTGAAGGGAACCTGTTTGCGAAAAATTAGCTAGCGGCAAAATGACGGTGACGCTCTCAAGTCTTTGTCTGCCTAAGCCTGACTTTCTGAAGAAACAGGCGGCGGTATTGTTCTAAAAGGCTCTGAAGTATCTTCTAAAACAGGTCCCAACAGGGCGAGCGATCGCACCAAAGCCTCATAGCAAGTTGGCACAAAGTTACTGCTAGGCAGCGTTGCCTGCACCTGAAATCGCCGCAACCTCTCTTTTACCTGCCCTTCAGCCCCCACAATAAAGATTTCACGCTGCCGCCCTCGCAGCGCTTTAATCTCAGACTCAATTGTCAAAGAAGCCGTCACGCCCACTAGCGGCACCGCGCCAAAATCTAGAATCAAAACGTCATAGCTGCGGCCCATATGGTGGCCAATCGTTCGCGCTGCGCCAAAGCTCATCGGGCCACTCATCTGAATCAACAGAATGCGTCCATTGCCTTTGGCCAGCATTTGACACTCTTCAAGCGTTAAAACAATCTTCGGATCTTCATCCGGGTGTGTAATTGCCCGCACCTGCTCAGACTGAATGCTGCTCAGGCGATGAATCGTCAGCATGTTCGCCACAAAGGCCCCCGCAACAACAGCCGTAATCAAATCCACAAACACCGTCAGCAACAATACGCCATAAGTTACCAGCGCCGCCCGCATCGATACCTGACACACCCGCCACAAAAAGCCCCAGTCAATAATCTTGATTCCCACCTTGATCAAAATTCCAGCCAGCACTGCGTTAGGAATCTGGGCCGTCACCCCCCCGGCCCACAGCACAATAGCCAGCAAAATCAACGCATGAAACATTCCCGATAGCGGCGATCGCCCCCCGGCCTGCACATTGATGACCGTGCGCATCGTGGCCCCGGCTCCCGGCAGCCCGCCAAACAGCCCAGAGAGCAAATTACCAATCCCTTGTCCAATCAGCTCCTGCTCAGAATCATGCCGGGTACGCGTAATATTATCTGCCACCAAAGACGTTAGCAAAGAGTCAATCGCGCCTAAAATTGCCAGCATCAGGCCATAGCCCACAATATCGCCTAGCTGAGCCAGGTTAAGCTGAGGCCACTGCAGCTGAGGAAAGCCCTGCGGAATCTCACCAATACGAGAAATATCACTATTGGGAAACACCAAGACAGCCAGGCCCGTACACACAATCAGCGCCACCAGCGGCGACGGCACAAGGCGCGCCAGCTTACCAGACCAGCCGAACACAATTGCTAGCGTCAGTAGCCCCAACCCCATCGCCACCGGATTGGGATTTGCCAAAGCGGTAGGTAGCTGCTGTAAAGCCGCCACCACGCTACTCTGGGCCGGATATCCAATCAAAGGCGCAATTTGCAACGTCACAATGATTACCCCAATCCCAGACATAAAGCCCGAGATTACGGTGTACGGCATCAGGGTAATAAACTGGCCTAATCGCAGCACCCCAAACAAAATTTGGAACAGCCCGCTGAGCATCACGGCTGTAAAGGCCATCACCACGCCATTTTGTGGGTCTGCCGCGATTAGCTTTGTAAACACCGTCGCCATCACCACCGTCATTGGGCCCGTTGGCCCAGACACCTGAGATGGCGTGCCGCCAAACAACGCCGCAAAAAATCCTGTAAAGATAGCGCCATAGAGCCCAGCGGTCGCCCCGGCCCCCGAAGCGACACCAAAGGCCAGCGCCAAGGGTAGCGCCACAATTGCAGCGGTCATTCCGCCAAACAAGTCTCCGCGTAGATTACCAAACCGTAAGCGGCGAGCCAGATGCATAGGAATTTCTCGGTAATTTGGCAGTAGACTAAATTTGCCAGGTTTGGTTGGCAAAAGAATAGCAGATCGCTCTACATACGGTGACTTTGAAGAAGGTGACCTTAAAGAAGGTGACTTTGAACCAGGTAGCTTTGAACGACTTCTTTGAATGGCTGCATAGAAATGAATGGCTGCATAGAGATGAATGGCTGCATAGAGAGCGATCCAATTCAGCCCGGAGATCGATCCAATTCAGCGCAGCTTACTGATGAATCTTACAAGTCAGCTCTCCCCCCAAACGCCCACTCACCTGCGGATAGCGGTCTAGGTCTACCGGAGACGGCGAAACCTTCCAAATCTTCTCACAGTACTGTTGAATAGAACGATCTGAAGAAAAGCGCCCCATCCGAGCACTGTTGAGAATAGACATCTCTAGCCAGCGGCTCTGATCTTGATACGCCCTGCCTACCGCCGTCTGAGCGTCAACATAAGACTGATAGTCGGCTAGCAACATAAACGGATCGTCATATAGAAGCTTGTCTAACAAAGGTCGAAATAGGGCCGTATCTCCCTGCGAAAAATGACCAGAGGCAATCAGATCAATCGCATCTTTCAAGCGAGTATTATCTTGGTAATACGCATGGGCGTTGTAGCCCTCATACTTCAGTTTGGCTACTTCATCTGCCCTCAGGCCAAACAAGAAAAAGTTCTCGGCCCCACCGCCTCACGAATTTCCACATTTGCACCGTCTAGCGTCCCAATCGTTAGCGCGCCATTCATCGCAAATTTCATATTGCCCGTACCCGAAGCCTCCATTCCAGCGGTTGAAATTTGCTCGGAGAGATCGGACGCCGGGTAAATTCGCTGGCTGTTGGTGACGTTGTAATTGGGCAGAAAAATCACCCGCATCTGGTTGCGCAGATCCGGATCTTTGTTGATCATCTCGCCTACCGAGGTAATCAGCTTAATCATAAGCTTGGCCATGTGATAGCCCGGCGCGGCCTTACCCCCAAAAATGAATGTCCGAGGCGTAATTTCTAAATTGGGATTTTGCTTGAGCTGGCTGTAGAGAGTGACAATATGCAGCACGTTCAAATGCTGCCGCTTGTATTCGTGAATGCGCTTTACCTGCACGTCAAACAGCGACGTTGGATTCACCAAGATGCCAAACTGCTTGTGAATCCGAGCGGCCAAATCTCGCTTTACCGAGCGCTTCATCTCGTGCCATTCGGCTTGAAAGCCCGAATCGTTGGCTAGAGGCTCTAGCTCGTGCAGTTCTTCTAGATGTTTGAGCCAGGCATCGCCAATTCTCGCGGTGACCATTTTGGTCAGCCTGGGATTACTCAGCGCAATCCATCGCCGGGGCGTGACTCCGTTGGTCATATTGCAAAACTTATCAGGAAACAGATCATAAAAGTCTTTGAGCACGGTCTGCTTGAGCAAATCGCTGTGAAGCTGGGCCACGCCGTTGATTGTATGGCTGCTGACACAGGCTAAATTTGCCATTCGCACGTAGCGATCGCCACTTTCATCAATCAATGACATCCTCGCTAGCCGCGCCGCATCTTTTGGAAAGCGCATTCGCACTAGCTCTAAAAACCGAGTGTTCATCTCATAAATAATCTCTAAATGGCGCGGCAGCAGACGGCCAAACAGACTCAAAGGCCATTTTTCTAGCGCCTCAGGCAGCAGCGTATGGTTGGTGTAGGCCATCGCTTGCTGGGTGATTTTCCAAGCCAGGGTCCAGTCTAGGCCATGCTCATCTACCAGCATCCGCATCAGTTCTACAGAGGCGATCGCAGGATGCGTATCATTGAGCTGAATCGCAAACTTCTCATGAAACTTCTCAACCGAAATATTTTGTCCCTGCAAAATTCGGAACATATCTTGCAGCGAGCAAGACACAAAGAAAAACTGTTGTTCTAGCCGTAGCCGCTTGCCCGCTAGCGTCTCGTCATTTGGATATAGCACCTTGGTTAGGTTCTCAGAGGACACCTTCTCTTCTACCGCGCCGTAATAGTTACCCCGGTTAAACACCTCAAAATCAAACGATTCAATTGCCTCTGCTTTCCACAGCCGCAGCGTATTTGCCGTATTTACCTGATAGCCCAAAATCGGCGTATCGTAAGGAATCCCCAGCACCTGCTTTTCGGGCACCCAGCGCACCCAATACTTGCCCGCATCGTCCGTATGCGACTCGGTGTGCCCGCCAAACTTCACGGCCATCGACCACTCAGGCCGAGCCACCTCCCACGGGTTGCCATAGCGCAGCCACTTATCCGTGCGCTCCACCTGCCAGCCTTGGTGAATCCCCTGTTCAAAAATGCCAAACTCATAGCGAATGCCATAGCCAAGCGACGCCACTTCTAGCGACGCCATCGAATCTAGATAGCAGGCCGCCAGCCGCCCTAGCCCGCCATTGCCGAGTCCCGGCTCTACTTCTTGAGCCAGCAAATCTTCAAAATCTAGACCCAGCGACTCCATCGCCGCCTTCACCTGGTCATAAATCCCCATGTTGATCAGGTTGTTGCCCAGATGCGGACCCATCAAAAACTCAGCCGACAGATAGCACACTGTTCGGCAGCGATCCTGAGTGTAGGTCTCAGCCGTCCCGTTCCAGCGGTACAGCATGCGATCGCGCACCAGATAAGCCAGCGCCATATAGTAGTCATGCTTGCTCGCTAGGGCGACTGGCTTGCCCTGCACAAAAAATAGGTTCTCTAAAAATGCCTGCTTAAGGGCCTCAACGCCCATGCCAGTACGGTGTTCTAGCTGATCTGGCGCAGCTGTCTCAGCGTTCGTTGTCTTTGATGAAGTATCCATAAGAGCACCTTGGCTATCTTCAGTGGTGAGTTGTAAAACCTATGAAACGAAACCCATTCGAGAAAGCAAGAAAGAGACGACGTATGCCCTGATTGATGAATTCGTTCATGCTCTATCAGACAAGATCCGACCAACTGTTTTTGTGTGATTGACTACGGTTTGATTTGATTTAACACTCGTTCAATGCCTAAGAAACCCGCTCAGCAGCGTCAGGTCTAACGTCAGGATGTGGCAGAAGGATGTGGCAAAGGAGCCGGTAGCGTGATCCAAAAGCGACTGCCCTGCTGACCAGAAGATTCGACGCCGCAGGTGCCACCTAGCCGGGTGATGCCACGCTGCACAATCGCTAAGCCAAAGCCAGAACCAGGATAGGCTTCTACGCCGTGCAGCCGATTGAACGGCTGGAAGATTTTTACCTGATCTTTAGGCAAAATGCCAATGCCATTATCCTGAAAGAACCAATGAACATGGGTCTTTTCTGTTGTATTGGATGCTGTTGCATTAGATTCTGCTGCGTCGGGCTTGATCAGAGCAGCCCCAATCTTGACGGCTGGGCGATCGCCTGGCGCAACATACTTCAATGCGTTACCCAGCAAGTTTTTGGCAACTTGATCTAACACAGGCGCGTATCCCATGATCTGAGGCAAATCAGACTGCACCTCAATGGCGGCCTGCTTTAAATCAATCTCCGCACTCAGCGATCTGATTGCCGAATTAACGACGGTATTTAGCGAAACAGGTTCTATTAAGATCTCAATGCGATCTATGCGGCTATAGGCGGTTAGGTCGTCTAGTAGCTGACTCATAGAGATGGCGGTCGCTTCAATGCGCTGGAGGTAGGTTGTCGCCAGTTCATCTAGCTGAGGACCATAGTCTTCGACTAGGGCTCTAGAGAGACCCTGTAAGCCACGCAGTGGTGCTCGCAGATCGTGGGAGGCCGACGAGGTAAATAGCTTTAGCTCATCGTTTGTTGTTTCTAGCCGTCGCGATCGCTCCTCAAGCTGTTGCTGTTGGTACGCATTCTCTTTCAACAGCTGCTGTAGCCTAATCTGATGCTTTACCCTAGCGAGCACTTCAGCAATTTGAAAGGGCTTGGTGACGTAGTCTGCACCGCCTACATCAAAGGCTTTTACCTTATCGAGCGATGCATCTAACGCACTGAGAAAAATAACCGGAATGCCCTGAGTTTGAGGCTGAGCCTTCAGCCGCCGACAGACCTCATAGCCATCTATCTCCGGCATTCTAATATCCAACAGAATGAGATCGGGCGGATCGAACTGGGCAACTTGCAACGCCTGCTGACCGCTCAGCACCCGTCGCAGCTCATAGCCCTCCCGGCTCAGCGTGTCAAACAAAAGCTGAAGATTCTCGGGGCGATCGTCAACAATTAGAATATCGCCTTTTTCTGCGGGAGGCTGAGCCGATAGGTTAGTCATTGTTAGGGGTATCGCTTGACTCGCTCATAGAGTCATGATTCAGTGGCATTGTTCAGTGTCATTAGTCAGTGTCATTGTTGCGTGAGTGGCTGCACTAGCTGATTGAGTACATCAAACTTTAGCCGACTTACGCAGCTATTGAGTACCTCGGCTAGCTCCTGTTTATCATTGGGTAGCTGATCGACTAGCGCTGTAATATTACGCTCTCTAGCGCCTAAGACCGCCCTCACAAAGTCTTGTTTCCAAGCGGCTGGCTGGCTCTTTAGCTGTGCTTGAATGTGCAAAAGTCTCTCTTTTGACCAGGTTTCAATAGCTGCGATCGCCTCATTGGAACCCAAGCTAGCCTGATCCGGTGAAGCCAGTTCGTCCGAGTATTGGTACTTCACCCCCAGGCGCTGACGCATCTTCTCAAAGATCTCACCGATCTGAAATGGCTTGCACACATAGTCATCAAACCCCACCTCCATCACCTCATCTCGCATGTGATCGAGCACAGAGGCGCTGAGCGCAATGATAGTAGGCACAATAGGAGTAGGAGTAGGAGTAGTAGGTGCCTCAGACCTATCAGCCGTTTGCGCCGCGCGAATCTGTCGGGTGGCTTCGTAACCATTCATCTCTGGCATGTACAAATCCATCCAGATACAGTGGGGCTGCCACTCGCACCAGCGTTCCACCGCCTGCCGCCCATCCTCAACCGCGCAGACCTCAAATCCCACCATTGTGAGCAAAGAAACCAAAAGCTGACGATTCTCAACCACATCTTCGACTACTAAAATCCGATAGCTAGGCTGATTGGGTGCGAGGGCGACCACTCGTCGGTAGACCGGACTGGGTTCGAGATCTGCCGCCTGCATCACACCGAGCTGAACATGGCAGGTAAACGTAGAGCCCTGCTTAGGCTGAGAGTGCACTTCAATATCGCCGCCCATCAGTCTAGCGTTCTGCCGACTAATCGAGAGGCCCAAACCGCTACCTTCATAGCTATTTCGTCCGGTTTCAGCCTGATGAAAGGGCTCAAAAATTGCCTTGAAGTTTTCTGGGGCAATTCCTGGCCCCGTATCGGCGATCTCAAACTGCACTCGTACCTGATCTTTGGTAGAACTAGCTGCTGAAGATACCCTAAGCGTCACCTCACCTTGCGCGGTAAACTTAACTGCGTTACCCACCAGATTGATGATGATTTGTCGCAGTTTGCCCTCGTCGCCCCATACATATTGAGGCAGTGGCTCGGTTTGTTCTAGCTTAAGCAGCAGCCCTTTTTTAATGGCGCGTAGTGTCAGCATGTCGCAGACAGAAGCAATGAACTGATAGAGATCAAAACAGCTTTCATTCAGTCTGGTCTGTCCGGCCTCAATGCGCGAAGTTTCTAGGACATCATTGATTAAAGAGAGTAAATGCTCGCCGCTGCGGTTGATAATATTTAGGCGATCGCGCTGATCGCTAGAGAGCGTTTCGTGATAGTGAATCAGCTGGGTAAATCCTAAAATAGCGTTGAGCGGCGTTCTCAACTCGTGGCTCATCTTGGCCAAAAACTGGCTCTTTGCTTGGTTAGCCACCTGCGCCTTCTTCGCCGCTTCTCGCAGCGCTGAGCGAGAAAACTCTAGAGCCGTTAGCAGCAGCGTGGCCCGCAGATCTTGTGCGGCAGCAATCTCGGTTGCCTGCCAGGGCAGTGACTGCCCGTATACTCTTTCCTGCCAGCGCTCAAAAGACTGACGCGGCGTCAGATACAAACTGCCATCAGCGGCGATGGTCGCAGGCTTATTAGGGTTACCTGCCCAGTGCACCATCTGCGTTTGCTCGGGGCGAAACCACAAGATGTGGTACGAGGCTTCGGGTAAAAATATTGAAATGGCTAACAGACCGCTAGCGCAGGCTATGTCCTGGGTTGCAGGCTCAAAAAACTGAGGAAAAGCCGCTGTGTGGTAAATATCTCGATTCTGTTCAACCAGCCAGCTCAATATAGGTCGAATACGATCGGTTGGCGGCGTCTCGCCAATCGGGATCATCTGGCTCCCTAATGCGATCACCGCGCCGCTTGCCTGCACCAGCGTCAGCAGCTCTTGCTGATACTCAATCAAAACCGATTCAATGGCGTGGGCAGGCTGCAACTGTGAGATAGTTTGACGAATTTGCTGTTGAATGAGGTGAACCTGCGCCTGATACTTTTTCTCAATAATCGTCTGATGGCGAAAGAGCTCAACCGAGGTAACCTGTCCTAAAAACTCACAGGCTTTACGTGTCTCATAATCAATATATTTAGGCTCAGGGTGGTGGCAAGCAATCAGCCCCCACAGCCGATCTTCAACCATTAAAGAAATCGACATTGAGGCTTTGACCCCCATGTTTTGGAGATATTCCACATGCACCGGAGAGACACTTCTGAGTTCTGCTGCCCCTAAATCTGTCGGATGCTGAGACTGAGGATGACGCTCAGGGACTAGCGGCACGGGCGTATAGCTAACATCAGGAATCATTCGTAGCCAGTTTTGCAAATAGAGCTGGCGTGCTTGGGCCGGAATATCGGTTGCGGGAAACCGCAGGTCTAAAAATCTCTCTTCTGTTTTAGGATCGCGAATCGCCTCTGCAATCACCGCGCCGCTATAGTCATCGCCTAGCTTATAAACCATCACCCGGTTTAGGCCAGTAATAGCCTGCACTGTTGCAACTGCAATGTTGGCAACCTCTTCAGGGCTGTGCGCCTGCTGAAATTGACTGACGCCTTGGCGCAGCTGCTCGTACAAGGCAATCGGATCGAGGCCCTTTGAAGATTCGCTATCGGATTGACCAGGCGTCAGCTCTAAAAGAACGACTTCGGTGTCGGTGTGGATGGGTGTTAGGAGGCCGTGCCAGTTCACTTGCGGGCTGACAGGCTGACGCGCTGAGGCGATCTCAGGCTCGTTAGCCAACTGGGCCGGTAGCGTGATTGATAGCCGTTGAGCATGACTGGACTCATCAGTAAGCACTGCTTGATGGATAGTCTGCGCCTGATCATCTCCGAGAAGCTGACTCAAAGGCTGTCCCAATATTTCATTTGGGGGGATTGCTAGCCAGGATTCAACGTTAGCGCTGACCTGCAAAATCTCTAGCGTGGTGGGCGCTAGTACTATCAAAATGCCGTGAGGCTGAATTTGCCCAGGGATGCGGATGGGTTCGCGATCGCAATTTGTCAGCTGCGGGGTGGCCTTTTCTAAAAGTGCCTTTGAAGGCATCTTTGAGGGCATCTTTGAGGGCATCTCTGAGGGCACCTTGGAGGGGCCGCCCTGAACGATTCAAGCTGAGTATCAAAATTTGCAGAGCGGCTCACCATAGACAGGGAAAAGGAGTTGGTTGTACCGCTAAGTGTAAAGGATTTTAGATATAAAGGATTTTAGGTGTAAAGAATTCTGAGCATAGAGAATTTCGTTTTTGATGATCTTGCTAAAAGGTGCCATCAATTAGCGCAGCCACAGAGCATCTAACGAATAAGCGCCCGGACCAAACACAATAATCAGCGTCAGCATCAGCGAAAAAATCAGCGCTTTTTCCATACTCGGCGGCTCTCCCTTATCCCCATTTGGCCCCTCGTAATACTCTCCTAGCTCATAAGGATCAGGCGCTATAATCGGATCGCCCTTCATCAGTTCTAACAGCAGAGCATATAGCATCGAGACCAAAATAGAAGCGCTCGAAAACGGCGTCAACACGCCCAAAATTAGCCCTGCGCCCCCCACCAGCATAAACCCTGCCGACAAAAAGCAAAGCGGCAGCGGCGCTCCTAACGCCTTCGACCAGGTCTCTAAATTTTTCAGCTTCGGCAAGCTGTGCAGAATAAACAAGAAGCCAACTACCGCGCGAAATGCCAGCAGCGTATATCCCTGAGGTCCTTCAATAAAATTAGGATATAGCCCTGACAGTAATGCACTTACCGTTTCCAACAGTTTTCTCCTTTCGCTAGCAAAAACAAGATATTCAACCTGGCCTTTAGTGGTGTCTTTTAGTGGTGTTTTTTAGTAATGTCTTTGGTTGGACATTCGATCTAGCATTCTGTGAAGGATGCTTGCCTGCCTAATCAATTTTGCACCAGCAGCACATTGTGACCATCTGGCCCGCGCCACAGAGCTGCTTTACTAAACGGCATCACGTCGGGCAAGTCAATCACTTTTGGTGAAACAAACTGTACAGATCCCTTTTGGGCGGCCTCTTCTAGCGCTTCTACCGCCACATCAATATCATCTACCCTCAGCTCAAAATGCATATGCACCAAATCATTCGTCTGCTGATCGAGAGGGAAAGGTCTGCTTCCAGGCGGCGTTAAATAGTCTAAAAATTCTACCCCCAGTCGCCCCGTTGCAGGCGTTAACGAAGTCACAATCACCTTTGCACTAAACAGATTGTCCATAGTCTCTTGCTTAATGCCGATGTTGGTAAAGCTGCCCTGATGCGTCAAGCCCAGCACATCTCGATACAGCGCTAAACTTGTTTCCGTACTTGCGATCGCAATTGCAGAATGATCCATCCCTAAAAACAGCGCATCCTTTTTTTGCCAGTGGTTAGGGCCCAACCCTGGCGGAAACTGAAGCAGCTCTAGCGGATGCCCATCAGTATCTCTAAACTTAAAGGCTTTGATATCATTCGGCAGCGTTTGCGGCTCCGGTGAGATATTTGTAAATGAGAATTTTTTGAGCTGCGCATAGGCTTTGTCCATATCGCTGACGATGATGGCAAAGTGTTGAAACCACAAATCGTTGCTTTTGCTGTCGGTCGGTACAGATTTGCCGGTGCCGCTCAAAAACTGCATCAGGCGAATCGTCTCTTGGCCTAGCTGCAAAGATACAATCCGAACCTGCGCATCGGGGATGCCATACAGATAGCTCGCCTCGTCGCCGCTGAGCACCGTATCAGAAACGACGGTGTAGTCAAAAGCACCGGTAAAAAAGTCGCTCGCTTGGCCAGCATCAGAGACCGTTAAGCCAATTGACTGCACAGCCTGAACCGTTACGCTGGAGGGGGACGCCATAGTTAGCAGTTCCTTAATATCTCGTTTTCGCCCTCAGTATTTTGACACATTAAAGCCGAACGCATGAATAATCGAAGGCACAAAGGGAACGGCAGGAAAAGCCAGGGGGTCTACTGGCGGGCGCTGTTTGGATGGCCAATGAGATGGCCAGTAAGGTGGCTGGCTGTCGGTGCGATCGCCTCTATCCTCATACTCGCCCTCCTCAGCCAGCCGCGCTGGATCTTCCGCCTCGCGACTCAGCTCATGCCAGGGGCTATCTACGCAGTCGATTTGCCCGCCTCTCAAAAAACAGTTGCCCTCACCATTGACGACGGCCCCAGCGCAGCTACCGCCGACATCCTCAACACACTGGCAAAACACAGCGTCAAAGCCACCTTCTTCAACATCAGCGGCAACCTACCCGACCACGAAGCCATCGTTCAACAGGCGGTCAGTTCCGGCCACGAACTCGGCAACCACCTCACCGCCGACTATCCCAGCATTCGCCTTAGCCCTGCTGACTTCGAAGCTAGCCTTCTCACCGCCGACCGAGCCCTATCGCCTTTTTTGCAAACAGCTCATCTTTTGCCAACAGCCCGTCCAGCCACGGCAACAAATCTCCAAACAAATCTCCATTGGCTACGCCCAGGTATGGGATTTTATGACCAAGCAATGGTCAAGACTGCTCAGCGTCATGGCTACCGGCTCGTTCTCGGATCGGTATTTCCCTACGACACTCATCTGCCCTCTTCTCGCTTCGCCAGCGCCTTTATCTTAAGCACCGTGCGGCCAGGAGACATCATCGTGCTGCACGATGGCCTAGAAAGAGGAAGACGCACGGCTCAAACTTTAGCCAAAATTCTGCCTGCCCTACAGGCAAGAGGCTACGCCGTCACCACTGTCACCCAGCTGATGTCATCAAGCTGATATCACCAAGCTGACGGCTTCTATGTAGGTTTCGAGGGTAGGACGTCTATGCCCAAATAACGGCTCAATAGCAGCCCTGACTTACTAGAACAGTTGATCTATTTTCTGCAAGCCAGCTAGACTGGCAGACAAGCTAAACTAGAAAATAGTCGCTCGATTGCCACTCTCTCGATTGCCACTCTGCGGTTTCATCCTGGTTAAACTCCTATGGTTCAGCAGCTTTCCACTTCCGAAGAAGTTATCTATCCTGACAGTGACGGCCAGCCGATGGCAGATAATACTGAGCAATTTAAGTGGATCGTTACGATTAAGGAAAACTTAGAGCTAATTTATGCAGATCGACCTGATGTATTTGTCGCAGGTGACTTGCTCTGGTATCCGGTTGAAGGCAACAACAAAATACATCAGGCCCCAGATGCAATGGTCGCATTCGGTCGCCCCAAAGGCTATCGCGGCTCTTATATACAGTGGAAAGAAGACAACATCGCGCCTCAAGTTGTTTTTGAGATTTTGTCGCCCGGTAATCGCCGCACAGAGATGGCCAGAAAGCTGCTGTTTTACGAACGCTATGGGGTAGACGAATACTATGAATACGATCCATACAATATCGAGCTGATTGGCTTTGAGCGCCAGGGCGAGGGTTTAGAAGCAATCGACTCGCTTGACGGCTGGCAAAGCCCTAGACTCAATATTCAGTTCGAGCTCACTCGGGAAACGCTCGTTATTTCTGGGCCCGATGGTTCGCGCTTTCTAACCTTTGTAGAACTAGGCCAGCAGCTAGACGAGAAAAGCCAGCAGCTAGATGAGAAAAGCCAGCAGCTAGACGAGTCCCAGGCGGAAAATGCCCGCCTGATAGCAAAGCTTAGGGCCCTGGGCGTCGATCCATCAGCGTGAGCACTCTTATGTCACAAGTTTCGTTAGACCAAATGAGCCGGTCGCTTTTGGCATCGCCAACGTTGATCAGTTTTCCAACTGATACGGTTCCGGCTTTAGCCACGCTGCCTAAAAACGCTCAGCTTATCTATGCTGCCAAACAGCGATCGCTTAAAAAGCCGCTGATTTTGATGGGCGCTAGCTTCTATGACCTCAGCCCTTACATCAAAGGAAACGTCGCCGAGATGGAGAGGTGGCAAGCAGTGTGCGATCGCCACTGGCCTGGTCAGCTCACCCTGGTGTTACCGGCTAGCGACCTGACACCTCGAAATCTAAATCCGCTCAATGCTGGTAGCGCCGATACCAATACCGCCGATGCTAATAGTCTCGAGGCCAATACCATCGGCATCCGCGTTCCCAGTCATCCCATCGCCCTAAAATTACTGGCTCAAACTGGCCCCCTCGCCACCACCAGCGCCAACCTGTCTGGCCAGCCGCCGCTCACTACCGCTGCCGACATTGCTCGCACCTTTCCCACCGCGCTCACCCTAGCTGCCGAGCTATACACCAACGCCAGCGGCCAGCCCTCTACCGTTGCCAAATGGAGCGCCGCAGGCTGGCAAGTGTTACGCCAGGGAAAAATTCATTTATAGCGGGCGATGTTTCAAGCTAACGTAGGGCCATAAACCTTACAAAATGCGCCCCGCTTGGCCCATGACTCTTAACACGCCAGACAGTTCTGCCGCCAACTCATCGTCGCTACCGCTCGCCTATCAGCGGTTACTAGCGCTAGAACGCTTTAAAAGTGGCTTTTTGGCCCGCACCTCTCACGAGCTGCGATCGCCTATCAATACCATCGTTAGTCTGCACCAGCTCATCCTAGAAGATCTGTGCGAAGACCCTGAAGAAGAAAAGGAATTTATCGGCCAGTCCAAAGACGCCGCCCTAAAAATGCTGGCGCTATTTGATCAGATTACAGCCGTCTCTAAGCTAGATATCGGGCGCGAACCAGCTAAACTCGAAGCCGTTGATCTCAGTCTGCTGCTGCCTGAAGTCGAAATGCTCACCACCCTACAGGCCGCCAATCAAAACATTCGCTACAGCGTAGAGCTGCCCGCCGAAGAGCTCGAAATCTACACCGATGCTAAGTGGCTCAAAAATCTTCTTGTTAGCCTAATCCAAGACGCTATTCCAAAGACTAAATTTCTGAGCGTGAGCGTGAGTCAGGCTGAACAGTCTATTACGATTGTGATCAAAAGCGATCGCGATCCGGAAGCGCTGCAAGCCGACTTAGACGCGATCGCAAACGCCGAAGCGCTACCCGATGCCGTCACGCCTGTGCAAACTGCCGACAGCATTGAGCTAACAACCGGTCTAGTTCTAGCTACCGCTCATATCGCGCTGCCGCTAATTAATGGAGAATTTGCGATCGCTCGGCAGCACACCGCCCCAGAAAACAGTGAGCACAGCAGTCAGCACGGCAGTGAGCTACGCTGTCTCTTTACAAAATAACTCCCTGACAGTCATCGCAATGTCCTCTCCAAATTCCACGCCGAGTTCTGTTCCTTTACCCACCGAAGACAATCACTTTAAAGCTTACAGAGCCCCTTGGATCGGGCTGACAATCATGGCCATCGGCCTGTCAAATCTGCTCTGGGCCATCTGGATCATCCTTACAGCCGGAAAATTCAACTCCGCCATCATTACTGGCATCGCCATCCCCATCGCAGGCTACCTCTATCTCAAACGTCCGTACTTCGTCCTAGCGCCCAACCGACTTACCGTTTATAACCTCATTGGCTCAGTCGTTAAACGCTATCCTTTCGCCGAATTTAGCAGCCTCCACACAGACGACAAGCATCTATATATAAAAGACATCTACAGCAGCCCGGCTCAGTTTGCTGCCAAAACAAATCCCGTAAAAATCAGCAAGCGGCTCACCAAATCTAGTGATTGGAATAAGCTAAAAGTCATCATCAGCGCTTCCTAACAGCCCAACAGCATAGTGCTCAAGACATAATGCTCAAGACATAATGCTCAAGACATAGTGCTCAAGACATAGCGCTCTGTAAATTGGCGCGATTTTTAATCCCGACTAAATCAGTCGGGTATATTTGTCGGCCTAGATCTACCGTGCTACTATCAGTGAAATTCGCAGCAGAGATAGGTTGATGCAGCCTGTTTCGCTTCTTTGAAACCCTCAGGCACACCGCTCAACCAACCTATTCGCAAGAGACTTAACCCTATGACGCAAGCTATCGATAGACTCCGCACCTCGCAGCAAACGTTCACAGCGCTCAAGTGTAAAGAGTGCGGTGAAGAATATGGACTCGGTGCCAAGCACGTTTGTGAAGATGTGTGCTTTGGCCCGCTAGAAGTGGCCTACGACTACGAAGCCATTAAAAACCAAGTTTCTAGAGAAATTATCGAAGCCGGTCCTCATTCTATCTGGCGATACAAAGCCTTTTTGCCCGTCGCAACCGACACCCCCATCGACGTCGGTACCGGCATGACCCCGTTGGTAAAAGCTAATCGCTTAGCCCGTCAGCTTGGCCTCAAAGAGCTTTATATCAAAAACGACGCGGTCAACATGCCCACGCTGAGCTTTAAAGATCGGGTCGTCTCCGTCGCGCTCACTCGCGCTCAAGAACTTGGATTTAGCACCGTTTCTTGCGCTAGCACCGGCAACCTCGCTAACTCTACAGCTGCGATCGCTGCCCACGCTGGCCTAGAGTGCTGCGTCTTCATCCCCGCCGACCTAGAAGCCGGTAAGATCCTTGGCACCTTGATCTACGACCCCACCCTCATGGCCGTCAAAGGCAACTACGACCAGGTCAACCGCCTGTGCTCCGAAGTTGCCAACACCCACGGCTGGGGCTTTGTAAACATCAACCTGCGCCCCTACTACTCCGAGGGCTCCAAAACCCTCGGCTTTGAAGTTGCCGAACAGCTCGGTTGGGAACTGCCTGACCACATCGTCGCGCCCCTCGCTTCTGGCTCTCTCTTCACCAAAATCCACAAAGGCTTCAACGAATTCGTCAAGACTGGCCTAGTCGAGGCCAAAGACGTTCGCTTTAGCGGTGCACAGGCGGAAGGATGTTCACCCATTTCTCAAGCCTTCAAAGAAGGCCGTGACTTTATCACGCCCGTCAAGCCCAACACCATCGCCAAGTCCATCGCCATCGGCAACCCCGCTGACGGCATGTATGCGCTCGAAGTTGCCCGCAAGACCAACGGCAACATTGAAGATGTCACCGACACAGAAATCATTGATGGCATCAAGCTGCTAGCTGAAACCGAGGGCATCTTTACCGAAACGGCAGGCGGCACCACCATAGCCGTGCTCAAAAAGCTAGTCGAAGCCGGTAAAATCAGTCCCGATGAAAAGACGGTCGTCTTTATCACCGGCAACGGCCTCAAAACCACCGAAGCCGTACGGGACTATATCGGCGAGCCGCTGACTATCGAGCCCAAGCTAGAGAGCTTCGAGCGGGCCTGGGAGCGAGCCAACACGCTTAACCGGTTAGAGTGGCAGCAGACTCAGGTATAGATCAGCTTAATAATTTTCAACCAGATAGTCTGAAAAGATAGTCTAAAGCAGCTCTCCCCTTGGGAAGTTCTTATTGGAAATTCTTGTAGGAAATTCTTGTAGGAAATCCCAAGCGGAGAGTTTTGTCCCATTCCATGTATTGATTACACCTTTTAGAAAGATATGGCTGTAAAAGTCTTGATTCCAACCCCCCTACAGAAGTTCACCAACGATGAAGCGACCGTCGAATGCGACGGCGGCAACATCACCGAGCTGATGGATACCCTAGAAGCCAAGTTTCCTGGCATCAAAAAGCGCCTGTGTGATGACCAAGGGAAACTTCGCCGCTTCGTCAATTTCTACGTCAACAGTGAAGACATTCGCTTTTTAGACAACCAAGAAACCACACTTAGTGATGGCGACGAAGTTAGCATCGTACCTGCGGTTGCTGGCGGCTAAAGGCTAGTCAACACTGGCTAAGTATCAAGCCTAAATATTAAGCTTGAATATTTAGCCAAAGTATTTATGTAGAGGGGGCGACAAGACGAACACTGTCTTATCGCCCCTTATGTTTTGCCTGTACTTACAGCTTTGTTCAAATACTGGCTAAAGGGCAGCATCTCTTTGTAAATATCAAGTACCCTAAAGTTTTATTATCTGAGGTCTGTTAGCCTCTAGGATCTATTGGCCTCTAGGGTCTATTGCCCTCTAAAGTCCATTGGCTTCTAGAGTCTCTTGGCTGAAGCCACTAGATTAGTCTTTAGCTTGCGTGCTGAACTATTCTGCTGTTGTCAGCGGCAGCAAAATCTCAAATTCTGTTCCAGTAGGCTGTTTAGTCCCTGACAGATCTGTTTCTGTCAGATCTGTTTTTGATAGACCGACCCCAGATAAACCAGTCTCTGATAACGCCTGCTCAGAAGCATGGACAGAGCGCAGCCAAAACTTTCCGCCATGCTTCGCTGTCACGATTTGGTAGCTCATCACTAGCCCTGATTCTTTTCGATAGCGAGACTTAGTCGAAAAAGACTCTAGAATTTGAGCCTTGGTTTCAGGAGGAATACCGGGCCCGTTATCACTGACAATAATGGATACCCAGCGAGAGCCTTGTGGCATCTGAACAGCTAGCGGCTGATCGGCAAAAACGCAGGTTGTTACCGTAATTTTTAAAGGAGCCGCGTTCGGTAAAGGCATCTTTTCAGAGAAATAATCATCTTGCTGTGCCTGCGAGAGTAAAGAATCAATTGTGCTAGTAAAAATGTTCATAAACACCTGAGACAGCTGACCAGAAAAGCACTGTACGGGCGGCAGCTTTCCGTAGCTATGCTCAATGGTAATTGGCGTTGATATACGACTTTTCAGTAGTCTGAGCGTGCTGTCTATCAGCATATTGAGATCGGTAGGGCGAGGATGAACTGCGTCTATATGACAAAAGTTTTGCAGGCTCGTTGCTAGCTGACGCAGCCGATGGCCCCCCCCTCTTGCACTTTTCACTGCCGCCGGTAAATCGCTGCGCAGGTAGTCTAGCTCGATCTCTTCTTGTAGCTCTGAAATTTCGGGTGATGGATCAGGAAGAGCCGCTTCATACGCCAGCAGCAGCTCACTTTGATTTTTAACGTAGTTTTCTATATAGCTAAGATTGCCCCAGATAAAGCTAACCGGATCTAAAATTTCGTGCGCAACCCCGTCTACTAGTCGCCCCAAAGAGGCCATCTTTTCGCTCTCTAAAATCTGCATTTGCAGTCTCTCATAGCGAATCTGCGTTTCGATGCCGCGGATTTGCCAGTGGGCAACGTTTAGCACATCCGCATCTAGTAGCTGATAGTTATCTTTTTCTGACTTGACTAAAATTGGCTCACTCTGCTGTTCGAGCGATCGCTTCAAAGCGGAGCGAGCTGCACTTAGAACAGAAGTGTCGCTAGCAACGGTCAGAGGTTTGCGCTGTGTATGGTTAAGCAGAATACGCAGAGGGCTATCAATAAAGTGAGGAATCTGCGCAGTATGCAACAGACAGTTCAAACACTGGCGACGAGAAAGCAAGCCAATGAAATCTCCTTCCGTGACAATTACGCCGGGCAAGTCTGAATGTTGGGTAAAGTGCTCGACTAAGTCGCGGATAATGCAGTCGGCAGTCACCGTAAAGTTGTACAGAGGAAGGGTACTAACAGACGAATGAACCCCCAGAGACAGCAGGTGGTTGGAACCAGATTTGGAATGCTGTGGAAGAGAAGCAGGCGGATGCATAAGCTGACGTACAATGAAGACCCAGTGAAGAATCGTGGGCTCATTGTGCCCGCTAGTCGCCCGTAACTCTGCGCAGTAAATAAGATTATTTGGAACGTTGTGGACAAGCCGACTGTTGATTTGCGAATCGTTTCTTTGATTCCTAGTGCTACCGAAATTGTCGCAAAGCTAGGCTATGGCGACTATCTGGTGGGGCGATCGCACGAATGCGATTTTCCAGCCTCTGTTCAAGCGTTGCCCATCTGCACCTCGCCTAAGTTTGACCCTGTCGGCACCAGCCGCCAAATCCACGAACGCGTCAGCGAGCTGCTGATTTCTGCGCTGAGCGTTTACAAAGTCGACACCGACCTGCTCACCCTGCTACGCCCTACCCACATCATCACCCAGGCCCAGTGCGAGGTCTGTGCGGTCAGCCTCAGCGATGTAGAGCAGGCCGTCACAGATTTAGCGTCTGCTAAATCTGTTGAACAAACGCCTATAAAGGTCATCTCCTTACAGCCGCAGCGACTTGCCGACGTATGGACAGATATGGCACGCGTGGCCATAGCCTTAGACCCTGAGCAAGCTAATTTGACGATCGCAACTGTTGTCGATCCGCTGCGATCGCGCCTACCCTTACACCTGTCATCATCCGAGCACTCAGCGCAGGCGATCGCACAAACAGTCCAGCCACAGACAAAGCAGCCACAGACAAAGCAGCCACAGACAAAGCAGTCACAGCCCAAAGTCGTCTGCATAGAATGGAGCGATCCACTCATGGCCGCTGGTAACTGGGTGCCCGAGCTGGTCACGCTAGCAGGCGGCACAGATATCTGCGGGAAAGCGGGCGAACACTCCGACTGGATGAGCTGGGAAGCGCTAAAAGCCGCTGATCCTGACATTATTATCGTTATGCCCTGTGGCTATGACCTGGCTCAAACTCGGCAAGCCACAACCGAGATGACAGCTCATTCAGACTGGCATAGCCTCAAAGCCGTTCAAAACAACCGCGTTTATCTCACAGATGGCAATCAGTACTTCAATCGCCCTGGCCCCAGGCTGGTCGAGTCTTACGAGATTTTGGCCGAAATCATTCAGCACAAAGCGGTGAGCCATCAAAGACAGCCGCTAGGATGGGAGCGATTCTAATTTGCCTGAAATATTTGCCTCAGATGAAAGCAAATAGGGCTTAAAGCAGGCTCACCTCGGCAGACAGATTTTACACAGCTAGCTGTAGCAGCGCCAGCACCATTTGCTCGTGCCCTTTAAGCCAGCGCTGATAGTCGTTCGGATGGGCCTGCTGCTTGGCTTCAGCAAGCTGAGCGAGCAGTTCACCGGCCAAATAGTTTTTCGGCACGCTGGGGTGAACGTAGTACTTACGACAGGTCGCCGGACGATTGCCCAGCTGATCTGCTGCTGCTTTAATAGCTGCAACCACATTACTTTTGGCCTCTGTTTCCTGAGACCAATCTCCCAGGTCTTGAAGCGTGCAGGTCGCCACCGTTGTCCCGGCCCAGGTGCGAAAGTCTTTGGCCGTAAAAGCTTTCCCGGTTACCCGCCTTAGGTAGTCGTTCACATCGCCTGAATCCACCGTTTGCCGCTCGCCCGTTTCGTCATAGTACTGAAACAGCTCATAGCCAGGAATATCGCGGCACTGACGAACGACCTTGGCTAGCTTTGGATCTTCTAGCGTAATGCTGTGCTCAATGCCGCTTTTGCCGACAAAGTGAAAGTTCACGGCTTTTTGATCGATATCGACGTGGCGATCGCGCAGAGTCGTCAGGCCATAAGACTGGTTTTTTTGCGCATATTCGACGTTGCCGACTCGAATCAAGGTTTGATCGAGCAGCTGCACTACAGCCGCCACCACTTTTGTACGCGACAGCTTTGATGCCTGTAAATCAGCAGCGCTCTGCGATCGCACCGCAGCCAAACTTTCTCCAAATGGCACCATTTGATCAAACTTTTGCAAATTTCGAAACGTCTGCCAGTCAGAATGATAGCGATACTGCTTACGCCCTTTTGCATCTCGCCCCGTCGCCTGCAAATGGCCATTCGGATCAAGGCAAATCCAAACAGACTCCCAGCTAGGGGGAATTGCCAAGTCCTCTATGCGCTGCCGCTGCTTAGCCGCTGACGAGTCAGCGGGCGGCGAAGAAGGAATGCGATCACCCTCTGGCAGCAGATACGAAAAGCCCTTGCCCCATCGCTGACGACTTATGCCTGGCATTTCATCGTGAACATAGCGAAGACCTGCGGCAGCCGCTGCTTTTTCTGCATCCATTTTCATGGCCGCAAATCCTTCAATGCCTGAAACTTCAACTGGTATAGCTCAACTGGTATGGTAGGTAACGTATCTCTCGACTGGGCCATTAAACATGTCTATTCTTATGCAAATCTCTGGGCAAATATCTGCGCAGATCTCCGTGCAAAAATTGCTCATACAAGAAGTTGCTGGCAGCCCTCTGCCCTACTCTACGTTATTGACTATCGTGGGTGTTGTTGGCTTTGCAGCAGCCGTCGGCATCGGATCTATTGCCTGGTACAACTCTAAGCGGCCTACCGGCTGGGAAGGCAACGAGCGGCCTAGCATCGTCCCCGAAATTGACAAAAAGTAGTGGCTCATCACAGGCGTAAGCAGCGGCCTAGCTAGAAAGCTGCCCGCCTGTCACATCAATCAAAGCACCCGTCATAAAGCTACTGTCTTCAGCCGCTAAAAAGACATAGGCTGGAGCAAGCTCTTCGGGCTGGCCTGCGCGCTCCATAGCATTGGCACTGTCAAACTCACCCACCTGGTCTTTTGTCATCGTTGCCGGAATGTTAGGAGTCCACACTGGCCCAGGAACAACCGCATTTACTCGAATTTTTTTCTCGGCTAGGCTTTGAGCTAGCGACTTGGTAAACGTATGCACCGCGCCTTTACTAGAAGCATAGTCTACTAAAAAACCCTTGCCAATTTTACCGACAATCGAACCCGTATTGATAATGACATCCCCTTCTTTTAGATGGGGAAAGGCCGCTTTGAACATGTGAAAGTAGCCAAATATATTTGTTTCAAACGTCTCGTGAAACTGCTTAATCGTTAAATCTTCTAGATTTTTTCTCACCATTTGGAACGCAGCGTTGTTCACCAAAATGTTGAGCGATCCGAATTTTTTCACTGTCTCTTCGACTGCCGCTTCGCACGAGTCAGGCTTACGCACATCCATTTTGATGGGTAGACACTCCACGCCGTACTCTTTTCCGTACTCCTCTACCAGCGACTTAGTCTTCTGCGCATCTTCGTCAACCGCGTTGTATAAAATGGCGCTGCTGGCCCCTTCCATTGCATAGGCCATCGCCACCGCCCGGCCAATTCCCGAATCTCCACCGGTGATAATGGCAACTTTTCCTTTCAGCTTTCCGGCAGCTTTGTAGTTAGAAAGATCGCTATCAGGGGCGAGCGCCATATCGGACTGACTGGCCGGATAGTCCAACTGCTGCGCGGGCATTTCGTCTGGGGTGGGGCGTCGTTCTTGTGCTTGAGTCATGGTGGGTTATAGAAAAATAGGTTATGCAAAAAGCCGAGCACTACCCTTTTAATACTGTCGCGGCAATGCTCGGCTGCTCAAATCAACCGGTGAAAGTAATGGTATCTCTGAACCATATAAGCCGTTTTATCGGGCTTCGGTTCCTTGGTTAGGGCTTCCGGCGACTTTGCCGTCGTTACCAGGTGCTTCGGGCTCAGCGCCGTCGCGGGTCTCTGTGTTAGAGCCTTGACCGGTTGTGCGGGTCTCGCCCTCAAGCGGCGTCTGCTTACCTTCAGTCTCTAAGTCTTTCTCTTTGTTGTCAGTAGTCATAGGGAAAATCTCCTAGTGTTGCTTACGCAGTCAATAAGCACATCAAATAAACAGAGCGCATACTTTCACTTTTTGAAAGTAATTAAAGTTTAAACCTTGTCGGGTTAAACTTGGCAGCTCGTGTATCTGCTTACCTGCCTTGTTTGCTTACGTGCTTACCTTCAAGAATAGTTTTCCTGCAAAACTGGAGAGTCTGCCAAGAGAATCAATTCGCAGTCAGTCAAGCCATTACAAAAGATAGAGATCGCAACTTCTATAGATATAGCAATGCGCGGATGCATTCGTGCATTTGCTATGCACGATGCGTTACAGAATAAGGATTGTGGCCTTCCGTAGTGTAGTAAGCAAAGTGCGGAAAGCTATAGATAGCTGAATAGATAGCAAAAACAGATAGATTTTGGTAGGTCGCTCTAGCGGGGTAGGCAGCTTCGGTTGACCGGCACCATCAAGTCCCAGGTTCGGACAGTGCCGTCATAGCCACCGCTCACCAGCGTGCTACCGCCATCAGCAAAAGCTACCGAATAAACAAATCCGGCATGTCCTCTTAGCGTACATAGCTCTTTCCCGTCTGCCCAGTCCCAAGTTTTGATCGATTCATCATAGCTACTGCTCGCTAATAGCCTATCATCTGGGCTAAAGGCAATACCTGAAACGGCCAAATCGTGGCCTGCTAAAACCCGCTGCAAATTGCCAGAGGCCAAGTCCCAAATCCGTATTTTTTGGTCATAGCCGCCGCTAGCAATGTAGCGCCCATCGGAGCTAATCGCTAGGCTAACCACCCGGCCAGCACCATTGTCTAGCGTACGTACAATTTGTCTACGCTCAACGTTCCAAATGTGAATCAGACCGTCCTGATCGCCACTGACTAAGACAGCGTCATCTGTTGGGTGAAAGGCGATCGCATTCACTCTAGGGCCCTGGTCTACTAGTGTCCACAAAAACTTTAGGCCACCGACATCTGCAAGCGACCATATCTGTAGCGCACCTAGGCTTGTACTCGCCGCGATGGTTTGGCTACTGCCATCTCTGCTACCATCTACGGCTAGGCTCAAAACGCGGCCCGCATTCGTCTTTGCAGTAGCCTCTAGCGACCCATCATCAACAGACCAAAGGGTGATATCACCCGCACCGCTGCCCGTCACAAGCTGCTGACCATCAGCGGTAAACGTTAAATCGTCTACTCGGCCATTGTGCTGCAGCGATCGCACGTCCTCGCGCTCCCCAGTCCAGAGGTGAACGGTGCTATCGTAGCTGCCGCTAGCAACCAGTGGCGTATCGGTCTGGGCATTGGTAGTCGCGCTGACGCTCAGCACAATGGCGCTATGGGTATCGACGGTCTCAAAAGGCAATGTAGAAATAGGTATCCGGCTAGGGAGCGCGTCTAAAACCAGCTGAGGGCCGCTGCCTAGCTGATCGGTAAGTAGCAGAAAGACACTGCCAATGCTGGTAATGACGCCCGCCGCCACCAAGACAGCCCAGAGTGAGAATAAATTACGATTGTTTTGATGCATGAGCGTGGAAAGACAAGAGGCGAGAGACCCTTGTCTTTTAATGTACACCGCTCTTACGTATATTCTCTGAGTCCTGCCAAAAATTATAGAGCAGCTTCATATAGCGGCATCCAGAATCTATTTCTGAGTTTATAAAGTAAAGCGAGAACAGCATGATAATTTAACAAGATGATAATTTAACAAGAGAACTTATTCAATATTCCTTTCACCGTCTCCTTTTTACTGCCTTTCCTTTCACTGCCTTTCACTGCACTTCCTTTCACTGCCATCCCTCTCACATCTGCCTTTCACTGCTTGCCCTTCAATTGAGTTCGTTTCAGTTGAGCTTGAGAATTGAGAGCCTGAGAACTAAAAACTGAGAATCGAAATGCAAGACTTGCGGCTTCTAGCTGGCTATCGAAAATCCATAGCCTCTAGCACACCGCTAAATACATGAAACGCTCAAGTAGAAAGCCAGTGAAAGACCGGTAGAAAACTAGCAAAAGACCAGTGTAAAGAGCCAGTAAAAGAGCCAGTAAAAGAGTAAGAGGCACCTGATGCGCTTTGTATCCGACCCCGCTATCAAAATCAAAATTGCACGCATGAATGAGCGCGTGCACTGGCAGCATCCCACGATAAAACAATTGGGTATTGATCAAACTCGATTGGCCTTTGCCGATCAGAGCACCCCTGAGGCCGCAAATGCGCTGGCTGATTTCTCTTTTTTAGTCCTTGGAGATAGCGGAACCAGCCGTCACCTTAGCGATCCACCGCAAAGGCGAATTACTAAGCTGCTGCTAAAACATTCTCCTGAGTGCGATTTTATCCTTCACACTGGTGACGTGGTGTATTTGGTGGGCTCTAGTGAGCAGTATCCAGATAACTTTATTAAGCCTTATCGTGAGTTTCTAGTGGGTGGCGAGACGCCAAACAAAATCAAGTTTGATGGGATAACGTTCAAAATCCCGTTTTTGCCGGTGTTGGGCAATCACGACTATTACGATTTACCGCTCCTAGCAGGCGTTTTAAGCCGGGCGCTTTCGCCGCTCAGACGATTGCTGCGCCGCCGAATTAATCTTGATGTGGGCTGGCATGGATCGCATCAAGGAGAGGCGTTTGCCAAGGCGTTTTTGGACTACACGCAGCCGCTGAGTGACCGTGAGCTAACAGCGCATCTAAACGAGAAATATACCGCTAGTTTCGAGGCTTCTAATACGGATCTTCAGCAGCGGTGTTTGCGCTATGTTCCAGGCGAGTTTACCAGAGTACCCAATCGCTACTATACGTTTCGGCGTCAAGGTGTGGACTTTTTTGCGCTCGATAGCAACACCTTTAATTCGCCGCAGCCGCTGCCAACCGATGAGGCCGGACAGGCGATGCGATCGCGTCTAGAAGCTGAGCGCGATTGCCTCGAAGAAAAAATGCGATCGCTCACTGCCGAAACGCTCACCCTTTCTACAGACGTTCCGGCAGAGGCATCGCGAGCCAACAGCATTTACGGCAAAATGGAGCAGGTAGAAGAGCAGCTGCAAGACATTGACAAGCAGCTCAATATTTCAACCGAAGACGCCACTGTCGATATCGAACAGCTAAGTTGGCTGCGCGATCGCCTCATCGCCTCCTGGCAAGACCCCGCCGCTAAGGGCCGCGTACTCTTCTTTCATCACCCGCCCTATGTCAGCGAAAGCACTAAGTGGGACCAAGGGCAAACCCTAGCTGTTCGTGCCCGCATCAGAGAAGTCCTTGACCAGGTACAAAGAGAAGTTGGCGACTATTCGCGGCCTTTAGTAGACCTGGTGCTTTGTGGTCATGCTCACTGCTTTGAGTTTCTTAGAACCTTAGAGACCGGGCATGGCGATCGCATCATTCCATGGGTGGTCTGTGGTGGCAGCGGCTTTAGCCTGCGCCGACAAAGAGAAGAAGGGCCGATCTTAGAAGAATACGGTCAGCCCGTTGCTAAATCACACCTATTTATCGGTCGTGATGGCCACGGCAGTCGCAAAAGTCGGCCCTACTCTGCCCTGCGCGTAGACGTTAGCTACACCGAGGATAGAGAAGTCCCTCAGTTCACCCTACGCCCACTCGTGGCCGAAAAACATCAAGGCTCATGGGAGAGTCACGAACTAGACTCCATTGTTCTAGACAGAACCCCAACGCTTCAAGATTAGGAGAGTGCAAACTTAAAAAACGACAAAATTAGAGGGCGGCAAGATCAGAGGGCTAAGATCAAAAGATTATAGGGCGACAAGCGAACACCTCTTAAGCGTTCAACTTGTCCATCTCCCAGGTCGTAAAGGTGCCAATCGGGCTCCACAGAAAATAAGGAATCAGCAAAACTGCCGCCCAGCCAGACACTTGCAGCACGCCTAGCGTCAGCAGCAAGCAAATCACAAATCCAGCGCCGCCAACACAGCTCGCGGCCTTTAGGCTGTGCGACCAAAATAAAACCGGCGTAAAAGCCACCGTTACCAGCTCTAGCAAAATATAGGCCGCCATCCAGTTCCAAGAGCCTGTGCGCTCCCACACAATGTAGGCAGACCAGCCACCGCACACAAACACCACTGTCCAAATCACCGGAATCAGCTTTTCAAACGTGAGCCACTGCGGACGCTCTAACCGTCTGAACCACTTCACGTCTTTAGGCCGAATCAAATTCGAGAGCAGGGCGATCGCCAACGTGACACCGCCCACCACCATCCAAGATTTCAGCATAGGCTACCGACTTCAAAATTCCTTATAAACTGCTGATAACAACTGATCTGTTGGCCTGTCTTGTAGACCTAATCCGGTCAGACCTAATCCGGTCAGACCTATCCTGCGGGCCTATCCCATAGGTCAGATTTAACCGGTCCAAGGCGTACGAAAAGAAGGATACAGCGTCAATCCACCGTCGACAAACAGGGTCTGCCCGGTAATGTAGGCAGCATCGTCCGAAGCCAAAAAGGCCGCTACTGCCGCCATTTCTTCTGAAGTACCCGATCTGCCCATTGGAATGTGGCTTTCAATATCAGCTTTTTTCTTTGGATCGTCTTTCCAAGGGTTGATTGGCGTTAGCGTTGCCCCTGGCGCAAAAGAATTGATCCGAATATTATTACGAGCATACTCTAGCGCTAGCGTACGCGTCATGCCTCGCATTCCAGATTTGCTCATGGTATAGCCCACATACTGAGGCCGGGGAATCAGCTCGTGCACGCTAGAGTCATTGACAATCACGCCGCCGCCCGTTTCTAAAAAGTGTGCGATCGCCTTGCGTGCGCACAAAAACGCCCCTCTCATATTAATATCGATCATCTTGTCAAACTGATCGAGTGGAATTTCGTGAGAGGCCCCTTGAATCTGCATTCCGGCGTTATTGACCAAAATGTCTAGGCCGCCAAAGGTGCTCATCACCAGATCAAACATCGCGTTCACGCTGTCTTCTTTAGAGACATCTGCCTGTACCGTCAGGTCTTTCAGACTGCCTGCTTCAATCCCCGCCGCTGCGCTCGCTGCGCGCATTTGTTCTATCGTAGCGGCGGCTTCTTCTTCGCCTTTGTAATAGTTTACCGCCACATTAGCCCCTTCCTTGGCAAAGCGAATCGCGATCGACTGACCAATTCCACTGCTCGCGCCAGTTACCAATACGTTTTTACCCTTCAAGCCCCGCATATATCGTCCCTAAACTAATGAGCCTTATCTATATCTGTGTGATCTATGTATTTACTTGTCTAGAGATCTGACCTACCTAAATATCTGACTTACCTAAATGTCTGACCTACCTAAATGTCTGACCTGTCTAGGGGTCTGACCTGTCTAGGGGTCTGACCTGATCGACCTGTCCGGTCGAGTCGTCTTGCTGTGCCTTACTACCTATCTCAGAAATGCTTTCCCAAAAAAGCGGCACTAGCAGTATATAGCCAACCGCATCTATCACCGCTTTCATACAGCCCAAAACGCCCTTTAAACGCCTCGATAACGTCTGATTTCATCACAAAGAAAGAGTCGCTCTACCTCTCTTTATAGAGGTTCGAAATCTTAAAGAAAATTAAATTGTAAAGGTATACAACAATGTTTTTTATGGAAGATACCGATTCAAAGGTGAAACAGTCCGCCGTAGATGGCAAGAGTGCCTACGCTGGAAATGTTTCTGCCGAGATGAATGACGAAGTTGGCATTGACCAACTTGGTGAGAATGCTGGTTTAGACATTCAGCCCGAGACACCCCTTGCAATAAAAGAGAGCTTGGACGCACGAGACAAAAATCGTTCTGAGTTGATACCCAACGCAGACGACTTTTCACCCGAGGCAGATCCGGCTATCGATTTGACGAGCGATCGCACTTGAAAGGCCACTTTATAGCCGCCTTTTTCTAAGCTGCCTATCCCAGCGTCTACTGCAACAGTCGTCTCGCACTGTTCATCTGTATCACACTTCTCTATCACACTGTTTAATCAAATAAGGTTCTAATTATGACTACCGGAACAACTGACGAAGCTGCTACTAGTGGAGCAACCGACAAAGCCGTTGAGGCAGCTAAAGATGCTGCTGAAACTGTCTTAGATACCGCTGAAGCAGCCGAGCAAAAAACGCTTGATGCTGTAGATAGCGCTCAAGACGCTGTCGGCAAAGTCACCCCCGTACCGACAGAATTTAAGTCGGTAACCTCACCTACTGATATCAAAAAGCGACTTGACTGGGGTGAGCCAGCACTGACAATTGTGGATGTGCGCGATCGCGAAGCATTTAACGCAGAGCGCATCATGGGTGCTATCCCTATGCCTATGAGCGACCTAGCCAACGAAGCCAAAGCATCTCTTGAGCTAGACCGCGACATTTATGTCTATGGCGATGGCGATACAGAAACATCCTCTGCGGCCATGAAGCTAAGCGACGCTGGCTTTACTAAAGTGAGCGCCATCAAAGGTGGCCTCCCTGCTTGGAAAGCCATTGGCGGCGCAGTCGAAGGTCAGGGCCAAGGTCCTAGCCTATACGAAAGCGAAAACCTCAACGTACGCGACCAGACATCCACACCCTAGTAGCGCTGACTGCGTAGCGAATACAGCGCGGTGACTCAGCAGCTGCCTATCTAAGACAGATGAGCAGCTACTTAGCTCAAAGTAGGTTAGCTCAAATGAAATGACGAAAGGCTCTCAGCATTAATTCGCTGAGGGCCTTTCGTTTGATCGCTTTCACTCAACCGCACTACAAGTTCGCATATCACCACTACACTCAATTGCACATAAAGGATCGGTTATTGCGACTTTTGCCAATCCGCAGTAGGCGCTACATTTCTAATTGAATTAGCACTCTAGAGCGTAGAGTGCTAGAAGTTTGAAGTACAGTAGACACACATTAAGCAGAAACTCGTAACAACCGGCATATGGCGAAATTAGTATTATTCGATGAAAAGTCGCGTCAAGCGCTTGAGCGCGGCGTCAATGCCTTGGCAGACGCAGTCAAAATCACCATGGGCCCCAAAGGCCGCAACGTGGTGCTAGAGAAAAAGTTTGGCGCACCCCAAATCGTCAACGACGGCATTACCATCGCCAAGGAAATTGAGCTAGAAGATCCCTACGAGAACACAGGCGCTCGCCTGATTCAAGAAGTGGCTTCTAAGACCAAAGACCTAGCAGGCGACGGGACAACGACCGCGACCGTTCTAGCTCAGGCGCTCATTCGAGAAGGCTTGAAAAACGTTGCGGCTGGCGCTAATCCCGTTAGCCTGCGGCGCGGCATCGAAAAAGCAGTCGCCTTTCTCGTCTCTGAAATTGCAGCAGCGGCTAAGCCCATCACTGGGAATGACATTGCCCAGGTTGCGGCAGTATCTTCGGGCAACGATGAGATGGTCGGCAACATGGTTGCACAGGCCATGGATAAAGTTACCAAAGACGGCGTGATCACGGTCGAAGAGTCAAAATCTCTAGAGACTGAACTCGACGTTGTTGAAGGGATGCAAATTGACCGAGGCTACATGTCGCCCTACTTTGTCACCGACCAAGAGCGGATGATTGTCGAGCTAGAGAACGCTCGCATCCTTATCGTCGACAAAAAAATTAGTGCCATTCAAGACCTTGTGCCTGTCCTAGAGCAGGTTACTCGCTCTGGTCAGCCCTTACTTGTCATTGCTGAAGATGTTGAAGGCGAAGCCTTGGCCACTTTGGTCGTCAACAAAGCGCGCGGCGTATTGAACGTAGCGTCTATCAAGTCTCCTGGCTTTGGCGAGCGGCGTAAGGCGCTTTTGGCAGACATTGCTGTACTGACAGGCGGTCAGGTTATTTCTGAAGAAGTCGGCCTCAGCCTAGAGGGTGCAACCTTAGAAATGCTGGGCAGCGCAGCAAAAGTCACCATCACTAAAGACAACACAACCCTTGTTTCTGAAAGTGGTAATAAAGCCGACATCGACAAGCGCGTTGGGCAGATTCGCAAAGAGTTAGAAGCGACTGATTCTGACTACGACAAAGAAAAGCTCTCTGAGCGGTTAGCCAAGCTAGCCGGTGGCGTTGCAGTCATTAAAGTGGGCGCGGCGACTGAGACCGAGCTAAAAGATCGCAAGCTCCGCATTGAAGATGCGCTGAGTGCAACTAAGGCCGCTGTAGAAGAGGGGATTGTTCCGGGTGGCGGTGCTACCTTGCTGCACCTAGCGCAAAAACTTGAAGATCTCAAAGCATCTTTAAGTGCTGAAGAGAAAACTGGTGTTGACATCATGATGCGAGCGCTAGAGGCTCCTCTGCGTCAGATTGCTGACAATGCGGGTGTAGAAGGCGCTGTTGTAGTTGAAAAAGTCAAGGAGATGGACTTTAATTTTGGCTACAATGCGATGACTGGCAAGTACGAAGATCTTATGAGCACAGGCATTGTAGACCCTGCTAAGGTGGTTCGCTCAGCTTTGCAAGACGCGGCCTCAGTAGCGGGTATGGTCTTGACGACCGAAGTGCTAGTCGTTGAAAAGCCTGAACCTGAAGCACCGATGCCCGGTGGCGACATGGGCGGCATGGGTGGTATGGGTGGTATGGGTGGCATGGGTGGCATGGGTGGTATGGGCGGCATGGGCATGATGTAGTCCGCTGTAGCTTAGCTCATCATCTATAGGTCATGGCATTAGCTGACCTAACAGTCTAAAAAAGGCGCGGCTCAAATGAGCCGCGCCTTTCTGCTTGAGCGATCTGCTTGTTAAGGATCGAGAATTCAATAAAATCTACTTTTGCGAATCGGTTGGTTTCGGCTACGACTCCGCTCAGCCATCGTCAATGCCGAGTACTGAACCCTGAGCGGAGTCGTAGAGCTTTGCTCTTCTCGAAGAGTAGGGTGTCTGGCTGAAACGGTCAGGTTATTGAATCCTCGATTCTAAGCGATCTACTTGCTGAGAGGTCTATTTGTTAAGCAATCTGTTTGTTGAGCAATCTGACTCAGAACAGTCGGTGCAGCTAGCTTTGAGAAAGCTGGGATATACTGGCAACAGCGGCTGCCAGTTCTTGCAGTTCAATAGGTTTAACAATATGCTGCTGAAAGCCAGCGAGCAGCGCTTGGGTACGGTGCGTAGGCCCTGAAAAAGCAGTGAGGGCAATGGCGGGCACGTCTCCCCCTTCATCCGCTGGGAAGGTCCGAATCTCTCGAATCAGTTCGTGACCGCTTTTATTTGGCAAGTCAATATCGCTCACAACGACATCAGGTCTAAATTGGTGAAAAATCTCTAGGGCCACATCGGCAGAGCGCGCACCTCTAACAGTAGCGCCATAGGCTTCGAGCATAAACATATAAACATCTAAACCATCTTGGTAATCTTCAACGACGAGAACTCGATAGCCTTCTAAAAGGGTGGCGCTTAAAGCAGTCGTTCCAGATGCAGTCGTTTTAGATTCAGTCGTTTCAGATGCAGCAAATGGCGAGTCTTTATCCGGTTGATTGCGCTTGGCCGGTTCTAACTCGGATGAAGTCGCGGCTAGCAGTGCCAGCTTTGAGGCTAGCGGTAAGCTGACACAAAAGCGGCTACCTGCACCAAACCCATCGCTCTCGGCAGTCACTTTACCGCCATGAGCTTCTACGATGTAGTGCGCAATCGAAAGCCCTAATCTTAGTCCCTGGCGATGATCGCCTGGAGACCCATATAGCGTTTCATCCGTCTGCCAAAACGGTTCAAAAACGTGAGGCAGCACATTAGATGAAATCCCTCGCCCTGTATCTTTCACCGAAATAGCCACCGCGTTTGGCAGCATCTCAACGTCAATATTCACTTGGCCTTTGGCAGGCGTAAATTTGACAGCGTTGGAGAGCAAATTGCCAATAACTTGTTGAAGTCGTGCGGCATCTCCCATTATCTGAACCGCTGGCTGGTCGGCTGATGGGCTAGACTGACTGGCGAGTTGTCTAGGTGAAAACTTAGGTGAGAACGTGATTTGGATGTTGCTTTTTTGGGCGGCTAGAGAGAGTGTGTCAATAGCATCTGTAATGATTTCAAAGAGACTGTCTATAGCTAGTGGCTTTAGATCACAGAAAAAGCCCCCTTGAGTAATTCGAGAAACGTCTATCAAATCGCCAATTAGATGATTCAACAATTTAGCGTTACGGCAGCTAGTGTCGATGGCTTTGGCCACTAGCGTCGGATTGTCTAGGCGTTCACCAGAGATTTCTAGCCAGCCAATGATTGCTGAAAGCGGCGATCGCAGCTCGTGAGAAAGATTTGCCAAAAAGATGTCTTTAAACTGGTTGGCTTGCTCGGCTTGATTTTTTGCTCGCTCAGTTTCGGCCAGCAGATGCAAGCGCCGTTGCTCACCCTGTTTTTGCTCAGTCACATCACGCCAAGTTAGCACCAGTCCGTCTTCTAGCTTCGCGGCTCTAATGTCAATAACAACAAACTGAGCAGCGCCTTGATGACCGCTGATAGTCACTTCTTTAGCAAAGGAGGTGTCATTTTCTATGACTCCACAAAACGATAGAAACAGATCAGGATTGTTTACCAGGTCGAATCCCTTTCTAGTCCCCTCTTTAAGTCCCTGACTGGCTGCGCCTCCAATCGTATTTCCAGCCATGGTCTTAAAGGCCGGAACAACAGCATACAAAGACTTGCCTATCTGATCGTCTTGGGTTACTGACAGGTAGTTACAGGCCGCTTCATTAAGATAGCTAACCGCCAAATCTTGAATAGCGCCTGCCGAGTCGCGCACAGACTCAAGCAGCATCAAACAGTCGGCCATCGTTTCAACCGACGTCCGAAAACGCGCCTCACTAGCTTTTAGATCAGCAGTTGCCTTTGCGAGTGCCTGTCTTTCTTCTCTTTCTCTCAGCGCTCTTTTGATAGCTGGCATCAGCCGTTGTGAGCGCTGCTTTAAAACATAGTCCGTTGCACCGCTTTTAAGGGCCTCAACCGCCCGATCTTCACCCAAGATACCTGAGACTAAGACGCAGGGAATCTCTGGGAACCGAGCTTTTACTAGCTCAATGGCGCTTAGCCCATCAAAAGCAGGCAAAGAGTAGTCAGCCAAAACGATATCGATTGGCTGCGTTTCAAGGACAGACTGAAACTCTCGCCGCGTTTCAACAACGACAAAAGTACAGTCTAGGCCCCCGTTGGACAAGGTGGTTGTCAACAGCTCTACGTCAGTCGGATCGTCTTCAAGCAGGAGAACTTTTATGGTATCTGAGGGGACAGTCACTCTATGTATCGTTCCTCCTATTGCGTGATTTTTTTCGGCGCTGTGTTTTAGTTGTATTTCATTAGCTGTGTTTTAACAGTGCGATCGCAGCTAAGTCAACACGTCTAACCCAGAACGACACGGCAGTTTCAAATTTAGCAAAATCAAGGAAGGTGAAGGGTGATCCTCTCGATCGGTGCATTTCCCGCATCCGGCCAAACAATCAACGGCTTCGTCTCCACTGCTAACATCTCTACTGCTAACGACTGATAACAACGCCCACAAACATCGTTAAACTGGCGCGGCGAAATGCACGCCGAATCAAAAAAACATCATTAGGATTATCTTTAACCAGCAGCAATCCATTAGCCTGTAAATCTATCATCTCTTAGATACCTAAAAAAAGCCCTTCTTTAAGCTTTCGTCAGTTTTTTGGCTATCTTTTTCTAGGTCTAAGCTTCGATATAGTTCTTAAAATGTTCAGTTAGGTCAATTCAATTCAATAATTCGATGCTTCTATACTTTATCTTTGATATTGAATAAAAAAAATTGAGCAAAGTGGGACAAGGTTACACACTGAAACTCATGCTTAAAGAATATATATAAAGTAAACCGATGCCTAACAAAATATACTCACTTTAAGTCAATTGTAAAGTAATTGTAAATACTAAAACGATATAAAAAGTTCTCGCTGCTTCAGCCGTCAGTGTTAAGGCTTCGGCATCAAGGTTTTAGCTCAAGGTTTTAGCTGCTGAG
The DNA here is from genome assembly GCA_963833005.1 of uncultured cyanobacterium. GTDB lineage: Bacteria > Cyanobacteriota > Cyanobacteriia > Phormidesmidales > Phormidesmidaceae > Phormidesmis. Next base: position 359,254 of record CAWHWK010000007.1, on the reverse strand, counting down.
CTCTTTCAAGCTAACGGCCTCTCTATTAGCCTCTTCTATTAGCCTTTACTAAGCATAGGCTAAAGCACCTTTCATGACGGTTAGGCGTGGTAAGCGCTAAAAGGTTTCGCTCCAATTTCGCTCTATTATAGTTCTGGTGTACTACTATAAAAGCAAATCTTGCCTGTTGCGACTGTTGCTCATACGAGCTATGGAAACAGGCCGTAAGAAAAAGCCGTAAGAAAAACCATGACAAAGGCAATCGCTGCTCAGCTTTCTACTCAGCTTTCAATAAATGAGCTGACCGGGCGCATTCTAGATATGGCACAAACCGGTATTTACCGCGAGTCACTGTTTGAAGCGTTCCAGCCGGTTGCGACCAAAAAGCAGGTGAAAGCCGCGATCGCACTAGCCAAACAGTTTGGGCTGCAAACCGATCCAGCCCTGCGAGATGCTGAGCTAGGCACCTATTACCAGGCCGACAGCCAAAAGGTCGCCACCTTTCAAACCATCATTCAAAACTCGATTGCGCTCTCAGCGGGCGATGATATGGCTCAAAAGGTGCTGCTCGCAACTCGCACCGTCCGGCTAATGCTGGTCGTTTCGGGCGGCGGTGCGATCGCCCTAGTGGTCATCGGCAGCAGCTACCTCATCACAGGCAAACCCGAAGCTGCCGCCCTCTGGTGGACCAGCGCGCTGTGTGCAGGCGGCATTTGGCTCTGGCAAAAGAGCGTCGCTAAGCCGCTTTTAGGCTGATTTAATGCCCCAAAACTCTACCCAAACAATAGCCTGATACTTGCCAGACTCTTCTTTTTCGGCCAGTCGTCCGGCGACCTTATCGACCTTAAAAGGCGTATCGCCACTACAGCAGTCTTCCAAAATAATGGTCGTGACCGAAAATAAATACTGCCCGTACGGAATCACATCGCCCGTTCGAGGCAGTGTTGACGAGCGCAAATACCAGTTCAACTGGCCTGTGGGTGCGTGAGGAGACTTTTCAGGATCGTTGCCCGGAAAATAGAGTACTTTACAAAGGTTAGGGAACCGACTCTCTAGGGCAACCGTTCGAGTGATGTTTTTCATACTCTAATTGTGCTACCTGCGGCCATCTACGTAAATATCCGTAAGCGAGCTATACAGAAGCCACAAATTTTTGCTCCGTAGCTTCATACGGCTCTAAAAAAGCGCGTCATAGCGCCGTCTATGACACACCCAAAAAAGACACACCGAAAAAAAGACGCACCGAAAAAAGCTGCCACCCTGTTCCTACTGCCACCATGTTCCTATTGATAGAGGGCGTCAATCCAGTTAATCCACTCGCTGACTCAGCGCTTCGCAATAATCTCATTACCTCAGCTGTCATTTTGATTTTGATTACGGGGATGCGAATCGGGGTAACCCGGCTCGTTGACCAGCAGGTGAGCGATCTGCGGAATCGATACCTGTGGCGCAAGTGGATTGGCTACGTCTGCTTTAGCCTCTACGGACTGACGCTAGTCGTCCTGTGGCTGCCCAACATGGAAGGGCTCTCTACTTTTTTGGGCTTATTTGCGGCGGGCGTGGCAGTGGTGATGCGCGATCCGCTGGTAAATTTAGTCGCTTGGCTATTTATATTATGGCGACAGCCGTTCAAAGTGGGCGATCGCATCCAAATGGGCGAACATGCAGGCGATGTGATTGACATTGCCATCTTCAAATTTACCCTGATGGAAATTGGCAATTGGGTAGACACCGACCAAAGCACCGGGCGCATTATTCACATTCCAACAGGTCGGGTTTTTCAAGAACCGATCGCTAACTATTCCCAAGGCTTCAAATATATCTGGCATGAGATTCCTGTGCTCATCACCTTCGAAAGCGACTGGGAAGAGGCCAAAAAAATCTTATTTACCCAGGTCAACAACCACGCCGAACACCTTAGTGGCTCTGCCGAGGAACACCTGCGCAAGGCCGGACAGCGCTACATGATTTCTTACTCTAAGCTCACCCCAACCGTCTACACCACCGTCAGAGAAAGTGGCATTTTGCTCACCATGCGCTACCTTTGCGAGCCGCGAAAGCGACGCGGCTCAGAACAAGTCTTGTGGGAGGGCGTGCTTCGAGAATTTGCTCAGTATGACAATATTTCCCTGGCCTACCCAACCCACCGCTTCTATACAACCGCAGTCGATATGGCCTCACCGCTCTTGCCCAAGCACAACGATAGAAGATCACCTGAGGATTCTAGCGACTATGCTGCCGGTCACGAGCATTTCTAATCTCAAGAGCAAGCCTTAGGAACCAGTCTTAGAAATCAACCTCAAGCGCCCATCTCGAGCGCCTGTCTCGAAAGCCCTATCTCGAAAGCCCTATCTCGAAAGCCTGTCAAAAAAGCTAGAAGCATCCAGTTGGTAAAATAAGGTTCAAAGCGCCCCTTAGCAAATGCGCCAAAGACGCTTGAACGTTCGTAGACCACAACTAACTTATGATCTTACCGAAACGGTTGAGCAGATATTTTTTAGGAGCGGCGGTCGCCTCTGTTCTAAGTATTGCTTGCTCTAGCGGGCTACGCGACTATACTCAAGTCGAGCTTAAAGTTGCCATTCCAACCGCGCAAGCAGCAGAAGGCAGCGAAAAAATCACAGCCGATACGCTTGCAGAAGTCCAAACCGTCATAGAAGCGCGCCTAGCCCAGCTCAGCTTTGGCACCGCCGAGGTCAAGGCCCAAGCGCCCGACCAGCTTATGGTCAGGCTGCCTCAAGAGATCATCAACGTGCAGCCGGTTGTTGCTCGGCTGATCAAACCCGGCCAGCTTACGCTGCGCAGTCAAAAGCCTGATACTGAAGACGACCTGGCCACTAGCATCGAAGCCCTTCAACGGCTGCTAATTGAACAAGATACTCGATTGCAAACCAGTCAGCAGGCCGAAGCCTCAGCGCTTCAGCCCCAGATTGACGAAACTAGAGCGGCCATTTTAGACCTGTTCGAGCCTAGCGAGCTAACAGGCGATCGCATCACAACTGCTCAGGCCGTTGAGGTCAGTGGCTTCAATACCTGGGAGGTCAGAATTTGGCTAGATGCCGAGGGCACCGAGCAGTTTGCCGCACAGACCAAAGCCCTAGCAGGCACCGGACGCGCCCTCGGCATCTTTCTAGACGACGTTCTACTCAGTATGCCAACCGTCGATGTCACCTACGCCGCGACTGGCATCACCGACGGAGAAGCCACAATTGCTGGAAACTTTACTGCTGAAGCGGCTGAAGATCTAGAGTTTCAGCTAAAGAGCGGCGCTTTACCCGCGAAAGTAGAAGTCGTAAGAATCACGTCATCGGACGAGCCAGAATCGAATGAGCCAGAATCGGACGAGCCAGAATCGAATGAGCCAGAATCGAATGAGCCAGAATTGAATGAGCCGAAAGCTGCTGAGCAGTAGGGCTGTTGAGTAGTAGGGCGGTCGAACAATAAGCCCTAAAGCAATAAGCCCTAAAGACACGCGTCTATGTCGAAATCGTTGACACCGATCCGCCATCTACACGCCAGTTAGAGCCCACCACGTAGCTCGTATGCATAGAGCAGAGGAAGGCAATTACAGCGGCAACTTCTTCTACCTGACCTCGTCTGCCGACTTCAATACCAGGGCGATTTTCTGCCAAAAAGCTGGAAACGGCTTCATCTATCGTCACGTCTCTTTCTTCGGCGCGCGATCGCATCATTGCATCGGTCATCGCTGTCTTCACAAACGCCGGTGAGACCATATTCGTCAGCACGCCATCTTTGGCATATGCCTTAGACAGGTTTTTAGTCAGGTTTAGCGTACCGGCCTTGCAGGCGCAATAAGGCATATCTTCAATATAAGGCTGCACCGCATCTTCAGAGCCTAGCAGCACCACCCGGCCCCAGCCAGCTTTACGCATCGCGGGAATAAACGCCCGACAAATGCGCACGGTCCCCATCAAATTCACATTGATGGTGTGCATCCAGCCTTCGTCGTCAATATCTTCCAAAAAATCTCCCACCGCACCCGTAATGCCTGCGGCGTGCACCACAATCTCAGCCGGGCCAAAGTGCTCAGTAATTTTGTCGCGCGCGGCTTCGACTTGAGCCAAACTGGTAATATCGGCCTTTGCTGGAAACGGATCGCCAAACGCTTTAAGATCGTCAATCTCGTCAAAAGAACGATTGAGGATCGCAACCTTGGCCCCCTCTTTTAGCAAAATCTCAGCCGTCGCTTTACCAATACCCGAGTCGCCGCCAGTTACGACCGCAACTTTGCCCTTTATCCCTAAATCCATAAAAACTGATTCCTCAAACTTTGAGAATATGCGTGCGCCTTTAATGTAAAGCCCTAAGAGAGCCGTGTGAGTGCGAATGAAACAAAAGCTTAAACAAAAAGACTGCTTGCCCCAACTGCTTACCCTATTGAACGCACCCGCGTAGATTTTTCGCCCTTATGCCCAAATGGAAACTGTCAACAGAATTTACGTTCAATGCCGCCCACTTTATCCGTGATTACGATGGCCCTTGCGGGCGGATGCACGGTCACACCTATAGAGTAAAAGTTGAGGCCGCCGCGCATCAGCTACAGGCCAGCGAATATTGCCCGCATCCGGTCATGGTGGCAGACTATAGAACCCTTAGGTGGGCCAAAAAAGATGTCTTAAAAGGAGGCCTTGACCACTGTGTGCTCAACGAGGTCATGCCCGACCACTACGAAACAACCGCCGAAATGATTGCCCAGTATATTTACGAGAAAACGGCAGAACGACTGCCTGACAGCGTTCGCCTCAAAATTGCCGTCTCAGAATCTCCCAATTCTTGGGCTGAATACGAAGCCGATGACTAGCTGCCAATGACCTACACACAGACCCATACACAACCTATCGCCACACTGCCTGTTGTCGAAACCTTTCACTCTGTTCAAGGAGAAGGGGTTTGGAGTGGCGCCAGTGCCTTCTTTATTCGGCTAGCAGGCTGCGACGTGGGCTGTAGCTGGTGCGATACCAAGCAGTCTTGGCCAATGAACGCCCACCCGCAGCACTCTGTTATTGATTTGGCCACGGCGGCGGCGGCGGCCTGCCCCTTCATGGTTGTGATCACAGGCGGCGAACCGCTGATGCATAGCTTAGATGACCTGACGGCTGCTCTACGTCGTGCGGGTTTGAGAATTCATTTAGAGACTTCGGGTGCTCATTCTCTTAGCGGTCAGTTTGACTGGATTGCGCTCTCGCCCAAAACGTTTAAGCCGCCTATTGCTGACATCTACGCTCAGGCTGATGAGCTAAAAGTGGTGATTAGCGATCGCGCCGACTTGGACTGGGCGGAGGCTCAAGCACAAAAAGTATCTTCACAAACCGTTAAGCTGTTGCAGCCACAGTGGACTAGCCCGCACGCACAGCAGCTAGTTATAGACTACGTGCGCGCTCATCCTGAGTGGCGAGTGGGTCTGCAAACACACAAATATTTAGGGGTACGGTAACTAGCATGACCAATGGCGCAATACCTAAAAATCAAACAGGCATCAAGACGAGCGTCGAAACAGGCACTCAGGCCGCCAAACAAACTCAAACCAAACCAGACAAAGGCAAACAACTCCAAAACAAAGCGGTTGTCCTACTATCCGGCGGGCTAGATTCGGCCACCTGTGCGGCGCAGGCTTTAGCAGACGGCTACAGCGTTATAGCGCTCTCTATCAACTACGGTCAGCGTCACGACCGGGAGCTGATAGCAGCTCAAGACGTCGTCCAAGCTTTAAACATCACAGATCATCGCACCGTCTCTGTAGACTTGGCTCAATGGGGTGGATCGTCGCTGACCGATAGCCGCATGGAGATACCCACAGACGGCGCAGACCTAAGCCAGCAGGTCATTCCCTCTACCTATGTGCCTGGGCGCAACACGGTTTTTATTGCGATCGCCCTCTCCCTCGCCGAGGCCCAAAGCGCCACCACCATCTACCTCGGCATCAACGCGGTCGATTACTCTGGCTACCCCGACTGTCGCCCCGAATACCTCAACGCCTTTTCTCACTTAGCGACCCTTTCTTCTAAAGCAGGGCTACAGGGCAACGCCCCCAAACTAGTCGCCCCCCTCGTGCTCGACACCAAAGCCGATATTGTCCGCAGAGCCCTACGCCTGGGCGTGCCGATAGAAAAAACGTGGTCTTGCTACAGCGGCAAAGACGTTCCCTGTGGTGGCTGTGATTCTTGCCGTATCCGAGACGCCGCGCTCATTCAGGCGGGCAGAGCAGATCTGGCCTCAGCGATCGCGCAATCTAAAGTCGCTAGCCAATAAAACGGATACACAAAACTCTAATATAAAAAGCCGATGGCCGGATTCGAACCGGCGACCTAATCATTACGAATGATTTGCTCTACCCCTGAGCCACATCGGCAGACATAACTAGCTATGAATTATAGCAGCCAACTCCCAACAATCACCATAGCGCAACTGATCTGTCGCACGTTTAGACACACACTCAGCTAGCGGGTCAACTGGCGAGCCGAAGCTGTCACAATAAGAAACGACATCCGCATCAACCTAAACGTGGAAGACGATTATGGCAAAAGAAAAAACCGCAAAGAAAAAGACCGCTCTAAAGCAGCCGAAAAAAAGCTCAAAGCAGAACACGCCAAAACGAAAGCCGCCAGAAGGCATGAGCCAAGAGCGGTTTGACCGGCTCGTAGCAGAAGCAAACGCCCCCTACAAAGGGTTTAGAAAGTTTATCTATGCGTCTATCGGGGGCTCTGGTGCAATCGGCGGATTTGTTTTCTTTACCAAGATTTTGGCGGGCCGAGATATCGCTGCCTCTGTGCCCAACTTTGCCTTTCAGATTGGCATTGTTGCCCTCATGGTCTTTTTATTCCGCTGGGAAGATCGCAATCAAGAAGAGAGCTAATATCGGTGCCTGATTCATCTTCTACGCCTCTAGGGACTCGTTCGGTTGCGCGTCGTCCGGTTGTTTTAGTTCACGGTATCTGGAATACAGCGCAGATATTCGCGCCGCTCAAGACCTATCTAGAGATAGCCGAAGAGATGACTGAAGAGATGGCCGAAAAAGCAGTCGAAGAAACCGGGCGATCTGTTTATACTTTCAGTATGACGCCCAATAATGGAGATGCCCCCATAGAAGTGCTTGCCCAGCAGGTTGCTGAATTTGTATACAAATCGCTAGGTCCACAGCAACCGTTCGATTTAGTTGGCTTTAGCATGGGTGGCTTGGTTAGTCGCTATTACTTGCAGCGGCTGGGCGGCCTGGCGCGGGTAAAAACATTTGTTGCGGTTTCTGTACCTCACTATGGAACCGCTTTGGCGTTTGGGAGCGATCGCACAGGCGTGCGCCAAATGCGTCCTTTCAGCCCGTTTCTCTCAGCGCTCAACCAAGACATTCACCGGCTAAGCGCTATCCAAGTCTGGTCTTTTTGGACAATCTTCGATCTGCTGATCTTGCCACCCTGGAGTTCTAAGCTAAACATTGGCACCACTAGGCGGTTGAACATTGTCAGCCACAATCGCATGATTCGAGACTCGCAAGGGTTAGCTGCGATCGCCTCGGCTCTTAGCGGTCGCCCACCCGAGAATACTGCGTTTCTCCAAACACCGCGCTGGGATAAACGTAATGTTTAAACTCCAAAAAATTATGAAACGGATCTTCTAAAAAAAACGTCCGGTGCTCTATTCTCTCTCCTTTAAACCGATGCTTCGGCTGCTGATAAAAAGTCAGATCTTTTTCCTTAGCCCTAGTCAGCAAAGCTTCCCACTCAGACTCTGACGAAAACGTCAGCCCAAAATGAGAAGGATAAATACTCGCTTGAGGCGCTGCTGGCGTCTTCATCACATGCGCGACAATCTGATGTCCGCCTAAATTCAAGATCAAAGATCCTTTACCCTCACGTCCAGCCTCACAGCCTAGCCCCTCCACATAAAATCGCTTGGCCTCAGCAATATCTTCAATCGGAAACGACAGATGAAAAATCGTACTCATAAGCCCACTTAATAACGCATCACAAACACATTCTTAAAGCATAAAACTAAAAAATAAGACTTTCACAATTCATTGCTGAATCTGCCAGACGATTTGCCAAACGGGTTATCATCTGCGATTGACTTCTCACGGCTTACAATCACGATTTACTTTGTAGTGCGTGCTACAGCCAACAGCCCTAATAAACAGGTAAATGTAAAATATTGCTAATTCCATTCAATATCCATACTCTAGAAACAGTCTAGAAACGCTTTATGTCTATTTACGTTGGAAACCTGTCGTTCGATGCGACTCAAGACGATATCAACCAGGTGTTTGCAGAGTACGGTACCGTCAAATCTGTTAAAGTTCCTACCGACCGAGAAACGGGTCGAGTCAGAGGCTTTGCTTTTGTAGAAATGTCTGCCGACACAGAAGAGGAAGCGGCTATCGGCGCGCTCGACGGTGCCGAATGGATGGGGCGAACGCTGAAGGTGAATAAGGCCAGACCCCGTACCTAAAGCCGCACGTACCTAAAGCTACACGTACAGCCCCTCGAATCCGGCAGACTTTAAATACGACACAAGCTGCATACAGCATCGGCCAGTTGGCACCTGTTGTATGCAGTTTTTGCATAAAGTTTTGGGATGTTCAGCTTTGGCCTACCTGTTTTGGCCTGTTTGTTTGTTTGTGTCTGTAGGGCCGCTCGCTGCTGCCTAGTTAGCGCTGTCATCATACCGTTTGGGAAGGTTAAGCATATGCCTTTGTTTCTGGGTGCTTAATGGTTGCCCTTTTGCCCTTTGAAGCTCACCCAAAAGCAACGCGAGCAGCTAAATCGCCCTCGTCCTGTGCTATTTGCGCTCGTCGCCGGAGCCTTCTGTCTGCCTTGGATAGTACTATTCGCGGCCAATAGCTACCTTCGCCAGCAGCAGCAGCAGGTAGACGCTCAGGCAAAACACTTCTTCGATCAGGTCTTGCAGTATGCTGGCAACGATTCAGCCGAGCAGTTCGACCGACTGAGCGCTCAGTTAGGGTTTACTCCCAACGCACAGTACAGCACGCCTGCTATCACAGATGGTCTAGCTGCCGCCAATTTTCAAGCGATTGATCCCCTTCTCACTCAGTTCTTACAGACCGAGACTCACAAGATCTCTGGCCCGCTAGATCCGCTACCGCTCGTTTTGCAGCAGTACCTTCAGCAGCAACAGACGCCTTTAATCAAAGTTCAGCAGCACTTGCTCAGCAGCCCCGATCCCCAGTGGGACGTAAACATTGAGCGGCTTACAGACGTTGAATACCGTTCACCTGGGTTCTTTAACGTTCACAATGTGCAAAAGCTACTGTTGCTAAAGGTGCTAGATGCCCATCAGCATCATCAGCCTGATGAAATGCTAGCAGCGCTAGAGGCTTCTTGGCGACTTAACCGTGCGATCGCCCAGCGCTCAGATCTCTCTTCTCAAATCTCACTCTCTATCACCGCCGCCCAGCAGGCAAGCATTCTGCGTCATCTGCCCAATGTTCCCGTCTACTGGCAGCCTCGCCTACTAGAACAGTCCTTGCAGCAGCCCATCATGAAAGGCCTGCGATTTGAAGTTTGGCTTCGCTACCTGACATCGCAAGCCGCCTGGATACCTAGCTTTGCACCCACCGACAGCGCCACCGACAACGCCACCAACAGTGCCACCGTCAGCGAAAAACTACGCACTACCCTAACCAACAGATTCTCAATCCAAACATATTTCCAGCTCGTGTCAGTCAACAACACTCAAACCGTCCATCGGGCCCTAGATCAGCTCGCCGCGCTAAACGTTTGTACAACACCGCAGGTAGTCGCAGAGAAAATCATCGCTAATACACACACAGCGGTCTGGAACAACGCCATACCACTCTCACCAACCGTCATCGCCAGACGATGGCAAACAACCGGCAATCGAGCGCTCGCCCTAGAACTCTCTGAATATGTCCTAGCCCTAAAGCATCTGTACCCAGCCACCGACACCTGGCCTGCCGCCCTCCCCACCAAACCCTCCCTCGCCTGCCCAGGCAAACACTGGCGCTACCAAAAAGCTAACGACGGTATGATTACGCTCTCGTTGAATTCACAGATGCTCTCGCCAGCAGCCATCCCACTCAGCTACCGTCTCCGGCCATAGCCACTAAAAACAAACATACGCAGCCAATCAACGAAGTTAATGAACTTCGCTCTAGCAAAAAATCCCCTCGCAAATAGGTGCAAGAGGACTTTCGATAGAAGGATGCATATAGAGGCTTTTACGGAGATTCATCATTGAGAGGTCTCGCAGAAAGAAGTCTTACGGAAAGAGGTCTCACAGAGAATCGCCGTTGCGCTACAAAGCACATCTGAACAACCTAACTCACCTTGATTGCCTTTTCAGACATGCTGTAAGTACCACCCCGACCGCGATACCAAACACCGTCTCGCGCACCTGCTGACAGGATATTAGAAATGCGATTGCGGGCTTTCAAGAAGTGATTTTTAGGCATATCTTCTTTAAAGACCACATTCATCACATCGGCAATCTTAAATACGTTTGTTGGCTGCGCTTGCAAGACACCAACAATGACATCAGGCAGGGGGGCCTTGCGGTAGCTCTCTTGAACATAGCGCTGCCAGTTGGCGGTTCTACCGCTACGCTTCGTTGCAGGTATCTGCGGTTTTTCCTCAGCCACAGACTTAGTCTCTTTGGCCTTGGCAGGACGCCCGCGAGTTGCTTTCGCTTTAGGTGTCTTAGCAGCCGTTTTGGTGGCTACTTCGGGGGCTGCTTCAGTCTTTGCAGCCGCTGTTGTCGCCGTTGCCGTTGCCGTCTTTTTCTTCCGCTTGATCGCTGTTTTGGTTGCCTTAGCTGGCGTCTTAGTTACGCTCTTAGTTGCGCTCTTAGCCGCCGTCTGGGAGGCTGTTTTGGAGGTCTTGGCTGGACTCGCCACGCTAGTAGCAGCGGTCAGATCCGCCTCCTCGGGCGTCGCTCCCGACTCAAACATAGCGATAACAGTTTGAATACCTTTGCGCTTCTCTTGTAGCTCATTCAGCTGTGCTGCAAGCGTGACTACCTGTTCGGACAATTCAGAATCAACAGCTATAAGCTGTGGTAAAACAGATGTGGACATATTAGGCATTCTCCTTTTGAGAGTAGATTAAGCAGTTGAGTAAAAAACGTCGAGAGTGACATCGTCGTAGTGATTCGTAGAATCGAGGGGATGAACCTTGATCGCGCCGAAAGTCATACGACTAACATTAGATAGCGTAGAAGCTAGACAGCGTAGAAGATTTTGCTCTATTCGCTCTACAGGATATCGACGACGGGTCGCAAAGTTTTTACTCAGTCTTTGCTCGTCAAAAACCCTTAGACAGTAAGCCTTAGACAGTAAACCTCAGCCAATAGAACTTAGCTAAAGAGCAGCCCTTTAGCCAAAGCGTCTGTTATGAGAAAAGGAAAACTGTGAAAGAGGGAAACTGTGAAAAAAGGAAACCGCTATCCAAACACTTATTACAAAATATCTCTTCCGAGAATAACACTATTTAAACACTTTCTTCTTTTTGGTCAAGGCTTTTCTGCTTTTTTTTCAGAAATTTAGGGAGACTACCGTCAGATGAGCCCAATATTTCCCTTCTGTTCTGATGGTTTTCGCTCGGCAACGGTGCCCACACAAGTCACCAACAAGGGTCTAAAGATAGTCCGGAAGCAGCAGTTCTGAAGCAGCCTAAAGCTCTTTATTCACAGCATTCTCGCTCACCACAGTTTAATTTGACCGCGTCTACAATCAAGCGGGTAGATGCCATCTCCTCAGATTAGGGACAACGTACTTCAGCAGCAGGAAAATAATTATTAGCAGCAACAGCCCGCCAGCTAGCCAAATGCGAATATCACTGATAAACCAAAAGCCCAAGAGCGCCATGCCTACCGTATTTGCAATTAAAACAGGCCATCGTTTAGAGATGCCGAACTCAACAACGGCAGGCGTTTCCTGCGGCCATAGCTGAATACCTGCCAACAGGTTAAACTCAAGCTGACTGAAGATAATGATCAGCCCACCCCACTGAAGAGAAAGCAGTGCGCTGTAAAAACCTAACAGCTCTAGAACAATTGTACCAACAACAACGGTATAAAATCTATTCAAGTGAGAGTCTTCTTGCTGTGCTTTAACCCTTGCAATATTCTCAAGATCAACCCACGCCATTCGCGCTAGCTCTGGGCAAAACAGCAGCAAGGCCATTGCTAACAGGCGATCTGATAATAATTGAAGCTGAAGCAGGTGAATTGATAGTCCAATTCCAGCTGGAAAAAATAACAGCGAAACGAAGAGCCGAAGATTACGCATAGTCCCTTTTCAATTCAACCTGTCAATCAACCGGAGAGAAGCCAAAAGCGAACGCCCAAACAAATACTCAGAAAAAAGGCCCCAGACGAGCGCTCAAAACAAGCGCGCAAGACGAGCACCCGAAGCAAGTATATAAAAACAAGATAGGGGATGGCAAAACTATAGCTTGCCAAAGCTATAGTAGTCTGTGCTCGCGCTTTCAGACTAAACCCAACTAGATGATTCCTCCACGTCGCTATATCCTTACACTCTCTTGCCCTGATCGAGTCGGTGTCGTTGCTGCTGTTAGCTCATTTATCGCTGCCAACAGCGGTTGGATTAGTGAGGCACATCATCACTCAGAGCCTTCTCAGCAGCGATTTTTCATGCGCCAAGAGATCCTAGCGGACTCTCTTCCTTTTTCTTTGGAGACCCTTTGTGAGCACTTTGCCCCTATTGCCAAGCAGTTTGAAATGAGCTGGGCTATTCGAGATTCTGCTAAAAAAAAGCGTGTTGTCCTCTTGGTTTCTAAAGGTGGACACTGCCTTTACGATTTGCTCTCTCGCTGGCGTAGTCAAGAACTAGCGATTGATATTGCCTGTGTTATCTCTAACCATGACGTGTTTAGGGGCTTGGTTGAATGGCATGGAATTTCGTACCATCACATTCCTATAACCACACAGAATAAGCAGGTGGCAGCAGAGCAAATGATGGCGCAGTTTGAAGCGAGCCGGGGAGATGTGATGGTGTTAGCGCGGTATATGCAAATATTGCCAGCAGAAATGTGCGATCGCTATGCCGGAAAAATCATCAATATCCACCATTCCTTTCTGCCCTCTTTTATTGGAGCAAAACCCTATCATCAGGCACACGCTCGCGGCGTTAAGCTAATTGGTGCCACCTGTCACTATGTCACTGAAGATCTAGACTGCGGACCCATAATTGACCAGGACGTGCTGAGAGTAGATCACTCCGACTCACCGGGTGACTTGGTGCGCTATGGCAAAGATATCGAAAAAACCGTCTTAGCTCGCGGGCTGCGCTATCACATAGAAGACCGGGTGATGTTGCACAATCATAAAACTATCGTGTTCCGCTAGAAGCCTATCTCGCTAAAGCATCCAAAATGAACGACAAAAGTAACAAATGCGCGTATACACTCGCTCGTTCGTTACAAGATTCTTCAGCTCGATAGCAACGGCGACAAGAAGCGCTACACTCACTTTGTTGAGAGGCTCTTTACTTCAGGAAACTCTCACATTTCTCAAACAAAGGAATCTATAATTTCGTGAGGACTTCTTAACATGACTGATCCTGTCCTTTCTCAACTAGTGTCTGTCGAGTCTGATTTAATTGAGCAAATCAAACAGGTAGAAGCGCAACTCACACAGTTGCAGACTAAACGTCAGGGTTTACACACCGTTATCAGCCTGTTTGGAGATGATAACGGTAAACAAACGACCTCACCTGTTGCCAAAACCGCTCTAGAATCTCCACCGGAAACCCTAGAGGCAGCCCCAGAAATAGCGCCAGAGGTAGCCCCAACAGAGTCTACTGAACAGGCCGCCGTTCAGGCAGAAGCAACCAGCTCAACGCCCGCTACCAAAAAAAGCACTAAAGCAACAAAAAGCAAATCTTCCGCGGCAAAGTCTGCAAGCAAAACGTCCACCCAGACGTCAAATACAGCCCCTGTTGCAACTAAATCGAGGGCAAAAGCTAAAACAAAAGCAAAGGCGGGAAGAAAGAAGAAAGACGGTAGAGCGGCAACCTGGCAAAAATACGTTCAGGCTGAATACAGAGAGTTAGCACTGCCTGAGTCCGTCAGCAGCGTCTTAAGATCGACCCCTTCAGAAGTGTTTACGATTGCAGAGGTCATGTCTGCGCTCTTTAAAGAAGACATGCCTCGCACTGCCTATCTCAAAGCTCGCAATCGCATCTCTAATATTTTGTCGGCAGGGGCGCGTGATGGCACTTGGTACAAAGGCCGCAATGGTCGATACTCTCAGTCTGAAAGTGTCACTAAGATAAAGTAGCGAAGATAAAGTAGCGGACAGTGCCGTCAGCCAGAGTGCCGTCAGCCAGAGTGCCGTCAGCCGGTATAAGAAGGTCAGCAGCGGGGAAACCCTCAATTTAGACCCATGTCTGATATCGCTCTATTCTGATATCGCTGTATCCAATATCGGTCTAAATTGGAACAACGAACAGAAAACCCTGCTGCTTCCCATCATGCTGACGTCTAATCCACTGCTGTCTAATCCAGTACTCGTTGCGATCGCGCTCAACACCCTCCTGATCGGGCTGGCCCTCGCAGTGCCCAAAAAACTGCTGACCCCAGCCGGATACGGCAACGCCTGGCTCCTAGGCATTACGGTCTGGCTGGCCTTTGGCTGGCAGGGCTATGTCACCATCCTGTTTTATTTCTTCGTTGGCTCTGCTGTCACCAAAGTCGGCATGGCCCAAAAAGAAGCCTACGGCATTGCCGAGAGCAGAGGCGGCGTACGCGGTCCAGGTAACGTATGGGGATCGGCGCTCACAGGTGCCCTCTGCGGCCTAGTCGTCCTGGCCCTACAGATTCTGTCTCCCGCTAGCCTCAATCTGTGGCAGCCGCTGCTGGCGCTAGGATTTGCCGCCTCGCTTAGCACAAAGCTATCCGACACCACCGCCACCGAAATTGGCAAAGCCTACGGTCAGCGGACGTTTTTAATTACCACCTTGCAGCCAGTGCCGCGCGGGACAGAAGGCGCAGTCAGCTTAGAAGGCACGCTTGCCGGTATTGTCGGTTCGCTGGCGATCGCAGCGATCGCATGGCTCTGCGGCCTCATCTCTACTGGCGGCATCGGCATCTGCGTGTTTGCCGCTTTTTGCGCAACGACCGTAGAGAGTCTAATCGGCGCGACCATTGAGGAAAAACTCGGTTGGCTGACTCACGATTTGGTAAACATCATTAATACGACGATTGGTGCAACTATAGCTATGACACTTTGGTGGCTGGTAACATAGCCACCTTATATAGTTATCTGGCATAGTCACTGCACCTAAAACAGGGATCAACGTCTGCCTGTAGACAGATATGTCTAAGAAAAATTTCCTCTTTAGGATAGAAAGACAGTGAGATCGCCATGAAAACGTATAAAATAGTGAAGCGATCCCGAAATGCGTTAGGCGCTAGTAAGGTAGTATAAAGATAAGATAAGGTAATCTGATACATAAGATCATCTAAATTAATCTTTAACTCAACGGCACCTTTGACCTGGCAAATCCGCTTTTACGTTTTGAGAACGCACCCTTAAAAAGCTATTTAAATAAGCCCCCGTCCTACTATGACAATGGTTATGACAACGGTTACCGATGAGAATTTTAATCGAGAAGTTTTGTCGTCTTCAGCGCCAGTGGTTGTTCACTTTCAAGCACCTTGGTGCGGCATCTGCCGACTGATTACGCCCGTTCTTAATACCTTTCAGACGGAGTGGCCTGGGTTTATTCGGGTAATCGAGGTCAATGCAGACGAAAACCTAAAGCTGGCCAACCTATATAAACTCAAAACGCTGCCAACGCTCCTCTACATAGAGCAAGGGCAGGTTCTAGAGCGCATAGAAGGCTTCCGCAGTCGTGAACTGCTTCGCGCTCGACTTAATGAGATTGCTTCTCGCCACTGTCTAGACGGTACGATCTCTCAATCGGCTTAGCTTTCGGCTCAACTATTAGCTTAGTCATTTAGCCCAATCATTAGTTCAATCATGAGCTTAATCATTGATCTAATGATTGGCTTAGACGCTCGGCCCGCCTTCGGCCTATTGCCCGGATTATTATTCAGATTATTGTAGATATCCCTGCAATAAAAAATCATCACCCACAGCGGTCAAAACGGTTCGCTCTAACCGCTTGGCATCTGTCATTTTTTCTAAACCCAGATCGCCAATCGGCGAAGGTGCCAGCCGACCGCCAATTATTTTGGGCGCAATGAATGCCCAGACCTTTTGTACAGCGTTTGCCGCGATCGCCTCAGCCGCTAGCGTCCCACCACATTCCCACAACACGCTCACACAGCCTCGCTGATACAGCGTTTCCATCGCAAAGGCGGGCGTAAGCACATCTGTAAAAACGACCGCTACGCCCTGCTGACTCAGCGCCTTGGCCACTCCCCGGTCTGCGTTAGTTTGCGTCATGACCAGCGTCGGCGCGATCGCAACATTCCACAAATTGCACACCACTGGCAGATCTAAACGGCGGCTCATCACCACCCGTAGCGGATTGTGCGAGCCTTCCCCATGGCTCGTCAAATTAGGATCGTCTTGACGAACGGTATTGCCACCCACAATCACCGCGTCGCACCGGCTGCGCAGCTGATGCACTTGCCGCCGCGACTCAGGGCCACTCACCCAGGCGCTATGGCCTGTCGTCGTGGCAATTTTGCCATCTAGCGTCATCGCATATTTCAAAATGCCAAAAGGCTGACGGTGCTTGACCCGATAGCTAAACGCCTCATTTAGCCGCTGAGCGCGCGCTTCTTCAACCCCAACACTCACCTCAATACCCGCCAAGCGCAACCGCTCAACACCCCCGCTCGCCTGAGCGTTCGGATCGCGCATCCCAACGACCACTCGCCGAATGCCCGCTGCCACAATCGCCTCGCTACAGGGCGGCGTTCGGCCCGTATGGTTACAGGGCTCCAAGTTTACATACAGCGTCGCGCCTCGGGCCAAATCGCCCGCCGCCCGTAGCGCAAAAATCTCTGCATGGGGTTCGCCTGCTTTGGGATGAAAGCCCTCTCCTACCACCGCGTTGCCCTGCACAATCACAGAGCCTACAAGTGGATTGGGTGCGGTGTGGCCCGCTGCTTGGGCCGCCAGATCACAGCACCGCCGGATCCAACTAGCGTCGCTTGTATCAGCAGGGTTTGTATCAGCAGAGGGAGGGATGGTCTGATCAGTCATAAATCTGAGAGCATGGGCAAGAAATGTCTATAGGCTAATGCAGCTTAATACCTCATGCGCAAAAGAGTCGATATTCTCTGGCTAATATCCTGGCTGAAACTTCGGCCCAGATTTCAGCCAAGACTCTGGCCCAGATTTCAGTCAAGACTTTGGCCGAGATTCTGGCCGAGATTCTGGGCCGTGCTGCTAGCTGCCGCGATCGCATTTTTGCCGCTGTCCACCCAGGCCCAAACCCCAGATCAGCCCAGCACTACCCAGAGTCCAGCACCCACAGCAGCACCTACCACCACCTCAGCAGAAGCCCGTTCTGCCGCCAGCCGCCTGCTGCCTGTCTGGCCACTCACTAACCCGGCTACTAGCCCAGCAGATACCGAAGGAGACAGCTCTGCGCCGATTTATCTAGACGGTAGAACGGTGTTTTATCTAAGCGCGCCGCCGGTAGATGGACCGGTAGATGGGCCGCAGCCTGCGGAAACTAGGGCCAAAGAAATTCAGCAGCGCCTCAACCAGGCCGCTCGCCAACAGCTCACGCAAGATCAAACCGTCAGCGTGGAAACCGATCAGCCCAGTCAGCTACCCGTTATTTTTGTTGATGACTTACCGCTGCTGACAGTCACCAGCTTAGACGCGGCAAACAGCGGCTATGCCGACCCTGGTTTGTATGCGATCGCGCTCCAAGCAAATATCGAAACCGCCCTAGGTCGCTATTACCAAGAGCGCCAGCCGACCTTCCTCAAACAGCAGGCTCGCATCGCGATCGCAATCATTGGCGTCGCCCTTCTACTGTTTTGGTTCAGCAAGCGAATAGAGCACTTTCTAAAACTCAGGCAAACCAGACTAGCCAGCACCAACACGCAGCTAGGTCAGGCAACTGGCAACACCCGTCCACCACTACGGGCCTTCTCGGTAGCCGAAACCGTCGATTCCGTCTTTGACTTGCTCAAAGCCCGCCTAGACAACCGCCAAAAGCGAAAAATCACCGAACTCGAACTAGGGGTCTTGCGCCTCTTTCGGCCCGGTCTGGCGCTAGGTAGCCTGCTGTGGATACTATCGCTGTTTCCCTACAGCCGATGGATTACAACCCTGCTGGGCTACTGGATCGAAATCCCCGCCCAAATGTTACTGATTGCAGGGGTAGGCTATCTGATGCTCAGGCTGGTGAGTCTGGTTGCTGATAAGACCTTTTTAGCCCTGCAAGAAGGCGCGCATTGGGCACCAGAAGCCTCCGAAAGGCTAAGCTTGCGGCTGCTGACATTCTCTCAGGTGACTAAGGGCATCGCTGCCGCAGTCATCTTTGGCATCGTCATACTGACAATGCTCTCTACTGCGGGGATACAAGTAGGTCCGCTGTTAGCTGGTGCAGGCATCATCGGCGTCGGCATTTCGCTGGCAGCCCAGAGCCTGATCAAAGACATTATCAATGGCTTTTTGATTTTGTTAGAAGACCAGTTTGGCATTGGCGATGTGATTGCCGTCGGTGAGATCGCAGGCAGCGTTGAAGCGCTCAACTTACGCATCACTCAGCTACGCGATACCGAAGGACGACTGATCACTATTCCCAATAGTCAAATCGGCATCGTGCAAAATCTGTCTAAAGACTGGTCGCAGGTCGATTTATTTATCAGCGTAGAACCTAGCAGCGATTTGAATGAAGCCCTATCTATATTGAAGACTACCGCCACCGACATGGCAGAAGACAGCGACTGGCAGCAGCTCATTCTAGAGCCCCCTGACTTACTTGGCGTTGAGTCTATTGACTCTACTGGCGTCACCCTGCGGCTATTGCTCAAAACCCAGCCGTTAAAGCAGTGGCCCGTCGCCCGAGAACTCAGAGCCCGCATTAAACACGCCTTTGACCAGGCAGGCATCAGCACCGGTGTTCCTCAAGAAAAGCTCGCTATTCACTGGGAAGGTCAGACGCGAGACTCAATCGTTCAAGAGCTAGGCGATCAGCTGGGCGATCAGCTGGGCGAACGGTTCAGCGAGCAGAAAAATTAGGACCGAGCGCTATCAAACACTAAGGCTGAATGCCGTCTTCAGGAAACACCCATTTCGGCCCTTCACTGACTCGCGCTTGCTGCTTGCGCCGCACCGCCTCAGCGGCCATTTCTAGCATGGTGTCTAAAGAGGTCTCCTCAATAAACTGAGAGGTTTTCTCTTGGTCTTTTTTGTGCGGGCACTGGTCACCTAAAACGCAGCCGTCTTTACAGGCTTCAGCACAGTTAACATCTACCGGATTGATCTCAGCCATAGAATTTTTTGAAATAGAATTCAGCAATTTCGGCTTTAATTTTAAAGGATATTGTCCTGGAGAACACTACGGAAGAACATTACAGATGATGATCTAAACCGGCTGATGCGATCGCTATACCGCTGGTTCTAGCTGACGGAGCGCCTGCGCGATCGCACCCACACACTGATCGAGATGCGTCTGCGTATGGGTTGCCATCACGCTCATACGTAAGCGGCTAATCGGCACTGTGGGCGGACGAACAGCCGAAACAAACACACCCTGCTGCCGAAGCTGCCCGCTGAGCTGCATGACGGTAGCCGCGTCTTTGACTTGCAGACAGACAATCGCTGAATCTGTCGGCAGTCGTTTGAGGCTGCTCGCTGTGGGCTGTGGCAACTGTAACAATAGCGAGTCTATGCCTGTCGCTAGGTAGCGGGCGTTCTGATGCAGGCGGGTAAGTCTATCAGGCGATTGCTGAAGCAGCGCGATCGCACCGGTTGCCGCCGCCGCATCCGCTGGCGAAAGCCCAGTGGTATAAATCCAGCTCGGTGTCCGATTGCGCAAAAAATCAATCAGCTCAGCGCTGCTTGCGACATATCCGCCTAAGCTGGCAAACGCCTTGCTCAGCGTCCCCATTTGCACCATCGGCCTGTCGCTACAGCCAAAATGCTCCGCGCAGCCCGCCCCCGTTTCGCCCAGCACGCCAGCACTGTGCGCCTCATCAATCATCACCATCGCATCGAAATTATCCGCCAAATCCAAGATTGCTGGCAGCGGGCACACATCGCCATCCATCCCAAACACCCCATCCGTCACAATCAAACAGCGGCGATAGTCGGCCCGATGCGCTATCAGATAATTTTTTAAGCTGGTCGAATCGCAATGCCGATACGCAATGACCGTCGCCCCGCTCAGACGCGCCCCATTTTTTAGGCTGGCATGGTTATATTCATCGCTCAAAATCAGATCGCGTGAGTTAGTGAGCGTCGCAATCGTTCCAATGTTTGCCAAATAGCCGCTGCTGAATACAACGGCGTCTTCAGTGCTTTTTAGCTGTGCGATCGCCCTTTCCAACTCACGGTGTATGTCTCTGTGACCACTCAGCAGCCGAGAGCCTGTAGCGCCTGTACCATAGGCTTTTGTTGCTGCGATCGCCTGCTCAATCAGGCGCTGATCGCCTGCTAGCCCCAAATAGTCATTGCTGGCAAAATTCACCATTGCCCGACCGTCCACCTGCACCACCGGGCCCGCTAACCCCTCAATTGCCTGCACGCTGCGATACCAGTTAGCCTGATGCAGCGTGCCCAAAGCCTTCGATATCCAGGTGTAAGCAGTAGACATAGTGCCAACACTGACAAACGGTCAGTTTACAAAAAGAGCCAGTGCCAGTTTACCGCCTGATTAGGGACGGAAATTAGGCACTGACTTGCTTCTATCCGGACTAACTTCTATCTAGATTCGCTTCTATCTGAACCGGCTAGCTATCTAGGCTCGCTGAACACGACGACTGACCAGCAGACCGCCCATCGCCAGCAAACCCAGCACAATTCCTGGCTCCGGCACAGCCGTCGGATCGTCAACTAGCTCCACTCTAAAGCGAGCCACGTTGTAGCCAGCCGCCGTAAAGTCCGCATTGGCAAAATCAGGACTGCTAAGAATATTTCCCCCCGGAATAAAGCCCGGTGCCAAAGTGACAACGCCGCCTTCGCTCACGCCCGTATCCGGCGCAGCCTGACCAAAGAAAGCCGTATTCTCCGGCAGCTCATCATTCACCTCAGTGCCACCATCAAGCACCTCCGAGCCCGACACCACAAAGTCTGCGCCCACAAAATTACCCAAATCATCAAAAATCTGATGTGCTAGGGGATTGCCATTTGCAATAAAAAAGTCATTGCTGGGAATCACCATGCTGGCGTAGCTAAAATATCGACTGCTGAGTAAAGCGCCGTCTAGATCAACCGTGAAACTTGCCGACTCACCTGGATCAATCGGCCCTGGCGTCAGGGCTGTCCCTAAAATTGCCCCTTGCACAATGCCCCCGCCAGCCGCAGCAAATTCGGCGTTTAGCGGCTCAACGGTGCCATCTTCTACCAGGCGTTCTAGTCCTGGGGTGATCGGCTCGTTGCGATCATAAAGATCGAAGCTGCCATCGTGAAAACCAAACCAGGCTGGGGTCAAAAAGGTGCCATTCTCGGGCGCTAGATTATCAACAGTAATTTTGAGGCTAGCAGCGTTAGCACTAGCTGTTGAGGCCAGCGTAGACGCGAGCAGAGATGTGGTAGCGATCGCACCCATCGTCAGACTTCGGCGTATTGTCGTTACGCAATTCTTCATCGGTTTCTCCGTAGGTTTTAGGCTTGAGAATTTAGGCTTTGTTGCATGTTTCAATGCATTGCACCCTTGCCGCCTAACTATGAAGAGAGAAAACTCAATAGCGCCTGAGAACGAACTGAGAAAACGCTGAACCCAATCGTGAAATGTTGATGAAGCTACGAATACTATTGACGAAAAATACAGCAGCTGCTTATAGGACACCAGTACGTACCAGAATCCATACCTTTCTGAACAGTGGAAAAAAGCATGTCTCAGAACATGTCTCAGAATAACTTTCTCAGAGGGGCCAAGGATTTTTGAAACACGTCAGTGGTTCCCAATCGTTATCAGCGAAGGATGTTGACTCAGTGTTAGCAGGCCCTATCAGTCTGCTGCGCTTGAATTTCTATGCCACGCCGTCTGAATAGTTATACACAGGAACCCGAACAAAATGGTCAGGTTCTTTCCCATCTAAAACTGTCTGTTGCAACCATTCTACGGTCGATGGAGAGAAAAATTGCTCGCCTGTTTCTTCATTCACACGAGCAGGTACGTTGTCGATCAGAAAAATCTTTCCACCCAGATTTAAAGTGTATGTTACTTGCTTCTCAACCAAAGTCTCTTGCCAATTACTTGTCATCCTCACTCCGCCTCCTTTGAGTAAAGTCGTTATTCCATCGTTTGGGGTTAGGCTCGTACACCGTAATTATCTTAATGATTAGACGAGAAGGATAACTACACTGAACATGAATAGGACTGAACATGAATAGGGCGTTGTGCCTGAGTTGAACCACAGATGAGGCAGCTTGGCCCATACTTGTCTTCTGGGTAGTCTTCAATGACTTGTCCGCTCGTGATCGTCTCCCTAATCTCTTGAACTCGAATTTGTCGCAAAATAGATTGATCGACAGCATGCTTAGAGAACTCGAACTGCTCCTCAAAGAACTTGCGACGTATCTCGAGCATTAGCGTAGTCATGGCGCTATTCTATCGCTTTGTCCCAGCAGCTCGACAAGTTCGACGGCAGTGTCATTAGGGTCACGGGCACTAGATGTAGTTTGTACTTATAAATAACCCTTTGCGAGACAAGTTCTAGAAGCTAGGGCGGTCAACGAGTCTATTGCGTTTGGCTCGTCTTATAATCTAAGTAGCATAAATGGACTGTGAGACGAAAATATGAATGTTGGCTACGCTCGAGTTTCTACTTTTGAGCAGGATCTAGATTTGCAGCTTGATGCGATCAATGAAAAAGGGTGCGATCAATGAAAAAGAGTGCGATCGCATCTTTTGTGACAAGGATGAGAGTGGAGCTAAAGACAGTCGCCCGGAATGGGACAACTGCCTCGATCATCTGCGCCAAGGCGATGTGCTTGTTATTTGGAAACTGGACCGAGCCAGCCGTTCGACTAAGCAATTGATTGAGCTAGCCGAAGACTTAGAGAAACGAGGTGTTGAGCTGAGGAGTCTGAAAGAGCAGATCGATACTGCCTCAGCGATGGGCAATTTGTTCTTTCGGATGACGGCATTGATCGCAGAGCTGGAGCGCGATATCTCCGCGAGCGTACTTTCGCGGGGCTGGCGGCAGCTGGAGCCAGAGGGCGAGCATCACTGAAGGGCAGAAGCTAGAGGCAAAGTGACTGGTGAAGGCTGGTGAGTTGAGCATCGCTAATATTTGTGAGTGAGTGGGCGTCAGCCATGCTAGCTAACATCGACTGGTCACTTAGAAAAAAGGCTGAGTATGTCAACATATTAGTCAAACTACGTGTAGGCTTGTGTTGCTTTGATAGGTAAGCTCATCACAGGTACTCTACTTGTGAACAGAAATATTTCTCCCTTATGGTCATCTCTGTCATGAGATTAATAGCGCTAGAAAGTCTTCCTCCAATACAGGAAGTGATATCAGCGACGAAAGATATAGCTGTTATATGTGGAGTCTTGGTTGGTCTTGCCACTTATGTTTCACGAGGTCAGCAAGAGAAATTTAGTAATTCTTTCAAGATAATTGAAAGCTTCACGAAGCACATCAGTGACGACGATCTCGAAGTACTAAGATCCATTCATCTCAATACTTATGAAGGTTGCAGAGGCTTTAAGTATGGTTATTTTCTTACCTATAGAGACGGTGAGCCTATTTTGAACCCTATAGCATCTCTGTTTCTTCAAGAAGGTAGAGGATTATCTGTGCAGGGAGTTTTGAACTCTACATCAGCGTCTTCCGAGCAAGATGGAGAGACCTTCTTAGGGGCGGCAAGGCTGATAGCAGAGCAGCTTAACCTGATTTCTTTTGAAGTCCTAAAAAGTCAAATTGAGGTCAGAATAGTCTATTACGAGCTTAATGAAGTGGTAGGGATAATTTGTCGCTTTCTAGATATTTAAATAGAGACAGACTTTAATGGCATCTACCATCTTGAACACCGCTTTCAGTACTTATTGAAGATGAGAAAGAAGTTTCCACCTAGTAAGTTTCCGAAAAGAACGTTCTCTTCCCTTTCACAAAAGCTACCAAAAGGTCTAGATTTTGATGCCTGGCAGCAGCGCCGCGCTATAGGAGTCTCAAAAGTCAGAGGTCTGGTGGTCTAGTAGGGCGATTGGAAGGCGATTTATTCCAAGCTCAGCTCGTCTCTGAAAAGACAACGAGAACCTGAAGCGGTCGCTAACATCCGGCAGTAGCTCGGTGGACTAAATTTGCTTATCCTGATCAATATCTTCAATGGTTTTTAGCATTTTTTAGCAGTAGGCTACCGTTGGGCAGGTGGCTCCTTCAATTCTAGTCAACAGCGCCATGAACCAACGGCAGCATCACCCGGCTCAGCGTGCGACCATCTTCCATGCTGCTGAGGGTAAACTCTCCGCCTAACAGCTGCATCAAAGACTGACAAACCCAAAGATAGCTGTTGATCGGCTGATGCAAAGTCGAAGGCGAAAGCAGATCCAACGGTCGTCCTTTTCTCAGCTCTTTGAGCACCTGCGGTGAAACGCTGCCCTCATCAGTAATCGAAATTTCTAGCCACTGAGCGTCAATCGGACGGCACCAGATGTCGATGCGATCGCCAACCGGAGAGCGATCGCAGGCCATCGCCAGCAGCTCATATAGCACAAATTCGATTTTGACAATATCCCCAGCAATCGTCAGGTTGCTCTCACAGTGAACCTTTGACCAAAGCTGCTTTTCTTGAACTAAAGGATTCGCCCGCGCACTTACCCGCTTAATCAGGCTAACTAGCGGCGTTTCTCTGTGTTCAAGCGCGATCGCCCAACGCTCTTGATGGCTCACCTGTTCTAGCCGTTTAACCACCTCATTTAGCTGCGCCATCAGATGCTGCTGGCGCGGGTTAGACGTTTCAGCCCGCAGATTTAGCTGCGATAGACAATCGTTTAGGCTCCGGCTAAGATCTTCAATCTGATGCTGCTTATACCAGTTCAACTGGGTTAGCTGCTGCTGCTGCGTCAACATTTTCTGAGTCAGCTTTAAATGACGCCGACACCACGCTAGCTGATTCACCACAATCGCCAGCAGCGTTGTCTGCTCATCCGACCACTGCCGACTCGCACTGTCCGCAATTACCACAATCGCATTGGGCTCATGCTCCGGGGCCGTTCTTAGGGCCATCGCCAGCACCTGAGAACCCGCAGGCCCGCTAATCCAGCGCGGCGAATCTGTTGGTAAGTCTTCTAGCGTTACAATTAACAGCCCTTCTGTTGCGATCGCCCAGTTGATCAGCGCATCGGCCTCTATCAAAATAGGCTGCTGGCCATCTAGCTGAAACTGGTTGCTTTGAGCTGTGACGCTGCCAATTTGGGCGATATCAGCGCCGTTCTCCCAGGTCACTAGCCCAACCAAAGGCGCATGCATTAGCTGAGCAATATGACGAGTGGCCGACTGATCGAGCGCTTCAATCTTGGAAAGCCGCTGTAGGCTGCGCATTCCCCACTGCACCGTCTCATGCAACTGGGCCTGCTGATCGTTCTGGCGCTGTAGCCACCACTGATGCAAAATTAGCCCGATTTGATTGCTGATCATCTGTACCAGCTCGCGGTCGGCCTGGCTCCAGCGCCGCTCGTTTTTATCGAGCACAACGACAATTCCCTCAGGCGTATGGCCCGGTGAGGTATTGCTTGCGAGTAAAGACTGAGCGCCCAGTGCTTGCAGGTGCGATCGCCAGGCCGAAAACTTCAAATCGTGCGCTAGGCTCTCCACACTCGCAGGTGAGTGCGCCTGCCGTAGCATCTGCTCATCAACGCTGTCCAATGGCTGCCAGTGTTCAATTTTACTAACGCCTGCCCCTTGACCCGCCCGGTAGCACAGATCAAAGCCACCGCGATCGGCATTTGCGCGCAGTACTAATAGCTGGCCGCTGCCCATCCGAACCGCTAGCTGATCGACGCAGACACTCAGCACATGTAGCCAGTCGCGATCGCCATGAATGCTGCGCGTCACCCCCGCACTGAGCAGATGATCCGAACGCATCTGACTGAGCGCCGTATCCATTTCAGCGGTAGGCATCACTAGGCCCATCAGCTGAGCGACCCCGCGCATGTAGTCTTTTTCTACCTCGCTCCAAATTCGAGGGCTGTTTCCTTCTGCTGTTACAAATCCCTGAAGCTCACGCTGATAAATAATCGGCGCAACCATCAAAGACTGAGCTTTTAAGTGCGTCATCAGTCGATTGGCCAAACTCGCCTTCAGCGATCCTTCTAGCTCACCAATTGCCAGTATTTCACCCTTGCAAAGCGCCTGATATAAGCTCTGCACCTCGCTCACTGGCAGCGTAGATTCCGGCTTGCCCGACTGCTTGCCCGCCCGACACCAAAACTTTCGGCCCCTCGACTCTAGCCAATAAACGCTAGCAGGCGCACCGATAAACGTTTGTGTTTCATCTGCGATCGCTCGCAAACGACTCTCTAGCCCTGGCAAATCGCCCAGATCGTTCAACAAAGACAGCAGCGGTTTCGCAGGCCGTTTTGTCTGCTGCCGCTGCTCTTCTAGTGCCTGCTGATGGATCGCTTCTGCCAGCGCGTTATTAATCGCCAGCAGCGTAGAATTCTCTAAAATACCCGGCTCTGTTCCCCAGCGCCTAGAGCCTAATACCATCAGCCCAAAGCAGATATTTCGCCGCTGAATCGGCAGCATCACCGTGCCTTGCAAATCAAAGTTCTTAGCGATTCGCGACCAGGAACCTGCCCGCGATTCTTCGCGAATATCGGCCACCACCTTTGGCTGCATTTGAACAATCACCTGCTCCAAAAAGTCACCCGGATGCAAGGCAAGCGACGTATGAGAAAAGCGCTGCGGCCCATTAGTCAACGTGCCGCGAGTATTCAGCTTGTGGGCAAAGCGGTCGTAGAGCCCCACCCACAGCAGCGCGTAGCCAAACTCAGCGCGAACTGCCTCTAGCGCCACCTGAATTGACTGGTCTAGGGTATCTGCCTCCCAAATCGCGGGTAGCACCTGGCTGAGATCTTGCTTGGCCAAATCGCTCGCAGAGCGCCGATCGCTTAGCTGATTGCTGCGCTGATGAGGATACGGTTCAACGCGGCGGGCAGTGGGCTTAGGCATAGTTCATAAAACCCGTATAAACACAGGCTAAATACGCAATATTGTCAGAGTCTTTATACCGGTATGGTTCCCTTCACGTTGGATTGACCTAACGAACTGTCCGTTAGCCAGAACAAAAACCAGAATAAAAGCCAGAATAAAAGCCAAAATAAAAACCAGCGCAAAAGCTATTCATAGATGAGTTCGACTTGATAAGCTACGAATGCTATTGGCGTCTCTTTCAGGCACATCTCTTGCAGCAGCTTTACCAATTTGGCTTACGTCCGCTTTTGTTCAAAGGCTTCAAAGCCAACCCAGAAACAGTCCATCAAAAAACCATTGATTTACTCGCGTGGCTAGCCACAGAGCCTACGCAGGGCGCACTGTTTCATCAGCCGACCCGTCTAGCTGCCCAGGCCGCACTTTCTAATACTTTGACTAGGTGCGATCGCCCCGCCCACTCGCTGCGGCAGTCGCTTTGGGGCCTCTCTTTCAATAATCCCCTCGGGTTAGCCGCCGGATTTGACAAAGATGGCGCAGCCGCTCGGGCCTGGCCGCTGCTGGGCTTTGGCTTTGCCGAGATTGGCACTGTCACCTACCACGCCCAGCCCGGCAATCCACAGCCTCGGCTGTTTCGTCTGCCCACCGACAGCGCGGCGCTAAACCGAATGGGCTTCAACAATGCCGGGGCCGCAGCGCTCTCCATCCGGCTGCGTCAACACTGGCCCGATGGCAACTACCCCATACCCATTGGCATTAATCTAGGCAAGTCGAAGATTACCGCCTTAGAAGCGGCTGCCACAGACTATCGCCAAAGCTTCGAGCAGTTGAAATCGCAAGGTAGCTACTTTGTAGTGAATGTCTCTTCACCCAATACGCCGGGGCTGCGATCGCTTCAGGCCAAAGAGCAGCTTGCCCCCATCCTCGAAGCTCTACAAACTGCCAACACAGCGAACAAGCCTCTACTGGTCAAAATCTCTCCCGATCTAGCCACCGAAGACATCCATGAAATTGTCGCACTCGCCCAAGAATATGAGCTAGCAGGCATCATTGCCACCAATACCACCATCAGCCGAGCAGGTCTAAAGACAACAACCATCGACGCCACTGGCAAATCGGTTAAAGATGAAGCAGGTGGCATTAGCGGTGCACCCGTCAGTCAGCGATCAACAGAAGTGATTCGGCTGATCTATCAGCAGACACAAGGCACACTGCCGATTATTGGGGTTGGCGGTATTTTCACCGCAGACGATGCCTGGGCAAAAATTACCGCAGGCGCTTCGCTGCTTCAAACCTATACAGGTTGGATATACGAAGGACCTACGATGATCAAAACCATATTAGATGGATTAGTTAGCCAGCTAGAAACCCACGGCTTGCAAAATATCTCATCAGCGATAGGGCTAGATCACCGTCGTTGAATTGTTGTCATTGAACCGTCTCGCTAAAATGTCTCGCTGAAGTGTCTCGCTGAAATATCTCGCTGAAATATCTTTCTCACTTTGGCTTGCCGACAGAACCTTTGACGTAAGTGTCCAACCATCGCACCATCTCCCACAGCGCATGGCCAACCGCTTCGCGAGAGCGATAGCCATGCGCTTCACATGGCAAGCTGACGTAGCGAACGGTTCCCCCTAAGCCTCTTATCGCTTCGTACAGGCGCTCGGTTTGCATGGGGAACGTACCCGCATTGCTATCGGCTGCGCCATGAATCAACAGCAGCGGCTGGTTAATTTTGTGAGCGACCACAAAGGGAGACATTTTGAGGTAAGTGTCGCTCGCATCCCAAAAATTGCGCTGTTCGCCTTGAAAGCCAAAGGGGGTAAGCGTGCGATTGTACGCGCCGCTGCGGGCAATCCCGGCACAAAAGAGATTGGTATGAGCCAGCAGGTTGGCGGCGGTGAACGCGCCGTACGAATGGCCGCCAATAGCAATGCGATGCTGGGCGAGAGAGGCTTCGCTGGGCCTAGTGCTAATGCCGCGATCGACTAAACAATCAACAGCCGCCTGGGCGCTGTCAACCAGTTGTTCTATATAGGTATCGTTCGGTTCAGCGTTTTCTTCACCAATGATTGGCAGGCTGGGCCCAGCGAGCAGCGCATAGCCCTGTGTGAGCAAAAATGTTACCGAGGCGCGGCTAGGCCGACTAAACGTGTGTTCGGATTGAGTGACTTGACCGGCAGTCTCTCTGCTTTTGTGTTCTTCTGGGTAAACCCAAAGCAATGTCGGCAGGGGGCCGTCTCGCTCGGCATCATAATGAGGGGGTAGATAAAGGGTGCCAGAAAGCACTAGGCCATCGCGACGCTTGTAGCGCACGACCGATTTACTAATGGCTTGATACCACGGCAGCGGATCTTGGAAGTCGGTGAGGGGAACGGGCGCGGGCTGAGTTCTATCGTGTAGCCAGTAGTTACCAGGCGATCGCTGCGTTTGTCGTCGAACAATAAACTGGCTGGCTTCTGCATCCAACACTTTGCTCACTCGTGAAAAACAGTCTGCGGGCGACTGCCATAGCCTTTGTTTTTCTCGGGTCGCTAAGTTCACGCTATCGAGAAAAGGATAGACACCATCGGGTGAAGCGCCTCTGCCGTTGAGATACATATCGCCTTGAGCAGAGAGCAACAGCGTTTGCCAGAGATAGGGCCCAGGAGCCATAACGGGTTCACCCGGATGGCTGTAGGCGTCTTGAAAGTTACGTGAATTGATGAGCTGAGGGGAAAGCGTTAGATCGCTAGGGGCTAGTTTCCAAGTGTTGACCTGCCGGGTGTTGTACATCGCTTCGTAGGCGATCGCAACCTGGTCATTTCCCCAGGCCACGCCGCCAAAGCGCATCCGAGACTTCCACAATAGTTGAGGGGCCCCTAAAAAAGGAGCACTCAATATGTAAACCGCATCCCTAAATTCTCGCTCTAGTCTGGCATCGCCATCGTCCAAAGCCTCAACCCAATAAAGCGTCGCTGGTTTGTCCGCCCGCCAGCCGCTAGATCGAATCCCTGCTCTAACAGAGTCAAAATCAATGGGGATCTCTTCTGCCAAGGGCAGATCGCAAACGGTGTAAGCTGGCTGGCCCCAAGACTTTTCGCTTAGCGAAAGAATCTCTGTGCGGCGAGAAAATCGACCCAGCGGCACCTGATAGGAAAAAGGGCGCTGGACTATCGTCACTTTTAGCCACTGACCGTCTGGAGAGGCAGATAGATTTCTAAACAGGGCCGCGTCTGCCAGCGGCGTTTGTTTACCCGTTAAATCGATGTGAATCAGCTTAGCGCTGAGATAGTACTCCAATAAATCTTCATCGTGAGCATTCTCTAACAGATGGGTATAGGTTCGAGCAGGCGCTATTTGGCCCAAATTTTCTTCAATAACAGGTCCTGTAGGCAGCACGGGTTCATCTGGCGGCGGACCTTCAGCGGCGCGGACTTTGCAAACAAAACTGTTATCTGGCAGCCAGCGAACCGGGTTTCCCGAAACCGCGTTGAGAACTGGCCCTGTCAACGCGTAAGCTTCTGCCTTTGCCAAATCTAAAACCCACAGGCTAAGCCCGCTGTCACCCTCGCTAGTCGGAGAATCTTCTGTTTGCGGTTCTTCAACTAGCGGTTCAACCGAAGTGTGCGTAAAAGAGAGATACTGCCCGCAGTAAGACCACTGCAAATTGCGGATACGCGCTTCGACGGGCAAGGCGATCGCCCGCGCGGTTTTCTCCTCGCGCCGCCGAACGCTTAAGCTGCGATAGTGAACGGCCCTTGCCGCCTCCCAGGTTTCAGGGTTAATCAGCAGACCTGCGATCGCGACTTTTGGTCGAGCCAGCGCCTCAATCGCAGGCAGCCCGGCCCGGCCTAGCTCAACAATCCAATCGGCATGACGAGAGAAGGCCATCGCTGGCAGCTTCGGCGCATTGAGCATGTCGGCAATAGGCTCAGGCGGGGTTTGCCAGGAGTCCTGAGCAGAATGGGGCATAGAAAAAATAAAGAACGAAAATTGAACGACGAATAAAAGCAATCGGCAAAGGTCAGGCCAAGTCTGCCTTGGCTTCAATTTATCCAGCAATTATCTGGCAGTTATCCAGCTATCAATCATCGACAAATTCATCCATTGACGGGCAGGTACAGATAAGATTGCGATCGCCAAATGCCTGATCGATTCGATTGACGCTGGGCCAAAACTTGCGATCGCGGCTCCAGTCTGTTGGAAATACGCCCACCGCTCGCCCGTAGGCTCGATCCCAATCCTCCACCAAGTCAGCCGTGGTGTGCGGCGCATAGTGCAAAGGACTATCGGTAGAAGCGATCGCACCCGATTCAATCTGTTCTACTTCAGCGCGAATCGCAACCATCGCCTCGCAAAACCTGTTCACCTCACGCAAAGACTCACTCTCAGTCGGCTCTACCATAATGGTGCCAGCTACAGGCCAAGACATCGTTGGCGGATGAAACCCGTAGTCAATCAGACGCTTGGCAATGTCATCTACATTCACCTGAGCACTCTTTTTAAACTCACGCAAATCCACAATGCACTCGTGCGCCACCAGGCCGCTGCCACCTTTGTACAAAATGTCGTAGTGTCCCTCTAGCCGCTTCGCAATATAGTTAGCACTCAAAATTGCCAGCTCACTAGCGCGCTTTAGCCCTTTAGCGCCCATCATCTGAATGTACATCCAAGAGATTGGCAGAATGCTGGCACTGCCCCACGGCGCTGCCGAAACCGCGCCAATTGCTTGATCCGGTTGCCTCGCTTTGTCCTTTGGCTTCATTGCTACCAGGCTGTGCCCTGGCAAAAAGGGCACCAAATGCGCCGCCACTCCAATCGGACCTACCCCCGGACCGCCGCCACCGTGCGGAATGCAAAACGTCTTGTGCAAGTTCAAATGGCACACATCCGCGCCAATATCGCCAGGGCTGCACAGACCCACCTGCGCATTCATATTGGCCCCATCCATATACACTTGGCCACCACAGCGGTGCACAATCTCACACACCGCTTTAATACTTTCCTCAAACACGCCGTGCGTAGAGGGATAGGTCACCATCAGCGCCGAGAGATTGTCTTTGTGCTTTTGGGCCTTTAGCGTCAAATCGTCTACATCAATGTTGCCATCGTCATCGCAGTTTACAGCGACAACCTTCATTCCAGCCATTACCGCGCTCGCCGGGTTAGTGCCGTGCGCCGACTGGGGAATCAGACAGATATTGCGATGGGCTTGATCTCGACTGGCGTGGTATTGGCGAATCACCAGCAGACCGGTGTACTCCCCTTGGGAACCGGCATTGGGCTGCAAAGAGATGCCTGCAAACCCGGTAATATTGGCTAGCCAGTCTTCTAGTTGAGTAAATAGCGTTTGATAGCCTTTGGTTTGCGAGAGAGGCGCGAACGGATGAATCTGACCGAATTCTGGCCAGGTGATCGGAATCATCTCAGCCGTTGCGTTTAGCTTCATCGTGCAAGACCCTAGCGGAATCATGGCATCTGCTAGTGAGAGATCTTTCTTTTGTAGGCTGTAGAGATAGCGCAACAGCTCCGTTTCGCTGTGGTACTGATTGAAAACGGGATGAGTGAGATAGTCTGAAGTGCGAGCGAAAGCTGCGGGCAAGGGCTGCGGCTGGAGCGATCGCAGCGTTACGTTCTCGGTTAGCCCGTTCTCGGCTAGTCCATTCTCGGCTAGCCCGTTCTCGGCTGGTGCATTCAGATCCGGTGCACCTTGTCCCCCAGAAAAAAGTCCCCCAGAAAAAATAGACAGCAGCTCGGCGACCTGTTCTACACCTGTTGTTTCATCAAGCGAAACGCCTAAGCGCTCAGCCGAATCGCGGCGCAGGTTAATTTGCAGCTCAGCCGCGCGCGCAATGATGTCGGCAGTGCGATCGCCCGTCTCTACCGTCAGCGTGTCAAACACGGGCTCACTTCCCAAGGTGTAGCCCAGCTTTTTCAACCCGTCTGCCAGCGCGCTCGTGAGCTGTTGAATTCGAGTTGCGATCGCCTTTAGCCCAGCCGGTCCGTGATAGACCGCGTAGCTGCTAGCAATAATCGCCAGCAAAACCTGAGCCGTACAGATATTGCTAGTCGCTGCGTCACGGCGAATATGCTGCTCACGAGTTTGCAAAGCTAGCCGCAGTGCAGGCGCGCCTTTGCTGTCTTTAGAAAGACCCACCAAACGACCGGGCAGCTTGCGAGCGTAGCTTTGCTTTGTGGCAAAATAAGCCGCGTGAGGACCGCCGTAGCCCAAAGGTACGCCAAATCTTTGCGTATTGCCCACCGCGATATCTGCGCCAAATTCACCCGGTGCTTTTAGCAGCGTTAGGCTCAGCAAATCGGCGGCAACTGCAACAATTGCCCCGGCCTCATGCGCCTTTTCAATAAAATCGGTGTAGTCATAAATTGCGCCGTCCGTTGCCGGATATTGCAACAGGGTGCCAAAGAAAGGCGCTGCAGTCTCAGCGTTTGCCTGGAAGTCTATCTGGCGGTGATCGCCCACAACAACCTCAATTCCCAAGGGCTGCGATCGCGTCTTAATCACCTCAATCGTCTGTGGATGACAGGCCGCAGACACCCAGTAGCGCTTTGCCTGCTTCGCCGCTTTGTGCTTGCACAGACCCAGACTCATACTCATGGCCTCGGCTGCCGCCGTACCTTCATCTAGCAAAGAGGCATTGGCAATCTCTAGCCCGGTCAGATCGGTCACCATCGTCTGATAGTTCAGCAGGGCCTCTAGACGACCTTGAGAAATTTCTGGCTGGTAGGGCGTGTATTGGGTGTACCAGCCCGGATTTTCTAAAATGTTGCGCTGAATGACAGCGGGCGTAGTGCAGCTGTAATAGCCCAGCCCAATGTAGCTGCGATAGACCTGATTTTGACGGGCGATCGCAGCAATTTTCTCTAGCGCCGCTGTTTCACTAAGCGCCGATGCGACCGCTAGCGGCTCGCTGAGCCGAATGCCTGCCGGAACCGCCGCCGCTATCAAAGCTTCTAGCGTCTCAAAGCCCAACACCTTTAGCATTTGAGCCACGTCTGCGTCAGTCAATCCCAGATGGCGCTCAGCAAAGCGATCGCCTGCTAGCTCGCTCATCCAGTCAGAGCGCCCCTGACTAGCAGCGGTTACAGAAGAATCAGCCTTTGTAGCAATAACCTCAGCAGTAGGCGTCGTTGGCTCGTATGACATAAAAAGTGCGATCGCTGTCGGTGTACAAAGCGCTAGCCTTAACCCTTCATTTGATATTCTTTCATTCGATATACAGAACAAACCAAACGAGGGGTCAAACCGCGCTAGCTATAATATTAAGATAAGTTGCAGCCATCGGCCCATCTATCGCTTACAGGCTGTTCTATCAGAATCTTTCAAGCCACCACGAAAAGATTCATGTGTAAGCAGGCTATCTGCAAGCAGGCTACCCAGCGCAGCAAACTACTCAGCAACACCTGTATCCAATAGCAGGCTATGCACCCAGCCAGCCTGCTCGCCATCGCTAAAGCTGACGTAATACCACCGGTCGCCGTAGCCAGACTCGTCTTCGGCTTCTCTAGAAAGATAAACCAGCGTCCCCGAGGCTCCCGTATCGATTACGGATGCAGACAGAGACGGGCGATCGCGAACGTTGATAGTCGCCGAGCCCACGCCATCTTCAGACTGTAGCAGCGCTGGGACTTTAGCAATGGACTTACCCAGCTCATCTGTGGGCGTTCTCAGCAGCGCAAAGCCTTCTTTGCAGTAGTCAACATTGTCTCTCTTGTCAGTTTCTGGCCCAACCGAATACTCGCTGCCCTCTATTACCAAATCCGCTGCGCCTGGGCCATCCCAACTGCTGCCTGCATAGGGCGTACTGACAAACTGGATATCGACGATGCGATCGCCCGCAACGGTTCCTTCAAAACAAGGATTGTCATCCAAGTAAAAAGCCAGCGAGCCGACCACAGAGCGGCCCGACTTTTCTAAATACAGCCGTTGATGATCGTAATCTTCGCTGTTGGAAATGCGTTTCGACTGGCTCACCAAGGTGTAGCGACCGTCTGGCAAGTTTGCCAGGGTCTGACTTTCACCGTCTGTAAAATCACTCTCTGAAGGGATCTCTCTGGCGCTATCAGCAGGCTTATCGTATTGCTCATCTGGCAAAGAAGGGGTTTCGTCGCGGCTGTTCTCGGCGGCGGTAGCGGCGGACTGAGCGTCGCGGCTAATCTCTGTATTCTGTGATTGGTTTGGCGTCAGCGAGGGGGCGCGATCGCAACCGACCAACAGCAACATCGCTATGCCCAAAACATACTTCATTTTTTCTCCAGCATTAGAAGCAAACCAACCAGCAAGTGTTTAAACAACATCGGCTGGCCAATTCCGGAAGTTCTAAGCACCAGAGCGAAAAGATCTGAATGCCTATTTTGGGCGTCTACTCGCTTTCTAGACTATTCACCTTCTGGGCTATTCGCCTTCCACCTGTTGCTGGTAGTCTGCCGCCGACATCGCCTGCTCTAAACCAGACAAATCAGTCGCTTTTATCTTAATTAGCCAGCCGCTACCGTAGGCATCATCCGCAATGCCTTCAGGGGTTTCCACCAGCGCCTCATTAATCTCTATCACGTCACCCGAGACTGGCGCTTTCAAATCTTCTACCGCCTTCACCGACTCAATCGTGCCAAAGTTTTCGCCTTGTTCGACCGTGTCGCCTACCTCGGGCAGCTCCAAAAACACCACATCACCCATCTGATCGACTGCAAATGACGTAATGCCCACCGTCACCGTCTCACCATCAGCTTCAACTCGAGCATATTCGTGGCTATCTAGGTACTTCAGGTCGTCAGGATATTCAAAGGCCATGATGTTTTCTTGCAGAGGTGTTGAGACGTCACATTCCAGTTTTTATAGTAAAGCTACTTGGCCGATTTTACTTAGCAGCCTAGTTACTTAGGCACTTTTAGGCGCTTTGTAAAAAGGACGCTTCACCACCGTTGCCGGAAAGACCTTATTACGAATCGCTACCTCCACACGCTGCCCCACCTTTGCCAGTTCAGCCGAAACATAGCCCAGCGCCACCGGATAGCCCAACGTCGGAGAAAGGGTGCCGCTAGTGACCACACCCACCGCATCCTCACCTTTTAAGATGGGATAGTCATGGCGCGCAATATTGCGCCCTTCTAGCGTTAACCCCACCAGACGGCGAGACGGCCCTGCCGCTTTCTGCGCTTCTAGCACCGCTCGCCCCACAAAATCTTCAGCCTTATCTAAATGCACCAGCCAGCTCAAGCCCGCTTCTATCGGGCTGATGTCATCTGTAATATCTTGGCCATAGAGCGCCATAGACGCCTCTAGCCTCAGCGTATCTCTAGCGCCTAGCCCGCAAGGCGTCACGCCCAGTTCCATCAGCCGCTGCCACACGTTCTCAGCCGCAGCCGCAGCCACCATGACCTCAAAGCCGTCTTCGCCTGTGTATCCCGTGCGCGCCAAAAATGCCGGGTGGCCTAGAACCTGTCCGATGTGGTGCCCATAGCGAGAAATCGACTGAAGA
The DNA here is from genome assembly GCA_963833005.1 of uncultured cyanobacterium. Taxonomy (GTDB): domain Bacteria; phylum Cyanobacteriota; class Cyanobacteriia; order Phormidesmidales; family Phormidesmidaceae; genus Phormidesmis. Next base: position 322,524 of record CAWHWK010000007.1, on the reverse strand, counting down.
TCTTCTGTTGGGCATAGCTGTTGCAATGTGCTGGTTGCAGTCGGCCCCTGTACCGCGATTAGGGCCTGCTCACGAGAAAGATCTTGAAACTGCACCGAATCGCTTAGGTGCGACTGAATCCAGGCTTTATCTTTTTTGGTGGTGCCTGCGTTCACAATCAGCGTAATGGTTTCCACCTCTTTTGAGCGGCCCTGATGATAAACAATCAAATCGTCAATAATGCCGCCCTGTTCGTTTAGCAGCACCGTGTACTGCGCTTTTCCGGCCACCAGCCTAGATAGATCTGAAGGCACTAGCCGCTGCAACTGAGCAATCACATCGGGCCCCGTCAGCACAAACTTGCCCATATGAGAAATATCAAACGCCCCGGCGGATTCTCTTACCGCCTGATGCTCTTGCCGGATGCCGCTAAACTGAACGGGCATTTCCCAGCCGGAAAATGGCGTCATCCGGGCATTTTGCTGAAGGCAGATATCGTACAGAGGCGTGCGGAGCAAATTCGTCATAGCAGGCTGAGGGCGGGTACGTTAAAAGAGACTAGCAAGATCTTACTAGGTACTTGCATACCGCAAATAGCCGGATGCATCAGGAGATGGCATAAATCATGGTGACTGGCAGAGAATCTTTATCCAGACAGCGCTTAGCGGGTAGCTGGCTAGACACCTTTCAAATGCTGATGGGCTCGAGGCCGCACAAGCCAAGCTTTGTGATATTTGAGACGGGTCAAAGCGGCTGTATGACTCTTGTTAAATGGTTTCAGGCGCGCCGTGTGATTACATTTCAAGAAAATATTTTGAGCCAGAAAGTACAGTTTCCTCGGCTCAGCGTATACCAGCACATTCGCCAAAGCGAGGGGGAGGTGTATGGATTTAGCGTGACGGTAGAGCAATTGCGACATGTTCAAGGGCTTGTGGATCCCAATCAGTTTTTGCAGGATTTGCGTCGAGGGGGGTGCCGAGTAATTTATCTTCGCAGAAGGGGGGCCTTGCGGCAGGCGATCGCAGTTCTCAAAACCTACAACATTCACGATCAGCAAGACGAGAAAAATCACCCCAGCCGCCCTAGCCACCACAGATCAACGAACAGCTCAACGAACAAGCTAACTATAAATGTCAGCGAACTACTCGCCTGCCTACAGTACCTAGACCATCAGCGCCTAGAAGCGAGCGCTATCTTGCACGATATTCCCTATCTAGATCTGGTCTATGAAGACGACCTGATGGATCCGAACGCCTATCCCCAAACCGCACAAAAACTATCGACATTCTTAGAGGATCTAGACATTATCCCCGTCGGCAGCCCCATCAAGCTCGTTCATCATCAGCTAGCGGATATTATCAACAACTACGCTGAAGTTTGTGAAGCTATCGAAAACTCCGAGTATGCCTATCTGCTCACAGACAGCCGAGACTTAATGACGCTATAGAATGCTGCTATAGAACGCTTAGTTTCGATGAGGTCACGTTAAGTGCATGTTTTGTTTGTAGAAGATGAGCCGAAAATTGCCAGCTTCGTACAGGTGGGATTGAAAGAGCAGGGGTTTGTCGTAGACTACTGCGATCATGGCGATGTGGCCTATGACAAAGCACTAGAAAACGAGTACGACGTGATTTTGCTCGATATCATGATGCCGGGGAAAGACGGGCTTTTTATTCTCAAACATTTACGGCTAGCAGGTCGCAATACGCCGGTAATTTTGTTGACGGCCCGCAACGAGCTAGACGATCGCCTGCAAGGGCTGAATCTAGGAGCCGATGACTATATTGCCAAGCCTTTTTTTGTAGAAGAGCTGGTTGCTAGAATCAATGCGGTCGCTAGGCGCAGCGTCGGCGAACGTCAAAACCAGGTCACCGTTGGTCCGTTTCGGCTAGATCGGCTAACGCGGACGGTAACTTGCGAAGTTGAAGACGATTCGCATCTAGTAGAGCTAACGACCAGAGAGTTTAATTTATTGGAGTATTTGATGCGATCGCCCGGTCGCGTTTTTACCCGCACCCAAATGCTAGAGCACGTTTGGGGCTACGATTTTAACCCCAGCACTAACGTGGTTGATGTCTGCATTCAAAGGCTGCGAAAAAAAATAGACATTAAAGGCGAAGTGCGCTGGATTGAAAGCGTACGCGGCGTGGGCTATCGGTTTCGTCAGGCAGAGTAAGCCTAAAAAATCTGAGGACTTTGATGAAGCTGGCATCTTTTCGCTTACGGATTGCACTGCTATCGGTAGCGCTAGCAGGTGGGGCGCTCGTGGGCTTTGGCCTGGTGGCTTGGCGACTAATTTACGTTGCCAAGGTAAACAGCCTAGACACCAAGCTCGATAGCCAGTTGCAGAAAATGATATCGATGCGATCGCCCGACCAGTGGGAGACGTTTACCAGTGAGCTACCTCGCGATTTAGAAATTCAAGTGGGGGCACCCATCACCCTGCTTTCGCTCGACGAGGAAGGCCGAACCATTCATTATTCGGTAGATGGAGCGCAGCTTGGGACCGTAACCCTGAATATTGGAGAGCTGCTCATAACCAAGACCAAAGAGCTGACGGAAAAGGCAAATAAAGCGGCGCTAGAAAATGTAGCTAGCGCCGTCGCTAGCAGCAGTAAAAGAGAGGTATTTACCCCCAACACGGCGGCAGGCAACTGGCGAGTCGGCGTGATTAACGCAGAATCTGGCCAAAGTGCGATCGCCGTCAGCCTCCAAACCATCGATCAAGACATGGCAGTCATCCGAAATATCTTTTTAGTCGCCATCCCTAGCACGCTGCTGATGATTGCTGCCGGGGCCTGGGTGCTCTCTGGCAGCGCCCTCAAGCCCGTTCGCAAGCTAACCAGCGTTATCAAGCGGGTCACCGCCACCGGGCTAGATCAGCAGGTGCCCATCGGCAGCACCGACGTAGAGTTTGTAGAGCTGATCGAAGTTTTTAATGAAATGCTCACCCGCCTAGAGCGCAGCTTTAAACAGTCTTCTCGCTTTAGCGGCGATGCGGCCCACGAGCTAAAGACACCGCTTGCAATCTTACGCGGTGAGCTAGAGCGGGTGATGCAGCAGGCCGAACCGGGTTCCGACTTGCAGCAGAGCTTGAGCTATTTGCTAGATGAAGTCTCTCGGCTCAGTACCATTGTGCGTAAGCTGCTATTGCTGTCTTTGGCAGATGCGGGGCAGATGAGCTTGCGACAAGACTCGGTAGATATTGGCACGATTTTAGACATTTTGGTAGAAGACATTGAGCTGCTCGCGCCCGCGTTGCCGGTGACGATTACGCTAGAGAAAGGTTTAAAGGTCAGAGGCGATCGCGACTTGCTCACGCAGGTACTGCAAAACCTAATCGACAACGCAATTAAATACAACTTGCCGCCCGGCAGCCAGCGGCAGTGGCTATCTATTGCAGGCAACAGGCAGGAGAAAACGGTCAAAATCACTGTCGCCAACGCCTCTAAAAAAATTCCGGCCAAAGAGTGCGATCGCATCTTCGACAGATTTTATCGGGGCGATCTTTCCCGCAACCGCAAGCGAGAAGGCTTTGGCCTAGGGCTCAGCCTTTCTAGAGAAATTGCCCGCGCCCACAGAGGCGACCTGCGCCTGGATGAAACGCAGGGCGAACAAACCGCGTTTACCCTAACGCTACCCGCCAAATAGCTGGCAATCGCTAATACTCACGAGAGTCCATCACAAGTCGGCGAGCGCTTTCAGCCGCAGCCTCACGAGACGGATGGACTTCGCCATCGTCCAACACCGTAAAATCGGGCGTAAAGACCCAGCAGCGATAGCCATATTCTCCTAGCCCGATAGCAACGCGTCCAATAGCGATGACCCAGTCGGGCTGAGTGAGAACGTCAACAAGCTCATAATTTTGCATAGTATGGGAAGACGAGATCCAAAAACAAGACCCGCAAAATAAGGACGAGTGCGCTAAATTTAACCATCGCAAAACGAATACCTGATCGGCTCGCTTTTTAGATCAAATTCATCTTTGATTTATGTACGCCATGAGTCCATTTGTGGGTACATATATTTAGAGATGTCAATTTAGTGCATGTGTACTAAAATTAGTATAGCGAATTTTTACCGAAGTAATGTTATCTGACTGTTGTCTCACTGGCATCTCACCGACTCAGTACAGCGAAATCAGTACAGCGAAATCAGCACAGCAAAATTAATGCAGATAGCTAGTAGACGGCTATCAATTACAGTCTAATCAATACAGTCTAATCAACGACAGCTAGTCAACGACAGCTAACTAACCACGACTCACGTCATCAACTCACTCTCCGGAAATACCTATGGCTGCTAACGCCTCTTCTGAAAAGCAAAAAGCTCTCGACTCAGTGCTCACCCAAATTGAGCGCAACTTTGGGAAAGGGTCCATCATGCGGTTGGGTGAAGCCAACCGTATGCAGGTGGAAACAATTCCGACCGGAGCCCTAACGCTAGATATGGCGCTAGGCGGCGGATTGCCCAAGGGCCGCGTGATTGAAATTTATGGCCCAGAAAGCTCGGGTAAAACGACGCTGGCTTTACATGCGATCGCAGAAATTCAGCGTCAAGGTGGCGTCGCGGCCTTCATCGATGCAGAGCACGCGCTCGACCCCTTCTACGCCGGAAATTTGGGCGTTGATATTGAAAACCTGCTGATCTCTCAGCCCGATACTGGCGAAATGGGCCTAGAAGTTTGCGATCAGCTCGTCAGATCGTCTGCCGTAGACCTCATCGTCATTGACTCTGTTGCCGCGCTCACGCCCCGCGCCGAAATCGAAGGCGAAATGGGCGACTCTCACATGGGTCTTCAGGCTAGGCTGATGAGCCAGGCCCTGCGAAAAATTACCGGCAACATCGGCAAATCGCAGTGCACTGTCATTTTCCTCAATCAGCTTCGCCTAAAGATTGGCGTTACCTACGGCAACCCCGAAACCACCACAGGCGGTAACGCTCTCAAATTCTATGCCTCTGTCCGCCTAGACATTCGCCGTATTCAAACGCTGAAAAAAGGCAACGATCAGTTCGGCATCCGCGTAAAAGTTAAAGTTGCCAAAAACAAAGTCGCGCCGCCCTTTCGCATCGCTGAGTTCGACATCATCTTTGGTGAGGGCATTTCTATCTTGGGCTGTCTGCTCGACATTGCCGAAGAACACGATATTGTGGTGCGCAAAGGAGCTTGGTATAGCTACGAGGGCAGCAACGTGGCCCAGGGACGCGATAACACCATCATTCGGATGAAAGAAGATCCTGAGTTCGCCGCTAAGGTCAGAGCGCAGGTGATGACCAAAATTAAGCCCGAATCGATTCCACTAGAGCCGGAGACAGAAAGCACCTTTGTCGAACCGATTGAAGTAGATGTAGAAGTCAAAGAAGCCGTTGAAGAAGTCGTGGCAGAAGCAGAGGAAAAGGCCACTAAGACAAAAAGTCGTAGCCGCTCGAAAAAGTAGGTGATCGCAAAATATGAGCCCAATTCAATCAGCACCCTGATAGAAGAGGCTTGATATAGGTGTCTTGATATAGGTACGTTGACAAAGACAGAAACCGCCGCAGTGAACAGTCGCTGCGGCGGTTTTTGCATGGAATCTAGACAAATGAGTCTAAACGATCAGAGGCAGCATCGCTACCAAAAGATTGCTAAGAATCTCTAGCTGCCTAAATCAGCAAACGCTAGGCGAATTTGCTCAAGCCGACGACGATTTACGCCCAAATCTGACTCACCCATCCGAGCTGCCGCTCGCATCTGAATAACTTTCTCGTCTTCGGGAAGGTAAAACTCAGTATCGTCAATAAAACCCATCAGGCGACTTTCTGACTTCGCTAGGATGTAGCTATCGCTTTGACTGACGATTTCAGTCCGAGGAACGACGCCCAAAATAGCGATTAGGCTAGCACGGGCAGTGGCGCGATCGCCTGTGTAAGTAATCGGCGCGATCGCATGTTCCTCATCCGCGCCCTGACTCACCACGCAGTTTGGCGAGGCCGGACAGCTTGCCAAATGTCCGTCGCTGACCCCAATACCATCAGGCTGCTGCCCCGCAAAGACACCCTTCAACCCAGGCAGCACGGCAATATCGCTGACTCTATAACTGGTCACATCAACCGGCAGTAAAGCACCCGCAAAAGATGGCAAGGGATTACCTAGCACCGTTAAAACCGTCAAAATAACTGTGAAGACACTAGACAAAACAGATTTCAAGATAATCAGTACTCCTTCATGTAAAACTTATTGAAATTAGACTTGACGTCAGCCCTGAAAAATATAAACCCTATATAGGGTGCCACATCAGCTCTGCCAATAGGCTAGCAACGTCGATGCTTGACTTTTCACACCCGACATTTCCTCGGATAGATTTTCTAGATTTATCGGACTCTATCGACACCCTCGCCAGGTTTGCCAATCAGCTACAAACAGCGATCGCGGTTGCGTTTGCCCATCCCCTCATCGCAGTGGCAATTCTGCTGCTGAGCATCGGCCTGCTACAGCTAGCTGCCGACTTAATGAAACGACTGCTCAAAGCCGTCATTACCTTTATCCTTACGCTGCCATTTACCCTCAGTCAGTGGCTTTGGAAAAAAGCCACCACCGCGCCCGAATCTAAACAAACTCAAGTCGCTCGGTTAATGGCTCAGCTAGAAACACTGCGCCAAGAGCAAGATCAGGTTTTAGAAGAGCTGAAAATACTGCTCGCATCCGGGAGCAGCACCAACGATGTTGTGGCCAAACTCTCAACCTCTCTAACGCCAGCCTTAGTAGAAGACCGTAAGACTAGCAGTGAAGCTGCCAGTGGGACTATCAGTGGGACTATCAGTGGGATTGCCAATCAGACTGCCAGCAAACCTAAATCGAGCACGAAAAAGAAGCAGACCGAAAAAACAAACCCACAAAATTAGCGCAAAATCAGCCCACTCACGCAATCTACCTAGATAGAGTCAGCTCTATCGCTTTTCCGACAGTCGGCTGAATCACTTTTGTTTGAGATCCTTGCTCTAAAAAGCGCGATCGCATCTCTACAGATCCGCCCTTCGTCGCTAGCGTCGGGGAAATTAGGCCCTCATACGTTACGTTTTCTGCCTCCGCAGTTGGCAGCATTACCTGCGGCCTCAGCAGCTCAGCAATCTGGGGCGCGGCAATCGATCCGCGAATCACAGGCGCAATCCCCATCAGCGTTTGGTCAGCCATCGGCGTAATCGCTACGTCTACAGGTTTTATAGCTGCCAAATGCTCACTATCAGGGTAGCCATGCGGCTCGTAATACAGCCTCACCCCTTCGCTCAAAAAGCTAAGCACATAGGCATTTTCTCTTTTGGTCGGCCCTACAGGCGCACCCACAAACGCCTCAATCTCTAGACGCTCATCCACCTTCAGCCGTTCGCCGTGGTCAATTGCTCTAACGGACGTATATCCCAGCGACGTGGCGACTTTCGCACCGTCCACAGAGGCTATCACCGGAATCGAGCGATCCATTGCCCGCAGCGTTTCTGGATGCGCGTGGTCGGCTAGCCCCTGAGAAAGCAGAATTAGATCGATATCTTGCGGAATGGCAATCGGATCGGGCCGAACGCCGCGAACTAACCAAGGCACGTTGCCAAACACCAGATCGCCCACTAGCCAGGGATCTACTAGCACCCGGACGCCATCCGATTCAATTAGCCAAGAGTTTGCATCGAACCAGGTAATTTTCATGAACGCTCGCTAGCCCTTACATTTTGCGAATTTCTTACTTTGCGCTTAACTTTCTGCTTGACTTTTCTCTTGTTTTCTTAAGACAGCAAAGAATATTAATGTGCCGAATTTAGAGCGATCGCAACAACCCTCTATCGATAGGTTATTGCCATCTTTGGCCTAGCTGCGATCGCCACTTCGAGAACACGCCTTCAGAAGACTTGGAGAAGGTTTGGACTATCAGCATAGCAACAGGTCTATCGAGGTTTCTCAGCACAGCCCTTTACCGTGATTGTGCTGCCGTGAATATACTGACAGAGCTAGCCTTTCAGCCGTTTTCCTCAGCCGTTTTTCCAAAGTCTAAAAACCTGTAAAAGCAGCCACCACAAGCAACACAAGCGTCTTAAGTTTTTCTTATATTTCAGTTGTCACTTATACAGTAATTCAGAAGTATTTAGGGGTCGGGGTCGTGATCCCCGTATAATTTCGTAACTGTGAAGAAAAGATGAGTTGACCGGATTTTTCTAAAACGCTGCGTAAGCAGGCGTCCTCAATAATTTATGCGACAGCAGTCACACATCAGCTACACCGCAGCTCGCAAAAGACGCAGCGTTAAGCAAACCGTCAGCCAAGCGACCGGCATCACCATCACCCCGCTTCGTGGCTTTTTTCTAACCCTACTATTTCTAGGCGTGCCCACCGTATCACTAGGCGCTATGTGCCTGGCGCTCGTCCAAAACAACCTCCGCCTGAGCGAACAGAATACCGAGCTCCAAACAATAGCCTCGGAAGTAAAAGCGGAAGTAGACTCTTTGGGTGCAGAAATCGAGACGCTACGCGAACGGGCAGGTGTCCCTAAAGAAAGCACCAGAGAACAAGCCTCAAGCTCATCAGCCGCCTCTACAGCGTCTCGCCAAAATCGCTGGCCTATTAGCACTCACGATAATAGCTTGAGCGAAACGGACGTACTTACCAATGCCTTCCCACCTAGAGGGGGCCCGGCCAGCGCAGTTGATCCCGTCAATCTGCTCAAAGACGCGCAGGCGCAAGTCCCTAAGCTCAATCAAACGCTAGACACCCGCATCAAACCGGCCCTAGAAGAAGCCCTCGCGGCAGAAGCCGCCTACCCTGATGGTCAGCCCGTGGTAGGCCAAGTTGAAATTTCCTCAGAGTTTGGCATTCGCAGCAATCCCTTTGGCGGCGGTGGCTATGAAACGCACGAAGGCATAGACTTTGTAGGCGAATATGGCGATATTATTGCCGCAACGGGCGATGGCACAGTGACCCTTGCCGGACCCAATGGCGGCTATGGCAATACGGTTACCATTGAGCACAGCGGCGGCTATAAAACGCTGTACGCCCATATGTCAGAGGTAAATGTCAAGACAGGCGATACCATTGAGCGCGGTCAAATTATCGGGCATATTGGCAGTACCGGTCGATCTTCTGGCCCGCACCTGCATTACAGCCTTTATAAAGACGGAACGGCAATCAACCCCAGAACGCTGCTCAAATTGCCTGCCAAACAGCCTGAATAAAACGCGCTCCAATCAGCGTAATCGGCAACATAACTGGCGCAAAGCAGCTCGAACTTAGAGCGTGCCAAAGGCTCTGCTGAGTAAAGCAAGTTTGCTTAATTCGGCTGGGGTTCGCTTATGCGGTAGGATCGATAAGGTTCTTTTTAACGCAATTAAGCGAATATACAGCACAGCACCCCATGGGCAACACTTTCGGACATCTCTTTCGAATCACGACATTTGGAGAATCTCACGGTGGCGGTGTCGGCGTGACGATTGATGGCTGTCCGCCCCTGTTAGAAATTTCAGCAGAAGAAATCCAGGTAGAGCTGGACCGTCGTCGTCCAGGTCAAAGCCGCATCACGACCCAGCGCAAAGAAACCGACACCTGCGAGATTATTTCAGGTGTGTTTGAAGGAAAAACGCTGGGCACCCCCATCTCTATCCTGGTGCGTAATAAAGATGCCCGCTCGCAAGACTATGACGAGATGGCAAAAAAATATCGGCCTTCTCACGCCGATGCTACCTACGACGCCAAGTATGGAATTCGCAACTGGCAGGGCGGTGGACGTTCGTCTGCAAGAGAAACCATTGGACGGGTGGCAGCAGGTGCGATCGCCAAAAAAATTCTCAAGCAGGTTGCAGGCGTTGAGATCATTGCCTACGTCAAGCGCATCCAAGACATCGAGGCCCCGCTAGACCCTGACACCGTCACTCTAGAAGCCGTTGAAAGCAACATGGTTCGCTGCCCCAACCAAGACGTTGCCCAGCAGATGATTGAGCGTATCGACGAAGTGCGCAAAGACGGCGACTCTATCGGTGGCGTGGTTGAGTGCGTGGCCAGAAACGTACCCAAAGGTCTAGGCGCGCCCGTATTCGACAAACTCAGCGCCGATCTGGCCAAAGGCGCAATGTCACTGCCTGCAACCAAAGGCTTTGAAATGGGCTCTGGCTTTGCAGGCACCTACCTCACCGGCAGCCAGCACAACGACGAAATGTATCAGGGCGAAGACGGCACCTTCCGCACCCGCACCAACCGCTCCGGCGGCACCCAGGGCGGCATCTCTAACGGCGAAAATATCATCATCCGCGTCGCCTTCAAGCCGACCGCCACCATCCGCAAAACCCAAAAAACAGTCGATAACACGGGCCAAGAAACCACGCTAGCGGGCAAGGGTCGCCACGATCCCTGCGTATTGCCTCGGGCCGTGCCAATGGTAGAAGCCATGACCGCACTGGTACTGTGCGATCACCTACTGCGCCAGCAGGCCCAGTGCGGCACGTTGCAAACCCCCTCTTCACAGGCAATCGGCTGATGGATCAAAATTTCACTGGAGAGCTAATGACAGCACGTATTCCTTGGAAATCTGGGAGCCTTTGGGACAGGCTCAAGGCGCAGAATGCACACGGGCTAGAAACCGGCTACCTCCGGCCCATTGATACGACCGTTGAGCGCATAGAAGCGGGCGACATCAGCTTTTTGGTGTACGTGCTAGCAAATATTTTACGAAAAGAAGAAGCCAAAGCGCAGCAGGGCACAACAGCATCCGACAATCCGTTCTTGCCATACGAGCAAGATCTCTATGTCACCGATATTTCAGAGACGCATTTATGTCTGCTCAATAAGTTCAATGTGGTCGATCATCACTTTTTGATTGTGACCCGAGAGTTTGAGCCGCAGGAAAACTGGCTGACAATGGCTGATTTTGATGCGCTGCGAAAATGTTTGAGCGAGGTTGACGGGCTCGGGTATTACAACGGCGGCACAGTGGCAGGATCTAGCCAGCCGCACAAGCATTTACAGGTAATCCCCCGACTAAACGAGCTAGCTGAGCTACCGGTCGAAATTGCTATGACCAAAGCCAAGGTATCGGGGGGCAATCGATGGTCGCCCCTACTGCCCTTTAAACATGCGATCGCCAAATTTCCCCCTCAAAAGCAAGGCTTTTCTGGCGAAGTTCTGACCAAGCTATACATGAGCCGCTACCTGATGCTGCTCAACGCGGTCGGCATCGACACTACTGACATGGACGGTGTGCAAACAGCGCCTTATAACCTGCTATGTACCCGGCAGTGGATGATGCTTATTCCCCGCAGCCAGGAAAAATATGCTGATATTTCAGTCAACTCTTTGGGCTTTGCAGGCTCGCTTTTAGTCAAAAATGAAGAAGAGCTAGCCAAGCTTCAAGAGATTGGCCCTATGACCCTGCTTGAGCAAGTGGGATATGCACAGCAAGACGAATAAAATTGTCTCGCGAGACAGTCTAAGCAGGCAACCTAGAAAGGCAGCCTAGAAAGACAGCGAGATAGACAACATTAGATCAAGCTATGAAAAAAGGAGCACACAGCTAAAACCGTGCGCTCCTTTTTCATTTCTTTGTTCGGCTGCCTTAGATCAAGCTGTCTCAGATCAATATGATGCACAAGGCAGAAAATAGATATAGCTTAGAAAGTAGATGTAGCGCGGATTAAGTTTAGTGTGACAGATGTAGTGCGGATGATGGTAGGGAGAAGCGGAAGTTAAAGTTGAAGCTATGAAAGCGCGGCAGCGTCTATGCCACATTCGTCAACGAGATAGCACATTGCCTTGAAGCGCAGCATGATTAGCTGATCGTACAGCGGGTTTAGCTTGCACATAGGCGGAATATGAGCGACAGTGCGCTTAAAGACCTTAACATCGCGCTCAAAAGGACAGTCGGCAGGAATAATAGCCACAATGCGATGCGCTGTTTTTTCATTTTCGACAGGAATGCCTTCAATCAGATTGCGCAAAGGCTTGAGGATATCTAGCTTGCTTTTACTGTTCAACAAAGAATTGACCATGACAAAAAGAGTATTTTTCGATAACCCAGTAGTGTTGTAGCGGATGTATTGGTGCTGGCACTCAACAAGATGCCCAAGGCGTGTAATGAGGTATCAGTACGGTTGAAATGACTGACAGACTATGCAAGAACGGGACAAACAGACGGTGCAAGGGATCTGTTCGTGCTGTCTAAACAGTGTCTGTATTGACGTTAACTGTAGAACCTCGTATGTACGCGTTGGGGATGTCACACCTTTGTGAGTGTCACACCTTTGCAAGCGCCAAATGTAAGCTTTAGATGCAGATGTTAGATGCAAGCGCTAGATCTACGGATGAGACCTGCGTATTGGATGCCTCCCACTCGTTCACTATCCTAATCACTCAAAAAATGTTTGTAGGTTCGTAGAGAACATTTCAGGAACAACTCATGCAAAGTTTACATAGCTTTTATGCAAAGTATTTTTCGCGACGGTTTTCACCGAAGCAAACTCATCTAGGGGCTGATTCTATAGAGTCTTCACGGGCTCAACCCCAATAAAATAGCCCCTTCAGGCGGTTTTCTGAAGGAGCTAATAGAAAGGACTATCTAGGTAGCACAAAGGGAATATGAGAACCTGATAAGAGGCTTATGAGAGAAGCCTACGAGAGAGACCTACAAAAAGAGAAACAGAACGTAGGTATAAAGACTTATTTTCTGTTCTTTTATCAAAATCGGCTATCTCATTTGGCTATCTTATTGGGCTATCTCATCGTGACAAACTCTTCAGCAGAACTGGGGTGAATGCCAATCGTTGCGTCAAAGTCGGCTTTGGTGGCTCCCATCTTGAGGGCGATCGCAACCCCCTGAATAATCTCTGCCGCCGCGTCTCCTACCATGTGCGCACCGATTACCTTATCAGTAGAGCTGTGCACGATTAGCTTCATCAGCGTCTTTTCGTCCTTGTTTGGCAAGGTGTAGTACATCGGGCGAAAGCGCGAGCGGTAAACGTTAATATCATCTTCGCCGTACTTCTCAATCGCCTCTTCTTCAGTGATCCCCACCGTCGCGGCTTCTGGGGTGGTGAAAATAGCTGACGGCACGTTTTCATAGCTGGTTTGGCGAGACTGACCGCCGTAGAGCGAATCGGCCAGGGCCCGGCCTTCGTCAATCGCAACCGGGGTTAGGTTGATTCGGTCGGTGCAGTCGCCAATGGCATAGATGTTAGACTCTGCGGTTTGGCTGTACTGATCGGCAGCGATCGCACCTCGATGCGTCTCCACCTTAGTATTCTCCAAACCCAAATTCTCCAGCTTAGGCCGTCGTCCCGTCGCCGCTAGGCTAACCGCATCCGCCACAATTGTCTGCTCTTCACCATCATTGATAGTAACCTTCACGCCCCCGCTTGTCTTCGCGATCCCAACGATCTCAGCATTGTTAATAATCCGAATGCCCTGCTTTTGCATCGCCTCGTGCAGCTCGTTGCGCAAATCGCCATCAAATCCGTTCAAAATTTGCTCTTTACGAATAACCTGAGTCACCTTAGTGCCCAGTCCGTTCATAATGCAGGCAAACTCACAGCCAATGTAGCCACCACCCAAAATCACCATCTGCTTTGGCTGTGTCTTCAGCTCAAACATGCCATCCGACGTAATCGCATGTTCAATGCCCGGAATATCCGGCTTTACGGGTTTGCCCCCCACTGCAATCAAAATCCGCTCAGCCGTCACCTTTTCATCACCGACCTCTATCGTATGCGCATCTAACAGCCGAGCATGGTGGCGAAATATCTTCACCTGGGCGGTGTCAACCATACGCTGGTAGATACCATTGAGCCGTGTCACCTCATTGTTAACCGCCGTGATCATCTCTTCCCAACTAAACGAACCCGGCTCGACGTGCCAGCCATAACCCTTCGATTCTTCGGCATACTTAGGAAAATGCGAAGCATATACCATCAGCTTTTTAGGAACACAGCCACGGTTCACGCAGGTGCCCCCCAGTCGATCGTTCTCCGCAACAGCTACCCTAGCCCCGTGAGAAGCCGCGCGGCGAGACGCGGCGATACCGCCAGAACCCCCACCGATGACGAAAAGGTCAAAATCGTAAGCCATGAAAAAATCGCTCCTGAGAGAAAAGAAAAGATCGTAGTCGTTTTGTATATGACGTTCGAGGCAAGCTGAATCGAGGCGAGCAGATTAAAAATGCCAGTTGAAAATAGATATATAGATCCTAGGCGAACTGACAAAATCGTGCCCTGTTCGTTGGGGTATTTTGCCAGTGATAATTTAGGCTGGCGTTTTTTTCTGGCATCGCGTATCAGAATCTAAACCAGTAAACGGCTTATGAAGGTGTGGCTTTATGAAGGTATGACGTCAGTAGACCAAGAACGGGCTCCCCCTTGCTGAGAGGAACCCGTTTTGGGGGTAGGGAGGCGTAGGAGCAATAGAGACTATTTTCGATTGAGCCTACCTTTTAGCCTGCTTTTCACACTACTTCTTGAAGTAGGCTTCCAAATCGTCTGAGCCGCCCACTAGCACACCGTCAATAAAGACTTGAGGTGTAGTGCCAGCGCCCGAAACTGCATAGAGCGACTTGGTGGTAACGCCACCGCCTAGCTCAACTTGCTCATAGCCAATGCCATTTGCATCTAGCAAGTCTCTAGCCTTGGCACAGAAAGGACAGCCCGGCTTGCTGATCATGAACGCGCGACGGGGCGTACCTGCTTGGTCGTTAATATAGTTCAGCATAGTCCCTGCATCAGAAACCTCAAACGGGTCGCCAGGAACTTCAGGCTCAATAAACATCTTTTCGACCACGCCGTCTTTGACCAGCATGGAATAGCGCCAAGAGCGCTTACCAAAGCCAAGATCTTCTTTGCCCACTAGCATCCCCATGCCATCGGTAAACTCGCCGTTACCATCGGGAATAACGCGAACATTGTCAGCCTCTTGGTCGTCAGACCAAGCGTTCATGACAAAGGTATCGTTGACGGACATACAGATAATGTCGTCTACGCCATTTTGCTTGAAGAGGCCAGCGTACTCGTTGTAGCCAGGCAGGTGAGTAGTCGAACAGGTCGGCGTAAAGGCACCTGGCAAGGAGAAGACAACGACCGTCTTGCCATTGAACAGTTCGTCAGTAGTAACATCAACCCACTCATCGCTTTGACGGGTGCGAAACGTAACGCTAGGAATTTTTTGACCTTCGTGGTTCTCTAATGCCATGAAATATAAATCTCCTTGTTGAGCTCTCTAAAATAAAGCGGATGCAAAATTAATTTTTGCAGTTTATTTTTGCTTACAGATTAAAGCATACTCGTAATGAGTACGCTTTAGCAAGTTTATAAAGCGGCACTAAGACAATTTATGCCTTTAGACATAGACGTAGATTTGGACGCAGGCAGCTTTCTGAGTTGCCCTAACTGGCTCTAACTGGGCGGCAAAAATTGATCAGACCACAACCCCTTGCCTTCTAACCACTCGCGGTTAAAAATCTTGGACTGATAGCGGGCACCGCCATCGCACAAAATGGTCACAATCGTATGGCCTGGGCCCATCTCTTTGGCCAAGGCCACTGCCGCGCCCACATTAATGCCAACAGAGCCGCCCATAAACAGCCCCTCCTGATAAAGCAGCTGATAAATTACCCGCAGCGCCTCGTAATCGTCAATTTGAATCGCATCGTCAATAGGCGCGCCTTCCATATTTCCAGTAATGCGGCTATTGCCGATGCCTTCCGTCACAGAGTTGCCCTCGGGCTTAATCTCACCCGTCTTGACGTAGCTGTACAAGCCGCTGCCCATGGGGTCGGCAACTACACAGCGAGCGTTAGGATTTTTCTCCTTTAAGAACATGGCGACCCCGGCGTAGGTGCCGCCTGTTCCTGTCGCTGCCGTCCAGCCGTCAATTTTGCCACCGGTTTGCGCCCACATTTCAGGGCCTGTCGTAGCATAGTGGGCCTGACGGTTTGCCAGGTTTTCAAACTGATTGGCCCAAATGGCGTTGTCTAGTTCTTTTGCTAGGCGACCGGAGACTTTGACATAGTTGTTGTCGTCTTTGTAAGGCACAGCGGGCACCGTGCGCACGTCCGCGCCCAGCGTTCTTAGCAAATCAATTTTTTCTTGCGACTGCGTTTCTGGAATAATAATGACGCACTTATAGCCCTTGGCATTGCAAATATGCGTGAGGCCAATGCCGGTATTGCCCGCCGTGCCTTCTACGACTGTGCCCCCCGGCTTTAGCTTGCCTTCCTTTTCGGCTTGCTCAATGATGAATAGCGCCGCCCGATCTTTGACCGATCCGCCTGGGTTTAGAAATTCTGCTTTGCCTAAAATTTCGCAACCCGTTTCTTCGCTAAAGCTATCTAGCCGAATGAGGGGCGTATTGCCAACGGTGCCTACAAATCCCGATTTAATGTCCATTGCTCTGTAACTTTTGCTCTGTGACTTTGCCATTCAACCCCTTCATCGTAATGGGGAACGGTTCGGCGAGGCGTGGATTAACGGGATAAAAGTTGCAGGTTATGAAGTGCAGGTTATGAGGCCAGCACGCGATCGCGCTGACGAATGGGGCTTTTGATGCCCCAGTAGCGGGCGGCGGCTTCGGCAGTGAGGGTGAGCAGTCGTTCGTCGCCAGCAGGAAGCGTGAGGTTTGGCGCGGTGGGCTGATGGCCAAGCGCAGCGATGATTTCGGTAGCGATCGCTCTGGCCAAAGGCGGCGGCACCGAGTTGCCAACCTGGCGCGCGCCGTGCCATTTGGTGGCATGTAGCCGAAACCAGTCTGGAAAGCCGTGCAGTCGGGCCATTTCACGGACGGTGATGCAGCGGGCGTAGCGATAGTGAATGGGCCGAGGGCTGGTGAATGAGCCTCTAGCCGAGTCGGTGCCAGCGCGGAGGGTGTTGCAGATGCCGTCGGGCGGCAGACGGAAAAAGTGAGAGATGGGTTCGCGCTTGCCGGGAGGGGTGTTGGCGAAGCGATCGCGCGATCGCACTGAATGATTGGTGCGAATACTGTTGGTGAGCCGCTGTGGGTTCCACTGCCGCTGATAGCCGTAATGCCAGCCGTGAGCTGAGGCGCAGCGCAGCAGAGAGGCATAGTCGCTTTTGGGTGGCGCTAGCCGTACGGGCACTTCACCCACCTGGGTTAGCGAATCAAATTTTTCGGCATCGGGCAAATCTTCTAGGGCGTCGGCGCAGGTTGGCTGCACTGTGCGTTTTTCAGGATAGGCAGGCAGGGGGCAGTCGTGTCGTGCGCCGATTAAGAACAGCCGTTCGCGATTTTGCGGGACGCCGTAGTGATGAGCGTTGAGCACCTGCCAAGGGGTGACTAGCCGGTAGCCAATGGCGGCAATCTCGGCGACGACGGCTTCTAGAACAGAACGGTTGCGCGTTAGGGTGAGTCCTTTTACATTCTCGAAGACAAAGTAGCGGGGCTGTAGGGCATCTACAAGGCGAATGAAGTCTTTGACTAGGCGGTTGCGCGGATCGCTGAGGGTGCGTTTGCCCATGATGGAAAAGCCCTGGCAGGGTGCGCCCCCAATTACTACGGCGATTGGCTGCTGCGCGGTTAGATTGGCGATCGCGCGAATCTCTTTGCCGGTAATGGCGGTCACAGAGCGAGGAATAACCGTGCACTGAGGAAAATTAAACTGGTGAACTGCCGCATGGACCGGGTCAATTTCGACGGCGACGGGCACGTCAAAGCCCGCTTGCTCAAAGCCCAGGCCAAGCCCGCCTGCCCCGGCAAAAAGATCAATTGCGATCGGTCTGTGGTTTGTTGCAGTTGCCATGCGACATACTGTACTGCATTGTTTGAAAAAAAGCGATCGCGCGGCGACATCAGTCTTCTAAAAAGCCTTTCACCCCTTCTACCACAACTTTTGCAACCGGGTGCTGAATGGCTTGCTCTAAGGCTTCATCTCCAGCGGACTTTAGCGCTTTGATAGTGCGTTGTTTTAGGGTTGGATTTTGTTTGATTTCGGCCAGGGCAGCTTGCTCGATTTTGGTTTGGCCTTTGGCGCTATTAGGGTTGTATTCTTCAGAGAGTTCGTCGAGCAGGGCTTTGATGTCACGGGCAGTCTGGGCCAGTTCTAGGTTGGCATTGTTGTCATTACCAATAATAACGATGCTATCTCTGATATCTCTGCCAATGGAGAAGTTTGTAGGTGCAGGGATGTTCGGCTTTTCTTTGGGGGCTCTGACCCATGGGGTTTCTGAATGAGGAGAGGTGAAGTTATCGGTAATGTCGCTAATGAGTCGGCGGACGTCTATTTGCTTGAAGCTGCGATGGCATTTGATTTCGTATTCGTGGTTAGAAATGTAGTGCATAAGCAGCTCGTGAGCGTAGGATTCGGGGGTTTCGCTACCTTTGCACTGTTGGCAGTTGCAAGGAATGAGTTCTTGGTACTGCAAGCGTTCGTAAGACTCATGGATTTTCCAAAGCTCGTAGCGAATTTGTTCTAGCAGCGGCTTTTTGTTGCTGCCGCTGATGCGAACGAAGATCTCTTTTTGGGGGTAGTTTTCAATCACTTCCGCTTTGGCCCAGTTGTCGGCAAGCACGACGCCGTTTTTCCAGACGTGATCTTGATCTTCAATGCGGGCGTGGATTTCGACGATGAAGCGGGTGAGGATGCCTTTGGGCATGAAGTCGTAGGTGTAGCGAAGGATGAGGTTGTCGGTGGGGTCCCAGTCGTATTGCGGTTTGCTGACGGGGAGGAGCTGGGGGGCGATATAGTTGCCCGGTTGATTTGGCAGTTCGTAGGCGAGTTTGAAGCGCATCATTAGCTGGAGAAGTTCATCGCGCAGGTCTGAGTATTCGCTATCGGACCAGATTTTGGCAGTGTCGGCTTCGGTGAAGCGGCCTTTGTTGTTGCGGACGGTGTCGCTGTCGGCGACTTTGTATACTGCGGTGGTGGCCCATTCGGGTTTGAGAATGACGGTGCGTTTGAGCAGTTTGTCGTCTTGGAAGTGGAGGCAGACGCCGAGGTCGTGCAGATAGCTGCTGAGGAAGAGCATTTGGGCTTTGTCGGTGAAGCCGTTTTGGCGGCAGATGTTGCAGTATTGTTCGATGGTGATGGTGTTGCAGTTTTGGGCGTAGTTTTCTAGGGCGGCGCGGACGCGGACCCAAATTTTGGGCAGAGGGTTGCCGACGTGGGGAAGCTGGCTGATGTGGTAGCGGATGGCGTCTTTGATTTTGTCTAGGCCGCGATTGTCTTTTAGATTTGTGGGGAAACTGTCTTTGAGATTGTTGAACTGGCTTTTGAAGAGGCCTTCGTCAATTTCGCACTGGCGGTCTTGCTTTTCGTTTTTGATGATGAGGACGGGGCTGCTGTCGCTAAGGAGTTCGACGATTTTGAGCCAGTAGTAGAAGTCGGTGTTTTCTTGGCGGGTGTCGGCGACGAGGAGATAGAGGGAGCGTTTGGTGAGGAAGAACTGATGGGTGGCGTGGTAAATTTCTTGGCCGCCAAAGTCCCAGATGTTGACGCGGAAGGTGTTGCCGTCGGGGAGGGGAAAGTCCCAGCGGATAACGTCGATGCCTTCGGTGGATTTTTCGTCTTCGGTGAGTTCGTAGGCTGCGCTGTCGATTTTCTTAGCAAGAGAGGTTTTGCCTGCGCCACCTTCGCCGATGAGGATGAGTTTGGCTTCGTAAAGGGGGACAGAGCCTGATTCTGTTTGAAGTGCGAAATAAAAGCCTAGTGATTCTGTCGCAGGGCTAGGGTCTTGAAAAAAACCTTTTCCTCCTAAAACTTCAGGAGGAATGGGTAACGGATTGCCGCGCAAGTCGAGCTTTTTCAATGTTTCAAAGGCTTTAGCCCACTCAGGCAAAGTGCTCAGCTGGTTGGAACTGAGGTAGAGCGATTGCAAGCTTTGTAGCTGTCCAATGCTTTCCGGCAAAGTGCTCAGCTGGTTGGAACTGAGGTCGAGCGATTGCAAGCTTTGTAGCTGTCCGATGCTTTCCGGCACAGTGCTCAGCTGGTTGGAATTGAGGTAGAGCGATTGCAAGCTTTGTAGCTGTCCGATGCTTTCCGGCACAGTGCTCAGCTGGTTGGAATTGAGGTAGAGCGATTGCAAGCTTTGTAGCTGTCCGATGCTTTCCGGCACAGTGCTCAGCTGGTTGCAACTGAGGTCGAGCGATTGCAAGCTTTGTAGCTGTCCGATGCTTTCCGGCACAGTGCTCAGCTGGTTGTAACTGAGGTCGAGCGATTGCAAGCTTTGTAGCTGTCCGATGCTTTCCGGCACAGTGCTCAGCTGGTTGCCACTGAGGTCGAGCGATTGCAAGCTTTGTAGCTGTCCGATGCTTTCTGGCACAGTGCTCAGCTGGTTGCCACTGAGGGCGAGCGATTGCAAGCTTTGTAGCTGTCCGATGCTTTCCGGCACAGTGCTCAGCTGGTTGGCACTGAGGGCGAGCGATTGCAAGCTTTGTAGCTGTCCGATGCTTTCCGGCACAGTGCTCAGCTGGTTGGAACTGAGGGCGAGCGATTGCAATCTTTGTCAGCTGTCCGATGCTTTCAGGCAAAGTGCTTAGCTGATTGAAACTGAGGTTGAGCGATCGCAGATCTATCAATTGCCCAATCTCATCCGGCAATATTCTTAAGTTATTGCCAAGCGAATTCTGCTTCTTCGTATCCCACCGCCCCAAAACCAGAGTCTTCAGCTTCGTCAGCTGGCCAATTTCCGGCGGCAGCTCATCTAGTCCCATTCCCGCCAAATCTAGTGTAGGCCGTCCATCCGCCGCCGCTTCATCAATCAGCCTGAGCAATTCGTCCTTAGTCACCGCTTTTGCGCCTTTATTGCTGCGGTTAGCATAGCGCAGGCTCAATCTATCGGAAAATCTACATCAGCTACTTGGCTGGGCGCAAAGGCACCTGCAAACAAATCAAACACCTCGATTATTTGATTTTATTTATCTAAATAGCTTTGAGCCGCTCAAAATTATTATTTACCAGCCTAGAAAAATTGCTTAGGAGCACTAAAAAACAACTACGAGGCTCGAGAAAGCTGCCTGTACTAAGCCAAAAATGGGCCTGACGATTTGCGCAAGTGTAATTTATGACTGCATATGACTTTTTGCATGGTGCGCACTCCTTTGCCTTTACCGGGCAGCCTGAACGCAAGCACTCACTACCATTTGCTCATGGTCCTTAGCAAAAATATAGATCGCCTTATCAATCAGGCTCACACCGCCATCGAAAATGCTATAGAGATCAACAGCATTTCTACCGCACTCAAAGCCTTTGGCTATACCCAAACTCGTTTACAAACCGGACGCCGACTTTACCAAACCCTACAGTCTGCGCAGCTAGCGCAAAAAGCCGCCTACGGTGAGCAAATTACAGCAACTGCCGCTCTTAATACCGCTTGGGATAATGCCCGAAACGCTTACATGCCCCTGCTACAAATTGCTCGCATTGCTTTTAAAGGCGATGTGGCTACCGCTGCCGAACTGGGGTTGAAGGGCGATCGCGCCAAGTCACTTCACCGCTGGCTAGCGCAGGCCAATCAGTTTTATGCCGCTGCCCTCAACAGCGACATTACCCTCAGCGGCCTGCACACCTTCGGCATTACCCCCGCCAAACTGCGCACCGCCCACAAAACGCTGCAAGCGACAGAAGCCGCCAACCTCGCGCAAGAACAAGCCAAAGCCACCGCCCAAAGAGCCACACAGGTAAGAAACAAGGCCGTGACTGAGCTGCGATCGTGGCTGAGTGATTTTGTTGCGATCGCCAAAATTGCGATCGCTCACGACAATCAACAGCTAGAAAGCTTGGGCATTATGACACGTAGCTTGTGACACGAAGCTAAGGATCGAGGATTAATTAACCTGATCGCTTTACGTACTATGAGCACGCACTGTGAGGTTGTAAGAAAAGTATTGAACAGTGCCAAAACATACTTAAGCTGACACACTCTGATCGTATTTAAATCCAAACGACAGCCGCCTACGTACTATCTTCCAGGGCGTTCATCTATCCTTATCCATCGTTCAAGTAACAATTGTAATTATTTGGTGAAGTGTCAGAGCTATCACTTAGTTGATACCCTCTACACCCATACACTCCAGAATAGAGAAAGATATGCGCCATCCGGACAAACATCTTTCATTATTTAGATCTTCTTGAACCGCTTAACCCAAAGCCCTACATCGCCAAATGTCTAGTTTCCCTATTCGTCGTAGGTCTACCTTCAGTAGACCTGTTCATGTTGCACTTGCCATACTGACGTGCTGTTTGTGCCTTTTTGCTTCTACATTTGGGCCGTCTACACTGAGACAAAGTGCGATCGCCCATGAGCTAAACCAAAGCTATCTCTTCCTACAAATTGGCGAGTCTTCTGTCTCTGCCCGAATAGAGCTACCCGTTCAAGACCTCAACGAAGTGCTAAACCTCGGCTTTGACCCCGAAAAGAGAATCAGCCAAGAACAGCTCGCCCCCCACCTAGAAGACATCAAAGCCTACGCTGCCGACCACACAAGCATCGACTGCGCCCCGCAAGTTTGTCAGCTAGCCTTCACAAAAGAAGAATATTTCAACACCTATCAGTCTCAGTTTATACTGCTCAACTACGACCTAGAAGGGCTAGAGAGCGTGCCAGATAGCCTAGACGTCACCTACGACGTGATGCTAGCCGAGAAACCTCAAAATACTAATCTGTTACTCATAGAAGAGAATTGGAAAACGGGTACATTTGGAAATGAGTCTAACGCGCTGCTGGTCTTTAATTCACCAGGGCAAGAAAAATCGGTTGATTTGACCTCTGGCAGCCTACTCCAGGGCTTTTGGGGCGTAGTCAAACTAGGGGTAGAACACATCCTAGAAGGGATCGACCACGTCCTGTTTCTAATCGCGCTGTTGCTGCCCTCCGTGCTATGGCGCAAAGACGGTGAGCACTGGCAGCCCGTCGAAAAGTTTTCAACCTCCTTTATCTACATCCTCAAAATAGCGACAGCCTTCACCGTTGCGCACAGTATTACGCTGTGCCTAGCCACGCTAGACGTAGTGCACGTACCCTCTCGATTTGTAGAGTCGGTGATTGCCGCGTCGATTGGGCTTGCAGCCGTAGAAATCTTCTATCCCATCTTTAAAGGGCGCGCCTGGCTAATTATCTTCTTATTTGGTCTATTTCACGGCTTTGGCTTTGCCGACGTACTCGGTGAGCTAGGCGTCACAAGTCAGCACACCGCGCTCTCCTTGTTTGGCTTCAATTTAGGCGTAGAGCTAGGACAGCTTGCCATTATCGCTGTGATTTTTCCAATTTTGTACCTGCTGCGCGCTCAGTGGTTCTACGCTCCCTTTGTACTAAAAACAGGGGGCCTATTGCTTGGAGCCATGAGCCTGTACTGGTTTATTGAGCGGGCATTTGATGTCAACCTTCAGTTTCTACCGATGCTGCAAGGGATGCTGTAGCCAATGGGTTTGGGGAACCAGTAAAGATAAGCCAGTAAAGATAGGTAGATGAAATAGTGGACTTTTCTTGGTCGCTAGAACAGATTTCCTTTAAAGAGCAGGTTGTTGCATTTGCGCAAACAGAGCTAAGCGATACCGACATGGTTGAGCGTGACTATCAGGGCAAGTTTTCTCGCGAAAGCTGGCAAAAGTGCGCTGACTTTGGGCTTCAAGGACTCTGCATACCCGAAGCGTACAGCGGCTCTCCGGCGCGGGATTTGATGACGACGGTGCTGGCAATGGAAGCGGTTGGCTACGGCTGCGCGGATAGCGGCCTGACGCTAGCGCTCAACACCCAAATTTGGACAGTGCAGATGCTGATCTTGCTGTTTGGATCTGAGGCGCAAAAGCAGCGCTATTTGCCACCTATGTGTGCGGGCCAGTGGATTGGAGTACATGCGCTGAGCGAGCCAGAAGCGGGATCAGACGTATACAGCTTGGTGACGCAGGCGACGCCCTGTGAAGGGGGCTACGTACTCAACGGGCGCAAAAAGTTTGTGACGGCTGCGCCTATTTGCGATGTGGCGCTGGTGTTTGCCACCACCGATCCGAGCCTGGGCAAGTGGGGCTTAGAGGTGTTTTTGGTAGAGCGGACAATGGCGGGCTTTAGCACAGATCCTAGTCAGGACAAGATGGGGCTAAGAACAGTGCCCTTTGGCGAGGTGGTGCTAAAAGACTGCTTTGTTCCAGAGGAAAATCGGCTAGGCCCAGCCGGGGCAGGTTTTACGATTTCTCACAGTTCGCTGGAGTATGACCGCTGCTTTACGTTAGCCAGTCAGCTAGGAGCGATGGAACGGCAGCTAGAGCAGACGATCGACTATGCAAAGACGCGATCGCAGTCTGGTCAGCCAATTGGTAAGTTTCAGTCGGTGTCTAATCGGGTGGCTGATATGAAGCTGCGGCTAGAGCTAGCAAGGCTGCTGCTGTACAAGGTGGCTTGGCTAAAAGATCAGGGTAAGTCTGCCATGTTAGAAGCGTCGATGCTAAAGCTGCATTTGAGCGAGGCGTTTGTGGCCTCTAGCTTAGACGCGGTGCGGGTGCATGGTGGCAACGGCTACCTGAGCGAATACGGCATCGAGCGCGACTTACGCGATGCGGTTGGCGGCGTAATCTATGCCGGAACTTCGGATATTCAGCGCAACATTATTGCGCGCACGTTGGGGCTTTAGGGGTGCGTTCTGTAGCGCCTTCTATAGCGCCTGTAGGAAAAACATGACTTATCTTCTCTCTCAGATATTAGACGGCGCGGCAGACAGCGCGGCAGATAGCACCGCGTTTCGCTGCAATAGCGAGAGCCTAACCTATGGTGAACTGCTGCAAAAGGCAAACGGGCTAGCGCACTGGCTGGTAGCGCACGGGGTAAAAAGGGGCGATCGCATTGGCATTTATCTCAGCAAGAGCCTGGAGAGTGCGATCGCTATCTACGGCATTTGGAAAGCAGGCGCGGCCTATGTCCCGCTAGATCCTAGCGCCCCCCTTTCTCAGCTCACCTACACGCTTAACCACTGCGGCGTTCAGCACCTAATTACCCATCGAGCCAAGCGCAGACTGCTGCCTCAAATATTAGCCGCCTCGCCCCAAATTAGATGGATTGTGGGCCTGCCCCAACACTGGCCAGATAGCCTGCCAGACAGCTTAAAAATAGAACCTACCATCACCTGCTGCGACTGGGCTGATTTACCTGCTAGCAACACGGCCCCAGCGCTAAAAATTCTCTCACAAGATTTGGCCTACATCCTCTACACCTCCGGCTCTACTGGCCAGCCCAAGGGGATTATGCACACGCACTACGGCGGCCTCAGCTACGCGCAGCTAGTAGCCAAAACCTACGGGCTAACGGCGAGCGATCGCATTGGCAACCATTCGCCCCTTCACTTCGACATCTCCACCCTTGGTTTCTTTGCCGGGCCGCTGGTCGGGGCTACCACCGTCATCTTGCCAGAAGCCTACACCAAACTCCCCGCCAGCCTCTCTCAGCTAATTGAAGACGAGGCTTTAAGCATCTGGTACTCGGTTCCCTTTGCCCTCACCCAGCTACTGCTGCGCGGCGTCCTTGCCGAGCGCAATCTGGAAACCCTCCGCTGGGTACTGTTTGCAGGCGAACCCTTTCCGGCAAAGTACCTGTACGCGCTGATGGCCCACTTGCCCCAGGCCCGATTTAGCAACATTTATGGCCCCGCAGAAGTCAATCAGTGTACGTACTATCACATTCCGCGACTGACGGAGGGAGCACCTATGCCTGAAGATCTTTCACCCATTGGACAAGTTTGGGACAATTCAGAAGGACTGGTTGTAGATGAGTTTGACAGGCCCGTTACCCCCGGCGAGGTCGGCGAGCTGCTGGTGCGCACCGCCACCATGATGAGCGGCTATTGGCAGCGTCCTGACCTAACGGCCAAAGCCTTTTTTCATACTTCAATTGCCAATCAGCCAGCGGTGTTCTATCGCACGGGCGACCTTGTGCAAGAAATAGGCGGACAGTATCAGTTTTTGGGGCGTAAAGATAGACAGATTAAAACGCGTGGATACCGGGTAGAGCTAGACGGGGTAGAAGCCGCCCTCGTCGCTCATCCGGCGATTGAAGAAGCGGCTACCTACGCCATACCTTATGAGGGTGGCAGCCATCAGATTGGCGCGTCAATTATTCTCAAGCCGGGTGCCGCCCTCAGCGAGACAGACATTCGGCGCTATGCCAGCGATCGCCTGCCAGCCTACGCGGTGCCTCAAGAGATATCGATTGTCTCCACGTTTCCGCGCACGGGTACTGGCAAAATAGACCGCCGAAGCTTGCAGTCGGCAACGCAGTCAGCAATGAAATCAGCAGCGCAGTCAGCAACCACGAAAATGCAGACAGAACGGCAAACAGAAAGACTTGTAGAAAGCAGCTAATAGATGCAGATATTAAACCCAACCGTCAAACCAACAACCGTCAAAATGGACGCCCAAGAAATCCTCAAAAACTACATCAGCAACACCTTGCTGAACGGTCGAATGCAGGTCGAAGCAGACGATGATTTGCTAGGCGAAGAGATTATCGACTCAATGGGGATTATGCGGCTCATTGCCTTCATCGAAGAGACGTTTAATGTAGACGTTGCCCAGGCAGACATCACTATCTTTAATTTCCGCACGATCAAGGCAATAGACGCCTACCTAGCAAACAGAAGCCTGTAAAACGCCTGTAATTCTTCATGACCTTTGCCTCCACCCTTTCGCCTCAGTCTGATTCAGTCAATACCCCTCAGCACTTGCCTTCAACAGTGCCATCAACAGTGCCATTAACAACAGCGCAGCGGCGGCTGTGGTTAGGGCAAAAGCTCGCCCCAGACGCGCCGCTGTACAACATGGCGTTTTTGTTTACGCTATCGGGTGAGATCGATGAGGGGGCGTTTCAAGTGGCCTTTCGAGCTTTGGTGCAGCGCTGTGACGCACTGCGACTAGTGATTGGGGAAATTGACGGTGTCCCCTATCAGCGGGCGATTTCGCCTTTGGACAGCTTGGAGCAGTTGGACTGTGCGGTTGCCGTTCTAGATTTTTGCGATCGCCCCCACCCTTACGCCGCCGCTCGTGAATGGGCCAATGCCCGGTCGCAGCTGCGCTTCACCCTCTCTAAGCAGCTATTCGATACGGCGCTCATTCGCCTGGGCCCTAGTTCCTTTGTCTGGTATCTCAATCAGCACCATCTCATTACTGACATTGAAGCGCTCAGGCTCGTTTTTGAGCGGATGGGTAATTTTTATCAACAAGTAGTCGAGGGGATCACAGAGGTCAGTTTGGATGAAACCTTGGCGAATGCACCCACATTCCCGACCTATCTAGAAACGGTGGAAGCATTAAACGCTGAGGCCCCGGCAATCTCTACGCGCGCGACTAAGCACTGGCAGCAGCAAGTAGACCGGGGACAGCAGCCAGTAGCGCTGTATCAGAAAATGGCGGCGCAGGTCTCTCCTCGCACGCGCCGAGTCTCTTGTGAGCTAGGCCCTGAGCGCACAGCGGCCCTAAAAGAGCTGGCCGTAACCTCCGAAGCGGCGGCGCTAACGCCTAGAATCTCGCTCTTTAACCTGGTAGCCGGGCTGCTGCTGGCCTATTTACACCGGGTGAGCGGGCAGGCAGAAGTTGTGATCGCCACCCCCGCCCACGGACGCCTGACGCCCGAAGCTAAAGAGACGGCTGGCCTGTTTGTAGAACTGTTTCCGCTGTTGGCACAGGTGGGTGAAAACGAGACTTTTGCATCTTTGCTACAGCAGGTGAACGAGTCGGCAGGAAAGCTGTTGCGCTATGCACAGCCGGGCGCGAGTGAGCTAGCCGCTAACCGCGATGTGAATGTGGTGCTGAACTTTATTCACTCTCAGTTTTCTGATTTTGCCGGATATAACGTGCGCTCTGAGTGGATTCATGCGGACGCAGGCGATCCGCGCCACCACTTGCGCTTGCAGGTACACGATTTGGATCGGCAGGGCAGCTTGCAGCTACATTTTGACTTTAATGAGGATTTGTTTGAAAGAGATCTGCAAGACCGCGCGCCGAGTCACTTTTTGGCCCTAGTAGATGCGGCGATCGCGAATAAAGCGCAGGCGATCGCAGACGTAGAGATGTTGGCGAAAAAGGAGAAATCGCATCTCTTTTCGCTCGGTAACTACCAGACTGCTTCGAGCAAACAGGGCGTTAATAAACAGAGCGTTAATAAAGAGAGTGATCCTGACCAGAGCGTTGTTCAACTATTTGAAGCGCAGGTTCAAAAGACGCCCAATGCGATCGCCACTAGCTGCGAATCGCACACCCTCACCTACCAGCAGCTCACCTACCAGCAGCTCAACGCCAAAGCCAACCAGCTCGCGCACTATCTCCGGCGTCAGGGCGTCACCGCAGAGTCTGCTGTTGGCATTTGCCTGCACCGATCAACAGATATGCTAGTCGCCATCCTCGGCGTTCTCAAGGCAGGCGGGGCCTACGTACCAATTGAGCCTAGCCATCCGGTCGAGCGTATCTCCTATATATTGCAAGATACGCAGGTGAGATGGGTGCTTACGCATTCGACGCTGAGCGAGCGGCTAACGGGTCAAGCGACCCTTTTACCGTTAGATACTTTAGATGCGCAGGTAGGCGCGCAGGTCTTAAACTCGCAGCCCGAGCATAACCTTGAGCATAATTTAGAGAATAGTCCGGCGCTTGGCCAGCTCGCCTATTTACTGTATACCTCCGGTTCTACCGGTCAGCCCAAAGGCGTTGCCATTGAACACAGAGGGCTAGCGAACTATGTGCAGTGGGCCATCGCCAAATACGTGCGCGGGCGAGTCCTGTCCTTTCCGCTGTTTTCTCCCCTAGCTTTTGACCTCACGGTCACCTCTATTTTTGTGCCCTTGCTTTCGGGCGGACAGGTTGTTGTTTACCCTGCCGGGGACGAACCGATTGATCTTTCCCTACAGCGGATTTTTCAAGAGAATGTGGTTGATGTGATTAAGCTGACGCCCTCTCACTTGGCGCTGGTGCAGGGAATGCCAGTTGGCTCGCGGGTAAAGACGCTGATTTTGGGCGGCGAAGACTTTAAGTCAGCGTTGGCAGGCGCGATCGCAGCTAGCAGCGAGTCTACCCACAGTCATCCACTCGAAATATACAACGAGTATGGCCCCACCGAGGCCACCGTAGGCTGCATGATTCATCAGTACGATGCGACTGATGAGGCGCTATCGGTCCCGATTGGCACGCCCGCTGCGAATTCAGAGATTTACCTGCTAGACGAACAGCTACACCTCGCACCGCAAGGGGGTGTTGGCGAAATTTTTATCGGTGGGCCAGGGCTGGCAAGGGGCTATTTGCACCGGGAGGCGCTAACAGCGACACGCTTTGTCTACTGGCAGGGGCGGCGGCTGTATAAGACGGGAGATTTGGGGCGCTGGCGCTCGGACGGGGCGATGATTTACCTGGGGCGCTGCGATCGCCAGGTCAAGATTCGCGGTCACCGTGTGGAGCTAGGTGAAATAGAAGCCGCGATCGCAGCCCATCCAGCGGTCAGTGCTAGCGCGGTCAGCGTTGTCCAGCCAGTCGTCGGAGCGCCGCCCGTTTCGCTCAGCTACTGCACAAGCTGCGGCCTAGCCTCCAACTATCCGGGCGTCAGCTTTGACGAGGCAGGCGTTTGCGATGTGTGTCGCACATACGAGACGTATCGGCACCGAACAGCGACGTATTTTCGGTCGATGGAAGAGTTGCGATCGCGCCTAGAAGCCGCCTGCCAAAGAAAGAATAATCTAAAAAATAATCTAAAAAACAACCAATACGACTGCATGATGCTGCTCAGCGGCGGCAAAGATAGCACCTACGCCCTAGCCCAGCTCGTCCATATGGGCTTCAAGGTCTTTGCCTTTACGCTAGACAACGGCTACATCTCTGAAGGCGCAAAAGACAACATTCGCCGCGTCGTTCAGGCCCTAGAGGTAGAGCATATCTTTGCCACCACGCCTGCCATGAACGAGATTTTTGTCGATAGCCTAGAGCGGCACTGCAATGTCTGCAACGGCTGCTTCAAAACTATCTACACCCTCAGTATGCAAATGGCTTATGACATGGGCATTCCCGCCATTGTCACCGGGCTCTCTCGCGGCCAGTTTTTTGAAACGCGCCTGAGTGAAGAATGGTTTACCGAGCTGTTTGGCCAGCCCGAATTTAATCCCGATACGATTGATGAAACGGTGTTAGAAGCCAGAAAGGTCTATCACCGTAGCGATGACGCGGTGTCGCAGCTGATGGACGTGGATGTGTTTCAATCAGACGACATTTTCAACAGGGTTGAGATTGTTGATTTTTACCGGTACTGCGAGGTAGAGCTAGCAGAGATGCTGGCGTTCTTGCGCGATCGCCTCCCCTGGATTCGCCCTGCCGATACCGGTCGATCTACCAACTGCCTGATCAACAATGCGGGCATTTACGTCCATACTCAGCAGCGCGGCTATCACAACTATGCGCTGCCCTATAGCTGGGACGTGCGCATGGGCCATAAAACGGTGGACGAGTGCATCGATGAACTCAACGATGAGATTGACGTTGGCGCAGTTAAGCAGATTTTAAAAGAGATTGGCTACGACGCCCAGCGCAGTACAGAAGCGCAGCTCGCGGCCTACTATTGCGTAAACAGCGAGCTATCAACGGCAGATCTACGCGCTTTTCTTGCCCAACAGCTGCCCAGCACGCTAGTACCGGCTTACTTTGTGCCGCTAGACGAAATGCCGCTAACAGCCAACGGCAAAGTGGATTTTGCCGCGCTGCCAGATGCCCAGGCCAGTCGGCCAGAGCTGACTTCTGTTTTTGTGGCCCCGCAAACCAATGTTGAAAAGACACTAGCGAAGCTGTGGCAGCAGGTCCTAAAAGTTGATCGCATTGGCATTCACGATAATTTCTTTGATCTTGGCGGCGATTCGATTATGGCCATTCAGATAGCGGCAAGGCTATCTGAAGCTGGATTTGTGCTATCGCCAAACCAGATTTTTCAGCACCCAACACTGGCTGAGCTAGCAGGTGTCGCCACACCAGAAGGCAGCGCAGAGCCAGAAGATCTGACTGGTGAGTTTCCACTAACGCCGATCCAACAGGCCTTTTTTGAGCTGCACTCACCGGAGCCGGAGCAGTTTACGCAAACAATGCTGCTAAACGGTAATGAACCGCTAGAAATAGAGACCTTGCGGTGGTCTGTGCAGGCTTTGATAAGCCATCATGACAGCTTGCGATTGAGCTATGTGCAGGACGAGGGCCGCTGGATACAGCGCTATCGACAGGCCACAGGAGTAAATCAGCCAGAAGTAAATCAGCCAGAAGTAAATCAGCCAGAAACAGATCAAATAGACGCGAATCAAATAAACGCAAATCAAGTTTCTCTAGTCGATCTGTCCGATGAGCCTGTGCAACAACAGGTGATACAAGCTGAGATCGCCCGCTTGCAAACGCAGCTGAACTTAGCAACTGGCGATTTGTTACGGGCGGTGCTGTTTGATCTAGGTGACCAGCAGCAGCTAGCGATTGTCATTCATCATTTGGCTGTGGATGCGGTGTCTTGGCTGACGCTGTTGAAGGATTTGGAGACAATCTACCGTCAGATCAGATCAGGCGAGGACGTAATGCTGCCGCTGAAGACAAGCTCGTTTAAGGCTTGGGCGCAAGGGCTAGCGCAGGTTGAGTTGGGTGCAGATGAGATGGCGTATTGGGAGAGCTTGCCTTCGACTCCGCTCAGGCAACGGGTGGGAAGCACTGAAGTTGAGCGCGGGGAGATGCTGTCTCCGAAGGCTTTGACGCCGCTTAGCCTGGCCGGGAAAACAACTCGAAAGCTGAGCCTAGAAGCTACTCAGCAGTTTCTTCAATCGTCGCATCGCGATCGCCCACAGGAGAAAATTTTAGCTGCGATCGCAGAAGCTATTTCAGCTAAAACCAAACAGTCTAGTCTTAGGGTTGATTTAGAAGGTCATGGCCGAGAAGAGGCCCTAGTCGCAGGCATTCGGCTCGTTCGCACCGTGGGCTGGTTCACCTCGTTATTTCCGGTCGTGCTGCCGGTTGCTAGCGAAATTGGGGAGACTTTAGCTCAGGTAAAACAGACGATGCGAGCAGTGCCTCAAAGCGGCATTGGCTACGGCATTTTGCGCTATTTCGGCGATGAGCAAACTAAAGCGACTCTAGCCGCGCAGCCACAGGCCGACGTGCTGTTCAACTATTTAGGCACGCTAGATCAGCTGCTACCGGCTCAGTCTATGTTCGAGCTAGCCGTGCCTTTAAGCGTTTCTCGCAGTGAGCGGCAGCCGCGATCGCATCCTCTAGACATCAGCGCCTTTATCACCCACGGGCAGCTTCAGATAGATATTGACTATGCCGGAGTTGACCCGCAGACAGTAGAGGCGATCGCAAACGGTATTATCGACCAGCTAACGCAGCTAATCACCGGAAAATCATCGACCGCTGTAACCACAGAAGACTTTCCCCTAGCGCAGCTCGATGGCCAAAAGCTCGACAAGCTCTCCGCCTTGCTAGGCCAGTTTGACGAAGATGTTGACGACGATATTGACGACGAGGAGGAAGCCTGATGAAAAACGTCGCCGATATCTACCCGCTTTCACCTGTGCAGCTTGGAATGCTGTTTCACACGCTCGCAGAAACCGAGGATGCAGCAGCTAAAAGCACTAAAAGCACCGCAGGCACCTATATCAACCAGTACACCTGTAAACTCGTTGGCGAGCTAGACGTTGCCAACTTTCAACAGGCTTGGCAGCTCACGATTGCTCAGCATCCGGTGCTGCGGACGGCCTTTTTGTGGGAAGGGTTAGATCAGCCTCTGCAGGTTGTCAGGCAAAACGTAAAACTCCCCTGGCAGCAGCTCGACTGGCGAGAAATTCCAACAGAAGAACAGGCTGAAAAACTAGAAACCTTGTTAAGTCGCGATCGCAACCGGGCCTTTAACTTGGCCAAGGCACCTATTCTTCGACTTGTTCTTATTCAGTTAAACGAGACGCGTTTCCAACTGGTGTGGAGCTTTCATCATCTGCTGTTTGACGGCTGGTCTTTGCCGCTAATTTGGCAAGATATGCTGACGTGCTATCAGTCGCTCTGTGCCAAAGAGCCCGCCCAGTTTGAAGAAAGACGCCCCTACCGAGACTTTATCGCTTGGCAGCAAAATAGGACAGACGCTACGGCAGAAAGCTTTTGGAGATCGCAGCTCAGCGGATTCAGTGAACCCACCCCGCTACCCGCAGCTATCACAGCCAGCGGCGAGGCTACCGACGCCCAGCACATCTATCAGCAGCACTCTAGGCAAATAGATAGCAACCGCACCGCTCAGATCAAACAGTTTGCCAAAGCGCAGCGCCTCACGCTAAGCACCCTCATTCAAAGCGCCTGGGCTCTGATGCTAAGCCACTATAGCGGCGCGAAACAGGTCACGTACGGCTCAGTTGTCTCTGGCAGACCGGCTGAACTCAGCGGCATCGAAAGAATAGTGGGAATGTTCATCAGCACACTGCCGGTGTGCGTTTCTGTGCCTGCCGAACAGCCTTTGAGCCAGTGGCTACAGGCGTGCCAGCAGCAGTTTCTAGACCTGCGCCAGCACGACACCACGCCCCTACCCGACATCAAGCGGTGGAGCCAGCTACCGGCTGAAAGCCCGCTATTTGAGAGCATTGTTGTATTCGAGAACTATCCAGAGGCGCAACCCGCCGAGCTGACGCTAATAGTAGAAGATTCGCGCTATTTAGAACAAAGTAACTATCCACTGGCGCTGCTGGTCGTTCCTGGCCAGTCTCCAAACCAATCTATCGAGCTGCTTTGCATCTACGACTCGGCTCGATTTGAAGCAGGTGCGATCAACCGGCTATTAGCGCATGTAGAGCTGTTGTTGAAAGCGTTTATTGAGCAGCCGGAGCAAACGCTGGCAGAGCTGCCCCGGTTAACGCCTGATGAACAGCAGCAGATGGCGGATAAGCAGCCGGTGCACTATCCGCAAGATTTGGCAGTTCATCAGCTAATTGAAGCGCAGGCGCTAAAAACGCCCAATGCAGAAGCAGTTGTTTTTGGTACAGCGTCGCTCTCTTACGCAGCGTTGAATCAACAGGCGAATAGACTAGCGCATGAGCTGCGATCGCACGGCGTTACACCCGGCAGCCGAGTCTGCATTTGCCTCAACCGCTCGCCCGCAATTATCGTCAGCATCCTAGCAGTGCTCAAAGCAGGCGCAGCCTACGTTCCCCTCGATCCAGACTATCCCACCGCTCGGCTAGCCTACTGCCTAGAAGACACCGCCCCCAAAGTTATCTGCACCGACCGGGCAACAGCGCAATCGGCTCAGCTGCCTAACGAGGCTATTCCCCGGCTGTATCTAGATGAATTCTCCTTTTCAGAAGAAGACAGTCGTACCTTAGCGGACCGCTCCGATCTCAGTGAAATAGATCTCAGTGAAACAGATCTCAGTGAAATTAAGCCAGATGATTTGGCTTATATCATCTATACCTCAGGGTCTACTGGCAAACCAAAAGGTGTAATGGTCAGCCACCAAAACCTGATGCATTCTACAGCTGCTCGCACGGACTTCTATCCCGACGCCGTTAAGCGATTTCTACTGCTCTCTTCTGTTGCATTTGATAGCTCGATAGCAGGAATATTTTGGACGCTGGTTCAAGGTGGGACGCTGGTCATGGCACCGCAGCGCATAGAACAAGATTTGCAGCAGCTAGCGGGGTTAATTGAAAGCGATCGCATCACCCACACGCTCTGTGTCCCTACCCTCTATAGCCTGCTAATCGCTGAAGCCAACCCGCAGTCACTCTCCACGCTCA
The DNA here is from genome assembly GCA_963833005.1 of uncultured cyanobacterium. GTDB lineage: Bacteria > Cyanobacteriota > Cyanobacteriia > Phormidesmidales > Phormidesmidaceae > Phormidesmis. The sequence continues at coordinate 287,852 of CAWHWK010000007.1, read as the reverse complement.
AAGTCGTCATCGTAGCGGGCGAAGCGTGCTCTCGAACTTTGGTGCGATCGCACTACGCCAAACTCCCACACACACACCTGTACAACGAATACGGCCCCACCGAAGCCACCGTTTGGTGCGCTGGCTACCGCATCCCGTCAGACCTGCCGCCGGGCCCTGTTGCCATTGGCCATGCGATCGCCAATACCCACCTCTGGCTGCTCGACGCCAATCAGCGACGCGTCCCCACTGGCGCGATCGGCGAAATCTACGTCGGCGGCGATGGCGTCGCCCACGGCTACCTCAATCAGCCAGAGAAAACCGCAGCGGCCTTTGTGTCCCTCTCTAGCGGTGAAGCAGGAGAGTCTGCGGTCAAGCAGCCTCAACGCTTTTACGAAACAGGCGATCTGGGCCGCTATCGCGCCGATGGAACGCTAGAGTGGCTGGGCCGCTCAGACCGACAGGTTAAAATCCGGGGGCATCGCATTGAGCTAGGCGAGATTGAAGAAGCGCTGCGATCGCATCCCTCGGTACAAGAAGCCGTCGTGACTCAGGCAGCTATCATTCAAACCGCGCCTGATGATGGCAGCATAGAGCACGACAGTATGGAGCATAACAGCATAGAGGCACTGGTAAAGGCGCTGTCGGCACTGCCAAAAGTAGATGCGATCGCTCTGCTATCGGCAGTCGAATCGGCAGTCGAATTAGCGGTCGAATTAGCGATTGAGGAGGCGTAAAGATGGCAAACATTGTCTGCGTCACGGGTGGACTCACAGGCATTTTTAATGCCAGCTTAGCGCTAATAGAACAGCTTACTGAAGCGGGGCATCAGGTTATTTGCGCCAGTCCTGCGAAGAATTTTAGCCAAACGCTGACAGCGCAGGGAATTCCTTTTGTGCAACTAGATGAGTGGGTAATTCAATCGGGCGATCCGCCGATGAGTCGGTGGCAAAAATGGCGACAGCTGCGATCGCGTCAAAACAAAGCCGTCACCGCTTTGGGCACAGATCGCTTTGTTGACACCCTCACAGCGCTATCGCCCGATCTAGTTCTCATTGATATTGAAATGCATCCGCACATTATGGCAGCGGTAAAAGCCGACTTGCCCGTGGCGCTGCTGTGTCCATTTCTCTCTATTTGGAAGTGCCCCGGCCTACCGCCCATCAGCAGCCAAATTGTGCCTAATGAAGGCTGGCGCGGCAGCCCGCTTGGCTTAGAGCTGAGCTGGCTGCGCTATGGTTTACGCCAGTGGGGAGCTTTTCAGCGAGAGCGCTGGCGACGGATGGGGCTCGATCGAATCTCTGTTTTGCAGCGATATGCCAAACAGCTGGGCTATCAATTCCGAGAGAATTTTGGCTTTACGCAGTGGCTAGTGCCTTACCCGCACGGACCTTTACCCATTCTTTGCCTAAATGCTCAAGCGCTAGATTTTCCGCATCAGCCACCCGCTTCGATGCATTACATCGGGCCAATGGTGGCCCAGCAGCGGCTAAAAGAGCAAGTTTCACCTGAAATACAAGGCCCGCTAAACCACTTATTCCAACAACATCGTACGAATGGAAGATCTTTAATTTACTGCGGGTGTAGTAGCTTTAAAGCAGGGAGCAAACCGTTTTTACAACAAGTCATTGCCGCAGTTGCCAATCGGCCTGAGTGGGATTTGGTTGTGGGCCTAGGTGGACGTCTAGACCCAAAGCAGCTAGGGCCTTTACCAAACAATGTCTATGCATTTAGCTGGACGCCACAGCTACAGGTGCTAGCCCAGGCAGACTGCGCCATTATCAACAGTGGGCCGCACAGCATTGCAGAGTGCATTCATTTTGGGGTGCCGATGCTGGTATATTCGCTCGCTCACGCCTGTCAAAATGGCAGCGCGGCGCGGGTAAAGTACCACGGGCTAGGGATTGTTGGCAGTCTGCAAACAGATCAGGCCGCTGATATCCGTCGCCATATTCAGGCGCTATTAGACCAGCCCGACTATCGGCATCGGGTGAGTGATATGCGCGATCGCTGCCAGCACTATGCCAATCAAAAGGTAGCCACGCAGCTCATTGAAACCTTGATCAGTCAAAAACTAAGCCGTAAGAAACTAGACAATAAAACTAGACAATAAAAAACTAGAAGACAAAAAACTAGGCAACAGGCCAGCACCCGAAAAAGCACTAGCCGACAGCAGCCAGCCCTGGCTATCTACTCAGCAGCAGGCATGAAACAAATTATGACCCTCACTCAAGATCGGCCCGCCACTTTTTACGACAGAGTAGCTGCCCTTTCTCAAAAGCAGAAAGCGGCACTATCGCAGCGCTTGGCCCAGCGGTCTCAAGCAGCAGACTCTCCATCCTCTCAATCGCAATTCTCGCGATCGCAATCCTCTCAAGCCTCTCCATCTCAAGTTTCTCCATCTCAAACAGCACAGCCCCAAACCAAAGCGGGCAAAACCGCGCAAGACCAGACCGCGCAAAACCAGCGGCTAGTCGCCTATGCGGTCCCCCGAGATCCGCGCATCGTCCTCAATCCTGCTGAGCTGCGAGCAACGCTACAGGCAAAACTGCCACGGTACATGGTGCCTGCTGAAATTGTCATCCTTCCAAAGCTGCCGCGCACCGCAAATGGCAAACTTGACGTTCGCGCATTGTCCAAGCTGCGAGTAGCACAGTCTAATAGTCGTGATGCTGGTAGTCATGACTCTGGCAGTAATAGCACAAACAGCGATGGCACCAATAGTAATGACTTAGAAGCACAGCAGACTTCTGATCTGCCACAGACATCTACAGAAAAGACTTTAGTGAAAATTTGGAAAGCCGTTTTAGGGCTCAAGCAGCTAGGCATTTACGATAATTTTTTCGAGCTGGGTGGAGACTCTATTTTGAGTATTCAAATTGTGTCACGAGCCAGAGAAGCCGGACTCAGACTAGCGCCCAATCAGCTATTTGATCATCCCACCGTAGCAACGCTAGCAACAGCGGTAAAGGCAGCACCCGCCGCCGCCGCAATGCAGAGCGCAGTCACTGGCCCGGTGCCGCTAACACCTATTCAGCAGTGGTTTTTTGGGCAGCAGATGCCAGCACCACAGCATTGGCATCAGGCCATGCTGTTTGAACTACCCAGGGCGGTAGATACGGAAACAAATAAAGAAGAGGCAAACAAAGAAAAAGTGAAGCAGGCGATCGCAGCCCTCTGGCAGCATCACGACGCCCTCAGAATGCGCTTCAGCCCGCCTGCCCAGTCGTCTGCCCATCAGTCGCCTGCTCATCTAGAAGAGTCTGCTCACTGGCAAGCTTTCACCCCCGACATAGAAGACTCTCCTAAGCCGATATATATCGATCTGTCTGACCTTGAGCCACGACAGCAGCAGCAGGCAGTCGCCAAATACAGCAGCGAGCTTCATGCTCAAACAGACTTAGCCACTGGCCCGCTCTTACAAGCCGCTCACTTTTATTTGGGCGATCGCGATCGCAGCTGGCTACTCATCAGCCTGCATCATCTTGTTGCAGACGTTGTTTCTTGGCAAATTTTGCAAGACGATTTAGGAAAACTGTTAACAACCAGCTCAACCACCAACTCAGCAACCAGCAGCGATCGCCCGCTATCCGCGCAGCTTCCGCCAAAAACAACCGCCTTTAAGCACTGGGCCGAACGGCTCACGGCAGAGGCCAATAACAGAGTTTCTGAACTACCATTTTGGCTAGCCCAGCTGAAGTCGCCCACAGCTGCACTGTCTCAAAATGCGGCACTTTCTCAAAACATAGCCCAGTCTACAGCCGCATCAACAGAAAGCACCGCGCAAACAGTGACCGTCTCGCTAGCAGCCGCAGAAACCCACGCACTACTTCAGACAGTACCTGCTGTCTACAACACGCAAATCAACGATGCGCTGCTAACCGCTCTCTGCCAAACCCTGTTAGCACGGCGTAGCTCAGAAAATGCGGCCACCACCGACACCACGCCGCTAAACACCCTCAGACTAGAGCTAGAAGGTCATGGCCGCGAACAGATTGCGCCTAATGTCGATTTATCTCGTACAGTCGGCTGGTTTACGACTACCTATCCGGTGAGCTTGCAGATATCTGAGGCTGCTGACTTAGGAGAGTCAATAAAATCGATAAAAGAACAGCTCCGCCAGATTCCAAATCGAGGCATTGGCTACGGTCTGCTGCGCTATTCGGCAGATGAGAAAATTCAAGCGCAGCTAAAAGCCTTTGCGCCTGCTGAAATACTGTTCAACTATCTCGGTCAGCAACAACAGCAGCCTAATCGAGAGAAAGACACGCAGCTAGGCAATGTGCGATCGCTCCTTGATATTGATTTAGGCACCCTTAGAAGTCCTGACAATCCCCGCAGTCATCCGCTAGAAATCAACGCTTGGATAGCCAATGGCCAGCTAACCCTCAAGTGGACCTATGACGCTGAATGCTATCAGCCCAGCGTCATTACCAACGTCGCCCACCGCTATCTCGACACGCTCAAAGCCCTTATTGCCCACTGCACCGCTCACTGCGCCACCCGTTACATCTCAGGCGAGCGTAGCGACTATACCCCCTCTGACTTCCCAGATCTCGATCTTGACCAAGCTCAGCTCAACCGCTTTGTTGAACATCTGCCCGGCCAAATCCAGAACAACATCGAAGCTATCTATCCACTCGCGCCGCTCCAAACCGCCTTTTTGTGGAACAGTTTGCAGACCTCTGCTCAGGCTGGCCTGCTGCACATGCGCGGCACCCTGCACGGGCAGCTCGATCTAGATCGCTTGCAACAGGCATGGCAGCAGATCGTTAGCCGTCACGCAGCGCTGCGGACTTCGGTTCACTGGGAAGCAACGCAAAATCCCTTACAAGTGGTTAGTAAACAAATAGACACGCCTTGGCAACAGTTAGACTGGCAAGCGTATGCACCGCATGAAATAGCTGAACGGTTAACCAAGTTTTTAGAGCGCGATCGCACGCTCGGCTTCGACCTAACGCAGGCTCCCCTCAACCGCATTGCGCTCATTCGCACAGGCGATCGCACCCACGAACTCATCTGGACCTGCCACCATCTCATGCTCGACGGTTGGTCTGGCACCCTGGTCATCAACCAGCTGCTCACCCAGTACGAGGCCCTGACCCAGCAGGCACCCCCATCCAAAACTCAAATTGAGACCCAGAACGCCGCCACCTACCAAACCTCCACTTATCAAACCTATGTCCGCTGGCGCAGTCAGCAAGATGCGATGGCTGCCCAAAGCTTCTGGAAAACCTACCTAAAAAGCTTCACCACTCCCACCTTACTTAGTGCTCAGCCCTCTGATCTCGACTCGCATCCCTCTACTCTCGGCTCGCAATCCTCAGCCCTTGATCCCTCAGCCCTCAACACAGCTTCCACTCAAATCGACCGCCCCATTTCCGCCTTCCTCCGCGCCCATCGGCTCACCTTCAACACCCTCATTCAGGCCACCTGGTCCCTATTGCTCCACTGCCGCAGCGGCCAGCTCGACACCCTTTTTGGTGCAACCGTATCAGGTCGTCAGGCCGATTTGCCCAACGTCGAATCCATTGTCGGAATGCTGATCAACGTTCTGCCTGTGCGCGTCAAAATCACACCCGAAGCCACCGTCCTCAGCTGGCTGCAAGCCCTACAAAACCAGCAGGCAACTGCTAGCCGATACGCCTACGCCTCGCCCAGCCAAATTCAAGCCTGGAGTGAGTGCCCCACCCAGCTTTTTAACAGCCTGCTTGTCATCGAAAACTATCCAACCCAGCAGGACACCCAGCAGAACAAAGAGCAGAGCCTGAAAATCGAAAATCTCAGATCTGGCATTGTTAGCACATATGGGCTCACACTTATTGTCAGACCCGGCGATCAGCCAACGCTGTGCGCTGAATCTAAAAACATAGAGTGCGATCGCCTACAAACCCTGCTCGCTGATTTCACATCGCTACTCAACAAAATTGTTGACAGCCCCGCCCAGCCACTCCAACAGATCTTGCCCCCCGCCCAGGAAATGTCAGCCCTGCGAGCGGCGCAATCACAACCGCCCCAGCCCTCGCCTGCAAGCTCCGTCACCGTTGATACGCCGCCCACCCAGCTGCCTCGCAATTCGATCGAACTCGAACTAATCAAAATTTGGGAATCTGTTCTAGGCATCCCTGCTCTCACGCCCGAAGACAGCTTTTTCGACCTAGGCGGCAGCTCCTTGCTAGCCGTGCAGCTTTTCGACCAAATGCAACAGCAGCTCAACTGCACACTGCCGCTCGCCACCCTCTTTCAAGCGCCGACTATCCGCCAGTTTGCCACCGTCCTCACCCAAGATCAGCCCGTCACAGACTGGTCTAGCCTTGTTCCCATTCAGCCCAACGGCACCCGGACGCCACTCTTCTTTCACGGCGGATCTGCTGACGCCCTCACCTGGGCCAGATTTGCCACTCTTCTCGGCAGCGACCAGCCCTTCTACGCGCTTCAGCGCCCCGATCTAGACGGCGGCGAGATTCTTCACGACACTATCGAATCTCTTGCTAGCGCCTGTATCCAAGAGATCAAAATGGTTCAGCCCCAAGGTCCCTATGCGATTGGCGGTCACTGTTTTGGCGGCGCGGTTGCCTTTGAAATTGCCCGTCAGTTAAAAGCGCAAGGAGACGCGATCGCTACCCTGATCGAAATTGACGCCTATTGCCCTAACGCCGTCAGCCACACTCCCATCGGCCACCTCCAAGAAAGTCTCCAGCGCGCACACTTCAACCTCCGCAAAGCCTACTACTACCACGGCGGCCAAAACCTCGCTCAGCTCCTCCCCAAAATCCAACAAAAAATCAAAAACCGTCTCTTCCCTCAGCCTGATGTTGCCTCTTCTCCCGTCGCCTCTTCTCCCACCGATCTGTCCGAGGCTTCTCCCATCGCCACTCCCGGAAAAGTCGAGAAAAGTCAAAGCTCTTACCAAGACCGCTACGCTCGCGCTCATCAGGCCAGCGAGGCCGCCAGCCAACAATATCATCCCAGCACTCACACCTCGCCCTACACCGGCCCTATCCACATTTTTCGAGCCCAAACACAACTTCTAGACTGGCACTACGGCAAAGCCATGGGCTGGCAAACAGTCGCCCCCCGCCAGATCACTATCACCCCCATTCCCGGCCTCTTCGGCAACCTATTCAACCAGCAAGCAGGCCCCCTCCTCGCCCACCAGGTCAAAACTCACCTCGCCCATCTACCCACCCCCGAGCCCTAATCTTTTCAGCGCTCATCTTCTTAGCCCTAGTCTTTTTTCTTCTCTTATTCTTCGTTCCTGATTCTTCATCCTTTGCACGTCCCATGTCTCCTCCCACCAAAATCCTCCAAATTGTCCCTCGGCTTCCCCCCGACAATGACGGTGTCGGCGATTACGCCCGGCAGCTCGCCCGACAGCTCGCCAGCGCTCACCACATAGAAACAGCCTTTCTCTCCTTTCGCCCTAATCTTGAGACACCTAACACTATTGATGGCTTTGCGACCCACCAGCTGTTCAACCACACCAAATCCCATTTTCTCTCGCTTTTACCCAAAGATATCGACGGCATTCTGCTCCACTACAGCAACTATCCCTATTTACAAAGCCATTTCAAAGCGCCGTTCTGGTTTCCAAACGCTCTCAAAGTAGCCAAGACAGAGCGGAATTTACCTGTAGTTGTCCTATTTCACGAGTTGCCCACGCTAAAATGGAAAAATATTAGAGTTCTCAATCCCATTCAAACCCCAGTTTCCAAAGAGCTTTCCCGGCTTGCGAACGCGGTTGTGACCGACACCCAAAACTTCAAACGCCAGCTCCAAAAATGGACTAAAAGTGCGATCGCCTGCATTCCAGACTTTTCTACAATAGGAGAACCTCAGCAAAATCAAATTCAGCCGCTAGAGAAGCGCCAGCCCAGGCTAGTTATTTTTGGCGGGTCCGATCGGGCTCGGGCCTATCAGAACTTAGGTCGTCTGTTCAAAACCTGTCAGGCCCTAGGCATTCAAGAAATCTGTGATATTGGAACCAAGCAAAACATAGCGCCCAGTCGCCTTGGAAAAATTACATTCACCGAGCTAGGGTTTCAACCGGCCACCAAGGTTCAAGAGATTTTGTTAGACTCACAGGCTGGATTTTTAGACTACACTAAATTTCCGGGTGATCTGGGCAAATCCTCTGTATTCGCGGCTTTTTGTGCGCACGGCGTCATGCCAATTTGTACAGCGCACAATCCGTCAGAAGCCGATGGGATTTTTGCCAATCAACAATATGCGATCGCCGGAGAGCATTTGTCTAACTGGTCGCCGCAACAGTGTCAAAGCATCGCCGATCGGGCCAGAGAATGGTATGCCCAGCATAACTTAGAGGCTAACGCTAAGCTATTTTCTGACTGCTTTTCCTAGTTTTTCTGGCAATCAAAGTTTTTCTGGCAATCAAACAAATCAGGGTCTAAAGACCAGACCGTCTCAGACCAGACTGTCTAAAACTAACTTATCTAAAGACTAAAACAGCTCACCTTTAACCTCGCCTTCTAGAAGCACACAATGGTTCCTGTTATTCCGCTTTCTCAACCCTCTATCACAGCGCTAGAAGTTGCTTGCATCACTGATGCAGCAGAATCTGGCTGGGTGTCTTCAAAAGGAAAGTACATTGATCGATTTGAAGAAAGCTTTGCGGCCTACTGCGGCACTCGCTATGCGCTGACCACCTCAAGCGGAACAACGGCGCTGCACCTAGCGCTCGCTAGCTATAACATTCAGTCGGGAGATGAAGTCATCGTGCCCGATATCACCTTTATCTCAACTGCAAATGCGGTCTCTTACACAGGGGCGAGGCCAGTATTTGTTGATATTGACCCAGAGACGCTGTGTATTGATGTTGAACGGGTCAAGCAGGCAATTACTCCACAGACTAAGGCAATTGTGGCCGTTCATTTGTATGGACATCCGGCTAATGTTCCAGCACTCAGAGCGATCGCACAGCCGCGCGGCATTGTTGTCATCGAAGACGCCGCTGAAGCCCACGGCGCTAGCATTGACGGCCACAGGACCGGATCGCTCGGCGACTGCGCCATTTTCAGCTTTTATGGCAACAAAATTGTCACCTGCGGGGAAGGCGGCATGCTCACCACCAACGACACGGCCCTCTACGAACGAGCACTGCACTTGCGCAACCAGGCAATGAGCCCCACCCAGCGCTACTGGCACACAGAAATTGGCTTTAACTATCGCATGACTAACCTGCAAGCGGCGCTAGGATTTGCCCAAATGAAGCGGATTGATAGCTTTGTACAGAAGAAAAAAGAAATTTTTGACTGGTATCGCCTGTACCTGGCCCCCCACCCTAAAATGCAGCTCAATCGAACCGCGCACTGGGCCGATAGCGTGTTTTGGCAGGTCTGTTTAGAAGTAGAGGGCTGGAGAGGCGCTGAGCGCGACCGGTTTATGCGATCGCTCCTAACGCGAGGCATCGAAAGCAGACCTTACTTTTATCCCATTTCTGAGATGCCCATGTACAAAGAAAACGCGCACCACCCAACGCCAGTCGCCCACCGAGTTTCTCAGCAAGGCCTGAATCTACCTTCTTATTTTGATATGTGTAAGCAAGACGTAAAGTACATCTGCGCCGAAATTAGTCATTTTGTGAACTTGGCCACTCCCGCCAGAACGGCTACTGAGTGATGCTATTTTGAAAGGCATAAGGCAACCAGCCAAATAGCAGTAAGCCGGTTGCTGAGTACTTTGCGTTCATACACATTGCGTGTCTATTTGAGGTTGCAGCCTTTAAGTTGTGATTTGGGCAAAGTGCAGTACGGACAGCTGTAAATTTTACTCACGGGCGCTAGCATGGCCAATCCTTCCAACAATGTTCAGGCCAACGACACTCGGGCCAACAGCGCTCAGGCCGACAACATTCAGGCCAACAACATCCAAGCCAACAACATCCAGGTCAACAGCTTTTCAGTCAGCGCCCAGAAAATTTTGCAGATAGTACCCCGCATAGCGCCTGATATGGACGGAGTGGGCGAATATGCCGTGAGACTCGCTCAGCGGCTCAAAGCCAACTACCAGATTGACTCCGCTTTTTTAGTGATCAGACCGAGTAGCAAAACACAGTCTGTCTTAGATGGGTTTGATGTTCATAGCCTGCATACACATAGCGTTGAAGCATTTCTAAGTGCGATTCCTCCAGATGTTTCTACCGTCGTGTTGCAGTACAGTAACTATCCTTATTTGCAAGGCAAGCTAGACGCGCCCATGTGGCTAGGCGCAGCCATGAAGGCGTTGAAAAAAAAAGGCATTCTTACAGTTGTCATGTTTCATGAGCTACCTACTATAAAGTATGGCGCTGTTCACGTTTCTAACCCGATTCAGAGCAGGCTCTCTCGCAGCTTATCCAAAAATACGGACATCATTATTACCAACAACGAGGCATTTCACGCTGCGTTAGCCAACTGGACGCCAAAGCCTGTGAGGCTTGTTCCTAATTTTGCCACGATTAAAGAGCCAGACACCGTGCTGCCTTTAAAGGAACGCGATCGCGCTATCATCGTCTTTGGCAGCACCGATCGCCGCCGCGTCTACCAAAACAATTTGCCCAGACTCAAAGACATCTGCGAACAGCTCAATATTCATACGCTATATGACGTTGGGCGCTTGATCGACTGGCCGACCAAAGACCTAGGGCCAAATGTTCAGGTAGAAAAAACGGGAATATTGCCAGATGAAGACGTCAGCGCCTTGATGTCACGCTGCATGGCTGGCATTTTTGACTATCACCGCTTTCCGCGTAATTTAAGCAAGTCATCAGTGTATGCCGCCTACTGCGCACACGGGTTAGTCCCCATTTGCAACGGGCGATCTTTGCAGCCCCAAGATGGCATTATCGCCAACCAACAATACGTGGATACGTTCACACTGCATGCCCGCTCTCAGCAATCATCATCTGACGACTGGCTACAGACCATTGCTAGCAATGCCCACGCCCTGTATTTAACGCGATCGCTCGACCGCTGCGCCGAAAAATACGCCGCGCTAATCCGCCCAGGCTCCGCCCCTCATCTCACCCAAAACGCCCTAGCATAGATTAAGCCGTGCCACCTCGCGCCATATATCTAGCGCCATATATCTAGCGCCATATACCTCGCGCCATATTATGAGCACGCACTGTATGAATCTCACGACTCACTACCCCAAGCTTTTTGTCGTTGGCTGTCCTCGTTCTGGCACCTCCTGGGTAACCCAGCTCATTGCCAGCCATCCTAGCGTCACCGCCGTCCCCATCGAAACGCACGCCTACCCCCTCATTTACGAGCCTTTCGTGCGACTACCCAGCCAAACCTTCCCACAGCGCCTGCGCTCCTGGAAAGGAACAATGCGCCGTTACGGGCCCTTACCACTGTTTTTCGGCTTCACATCATCCGATATCTGGCGCGGCATTCTGCGCAACTACCAAATTCTCAACAAAGAAGACAGCCACGGTCTTAGACTGCTCGCTAGCTACGACACCTTTAAAGGCTTGGTTCAGACCGAACAAAGCAGGCCAGGTAGCGATCAGCAAAAAGCAGAGCAGGTCATTAGCGATCTCTTTGATTTGTTTTTTCAGCAAAATGGCAAGGTAGGCCATACGCTCTTAGAGAAAACGCCGATGCACCTTCGCTACGTAGATCGCATTTTACAGCGATTTCCCGAAGCGCGAGTGGTCGAAGTCATTCGCGATGGGCGAGATGTCTGTGCCTCTTATCAGGCACTAGCGCAGCAGTATGCCTGGGCAGACATGGGGTTACCGGCTGTCATGCGACAGTGGAAAAGCTGCATTGAGCAAGGCGATCGCTGGCGATCGCACACAAACCTTGCCGATAGAATCCATACCGTTCGCTACGAGGCGCTCAAAGCAGAGCCCGCAAATCAGCTTCAACAGCTTTTTAACTTTGCAGATCTCAGCGTCACCGCTCAGCAGGTCAGCGAAATCGTGCAGATGGCCGACATTCGCAATGTTTCGGCCAAAGGTGAAGGGCAGTATGTGCGCAAAGGCATTGTTGGCGACTGGCAAAATAGACTATCGGCCAAAGACGTAGAGACGTGTGAGGCGATCGCAGGCCCGCAGCTAACGCGATTGGGCTATTCATAAGGCCCAATCTATAAAACAGCGGCTACGATTACAAAACAGCTACAAGACAGCGCTTACCGCTATCCCACTGGCTTATCTCACTGGCTATCTCACTGGCTATCTCACTGGCTATCTCACTGGCTCATCCCACCGGCGGAAACTGCTTGTGAAAATCATCGCCTGCAATAATCGTAGTCTCAAACACATACCGCGAACTGAGCCGGTAGCGCTGGTCTTTTTTGAGCATAGCCATAAATTCTCGATGCCCTTTACGAGTACGCCCCACCAAGCAGCCAGCACTCGCCGTCATAATGTTGTTTTTAGGATAGTCATAGCCCCAGTGTTGATTGATCGCAAAGTTGTTGTTGGTATCAATCCGGTCATTCGTTCGCAGTGAGTCTTTATTAAGATCGCGGTGAACGCTGATAGTGCCCACCTGCCTTAGCGCCTCGTGGGGGTCAGCTCTGCCGTGAGAGCCAACTTGCCAAGCCTTGTACTGACCAAATTTAATCCGCGCCGCCCCGTTTTTTCGCGCGTACTTGCTGATAGGACGATAGGTATAGCGAGAGCCGGGTTCTGTCGTCGCCTCCCAGTTGCCCACAATGGTCGGCTGCCCGTTGTTAAAAACAATCAACAGCCGTCGGTCGTTAAACTCATTTGGCCGATCAGCATTGGGCGTGCCGTCTACATTAGACCCTTCTAAATAAACAATATTGTATTCATTTGGATAGGTAGCAATGTTGTACCGTTTGGCTTGCATATATCGAATAATGCGACTAGCCAAGTCGTTACCCAGCTTTGGCGCTACTTCTGGCAAATTTGCGCGCTGGGTATTCAACAGTTTTTCTGCGGTCTGCTGGCCCAAAAACCCCATCTCTTCGTCTAGTCCCACCACTTTTTGAAAGCTTTGAAACGCATTCGCCGAAATCGGTCCAAACAGACCATCTGCAACGGAAGCGAGAAAACCTAACTCAATCAGGCGTTCTTGAATTTGAATAGTGAGAACTTTATTGTGACCAATCGCTTCTAGCCCTAAGTTGAGGTCATAGGTTAAGAAGTCTTGTAGCTTTAGGTTTAGCTTTTGATAAAACTGATGCGCGGGTGAACCGTCGGCATTTAACAGCGAGCAGTGGCCTTCAAAAATGTGCCAGGTGTTGCGATTAACGCCGTCCGCAGCGGCAAAAGAGAGCTGATTGCCCTGTGGCGTAGCGCCCAAGGCTATCCGAAAGAAGAGATTGTTAATTTCGTGAAAGTTAGCTACAGGATATTCGGTGCCTGCTTTGAGCGGATATCTTTGTGTTTCGGTAGCCGATGAGGGCGGCTGCGCGTCGGTAGTTAAGAAGGTATCTTGAATAACTTTGAGCTTGAACTGGTTAACCATAGGTCTATCCGGCAAATTTACCGGCAAATTTGTAAAAGTGATGGGAAGATCAAGAAAAAGCGCGAAAACAGTAAATGTGAAAGTCAGGAAATGTGAAAGTCAGTGAACGTAAAAGTCAGTAAACGTGAAAACAAATGAAATCTTATAAATATCTCAGCTGTAGCAAGCAGTTTTCTGCAAGTTAGAGAAAGCCGATGCGCCAAGACCGATGCACCAAAACCGATGCATCACCAGTTGGATACTAGAGCCTGAATGCTAAAACCTATCTAAGTACATCCGCATACATACAATGGATAGTTCGCACAATCGATGATTTGTAGAGCAATATTGCATTCATCCTACCGGTCAGAAATAGCTGATAAGATAAATAGTCAAAGAAAGTTCATAGAAGCATACACAGTAGATACACTAGGAGCCTCCTTAAGTTCTATGAAACTCGCCGCCATTGATATTGGAACAAACTCGATCCATATGATCGTTGTCAACGTAGTGACCAGTCGCCATTTTGAAGTGATTGACCGCGTTAAGGAAATGGTGAAACTTGGGGTTGGCGTTTTTGCCACCAATCGACTGAGCGATCGCGCTTACGCAACCGGACTAGACACTATCGAACGCTACGTGCAGCTAGCCGATCAGCTCGGAGTCGATGACATTATTACCGCCGCGACTAGCGCTACGCGTGAGGCGCAAAATGGGGAGGCGTTTTTAAAAGAGGTGTATCAGCGCACCCAGGTTAGACCAAAGATTATCTCTGGGAAAGAAGAGGCGCGGCTGATTTTTTTGGCTGTCAGAAATGCGATCGCCCTGCAAAAAGATGAAAAGGCCCTAGTGCTTGATATTGGTGGCGGTAGCACAGAAACCGTGGTTGGCAGTCGGGAAGACGTTTTGTTTGGCACTAGCCTCAAGCTTGGCGTACTGCGGCTGTTGGATATGTTTGCCAATCCAAAAACCGATGGGTCCAGTCAGGGGCCAATTGGCGCTGAGACCAGAGGCGTCCTAGAATCGCACATTAACTTTTTGGCCCGAGATGCGATCGCCCAGGCCAAACAAATCGGATTCAACCGAGTCATTGGCACCTCAGGCACGATTCGGACCCTCGGAGAAGCCGCCTACATTGATACCCACAACACGTCCTTGCAGTCTGTTAATGCTGAAGTTGTTCAATTAAAAGAATTATCTCCTCTAGTCGATCACCTCGTACAGCTAAAGCCCAGTAAAAGAGAAAAGATAGACGGCATTAGCAGTAAGCGGGTAGATGCTATTCACCTCGGCGGCATTTTACTCGTTAAGCTGCTGCAAATGGCCGAGGTCACAGAGCTTACCCTCTGCGATGCCTCCCTGCGCGAAGGTCTGATATTAGACTACATAGCGCGCAATGCCCAAAGCGTTGCCCAAAGTGTTACCCAGAGCGTTACAGACTTTCCAGCACAAGTTGATCTGCGCCATCGCAAAGCGGCTCAGCTTGCCTATAAATATGGCGCAGACTGGGAGAGCAATCAGCATATTGCGCAGCTAGCCCAGCAGCTATTTGAACAAACTCAGTCAGTTCATCAGTTAGGAAAGCTTGAACAAAACGTCCTAGAATATGCGGCCCTGCTGCACAACATCGGTCAGTATCTATCGAGAAAGGCCTATCATAAAAGCTCTCGATATATTCTAAAGCGGACAGACCCGCGCGGCTTTACAGACGAAGAGATGCTGCTGATTGGCCATGTGGTTCGCTACCATCGCAAAGCACATCCTAAAACCAAACATAAGCAGTTTAAGCGTCTATCCGAGCAGCAGCAACAAACCGTCTGGACCCTTGCGGGCATTCTTAGAATCGCTGTATGCCTAGATAGAACAAAAGACCAGTCTGTGCAAACACTCTCTTGTCAGCTTTTAGAAGAGACCTTAGAGATTACCCTCAGAGGCAAAGGTAATTTGGCCATTGGCCTGTGGGCAGCACAGCGCGATCGCCAAGTGTTAGAAAAAGCACTGTCTAAAACCATTTGCATCGTAGCCGATACCTGAAGCTCGCACGAGATCCAGACAAACTAGATCAATGCCCCTCTAGATTTATGTACCTAATAGTTAGGCAGCCTGAATATTGATCGAGCATCTAGCATTTTTTCAAAGCGGAACACTGTGCCTTGTCAACAGCCAGTACTTATGGGTTACTCATAAAGGCGCTGATAGAGGCGCTGATAGAGGCGCTGATAAAGGCCTTGACAGAAGCGCTGAACATAACACCAGCGGGGCGATCGCAGGCTTAACAATTCTGCTGTCATTAGTCACCAGCCTCGCTACAGTAGTAGCTAATGAATGTCGTAACTATCTTTGCGACCTGTTCTTTTAAAAGCTGTTTATTGTCGGCTCCAACATGCAAGCAAACGCCCCCATCACTAAAAACCTGGTTCTGGTGGGTGGCGGTCATAGCCACGCAATCGTCTTGCGCAAAATGGGCATGAAGCCCTGGCCTGCCCACGTCAGGCTGATCCTAATTACCAATCTATCTGATACCCCTTACTCGGGGATGCTGCCCTGCCACATCTCCGGCCTTTACGATTTTGATACCGCCCATATAGACTTGCGGCCTCTTACCCGCTTTGCCAACTGCCAGCTAGTCATGGATCAGATGGTCGGCCTCGATCCGATTGGGCAAAAAGTTATCTGCCGCGATCATCCCCCGATTGCCTACGACACGCTTTCGATTGATATTGGCAGCACGCCTACCAAGTCGCAGGTGCCTGGCGCTGCCCGCTACGCGATTCCGGCAAAGCCAGTCCCAAACTTGCTACAGACCTGGCGAACTTATTTAGAAACTTTTGAAAAAAAACTCATAGAAAATCCCCAAATCCCTGCCACTATCAGCATCGTCGGCGGTGGCGTGGGGGGTGTAGAAATGGCCTTTGCCATGCAGATACGGCTTTGGGATCTGGTCGGTCGCTATAGCGCCACCCCCCAGCAACAGGTAAACGTGCATTTATTTCATCGCAGAGCCCATCTAGCCACTGGCCGCAATAGGTCAACGCAGCGAATGATTGAGCGCATGTGCGAAGCGCGAGGCATTCATGTCCACACCTCACAAGCGGTCAATCGAGTCACGGCCAATTCGGTCAGCACGCAGTCAGGCCAAAAGGTGATGTGCGATCGCACCTTTTGGGTCACCAACGCCGCCGCGCCCCGCTGGCTCACCAACAGCAATCTCTCGCTAAGCGCCGACAGCTTCATCGCCGTCAAAGACACCCTGCAAACCCTTAGCCATCCCAATATCTTTGCCGCAGGGGATGTCGCGACCATGGTCAACTACAGCCGACCGAAAGCAGGCGTCTTTGCAGTCCGCCAAGGAGAACCCCTCTACGAAAATCTCAAGCGCTACGTCCTCAATCAGCCACTAAAGTCTTTTCACCCCCAAACCCGCTACCTCAATATCATTGATACCGGACTGGGCACTGCGATCGCCTCCTGGGGTCCCTTCGCTATTCATGCCAAGTGGTGTCGCCAGTGGAAAGACAAAATTGACCGTAAGTTTATGCGGCTGTTTTCCGATTTTCCGCCAATGGCTTCGACTGCGCTCAGCCACCAATCTCGGCAAGATAGTCACGGTCCCTTTTCTTCGCCCTTTTCCTCGATACTCTCAGCCCTAGGTGCGGAGCGTGGCGCACTCAATGAATCACCTGAGCCCATGCACTGCGCCGGGTGCGGTTCTAAAGTTGGCAGCAAAGTCCTCACCCGCGCCCTTGATCGCGTTCGTGCAGATGCCCCTAGCCATGCCGATTGGCCCTACCGCAACAATATCTACACCGGATTGAGTGAGCCCGATGACGCGGCTATTATTCAAATCCCCAGCGGCAAGCTAGCGGTGCACAGCGTCGATCACTTCAGCGCTTTAATCCAAGACCCGTTCGTCTTTGGACAAATCTGTGTGAACCATTGCCTCAGCGATTTGTTTGCAATGGGAGCCACCGCGCACAATGTGTTGGCGATCGCAGCAATTCCCTACGGCAACAACAAAACCCAAGAAGAAACGCTGTATCAGCTGCTATCGGGCGCTACCCTGGCACTATCCGATTCCAAGACATTTTTAGTAGGCGGGCATACCACCGAAGGTCCGGCGCTAACGCTGGGCTTTGCGTGCAACGGTTGGATTGACCCCGAGCAGGTATGGCGCAAAGGAAACATGTTGCCGGGGCAGGCGCTGATCTTAACCAAGCCGCTTGGTACGGGGAGTTTATTCGCCGCCGATCAGCAGCGGCAGGCAAAAGGAAGATGGATCGAAGCGGCGGTTACCAGTATGCTGCAATCCAATCGCCGGGCAGCAGAGTGCTTAAAGCGTTACCAGGCAACTGCTTGTACTGACATCACAGGATTTGGCCTAGCCGGTCACCTGCTAGAAATGATTGACGCTTCGCAGGTAGATGTCGCGCTAGATCTGAGCGTGCTGCCCCATCTGCCCGGTGCTTTTGAGACCCTGACGAGCAAGCAGTTCAGCTCGCTACACCAGCGCAATTTGCAAAGCAACATTACTTCCATCCAGCTAAAACGAACCCCCACACATTCACCGAATTTTCAAATTCTGTTTGATCCACAAACCTCTGGTGGCCTGTTAGCGAGCCTACCCGCTAGCGAAGTCGAAGACTGTCTTGGGGATCTCCATCAAATGGGCTATACCCAAAGCTGCTGTATCGGCACTGTTACCGATTCAGCCCAGCGAACCGACAGCACTCTTAAACCCATTACAATTAGTGCATACTAGCGAGAAAGAACCGTCTGTGTCCTCTGCTTCCCCTCTTGTTCCTTCCTCTCATTTCCCGCCTGATTCTCCTGAAGTGCGCGTCGTGACAATCGATCGGTTTTTGGCGGCATCTGGCCCTATTTTAGATGCGCGCAGTCCTGGCGAATTTGCTAAAGGTCGCATACCGGGGGCGCTAAGCTTTCCGCTATTTAACGATGGAGAGCGCGCCCAAGTGGGCACTTGCTATCAGCAAAAAAGCCGTGAGCAGGCGGTAGAGCTGGGCTTTGATATTGTGGGCCCAAAGCTAGGTGAGTTTATTCGGCAGGCTAAAGCGATCGCCCCCGATCGCAAGGTGCGCCTTCACTGTTGGCGAGGCGGTATGCGCAGCGGCTCACTGGCCTGGGCACTTAACCTAGCAGGGTTTCAGGTGACCACGCTTCAGGGGGGATACAAAGCCTATCGTCAGTGGGTGCGTCAAACGCTGAGTCTGCCTAAAAAGATTATTTTGCTTGGCGGTATGACCGGCACCGCAAAGACAGATATTTTGCACGCATTAGCCGCCCAGGGCGAGCAGATCCTTGATTTGGAAGGCTATGCCAACCACCGAGGCAGTAGCTACGGGGCACTTTGCCTACCCCCTCAGCCCAGCACTGAACAGTTTGAGAATCTTTTAGCTAGTGAGTGGTGTCGCCTCGAAGCGCAGCGGCCTATTTGGATAGAGGCGGAAAGTCGGCGAATCGGTGCCTGCCGGGTGCCTGCCGAACTGTTTGATCAAATGGAGGCAGCGTTTGCCATTGAAATTACGCGGCCCGTTGTAGAAAGAATTGCGCTGCTGGTCGATATCTATGGTCAGGCCGAGTCGGATGATTTGGCCGCCGCGACAGAGCGAATCCGCAAGCGACTAGGCGGCGATCGCACACAAAAAGCGATTGCCGCCATCCGATCTAGCGATTTGGCCACCGCCGTTGCCATCACCCTCGACTACTATGATCGCACCTATCGCTACGGCCTAGAGCAGCGCCCGCGAACCGTCCCCGAAATTGACGTAGCGGGCTGTTCGCCTGCCGCAGCCGCTCAGCGATTATGTCAACAAATCAAAAAGTTTGAAGTATCTGAACTAAATGTTCCCGTTTTATCAAAAACTTCTTAACTCTTCATGTTTAACCGGAAACATCTCTTCTAAGATTCAGATATCTTCAGCTATCAAAGCTAACTTAAAGCCTAATTCAACAAGGTGCTTTGATAGTGAAAAGACAAGTGCGCGCAAGCCTTTAGCGCGGACAAATAGCACCGACAGAGCGTGCCGACAGAATATGCCGACACGATGCGCCAACAGAGTTCATCCGCGTCGTGCAGGATAAAAGGCTGCTAACTTCTACGAGTTGTTCGCACCTATTTGTTCAAAAGTTTAGTCCCCCGGCTTTAATCTAGGCTTTCGTTGGGAAACCCCAATTCTGGCGTTTTTGAAGACCTGAGCTGTTGAGGGTTTTCGGGAAAGAAACGCAGGCAAATTGAAGCACCTTTTGCAGAGCGATCGCACTAAAGCTTCTACTTTTAGCAGAGGACAGTTTGCCTAAAGGCCAGATAGCCTTTTTACATGGCTGCATCTGGCTTTTCTATCTGACTTGGGCTTTACCGTAGAAAGCTGCGCTGCAATCGGGCACTTCTATTTATGTGTCTACATTATCTAAATACCAGTTCAGCCAATGGCTATTGCATATTGCACTATTTTTGGTGTTACGCTTTCGATTGTCCTTAGCGCCCTGTTTAAAGATCACAGCGCAGACAAGCGCAGCCTGTCTACTTGGCTCTTTGTTGGCGTAACGGCATTGATTTGGCCAATTACGCTGCCATTCATTATCAGCAGCAAGCTGCGGGCGTATAGATCGCGATCGCAAAACCATCAGCGGCAGACTCGTCAGGCAGAAGCCTCTGGCAAGGGCATGAGTGAGGGAATAGATAAGGCCATGGGTAAGGGAATAGATGCGATCGCTAAGCTCAACCACCCCTAACCAAATCAACTGGCCATATAGCTTTGAGCCTCTTCCAAGTGCTTAATTAGCGTACTTTTTGGCAGCGGTCCCTCCAAATGATCCCAAGGCAAGACCCAATCGGTCGGCCACACCTCATGCACGTAAAACGCCAAGGGCGGTAGCGTTCCTTTCAGCGCTTTAAAAGCGCGGCGATAGCTGCCTAGCGTGTCACCATAGCCTCGCGTTAGCTCTAGCAGGTCGGCCAGTCGGCGATCGCCCCTAGAAATTAGCGCTTGAATCACCGACCAGCTATAGCTTTCCGGTCTAAAATCGATGCCGACTGGCCGCAGCTGCTTTTGTAAAAACTTTAGGCGCTTCTCTGCCTGAGGGTCTACCCCGTACCACTGAAACGGCGTATGCCCTTTTGGCACAAATGTGCTACATCCTAGCGTCAGTCGCAGACCCGGCACCGTCTTCTTTAGCGCAATCATCAGCGTCGCCGTCTCAGCCAAATCGCCTTGAGTTTCTCCCGGCACGCCTGCCATCCCGTACAGCTTTAGCGACTTGAGGCCGCCTGATTTAGCCTGCTGGGCAGCCGCTGCAATTTCATCGGTATCCAGCTTTTTATTGACGATATCGCGTACCCGCTGCGAGCCGCTTTCTATGGCAATCGTAATCGATTTGGCATCATGCCTGACTAGCGTTTTGGCCAGCTTTTCATTGACCGTATTGGTACGTACAGATGACATACTCACTCGCACGTCATCGTACTCAGGTCGATTGATATAGTCCAGCAGGTCCTCAAATTCTGGATGCTGGGTAATTGAAGCGCCTAGCAGACCCAGCCGCCGAGTCACCGATAGCCCTTGCTCAATCGCAGGAATTAAAGAGGCTTCAATACTAGCCGCGCGAAAAGGCAGCGTCAGATAGCTCGCCAGGCAAAACCGGCACATTTCCGGACAGCTGCGCACCACCTCCACCATAAAAATGTTTTCCCAAGCGGCTTTCTCGGTGACCACCGTTGAAGCAGACAGCACGTTGCCTCGGTAAGTTTGCTTCTTCACCGTCAGTGGCACATCAGCCGCTATCGGCAAAATAGACGCGATCGGGCCATCGGGGGCAACATAGCTCACTTCATACAGTGACGGAATATAGACGCCGGGGACTTGAGCTAGGGCTTTTAGCTGATGAGCGCGATCGCACCCTCGCACCTGCCGGTAGGCATCTAAAAAACTGTGCAGCAGCGTTTCGCCATCGCCCAGCAAAATTACATCAAAAAAAGCTGAAAAAGGCTCTGGGTTTGCCGTCAGCACCGGTCCGCCGCCAAACACAAGCGGATGTTCACGGGTCCGGGCGATCGCACGCAGCGGCAGGCCCTGATCTTCTAGCAGATTTAAGACATTAACATAGTCCAGTTCCCAAGAAAGCGAGAATCCCATCAGCTCTGTCTGCGAAGGCAAAGACTCTCGACTATCGGTAAATAGCCGACGGACATCAACGTCCGCACGCTGCGATAGCAAAGCCCACACAATCTGGTAGCCCAGGCTAGTAATGCCTACACTGTACTCATTAGGGAACGCAAAAATAACGGGTATCGCGTCTTCATGCGGCGGTGCAGCGGTAAATAGTCGTTTCTCATCTGAGAAGAAATTAGACACAAAAATTAAAGAATTAGCGTTGACATAAAAAATGTCCTAATGCAATGTAAGCAGAACGTAATTATAACAAAAAAGAATATAACGAAAAAAGAGGGCAGGACACGTAGGCCCTCTCCCTCTTCCTTACTTTTTGACTGGGTGTTTTTCAGTGCTAACACATGGCCAAATAATTAGTCTTTCCACTTACTCGCCATCAGCTCAGCCAAGTCAACAACACGCTGAGAGTAGCCCCACTCATTGTCATACCAGGCAATGACTTTCATCAGATCGCCATCCATCACTAGAGATAGCTCAGAGTCGATAGTGGCCGACACGTTAGTCTTGCGGAAGTCAACCGAAACCAGCGGTTCGTCGGTATAGCCCAAGATGCCCTTCATATAAGTTTCAGAAGCAGTCTTAAGAACGTCGTTCAGCTCTTCAGTGATGGTTTTTTTGCTCACCTGCGCAACCAGGTCAACGATAGAAACGTTAGGCGTTGGGACGCGCAACGCAATTCCGTTGAGCTTGCCAGACATTTCAGGAATAACCAGCGCAACCGCCTTGGCAGCGCCCGTGGTCGTAGGCACGATGTTTACCGCTGCGGCTCTAGCTCGGCGCAGGTCGCGGTGACTGGCGTCTAAAATTCGCTGGTCACCCGTATAGCTGTGGGTCGTGGTCATCGTGCCTTTGACGATGCCAAACGTATCGTTGATGACTTTGACGACAGGCGCAAGGCAGTTAGTTGTACAGCTGGCGTTACTGACTACGTTTTGCTTGTCGTGTTCGTAATCTTCGTGGTTGACACCCATCACGTAAGTGCCAATGTGGCCACCCTTACCTGGCGCGGTAATCAATACTTTTTTGGCACCTGCTTCAATATGGCGAGATGCGCCTTCTTCGCTGTTGAAAACACCGGTAGATTCAATTACCAGATCAATGCCCCAGTCCTTCCAGGGCAAATTGCTAGGATTGCGATCCGAGTAGCACTTAATAACGTTGCCGTTAACAGTCATGGTGTTGGCATCGTAAGAGATGTCCGCATCCAAGGTTCCAAGCAAAGAATCATACTTCAATAGGTGAGTATTAATTCTCGGATCGGAAGTGTTGTTGACGGCAACTAGCTCAAGACCGCTATTTTCACGTGTCAGCAAACACCGCAAAAAGTTACGGCCAATTCGCCCAAAACCATTAATCGCTACTCTAACCACTGCGCGCTAACCTCGTGTCTCTAGGAAAAGAAATAATGTAGTCAAGCTAAGACTTGATAAGCAATATAATCATATCGCATCGTTGTCCCCCCAAATCCATAGAGGGTAGGTTTTTGTACCTAGTTATTATTCTTCTGGGATCGAATTTTCGGATATTCTAGTCCTAAGTTTTCTGTTAGAAATCACTGAGAAGTCGCCCATAAATCACCCGCAAACCACCGAGAGATCGTCTGGAGAGCACAGCTAAAAAAGAGTGCTAAATCTGCAAAATTTGCACTGTGATCTGGCACAGCGATCTGGCACAGCGATCTGGCAGTGAGCTGGCAGCGATCTGGCAACCAATTGATAGAGCAGGACTGGAGATTCCTGCTATGATACGCCTTGATTGTATTGATATGCCACGGTTTGTGAGGAAGTGAAAAATGCTGAACTCAGTAGATTTCAGCGGTAGACCATTCCACTTTATTGGAATTGGTGGGATTGGGATGTCGGCGTTGGCCCATGTACTCGCGAGTCGAGGCTTGCCGGTTTCAGGATCTGACTTGCGGTTGAATGCAATTACTGAGCGGCTAGAAAAAAAAGGAGCGCGCATTTTCGATCAGCAGCAGGCTGAAAATTTGGCGTTTTTTGCTCAGTGTAACGGCTCTGTAGGTGATGGACCTGTAGCCAAGCTTCCCCAGGTCGTGTGCTCAACGGCAATTGGTAAAGATAACGCTGAGTACAAAGCGGCGATCGCACTGGGCTGCCCTCTTTTTCATCGCTCTGATATTTTAGCGGCGCTGATGAATGAAAAGCAGGGAATTGCGATCGCAGGCACCCATGGCAAAACCACTACTAGCAGCATTACCGGCTATCTGCTGCTGAAGTGTGGCGTAGACCCGACGATTATTATTGGCGGTGAGGTCAGCGCCTGGTCGGGCAATGCCTACGTTGGCACAAGCAACTATGTAGTGGCCGAAGCCGATGAGTCTGACGGCTCGCTGGTCAAACTCTCTTCCTACATTGGGGTGATTACCAATATTGAGCTAGACCACCCCGATCACTACAGCAGCCTCGATCAGGTGGTCGAGATTTTTGACCGGTTTGTAGAAAACTGTGAGCTAGTCATTGGCTCAGCTGACTGCCCAACGGTGCGCGAGCTGGTTTTTGCAGAGCCGCGCCAGCGCGTCACGCCGACAATCTCTTACAGCGTACAGCCAGACGATTCATCCCAAAATCAAGACCTATTAAGCCCTGCCCAAACCAGCGCAGACTACATCGCGACTAACATCAGTGAGAGCGCAGCCGGAACGAGCGCAGACATCGTAGAGCGGGGGCAAACCCTCGGCAGGCTTACCGTGCCCCTGCTTGGTCTACACAATTTAAGCAATGCGCTAGCAGCGATCGCGGTTGCCCGCTGTCTAAACGTTAGCTTTGAGCAGATTGCCACGCACCTGCCCAACTTCCAAGGGGCACGCCGCCGGTTCGAGCATCGCGGCTTCTATAAAGAGATTCTCTTTATTGACGACTATGCCCACCACCCTAGCGAAGTCAAAGCCACTCTAGCCGCCGCCCAGGTGCAGCGCAACGAGCCGCTACCTTCTGGTCAAGCGCGCCAGGTTGTTGCTGTTTTTCAGCCCCATCGCTACAGCCGGGCCGCTACGCTACTCAATGAATTTGCCACTGCTTTTGCGGGTGCCGATCGCATCTTAGTCACTGATATTTACAGCGCAGGCGAAACCAATACGGCCAACATTACAGGCGAGCAGGTGATGCAGGCGATCGCGCAGCATCAGCCCAACACCGAATACTGCCCGACGATGGACGCTGTTATCAAAACCCTTACAACTAGCCTCAGCCCTGGAGACATTGTCATATTTCTCACCGCTGGCAATCTCAATCAGGTCATTCCCGAAGTCATGATGGCTTATCAAAATGCAACCCAGCCAGAAGCGGCCTTAACGTGAGCACACCAATTTGAAATGGCTAATTTGAAATGGCTAAGACAACAACAGCAAGCGAATCAACGGCTGCGATCGCTCACCCCAACACCGTCGAACTCAGCGATGGCTTCAAGATCATCGCCCAGGCACCCCTAGCCAAACTCACCACCTTTCGGCTAGGCGGACAGGCACAGTGGCTAGCCCTCCCCAAAACGCCTCAGCAGCTCAGAGCCGCGCTGATTTGGGGCAAAGAAAATAGCTTAGCCGTGACGATGTTAGGGGCAGGCTCGAATCTGCTTATTAGTGATTCAGGCTTACCAGGGCTCGTTATCTGTACCCGCGCTCTGCGCCACAGTGAGTTCGACCCAGTGACAGGACGCGTGATTGCCGCTGCCGGAGAGCCTTGGTCTTCGTTAGCCTGGAAAGCTGCGCGCAACGGCCTTAAAGGCTTTGAATGGACAATCGGCATTCCCGGTACGGTAGGGGGCGCAGTTGTGATGAATGCTGGCGCTCACGGGGGAGAAACGGCTGATCTTTTAGTCGAGACCGAAGTCATCACTACCGACGGCCAGCTCAGCATCTTAAAACCAGAAGACTTGGCCTACCGCTATCGCACTTCCAACCTACAAAGCGCTAACTTACAAAGCGCTAACTTACAAAGTGCTAACTTACAAAGCGCTAACTTACAGAGCGCTAGCCTACAGAGCGCTAGCTCACAGAAGCACAACACTCCTGAGCCGCAGCTACAACAGCGCATTGTCACCAGCGCTACCTTTCAGCTTAGGCCCGGTTACGACCCACCCGCCATCAAAGCTGCCACCGCCGCAGATCTCCAGCAGCGCCGCACGACCCAGCCCTATCATCTTCCTAACTGCGGCAGCGTCTTTCGCAATCCGCCTGGACACAGCGCTGGCAAACTCATTCAAACCGCTGGGCTCAAGGGCTACCAGATTGGTAACGCCCAAATTTCTACCCGCCACGCTAATTTTATCGTCAACCTAGGTGGGGCTAAGGCCAGTGACGTATTAGCGCTCATTTGTCATGCTCAAGCCGTTGTGTGCGATCGCGATGGCGTGCAGCTAGAAACAGAAGTCAAAATGATGGGCGAATTTGGAGAAAACCGTACCTAACGCGCCAGCTAAGCAGAGTCGAAGCTAACGCTCGGCCAATGCGCCGAGGTGTAATGGTGCTGAGGTGTAGTGCTATAGTTTGACAGTTAATTTACTTGTTTGGAGCCATATATCATGACCAAAGGCCAAGGATTCGGGTTCGGTCTCGGCAAAATGAAAGAGCTAACTGAAGCATTTAAAAAAGCTCAGCAGGTCCAAGAAGGGGCCAAGCGCCTGCAAGAAGAGCTAGAGCAAATGGAAATTGAAGGTCAAGCTGGTGGCGGCATGGTGACGGTCACGATGAGTGGCAACCAAGAGCCTCGTGGCGTCGTAATTTCTGAAGCAGCCCTAGGAGAAGGCGCAGAAATGCTTTCCGACTTAGTCAAAGCCGCTATGCTCGATGCCTACAATAAGTCCACTGCCACCATGCGCGAGCAGATGGAAGAGCTCACTGGCGGACTTAACCTACCTGGTCTGTAGGCTCATGTCCACCAAACTTCTTCCTGCCGAACTGCTTCCTGCAGAACGTCTCCCCACTAAGCTTCTCTTTGTCTGCCTTGGCAACATCTGTCGCTCTCCCTCGGCAGAAAACATCATGAACCACATAATCGAACAGCAGCAGCTCAGCCACGCTGTTAGCTGTGATTCGGCGGGGACCGCTAGCTACCACATTGGCAGTGCGCCCGATCGGCGAATGAATCAGGCAGCGCAAAAGAAAGGTCTGACGCTAGTGGGCAGTGCCAGGCAGTTTACCGCAGCGGACTTTGATCAGTTCGATCTTATTTTGGCGATGGACCGCAGCAACTATCGCGACATTTTGAGCTTAGATGTGGGCGATCGCTATGCTGACAAAGTGAAGCTAATGTGCGAGTTTTGCCAAACGCATCCAGATGAAGAAGTCCCCGATCCTTACTACGGAGGTGAGGAGGGGTTTGACTATGTAATTGGGCTACTAACAGATGCCTGCACCCACCTGCTAGCCGAGATTAAGGCTAGCAGCGAAACTAACCGCGACGTAAATACAACTAAAGCGGGCCATCAATAGATTTGATGACCTTTTTAGCTTTTTGAGCTGTCACATCATCTAATACACATCATCATCTAAATATTGGCGATATTGGCAAATAAGGTTTGGCGAATAAGAGATAGATTCATTTTTTCAGTTAGCTAAGAGTTAGTTAGCTAAGGATCAAGGATTTAATAAGATGCGCAATTCCTGAGCCTTCATCCCTAACCCTTCTCCCGAGGGGAGAAGGGAATCAGATCTTGCGCTCTCTCCCGAGGAGAGAGGGCTGGGGTGAGGTCGGCGAGCAGCCGCAACTTGGTCAGGTTATTTAATTCTCGATCCTAAGAGGTTGTACGCGACTTTAGAATGAGCAACATAAAAATACAGTAAGCTTTTTGGTGGCTACTCCTTCTCCCAATAGAAAAATAACCACTCATGTGTCAATATTTCAAGTGACACACTGTATACAATACAGGTAGAGAAAACCACAGCGCACCGACCAGCGAAACAGGCCAGCGAAACAGGCCAGCGAAACAAGCTGTAGCAAAGGTCGTGGATAGGAAAATTTATGGTAGGTCAGTTGAAAATAGCCAGATAGCCTCAAGGCTATCTGGCTTCAAAACTCGCTTAGCTTCGAAGCGGTGGCCTAGCTTCAAAGCTGTAGATTTTTTAGGGCGGAATGTTGGCAGACTCTTCTCAGAAATCCCTCTCTAATATCGAGAATATCGAGCAATCTTGTCGCGTTCTAGTCGTTGACGACACGCCGACTAACGTATTTATTCTTTCAAAACTGCTAACCAAAGCGGGCTATCAGGTATTTACCGCAGAAGGGGGCGCGATCGCTGTTGAGCTTGCGCGGACCTGTCAGCCATCGGTCATACTGCTAGATATTATGATGCCCGATGTGAATGGCTACGAAGTTTGTAGCCAGCTGCGTTCGGATTCTGCCACGGCGGATGTTCCAATCATTTTTCTCAGCGCCCTAAATGCTCCTTTTGACAAGGTGCAGGCCTTTAGAAAAGGGGCTGCTGACTATGTGACAAAGCCGTTTCAATCAGAAGAAGTGCTAGCTCGCGTACGCTATCAAATCGAGCTGCACCGAGCGAGATCTCAGCAGCAGCATCTTCATCAGGTGCTAGAAGAGCGGGTAAGAGAACGAACGAAGCTGCTGGCGCTCGCCCACGATCAGCTGCTTGAAATTGCCCTAACTGACCGCCTCACGCATTTACCCAATCGCCTTGCTTTTGTTAAGCAATTAAGCAGGGTGATGGCTCAAGCTCCGCTGACAGAGCGTCCCTTTTTTGCCGTTTTGTTTTTAGATTGCGATCGCTTCAAGCGGGTTAATGACTCACTAGGCCACTATGTTGGCGATCAGCTTCTAAAGGGTGTCGCGCGCCGTCTAAATATGCTGTCATCAAAGAATATCACTGTTGATATGGTAGCGCGGTTTGGCGGCGATGAATTTGCGCTGCTGCTAACGGAAGTAGCCAATCGATCAGCCGTGGCTGATGCAGCTGAAGCACTAGCAGACTTACTCTCTCAACCTTTTTGGCTAGCGGGTCAAGATATTGTCATTCAGGCCAGTATTGGCATGGTGTGGGGCGAGCCAACCTATGCCGCGGCAGAACACTTACTGCGCGATGCGGATGTTGCGATGTATCAGGCAAAAGCCTGTGCCCATCGTCAATATCGCTGGTTTGAATCAGACATGCACCACCGAGCAGTGCGACTGCTTCAGCTAGAAACAGACATGCGGCTGGCATTAGATCGCCAGGAGTTTGAGCTGCACTATCAGCCGATTGTAGATTTGACGCGAATGAAAGTAGCGGGCTTTGAAGCACTAGTTCGCTGGCAGCACCCGACCAAAGGATTAATCGCACCGAGTGAGTTCATCCGATTTGCAGAAGAAAGCGGCCTGATTGTAGAGCTGGGCACCCAAATATTTCGGATGGCCTGCAGTCAACTAGCCGTCTGGGAAAAAGCTGGCGTCATTGGGGCCCACATGAGGCTCAGCATCAACATTGCACCAGAGCAGCTATTACATCCCGATATCTTGATGCAGATAGGCAGCATCATCCGAGAAACCGGGGTATCACCTCATCTGATCCGCTTAGAGCTAACAGAAGGATCTATTATTAGCGATCGCGTCACCGTCAACGAAGTGCTAAAAGCTTTCAAACGCCAGCACATGCAAATTAGCATTGACGATTTTGGAACTGGATACTCAGCGCTCAACTATCTGCATACGCTGCCCGTAGACTGCCTTAAAATTGACCGCTCCTTTGTGCAGCCGATTGATTATGAAGCTAGCAGTCTAGGCATCGTACCCTTAATTATCAGCATGGCCGGAACCATGGGTATGGAGATTATTGCCGAGGGCATCGAAAATATTATCCAGCTCAGGCAGCTACAAAAGCTCGGCTGTCGGCTCGGCCAGGGATTTCTTTTTCAAAAGGCAATGACGGCTGAACAGGCGGGCATGCTTCTTACTCAGCCACTAGACGCCTGGATCAATTTGATTAGCGCCTAGCATCTTGATTAGCGCCTAGTATCAATGTCTCAGCCAGAACGCCCAAGCTTCGGCATCCAAGCGCTAGGCATCCACGCTCTAGCATCTGAGCCAACCGCTATGGCTTAAACAAAAAGTCATAGCCCTGATAGCCATCAGAACCATAGTTCAAAACGACCCAGGCTGAGCGATCAAACGCTAGCGGATAGGCCTCACGCGATGTAAGCGGCAGGGTGGCTTTAGACTCGCTTTCAGCCGGTGAAGCCGATGTAGCCGTCGCCGCAAGTGGCAGCGTGCAATAGGGCTCTGCCACCGCCTGAAGCACCGCCTCTCGGTTAGATCCTACTGGCACCGCTAGCAGGTTTGATAGCTGACCCCGCGAAATTTCGGCCCCTGACTTAACGACCTGCTCACAGCTAGCCTCGGCAATAGCCTGTGATGACACCTGTGTTGGCAGTACGGTCGCCAGTGCTAGCAGTGTGATGGCCCCACCCGCCCACAGTGCTTTGTACCTGTGCAACGAAGGCCCTACTGGTGGGCGGCTTGGCGATTGACTTGGTATTTGACGGTTTGATGGGTGACGGTTTGATGGACGACGGTTTGATGGACGACGGTTTGGCGGTTGACGCTGATTCCATTGATTAGGAGCGTTTGACATTAGCTGTCTCCAGAGCAGTCATTAAAATAACTATAGTACAATTGAACTACGAAACACAGTCTCTGTCAAAACTTTCTAAAGTAGAGATAGGTCTCTAAGATCACACTCTAAGACTCTAAGATCATGTCCCAAAATCACGCTCTAAGATCACGCCTCAAAATCACGCCTCAAGATAAATCCCTTTTGCTGCTATGAACCGTACCCTCGTTTGGTATCGTCGCGATTTGCGTATCCATGATCACGAACCGCTGTATCGAGCAGCACGTCGAGGCGCGGTTATTCCCGTGTTTATTTTTGATCGCGCTCTGCTGCTGCACCCTGAGACGGGGTCGGGGCGAGTGCGGTTTATGCTGAGCTGCTTAGCTGCCTTGAATCGAGATTTGGCGGCGCGCGGCGGTCGGCTGATTCTAAGAGCGGGCGATCCGGTTGAGATATTACCCCAGCTGGTGAAGGCAACCCATGCCGAAGGAATTTACAGCTATGTTGATTTTGAGCGAATTTACGGGCGAGTGCGAGATGCCCGGTTAAATCAGGCGCTAAGCGAAGAAGGGCTAAAAATTAGGTGGTTTGAGCCTGTAGGAACCACGCCAGAGCTAGTTGAATATCCGCAGTATCGTCAGCTGTGGTATCGGCAAATGCGATCGCCCCAGATCCCCACGCCCCAGACCATAGACGTTCCGCCCGATATCCCTTCCGATGAGCTGCCGACGCTAGCGCAGCTAGAGCACACCGCCAGCGCCACGCAGATTCCACCTGGCGGCAGTGCCGAAGCGCGTAAGCTGCTCAATCTCTTTTTTGATCAGGGCAAAGCAGAGCGCTACTACTGGCAGCTTTCTTACCCAGGCGCTAATGCGACCAGCGGGCTCAGCCCCTATCTCAAATACGGGACAATCTCGGCCCGCGAGTGTGCGCAAACGATTTGGCAAAGACAAGGCGATTCGCAGTGGACAGCAGACAAACGAATTCAGCGCAGTGCACATCAGCTTATTTCTCGGCTGCGGTGGGGCAGCGGCTTTACGCAGCGCTTTCGCTATTTGCCGCAGCTAGAGGTGCGATCGCTCTACACCCCTTTTGAAACTGGCCCTGCTGATCAGCGATTTAATACTCCTGCGCTCGAAAACGGCGGCTGGGACTATAACGAAGATCACTACGAAGCCTGGAAGGCAGGCCAAACCGGATTTCCCATCGTCGATGCCGCCGCCCGCTGCTTGCAACAAACCGGTGGCTGGCTAGCCCTGAACTTTCGCGTGCGGGCCATCTACGCCAGCTTTCTGTGCAATCTCATCGGCATGGACTGGCGCTACGGGGCGCTGCACTTCATGCGTCATCTCATTGACGGCGACTGCCCCATCGATCACTACCAGTGGGCCCAGCAGGCTGGCGTCACCCACTGTCTCAACAAAGCCTGGATTCGCATTTACAACCCTCAGCAAGAAGCCATCGACCGCTGCGATCCAAACGGTGAATTCGTTTATCGCTGGGTGCCCGAGCTACGTCATCTCAGTGCCGACCAGCTTGGCCTACCGCCTACCGTCAAAGGCTATCCCAATCCTATTTTGAACTACGAACAGGCCCGCACCCGCCGCGCCCAGCGCATGGATGAACTGCGCCACGACATCATTCACACCCCCAATCTCGGCCCTTTGCTTACCCGCCTCCCCGAAGACGTTACCCCCTTTGGCGCAGACCTATTTCCCAGCGACGTCCGCTGGGCCAAAAGCCCCGTCAAATCGATGTTTCCAGTCGCGCTAGAGTTAGACAGCTTGGAGCAATCACACTTCAAACTGCTGCGTACTTGGTTTGTCACCCACAGCAACTGGCCCGACAGTCCCAAACGTCAGCAGGCTACACGTAAAAAGAACCAGCAGAAGCGCAAGGCCAAACAAGATAACGGTCAACTCAGCCTGTTGGGATAGGCTGCCGGGATAGGCTGCTGGGATAGGAAGATTGGCACAGAAGTAAAGCAATCAAACGACAAGTCAATGGCTCACATGCCTTTTTCTGCCTACCTTTTTCTGGCTATCTTTTTCTGCTTATGAAGAGGCCATTGCTGAGCGATCGGGCCTAGCAAAGATCATGCGGCCCGCAGAAGTTTGCAGTGCACCCGTGACGACCACAACTAAGTTATCGCCGATAAATTCGTTCCCTTCTTCAATCACAACCATCGTACCGTCGTTCAGATAGCCAACGCCCTGCGAGGGCTCTTTACCTTCTTTAAGCACGCGGATTTCGATGTCGTCTCCCGGCAGATAGGTAGGACGCAGCGATTTGGCTAGATCATTAATATTAAGCACGCTAACTTGCTGGACGCTGGCGACTTTATTGAGGTTGTAATCGGTCGTAAGCAAATCAGCTTTCATTTCTTGGGCTAGCTTTACCAGCTTGGCATCTACTAGGCTGATGTCGTCATAATCGGCAGGGTCGATGACGACGCGCTCTGGATAGGTTTTGCGAATACGGTTGATAATGTCTAGGCCGCGTCGGCCTCTAGCTCGTTTTTGATCGCTAGAGGAGTCGGCGACGCGCTGCAGCTCTTGCAAAACAAACTGAGGAACGAGTAGCTGCCCTTCGATGAAACCGGTTTTGAGCAAATCTTCTATGCGACCGTCGATGATACAGCTCGTGTCAAGCACTTTGGCTTTAGAAGGCTTGATTGTACCTTCGTTAATCAACATCGTCTCGTAGCTGTTGGGATTGATCAACCGTAGCAACGCTCTGCCGTTGGATTCAGCTAGACTCATGCCAGAGACCGCAAAGAGTAGGCTGCCCATAACGGCAGTAACCGGTTTGATAAAGCCAAACTTTTCGGGAATAGGTAGCAAAAAGAGCGGCGCTAGCATGAGGTTGGCAATTAGCAAACCCATCACCAAACCGACAGCACGCGCTAGCAGGCGGTCGGGGGCCATGTCTTTAATATCTCGCTCTACGCGCCGGTAGCTAGTTTGAACGACAAGCCCAACAGCAACGCCAATCAGAGCACCGAAGCCAGCCGTGACCGACTCTAGCCCTTCAATGTTGGTGACCTGGGTCAGGGCAGATGGGGGTAGAAAGTCGATGCTGAAAAAGCCGATGGCTGCTCCAGTGAGAACGAATGAAAATACAATAAGTGCGTCGAGCATAAGCTGTGTACGAAAGTGCTGGGTGGTGAGGCGCTCTTTGCTGTCAGTTTGAGCCTAGAGCTTCACAACACGCGCAAAAGCACTGATGTGATTAAGATTACGGCTATTATAGGGGCTTGGTCAGCGCTTCACTGCTGTTATCTTTTTTTTGTAATCTTGCCTGTTGTTATGGCCAACTGCCGTTGCCTACTTCACATTGCCTACTGCCCTTGCCTACTGCCATCACGCCTAGAGCCGCCTACGTCCATATTCCGTTTTGTCGCAGACGCTGTTTCTATTGCGACTTCGCTATTTCGGTAGTGGGCGATCGCAAACGAGGCGACACCTCACCCACCATCGCTCGCTACATAGACACGCTGCTGAGCGAAATTCACCATACGCCGCTAGTCGGCGCTCAGGCAGCCCAGCCACTAAAACCCCTAAAGACCGTCTTTTTCGGCGGGGGAACCCCGTCCTTACTCTCTGTCGAACAGCTAGAAAGTATTCTGATCGCGATTGATCGACGCTTTGGCCTTGCTTCGGATGCCGAAATCTCAATGGAGATGGACCCAGCGACGTTTGATCTATCACACGCTAGCGGCTATCGCGCGGTGGGCATTAACCGAGTCAGTCTGGGCGTACAGGCGTTTCAAGATGAACTGCTAGCAGCAGCAGGTCGCTTTCATCGCCGCTCAGATATTCTACAGGCGATAGAGACCTTGCGAGCCGCGAACTTTACGAACATCAGCCTAGATTTGATCTGTGGACTGCCGCATCAAACAATGGCGCACTGGCACGAGTCGCTGCAAGCTGCGATCGCACTCAACCCAACCCACCTTTCCATTTACGATCTCGTCGTCGAACCCCAAACCGCCTTTGCGCGCTACTTCACCCCTGGCAAAGCGCCCCTGCCCAGTGACGAAACGACGATTGAGATGTACAAAACCGCGAAAGACACCCTTATTGCTCACGGCTATGATCATTACGAAATTTGCAACTACGCCAAACCCGGTTACGAGGCCCGGCACAACCTCACCTACTGGCGCTGTGAGCCCAACTATGGCTTTGGGATGGGGGCTACCAGCTATCTACCACACGCCGCTGGGCCACAGCGGATTGATCGCCCCCGTACGCAGTCAAGCTATCGCCAGTGGGTAGAGCAGCTAGTGACCAAAGGCGAGACGAGCATTGCGACAGTTCTGCCGCCGAGCGAGCAAGTCTTAGAAAACGTGATGATGGGACTGCGGCTAAAGCCAGGGATTTCGCTAGATAGCGTTTATCGGCTCTATGGTGAACCAGGATTGGTGCAGATGGCAGGCGCGATCGCCCCCCATATTCAAACCGGCCAGGTCATAGTCGAATCGGCAGGCACCGTTTCTGACCCGGCCATAAAATCTGACCCAGCCATCAGAGCTGACCTAGCCATCAAACTGACTTCGCATAGCCGCATTCGACTCAGCGATCCCGAAGGGTTTCTCATGTCTAACGTGGTCATTACAGACATATTTAATGCTTTAGAGAACGCCCTAGAGAACGTCTTAGAGAACGTCCCAGGAAAAGTAGACCCACGCTAGCTCAGCCCAGCAAATCATTAAGGAGAATCACAACCTTTCAGGCACCGCGCCCACACCGCACCCGCAGTGCAGTAATATATCCCTCTGTGTGAAGACGCCCTGTTTAAAGACTGATTAAGAACCTAACTCAGCTTACAGATACGCCCCAACCACCCACAACAATCCACCTAACGACCCGAACTCTTCTAGCTGCTCTATGCCTAAGGTACTCGTCTCAGATCCTATCGACCAAGCTGGTTTGGACATTCTTTCCCAAGTCGCCAGCGTCGATGTTAAAACAAAACTGCCTCTAGAAGACCTCATTGCCATCATTCCTGAATATGACGCTTTGATGATTCGCTCGGGCACCAAGGTCACTCAGGCCGTGATTGAAGCTGGCAAAAAGCTTAAAATCATTGGCCGTGCTGGCGTTGGGGTCGATAACGTTGATGTCACAGCGGCAACGCGTCGCGGCATCGTCGTCGTCAACTCGCCAGAAGGCAATACCATTGCCGCCGCCGAGCACGCCCTGGCGATGATGCTCTCGATGTCTCGCTATATTCCGGCTGCTAACGAGTCGATGAAAGCGGGCGATTGGGACCGCAAGGCGTTTACTGGCGTAGAAGTTTACAAGAAAACGCTGGGCGTTGTTGGGTTAGGAAAAATTGGCTCTCACGTTGCAACAGTAGCGCGGGCTATGGGCATGAACCTGCTGGCGTTTGATCCGTTTATTTCGAGCGATCGCGCTGAAGAGCTAGGCTGCCGCCTGGTTGAAATGGACTTTCTGCTCACCGAGTCAGACTACATCACGCTCCATATTCCCAAAACGCCCGAAACCGCTAACCTAATCAACGCCGAGTCGTTAGCAAAAATGAAGCCCACCGCTCGCATCGTCAACTGCGCCCGTGGCGGCATTATTGACGAAGAAGCCCTCGCTAAAGCCCTGACTGACGGCGTGATTGCAGGCGCAGCGCTAGACGTTTACGCTCAAGAGCCGCTAGGCGACTCGCCGCTAAGATCGGTTGGAAAGCCGCTGGTACTCACGCCGCACCTCGGCGCATCTACCGCAGAGGCGCAAGTTAACGTAGCCGTTGACGTAGCCGAGCAAATCCGAGACGTCTTACTCGAACTTCCGGCCCGCTCAGCGGTAAATATTCCAGGACTGCGACCCGACGTCCTCGAAAAGCTCAGACCCTACTTGCAGCTTGCTGAAACACTGGGCAACTTCGTCGGGCAGCTAGCCGGTGGCCGAATCGAAGAACTTAATATTCGGCTACAGGGCGAATTAGCCCAAAACGACACCAAGCCAATTGTGATCGCTGCCCTTAAGGGTTTGCTATCTAATGCCCTGCAAGAGCGCGTAAACTACGTCAACGCATCAATTGAAGCCAAAGAGCGTGGAATTCGCGTGGTCGAAACGCGCGACACCACAGCAGAAGACTACACCGGCTCTTTGTATTTGTCCGCTAAAGGTTCGCTAGGTCAGCACTCGGTCACGGGCGTCTTGCTCGGCGGCAGCGAAGTGCGCATTATCGACATGGACGGCTTCCCTATCAACGTGCCGCCGACCAAGTACATGCTGTTCACACTGCACCGTGACATGCCCGGTATCATTGGCAAGATTGGCTCC
This sequence comes from uncultured cyanobacterium, assembly GCA_963833005.1. Lineage (GTDB taxonomy): Bacteria > Cyanobacteriota > Cyanobacteriia > Phormidesmidales > Phormidesmidaceae > Phormidesmis. The sequence goes on along the minus strand of CAWHWK010000007.1, from coordinate 251,405 downwards.
TTACTCGGCAGCTTTAACGTCAATATTGCCAGTATGCAGGTGGGGCGTAAAATCGTGAGAGGCGACGCTGTAATGGTTCTTAGCATTGACGATCCGCTACCTGCGGGCATTTTGGAAGAGATTAAAAAAGAGCCGGGTATTCGCGATGCGTATACAGTAGCGCTGTAGCGTGGTGCTGTCGCGAATACAAGTCGCGAAAACAAGTCGCAAAAGCAAGCTGCAAAAACAATTTAGAACAGACAAGTAGCGTAAATCGACGGTGTTTATGAGTCAGTGGTGGGAAGTGACAGTGGTGTGCCCGCTGGCACTAGAAGATAGTGTCTACTGGGCATATGAAGATCTAGGCAGCAAAGGTACAGCGAGCCAGACCAAAGACAACAGCCGGATTGTGACAGCCTATTTTCCGGCGGGGCAATATCAGGTAAAAGATTTTGAAGATCTGCGCTCTACGCTTTTAAATAGCGCGGCAAATCAGGCTGACGTCCTGCTGAGCAGCGCGGCAAACCAAGCCGGGGCATTGACAACATTACCCTCTGTAGACATTAGCTGGCAGCTAATTGCAGAAGAAGACTGGGCAAAAAGCTGGAAGACCCACTGGAGGGCGGAACGGATTGGCGATCGCCTCCTAATTAACCCGGCCTGGATGGAACCACCTGCTACAGAGCGCACCATCTTGACGCTCGATCCAGGCAGCGCCTTTGGCACCGGGGCACATGCCACCACTCAGCTTTGCCTCGAAGCCTTGGAAAAGCAGTCTTTAGTGGACAAAACCCTGGCTGATATCGGCTGCGGTTCGGGCATTTTGGCGATCGTTGCGCTGCTGTATGGAGCCAAGCAGGTATTCGCTGCCGATGTCGACCCGCTAGCGGTCAGCGCGACAGGGGCTAATGCTAGGCTAAATGGGATTGCTGAAGAGCCGCTACAGGTGCAGCTAGGCAGCCTGCCTGAAATCATTGAGATGGCCAGAGCTGACAGGACGCTGCCAGTTGACGGCATTGTGTGCAATATTCTGTCGGAGATTATCGTGGGGTTGATTATTCCTCGGCTCAGCGAGCTAGCAGGCCCTCAAACCTGGGGAGTTTTGAGCGGCATTCTCGCGAGCAAAGTGCCCTGGGTAGAAGAGCATCTGATGGCTCATGGCTGGCAGGTTACCGACATTGCCCATCAAGATGAATGGTGTGCGATGACCATCGCTTTGGTTAAATAAACGGAGCCGAATGAACAGAGCCGAGTAAACAGAGCCGAATAAACAGAGTTCAGAGAAATAAAGCTGAATAAATAAAGCCGAACAAATAAAGCCGAACCAGTAAAGCCAAATGAGAAGAGCGATATGAACGAGAAGAAAGAAATGGCTGGCTTTCTGCTAAAGGTTCTGGTGCTCTCGGCGGGGCTGAGCATATTGATTAAGGTTGCTGGCCCTAGCCTGGTAGGACAGGGCTGGGCGCAAAAACTACAGGGGCGATCGCTCAACTATGTGGCGATCGCACTGGTCACTCTGCCCAGCCTAGTCGTTGGCACGTTTCTATTTTTCAAAAGCCGCCAGTCGCCTTTTAGCTGACTCAAAACTAACCCTATGCGCACAGTCGCCGACATCAACGACAAAATTCGCCAGGGCAAAGCAACGGCTTGGACCATCACAGAGGCCAAAGCTCGAATTGCAGAAATGGGCGTTACGCAAGCGGCCAAAGCCGTCGATGTGGTGACAACCGGCACGTTTGAGCCAATGGAAGGCTCGGGGGCAATGTTAAACATTGGTCACACTGACCCGCCCATTAAAATTGTTGAGTGCTATTTAGACGGCGTCCTGGCCTATTCAGGCTTTGGGGCAGTGGATTTATACATTGGCGCGGGGCAAATGGTGTCGCCCCGACGAGAGAGCGTTAGAGAAGTAAGCCGCGATGGCGATACTGAAGAGCGCGGAGGCGGCCATGTGATTGCCGATCTGATTGCTGATAAGCCTGTGAACCTGACAGCGATTGGGCAGGCAACCGACTGCTATCCTCGGATGAGTTTAGACACAACGATTACGCGCGATCGCATTAATCAATTTTACCTGTTCAACCCGCGCAACCTCTACCAAAACTTTATCGTGGCGGTCAACGGCGGCGATCGCCCCCTCTTTACCTACCTTGGCCCCCTCCAGCCGCGCCTTGGCAACGCCGTTTATGCCAACACTGGCGCACTTTCTCCGCTGTTAAACGATCCAGATCTGCAAACGGTCGGCATCGGCACCCGCATCTTACTCGGCGGCGGCGAGGGCTACATCGCCTGGGAAGGCACCCAGCACTTTCCCCTACAGCGGCGATTACCCAACCGCACCCCCGTTGGCCCTGCCGCCACCGTTGCCCTTATTGGCGACGCCAAACGCATGGATGCCCACTGGGTGCGCGGCTGCTACTTCAAAGGCTACGGCCCCTCAATGATGCTCGGCGTGGGAATTCCCATTCCGATTCTCAACGAAGAGATCTTAGTTCGCTGCGCTGTCGAAGACGAAGACCTCGTCGCCCCAGTCGTAGACTTTTCCATCCCTCGGCGCGTACGCCCCACTTTTGGCCTAGTCAGCTACGCCCAGCTTAAATCTGGCCGCATCGCGCTAGATGGCAAATCAGTGCGGACTGCGCCACTCGCCAGTCTCTATCTGGCTGGGCAAGTGGCGCTAGATCTAAAGCAGCGCATCGAGTCCGGCGAGTTTGAGCTAACCACCGCCGTCGCCACCTTACCGACTGACACCCGCTTTATGCCACAAGATACTTGGGGCCCGCAGATCGACATGACGTAGTTCAATCAAACAGCTATCAGTCAAACAGCTACCAATGACACAGCTAAATCAAACAGCCAGATAACGCAGCCAAATGAAACCATTCGGAGATATCCCGCTAAGCTTCGGTATTTTTCTCTTCTGCTGTCGTCGTTTCTGTCACCGTCGCTGTCTCTGTTGCAGCGCCGCTTGCGGCTGCTTTCGGCTTCGGCTTCGGCTTCGGTACTGAGGATGCGCCGGGTGCGCCGCTCTGAGGCCGACTGCCAGTCGGGGGCCGACGGCGAGCCACTCCTTTTTTGCCCTTAGGCTTTCTTTTCGGAGGCACTACCGCAATCGACTTGCCGGTTTTTAAAACCAGCTCGCCCGCCTGACGCTCTACCGCTAGATCCCAAAAGTAGCCCGTTGTTCGGCCCGTCAGTTTGCCTTTGACTAGCAGCTTAAAGGGGCGCTTAGGCTTGGTTGTTTCAGACTTACTCTTTTGGACAATATTGACCAAAATTTCGCCATCTTCCTCAGAATACTTAGCGATTTCTCCTCTGACTGAAAACTGATCGCACTGATCGGCAACTTCCACGCTCGACAGTGGCCGGCTCTCATCATCTTCGCTAGCGATCGCATCCGCGTTCAGCGTTTCCGGCTCCCAAACGCCCACAATCTGCACATGCAGCGCCGGTACTTTCTCTTCCGATTCGGCTTCTTCGTCTACATCCTTATACAGCGTACGTGGATAAACCACCCAAAGATGATTGGACTCTAAATCTAGGTGCTTTTTAATCAGGCTGGTGACTCGGCCTAAAAGCACCGCATCGATCAAAGTGCCATCTTCTGCGGCAATATCTCCTCGATTAAACTGCTCTTCAGAAGCGATGTACTTACCCTTAAGCAGCCCAATCGCCCGATACTGCATCGGCTCACTAGGCAGCGAAATCGGGCCAGGGCGCTGAGGCGCTGCCGGTTCTTCGGGCGGTAGGGCGACAGGCACAGCGGCAGCAGGTGGCGGGGCTACAGGTGCTTTTGGCCTAGCGGGCGGCTTTAGTAAAGAGCGTTTGGGCGGCTGACTCAAATCAGGTTTTTGGCCAGCCTTTGAGCCAGCCTTTGAACCAGATTTTAGGGAGTCGGCTTTTGAGGTTGCTTCAGATGTCCTGTCGGTACTAAAATCAGTCATTTCAATAGGGCGCTGGGCGACACTTGAGTTTGTAGCAGCGGCCTTGGCTAAAGGCTTCTGCGTTTCTAAATGGCCCGCTGACAGGCCACTAGAAAGGCCATTGGATAGGCTGGTGGTATTAGGGGGGCGGCTAGCGGCAGAACTCATCGATCCTCAAACTCCTGAAACTGTACCTGCGACTCTGATGGAAAAAAGATAAGCATCCCTATTAAGGATAAGCATCCCTTTGATGTAGTTGGATGTAGCTTGCAGCAGGCTGCTAAATGACAAGGCTGTGAAATAACAGCCTTACAACCCAGTAGCACTTTCTAATACCCTAGATTAGCATCCGCATAAAAGTTGATTTTGGATGTCTTGCTACGTTTTCTTTTCAAGATTGTGTAGATAAAGACAAATAAACCTTGCTACAGCTGGAACCGTACTCGATTTGAACTATCTTTACAGGCTAGCGTAGACAGCTAGTTCTGATAGCTAAGAGTTCACGGTTCTTGTCACTCAAAGAACATCCCGCGTTCAAAAATGATAAGGAAATTTGTTTTGAGCATGGCTCAAACAGTTTTCTATGGCATATCAGATTTCGATATTAGATCTCTTAGACGTCGAATCGCTTGACTAGTAGTTCAGCTCAACCAGCGCAAATCCGTACTTTTTTAGCTTCGCTTGTTTTAATTAGGGGACCACTGGCCCTCCATTCTGATGCGCTTCCCAAGTCTTTATCCCAGTTCTCATAACGCTATCAAAGATCGATTTTGGAATTGATTTAGAGGTTGGTTCTGGAAAAGTGGGGGTAATATGAGCAAGTTATTTTGATATGACAAAGTGAGATATGGCAGGGTGAGATATGGCAGGGTGACTGTAGCTGGTAACTGTAGCCATAGATTAGGCAGTAAAAGCTCAAGAAGCGCAAGCTCAAGAAACGCAAGCTTAAAAAGCACAGAATTGAGAAACACAAGATCAATAAATGTAATAAATACATAATATTGACGACTTAGGAGAAATTGGATGGCTTTTAAAAAAGACAGCTGGCTAGTAAGGGGCGTGCTGATTATTGCGGTGGCCGCATTTGTGGCGGTTTCGGTGCTAGGTGTCATGAGCAGCAATCGAGCTGAGCGAGGCGCGAGCACAGCCGCAGCCCCCACACCGGGGGCAGACGAAACGACCCGAATACAGGGAGAAATTAATGGCTATACTGCCGTTTTAGGTCGTGAGCCCGATAATCAAACGGCGCTGAGAGGTCTGATTGAGGCAAAGGCCGCTTTGGGCGATTTGGAAGGCACTGTTGAGCCTCTAGAGCGACTTGCCGAGCTAAATCCTACGGTGCCTGAATATTCTATTGTGCTGGCACAGACCAAGCAGCAGCTACAAGATTTGGAAGGAGCAGCTCAGATTTATCGGCGGGTGCTGACGCAGAATCCTGGTAATGTTCAGGCGCTAGATGGACTGGTGCAGCTGTTGGTCGCTCAAGAGCGCACGGAAGCGGCTGTTGGCCTGCTGCGCGATACGCTAGCGACCGCAGATCAAAGCAATGAGCTGAATCCTGGCAGTGTAGATAAGCTCTCTGTAAAGCTTTTGCTAGGGCAGGTTTATGCCGCACAGCAAAACTATGATGAGGCGCTGAGAATTTACGATGAAACGATTGCCGAGGCGAAAGCCGCTGCGCCGACCCAGCCAGATTTTCGACCCACGCTGGCCAAAGCCTTAGTGTTGAAAGAGAAAGGTGATGATGCCGCCGCTACGCCGCTGTTTGACGAGGCATTAGCACTAGCCCCGACGCAATATAAGGACGGTGTACGCCAGCTTATTAGCGAAAGCACCGCCCCAGCCGAGGCCGAAGCGGTGTCACCTGAATCTGCGGGAACGCCAGAAGGGGCCGCAGCAGCTGATGAGGAATCAGAGCCCGCTGCAAATCCCTAGTCGTTCCCTAGCCGCTAGGGCCCCAGTGGCCAGTTCTCTAGCGGCCAGTTCTCTAGCGCGGCCAGTTCTTTAGCGGCCAGTTCCCAACGGCCAGTCTCTAGGCGCTCTGCTGAGACATTTGCCCAACTGTGCCAACGGGCGCTTCATTAGCAGCTTCTGCCAGCGTGTCTACAGCGTTGAATTCAATATGGTTAAGCAGGGTAGTCACAAAGGCAAACAGTAAGAAGGGCAGGGATAGCACTAAAATTAGGCCTACTGTCGCAAGGGCATAGACCGGGCGACTCGCCCCCATCAGACCGAGTGCAGTCGCTAGGCTAACAAACAGCACAATTAGCCAAACGATAATTTGGCTATAGATATCACCAAAGGTAAGTGTGCATTTCATCTGATATTTTTTGGTGTTTTCCATGTCCCTACGATAAGAAAGAGCTAAATGATTCTATATAGGATATCGATTGACTTCTGTTTTAGGACTATTTATCAATAGAGTTCAAGAATTAATAAGATTGCTTACGTGACTTATCGCTACCTGTTGTGTTACAAGCCCTATGACGTGTTGAGTCAGTTCACAGACAGTGAGGGGCGAAAGACGCTCAAGGATTTTGTGGACGTGCCAGGGGTGTACGCGGTGGGCCGATTGGATCGCGATAGTGAAGGGCTGCTGCTGCTAACCGATGATGGGCCGATGCAGCACCGGCTGAGCCATCCTAAGTTTGGCCATGGTCGGCAGTATTGGGTGCAGGTAGAGGTGGGTGCGATCGCACCCCCTTTAGAAGAATCACTCGTCAGGCTCAGAAACGGCGTGACCATTCGAGGCTATCAAACGCGTCCGGCGCAGGCGCAGGCGATCGCACCGCCCGACATTCCCCCCAGAAATCCCCCTATTCGCTATCGTAAGCAGGTGCCAACCGCCTGGCTTGAGCTGATTTTGAGCGAGGGTAAAAATCGGCAGGTGCGGCGCATGACGGCGGCGGTTGGATTTCCTACGTTGCGCTTAGTTCGCAGCGCGATTTTGCTGCCGAGAAAGAGCCCAGCAGGAAACCCGACGAGGAAGCCTGAAGAGGACAGAACGGGTCAAACAGCGTTAACCGCGGAAAAAACGCTGAGCTTGTCGGGTCTACAGCCAGGGCAGTGGCGGGATCTAACCAAGGCTGAGGTGCGATCGCTCCCAAGACTTAACGCCCGTTATCAGGCATAATCCATCTTTGAGAGCTAATAACGACCGTCTTCGTGACTAGTCTCAAGCCGTTCACTGTCTCAACGCCGATAAAAAACCACCGACCCCTAAAATAAGCCACTCAAACCCGATATGCTCACCTGTGCCAACTGTCAGTTCGTCAACCCTGCCGATCACAAGTTCTGCCAGCGCTGTGGTGAGCCCTTAGCAGTGCCCGCCACCGAGATGGCGGCAAAGCTCGCACTGCAAGTGAGGCTAATGCCCCCGCATGGCGCGAAGCTAATTCCGGCAACTTATCTAAATCCGTCGCTGAACCGATACCAAGTACTCACAGTTCTCAGCGAGGGCTGTGCCTATATCAGCGACACCACGCCAGACGTTCGCTCACCCTTGCAGCAGCAGCTAGCGCAGATTAGCCAGCCAACTTTAGACGATTTAGAAGCGATCCACGATTTGCCCAAAGCGGCCTATCCGTATCTATTGCTCGATGAGGCCGCACCGCCCTTACACGATGCCTGGCGACAAGATGATACCGACCTGCTCATTGTTTTTGAGCGGCCAGCACTTTCCTCCGTCATTAGGGCGTTTTCTACGGCAGTCGATCCGCTTCAGCATGTTTATTGGATGTATCGGCTAACAGAGCTGTGGGCGGCCTTGGCACCCGTCCCGCAGTGGCGATCGAGCCTTTTGCTGGCCGACAACCTGGGCATTGATAGCGATCAGTCTTTACGCATTCAAAAATTTATTGCGCCTATTACCGACCCTATTAGCAAAGTCGATAGTCCAGTTCCTCAGCTATTTGAGCTAAAAGTTTTCTTAAAGTCACTGCTGGCTCAGCCGCACCGGGGAACCATCGCAACGCTGCGCCAAAATAGGCAGCTTATTCTAGCAGTCTCTTCTGCTCAAACCCTAGAACAGCTCAGCGAAGAGCTAGCGGATATTGGCGAGGCGCTACTGGCCACACCAGAAGCCATCACCCCCTTCTCTACCGCTGCACCCACAGCCGCTGCGGGTTTCACGTCTGGGCTATCTAGCTCTACTCCAACTGCATCTACTCCGGCTGCATCTACTCCTCTTGCCGCCCCTCTTGCCCCTCTTCTACCCGTGCCAACCACCATGCCACCCCATGCTCTCTCTTCTACTGCGCCTGATTCGGAAGACGCGCTAGACGACCAATCGCAGGAAACTATCCTACAAGATTCGATTGATGCGGACGCGCTAGATGATTTGGCAGAAGAAGATGAGTCGACAATTGTGCTGCCGATGAAGCTGGTTGCCCTAAACGATGCGGGGCAAACACATGTAGGACAACAGCGAGACCACAACGAAGACTGCTTTTTGATCGCCAGAGAGTCTCGGGCCTATGCCGATAATAAGGGTCAGGTGACGACGGCCTGCGGTCTATATATTCTCTGCGACGGGATGGGCGGACATGACGGCGGCGAGGTAGCCAGTACGCTGGCCGCTAAAACGCTAAAGCAGTATTTCGAAAAGCATTGGCCGCTGAAGTTAGATCTAGAAGTATCGGAAAAAGCCGCAGAAGAGGACGCAGAAGAAACGCCTAGATCGCTGCCGGATGAAGAGATGATGATCGAAGCAGTGAAGCTAGCGAATCAGGCTGTTTACGACGTGAACGAGCAAGAGCAGCGGGCCGGACACGAACGCATGGGAACGACACTCGTTGTTGTGTTGCTGCAAGGCACGTCGGCGGTAGTAGCGCATGTAGGCGATAGCCGGTTATATCAGCACAGTCGTCGGCTAGGCTTGCGTCAGGTGACCATCGACCACGAAGTGGGGCAAAGAGAAATTCAGCGAGGCATTGCACCAGCAGAAGCCTACGCTAGACCCGATGCCTATCAGCTCACACAGGCGCTAGGGCCAAGAGATAAAGATGATTTGGAGCCAGATGTTAGCTATCTCAATTTTTCGGAAGACACGCTGCTGTTGCTGTGCTCTGACGGGCTTAGCGACAATGACGTCGTCGAAGACTATTTGGATAGCCATATTGCTCCTTTGCTGGTAGGGACGCAGGGGTTAGCGGCTGGAATGAATGACCTTGTGCAGCTTAGCAACGAGGTCAATGGGCACGACAATATTACAGCGATCGCAATTCGATTAGAAGTCAGCCCTGACTTGGCAAAAGGCGCATTTGATACGGCCCTTTAGCCCCCGCTAGTCAATAACGCTTTACGGCTGGGACGCTTTACGACTGGGTCTGCGATCTGGCAAGCTGCTGTTTTGCTGTTTGCCAAAAGGCTTCTAACTCTTCGAGGCTATGGTCGCTAAGCGCTTTGCTCGCCTGGGCCTCTACCTGCTCAAAGCGCTGAACAAAGCGGTGGCTTGTGCCCTTTAACGCAGCGCTTGGGTCCAATGACTGCCAGCGAGCAATTTGAATCAAAGAGAAAAAGACATCGCCTAGCTCACCCGCCTGATTTTCTTTGGATTCATGTGCGATCGCTGCTTTCAGCTCAGCTATTTCCTCCTCGACTTTTTGCCACACATCCGCCAAATTCTCCCATTCAAACCCGGCTTTAGCCGCCTTAGTCGAAATTTTCATCGCACCGACTAGTGGCGGCATCGACCTCGCATAGCGAGCCAGCTTAGGAGAAAGCTTATCAGGATCTTCAGTGTCTACTTTTTCAGCCGCCTTAATTTTTTCCCAATTGGCGTTTACCGCTGCCGGAGTATCTGCGCTGGCATCGGCAAACACATGCGGATGACGGCGAATCATTTTCTCGCTAATACCACGAGCAATATCGCCTAAGTCAAACTCTCCTTTCTCTTTAAATATTTGAGCTTGAAGAACAATCTGCAACAGCAAATCTCCAAGCTCTTCTTTAATATCTAGAACATCTCCATAGGCGATCGCATCAACCACCTCATAAGCTTCTTCAATCACATAAGGAGTCAGTGAGTCAGGCGTTTGGGCCAAATCCCACGGACAGCCGCCCTCAGGGTTACGCAGCTGAGCAATGATCTCAACTAGGCGCTGTAATTCACTCATTTCGGCGGGAACAGAAGTATCCATAGCACAGTGGAATTGACGTCACTGTGCCTATAGTACTGTGCGTGCCTGTAGTACTTACCTATAGGCATGGCTGTCATAGTGTCTGTGCAGCTCACGGTTCGACAACTAGCCGAAAACCAAACAAGATATGTTTGGAGTCAACCGGGCGATCGTGCTCGTAGGCCGCCCGACAAAAGCCAGGATAATCATCCCAGCCGCATCCTTTTAGCAGCACCTCTTGCTGACCGTTAGATTTTTCAACCAGCGTGCTGGTGTATTCAAAGACGTTACCCGCCATATCTTCAATGCCGTAGAGGCTACGGCTAGCCGGAAAAGTCGCGATCGCACTCGTCCCGTACGGCCCGTTTTTTGCCCAGTTAGTGCCATCATTGCGCCATTCGCTTCCCCAAGGGAAATAGCGACCGTCTGTGCCTCTCGCGGCTTTTTCCCATTCAGCCGTTGTGGGCAAACGATAAGTAACGCCATCTTGCTGCGATCGCCAGTCGATGTAGGCGATCGCGTCCTCATACGAAATCAACACCGCCGGATGCTGCGCTTGCCCTGCCGGATACTGACCCGCTTGCCAGAGATAGGGCTCCACCACACTGTAGTCATGGACTAAAAAGCCCTGCGCTTGATAGTCTGCGGCTGAAATGCCCGGTGCGGCGTGTCCGGTTGCGCTGACAAAAACCTGATAGTCAGCGTTGGTAACGAGGTTTTCGCTGAAGCAAAAAGCGGGCAACTCTGCGCGCTGCCGCTCTGGCTCACGGTCAAACCAGCCAGATTTACGATAGTTCGCTTCAATGCTGGCAACCTCAGCCGCAGACTCAGCCGCTCCTTCGGCAGAAATCCGGTAAGCGTAGTCACGTTCAGTGCGATCGCTCCCGCGAACAAATTCTCCCGATTCAATAAATGCAAACCCTGCTTGCGCCTCACACTCCGCTGGGCTAAGCGGTTCTGCCGCTGTTGGAGTCTGTCTGACGACAGCATCCTGACAGCCCATCGCTAGGCCGATGAGTAGAAGTGATAGCCCGCCGCGCAGTCGCTTCAGCATGATTGTTTCACCATGATTAATTGCCTCTTTCAAGGTGCCGCCCAGTCTGCAATCATTGCATATGATTTGACCCTCGAACGAACACTGTAAAATAAGTAGTTAGAGGCTCAAAAAGGGCTTAAAAGAACAAAGGCTCAAAAAAACGGAAAGCTCAAAAAAACAAAGGCTCAAAAAAACACTATGCAAAACTGGCTAGTCACCGACGACGGCACCTGCACAGCTTTTGGCACCGCCGAAGCCGAACCACCCGAGCGCACCTATCGCATGTACCGATTTCTGACTGAAATGGAAGATATTTTGGCCGGTGAACCAGACGATGCTAGGCGGGTGCAGGCCCTGATTCCACTCGTGCGCAAACTGCTGATTAGCTCTTACTGGCTACAGCTAGAGCACAAGCCGCCGAGCGAAAAAACCGGCTGGTCGGTAAACTTTCTTTACCGCGAGCATGAGTACCCGATCACGGTGCAAATGGTGGCCTGGGCACCGGGGACAAAATCTAAAATTCATAACCATGCCACCTGGGGAATTGTGGCCATGGTGGGCGGCCAAGAAAAAAATACGCTTTGGCAACAGGCCGAGGGCAAGCCCGAAAAGCTAATAGCCGCTGGCGAGCAGGTTCTCTATCCTGGTGACATTATTGGCTTTACCGCTAACGCAGTTCACCAGGTCACACCGATGGGCGATGAGCCGACGATTTCATTCAATCTATACGGCGTTACTGACTACAGCACCCGCTATAAATACGACGACGAGACCCTAGTGGCTTCAAAGTTTTGAGCCTGGTTTTGCGAGTACTTGGTCTGCTGATGCCCGTTTTGCTGATATCGAATAGCTTTTTTGGCTGACCTATTAATATGAGAGATACCCAGCTCTTTTTGGTAGGCGTTAGTGAGATCCGCATCTTCCCAGTTCACATGGGTAGGGTCCACCCGGCGCAAATCGGCTTGAGAAAATCGGGCTCTGTGCAAGTGGGCATAAGCGAGGGTCGCGCCTGCTAGCTGGGCCCACTTAAAGTCGCTGTTTTGTAGGCTAGCCGCTTGTAGATTGGCCGCAGTTAAATCGGCAGATTGAAAGCTAGCCCCTTTAAGCCTTGCGGCTTGAAAATTTACGCCACTAAGGGCCATACCGCTAAAATCGAGGCCATTGAGAAAAGCATGGTCTAAGCGGGTCTCGGTAAGATTGGCATTGGCGATCGCAGCGCCAATCAGCCGCGCCCCGCTCATATTAGCCCAGGCAAAATTGCTCTCACTCAAATCGGCATTGCGCAGGTTTGCACCCGTCAGGTTGGCGCTGCTGCAATTCGCTAATTTTAGACAGGCCGACCGCAGGTTGATATGAATCATATTGGCACCGCTCAGCCCGGCTTTTGAAAAGCTGGCCCTCACCGCAAACGCCCCTTGCAAAGTGGCCTTAGTTAGCGTCGCCGACTCAAAGCAAGTCTGGCTGAGCTTAGCAAACTGAAAATCGGCCCGGTTGAGGGTCGCACCGCTAAAGTTGGCGTTGGTCAAAAACGTGCGATGGAAGATTGCGCCAGTTAAATCAGCATTGGAAAAGTTGACATCTACTAAGATGCGAGCGCTCAAGTCAACGCCAGTTAGAGAAAGGCCGGAAAAATCCCGATATCCCTCTTCGTATAGTCGTAAGACTTCTTGCGATTCCATAAGCTATGCGTTAGGAAAATTGCTAAACGTAAAACGCGGCAAAGCTATTGCGTTCAATAGTTAAGATAATCTTTAGTCAGTAGACTATGCCCGTATAATTCGGCTTGTTTACATAGCCGTGTAAAACTTAAGAAACGGCGGTAAATGTTAAATTACTCTCTAATGAATCTGTGCCTAAGGAGTGATTTTTGATAGTCAGAAAAGTTGGTTTTATATTGTTATGGCTAGGATTTAGCCTTTATGCCTTTACGCTAGCACCGCCTTCACAGCCAGATACGCCAGATCTCATCATCAAGCTATCTACCGGACAGTGGGCTGATATTAATCCGGCGGTGATAGCGCTGTTTAATTTGATGGGTGTCTGGCCGATGATTTATGCCTGCATGGCGCTGATAGACGGGGCCGGGAATAAGCCAGCGCAAAAGCTACCGGCTTGGCCTTTTGTCTTGTTGAGCTTTGGCGTCGGTGCGTTCGCGCTGCTGCCGTACTTGGCATTGCGCAATCCTCAGCAGGCGTTTGAAGGGCAAAAGACGAAGCTAATCAGCGTGATAGATTCGCCTTGGACGGGGCGGGCGATCGCACTAGCGGCCATCATCCTATTAACCTACGGCATCACTAAGGGAGACTGGAGTGATTTTGCTCAGCAGTGGCAAACCAGTCGGTTTATCCATGTCATGAGCTTGGATTTTTGTATGCTGTGCGCGGTGGTCGCACCGCTGGTAAAGAGCGATATGGCCAAGCGTGGAATGAGCAATGCGGGCTTATTTTGGCTGGCGGCGCTGGTGCCGCTGCTGGGCGTTGTGTTTTATCTATCGGTGCGATCGCCATTAGCAGATAAAGCAGATATCACGCCGCCGCTTCAAGGAGCCGCCTCATGACGTCAGAAGACAGATCGCCAGAGAAATCACAAAAAGAGGCCCCAGAGAGAGCGTCAGAGAGATCGCAGTGGGAGTGCCTACGGCAAAACATCGGTACTTGGCACGGCTCATTTACTCAATTTTCGCCAGCAGGTGAGCAGGTAAAAGACACCCCCAGCACCCTGACGCTAACAGAAACCGAGCCCGATCAAACGATAGAACTGACGCTAGAGCGGTTTCCAACAGGCGAGGAGAAAAAAGTAAACCAGCTAAAATTTACAGCCCCTGGTCCGGCACCTGCCATCTACTTTTTTGAGAATGGCTCCTTTTCTCAGGGCTCAGCCCAGTGGTCCTCATTCGGTCAGTTTGGCGCAGAAATTTCGCTGAAGGTAGACGATCGGCGCGTTCGCTACGTCATTATGTACGAGGCCACTAGTCACTACACCAGCCAGATCAAATACGTCACGCTGATTTGTGAGACCCAGAAAAACGGCACTCAGTTTACAGGAAGTGCGTTGAAGGCAGAACAGCTACTTGGAGAATGGCGCGGCACTGCCAGCATGATCTGTGCGAGCGGAGAACTGGTAGCGGCAGGCACCAGCCAGTGGCGGCTTAGTAAAGAGCTAAAGCTTGTTTGCGAAGAACAGTTCGATAACTGCGCTCAAACGTATTCCTCGCAGGCACTTTGCATACAAAGCGACAGGCAAGACACGCTAACTTCTGAACGTTTAATTTCGGTTGAGGCAACAGAAGAGACAGAAGATAAAAGTCAGTTAAGCTATCAGCTCATGCTGTTGCCTAAAGGGGCTTACGTCCTACTGCCACAAGAGATAAAAAAAGAGAGGGCGTTTCGGATAGAAGTGGGTTGGCTAAGTGGGGAGGGTGTGCGATCGCGATTTATCCGCCATTACGACACTCGCGGCGTCTGGATAGACTCAGTACTGATAGAAGACAAAATGGCGAGCGTCTAGGCTACTTCCACTGGGTCAAATCCATATTCCCACCGCAAATCAACACGCCTAATTTTTCTCCCGGTTTTGGCACATAGCGTCTCGAAATCAACGCTGCAATTGGCACCACGCCCGCAGGTTCAGCGATCACGCGCAGCTCATCCCACAGCAGCTGCTGGGCCTGCACGATTGAGGCTTCGTCTACTAGCACAGTTTGGGTTATGTACTGCTGCGCGATCGCAAACATCATCTCACCTACCTCCCGAGCACCCAGCGCATCCGCTGCAATGCCGCCTACTTTCACCGTCTTTCGCCGACCGGCTGCCAAAGAATCATGCAGCGTCGAAGCCTGCTCGGGTTCTACGCTCACCACCTGACAACGCCCTTGATACCAGGCCGCAATTCCACCAATTAGGCCGCCGCCGCCTACCGACACCATCACCGTATCTAGCTCAGGCAGCTGCCGCTCAAACTCCAGGCCAACCGTTCCTTGCCCTACAATCACCTCCCACTGATCGAAGGCATGAATAATTAAGGCACCAGTTGCGCGAGCCCTAACATCACTTTTTGCCAGCGCTTCAAAATAATCACAGCCGTCAACAACAACCTTGGCACCATAGCTTTTAATCCGCTCTACTTTTGTAGAAGAAGAGATTGTCGGCACAAAAATTTCAGCCGTATGGTTAAGCTGCCGCGCTGCGTAAGCAACCGCCGCTCCGTGGTTTCCGCCCGAAGCCGCAATCACACCGGCAGGGGGAACTGCGTTACACAAAATTCTGTTAAAGGCACCTCGCGATTTAAAAGAACCCGTATGTTGCATCAGCTCTAGCTTGAGAGTGAGCTGGCCATCGACACCAAAGGCACCCTCAGAGAGCGTAATAGTAGGTGTCTTACGAATGTAGCCAGAAATTCGAGGATGCGCCTGGGCAATCAGCGATTTAAAGTCTTCAGGGTTCATAGTTTGTAATCAAGTTGTTCAATATAAAAAGACCTCCGGTCGATTAAACCGAAGGTCTGCTGTTATTAGAGGTCTGCCGTCATTAGCCAATCTCGAATAGCCAATCTCGAATGCCGACTTGGTAACTAAATAACGCTATCTGTTGTCTGTCATCATCGTCAACGTTTTGGCATATTCTTGCAGCTCAACCTCAACCGGCTTAATGTTCCAAATCTGATCGCAATACTCTTGAATAGAGCGGTCAGAAGAAAACTTGCCCATCCGGGCCGCATTCAAAATAGACATGCGGACCCAGTTGTCTTGATCTTTATAAGCCGCGCTGACTTCTTTTTGACAGTCAACATAAGCCTGATAATCTGCCAGCACCATAAAGCGGTCCTGGTTTAGCAGATTGTCAATTAGCGGCTTAAACATTTCAGTATCACCGCTAGAGAAAACGCCAGAACCAATCAGATCGATGACGCTCTTCAGCTCTTCATTTTCCTCATAGTACTTACGGGGGTTATAGCCGCTGGCTTTCAACTCAGAGACTTCGTGCGCCTTCAGTCCAAAGAGGAAGAAATTGTCGTCGCCGACTTCTTCTCGAATTTCAACGTTGGCCCCATCTAAGGTGCCGATGGTAAGCGCCCCGTTCATGGCAAATTTCATGTTGCCAGTCCCCGAAGCCTCAAAGCCTGCGGTCGAAATCTGCTCGGAGAGATCGGAAGCAGGATAGATGGGCTGAGCGTTAGTCACGTTGTAGTTTGGATAAAACACAACTTTGATTTGGTCGCGCACGTCGGGGTCACGGTTAACCACGTGGCCAACGGAGGTGATTAGCTTGATGATCAGCTTGGCCATGAAGTAGCCAGGTGCCGCTTTACCCGCAAAGATAAAGGTGCGCGGAGTGATGCTCATCTCGGGGTTAGCTTTTAGCTGGTTGTACAGCGAGATAATATGCAGGGCGTTCATCTGCTGGCGCTTGTATTCGTGAATGCGCTTAATTTGAACATCGAACATAGATGTGGGGCTGACTTTGACCCCAGTCGCCCGCTCGATTCGAGCCGCGAGGGTTTCTTTGTTGGCCTGCTTGATCTGTCGCCACTCGGTGCGGAAGCCAGGGTCATCGGCAAAGGCTTCTAGCTTTTTGAGCTGGTAGAGATCGGTAGGCCACTCGTCGCCGATGCGCTGGTTGATCAGGCGGGTGAGTTTGGGGTTGCTCAGTACCATCCAGCGGCGAGGGGTCACGCCGTTGGTCTCGTTGATAAACTTTTCGGGGAAAAGCTTATAGAAGTCGTTGAGAACAGTTTGCTTGAGCAGTTCGGTATGCAGAGCGGCCACGCCGTTGATTGCATGACTGCCGACGCAAGCCAGATTGGCCATGCGCACATAGCGACCGCCACTTTCGTCAATCAAAGACATCCGCTCTAGGCGCTCGTTGTCTTGGCCAAACTTGAGGCGAACGTCATCTAGAAAATGGCGGTTGATTTCAAAGATGATCTCTAGGTGGCGGGGTAGAAGATCGCCAAATAGACCAATGGGCCAGCGCTCTAGGGCTTCTGGTAGCAGGGTGTGGTTGGTATAGGCGAGGGACGCCTGCGTCATTTCCCAAGCTTTGCTCCACTCAATTTGATGGACGTCTACAAATAGACGCATCAGTTCGGCAACTGCGATCGCAGGGTGCGTATCGTTGAGCTGAAGAGTGTACTTTTCTGGGAATTTCTCGAGGGGGATGCCGTCGCGCTGCATGATGCGAATCATGTCTTGCAGCGAGCAAGAAACAAAGAAATACTGCTGCTCTAGTCGGAGCTGCTTGCCTTCTAGGTGCTCGTCGTTGGGGTAGAGAACTTTGGAGATATTCTCGGAAACCACTTTCGAGTTAACCGCGCCAGAATAATCGCCGTGGTTAAACGCTTCAAAGTCAAAAGCGTCAGGTGATTCGGCCTTCCACAGGCGGAGCGTAGTGGCGGTATTGACCTTATAGCCCAAGATAGGCGTGTCGTAAGGGACACCCTTGACCACGCGCTCGCACACCCACTCAACCCGGTAGTTACCCTGCACATCGGTGTAGGCTTTGGTATGGCCACCGAGCTTGACCTCAACCGACCATTCAGGCCGCGCAATCTCCCAAGGATTACCATTCGCTAGCCACTTATCGGTTTCTTCTACCTGCCAGCCATCTTGCAGCGCCTGCTTAAAGATACCAAACTCATAGCGGATGCCATAGCCCAGCGAAGGAATTTTGAGCGACGCCAAAGAGTCTAGATAGCAAGCGGCCAAACGACCTAGACCACCGTTACCCAGCCCTGGCTCTTGCTCTTGCGCCATAATTTCAGGCAGGCTTAGACCCAAGTCGGCCATAGCCTTATCAACGGTGTCGTACAGCCCTAAGTTAATGAGGTTGTTGCCCAAATAGGGCCCCATCAAAAACTCGGCAGACAGATACACCGCCGTGCGTGATTTTTGCTCACGGTAGGTGCTAGCGGTGCTGAGCCAGTGGTGCAAGAGGCGATCGCGCACCGTATACGCTAGCGCCATATAATAATCTTGCAACGAGGAAATCTCAGGAGATTTACCCTGAACGTAGAATAAATTGTCCAAGAAAGCCCGCTTTAACGTTTCCGGCGTTAGCCCCGTACGATCATCTTCTACACGAACATCGGCATGTACAGGTGGGGTATTGATCTCTTTAGATTGCATAAGTTACTTGTTGATAAATAAGGACGAGTTGAGGGTAAAAGCACAGCCGAGAGCATAAAAGCCCAATTCAAACCCTAAGTTTTGATCTGGTGGCAGTCAATCGGCAGTCAGCGATATGAAATCGATAGCAGGCCATAAAGCGACCCGAACAACTTTACTTCATATCAATTTCTCTATTCATATTTTCTATTTATATAAGCGTAGAGCCTGCTCCCTTTTTTGGCAGACAAGCTATATAAAGTCATAAGATACGACCGCAAATAGTAAAAACAGATACATTCGCCTACGTGTTTACGGCACCCTTGAAATAGCTTTTACAACTTAGATGCACACAAAAATACGTACAAAAACGCTTGATTAAGACCACTAACCCGTCAGCACCAGACAGCGCTGACGGGTCAATTCTAAATCTACTTTCTCAAGATTTATTTGTACCTTAAAATTTACTTTCTCCAAGGTAGTTTTGATTGAAGAACCTAGCTTCAGAGGTTTACAAACCTAAACCTTCTTTAGCCAGCTAAACATGGCCCGCAAGTCTTTCCCAACCGATTCAATCGGATGCTCAGCCTCAATCCGACGAGTCGCATTAAAGCCAGCATTGCCCGACTGCGCCTCTAGCACAAACTCACGCGCAAACTGACCGGTCTGAATTTCTTTAAGGATTTGCTTCATCGCCACTTTAGTATCGGCTGTAATCACGCGAGGACCGCGAGTATAGTCGCCATACTCAGCCGTATTCGAAATGCTATCGCGCATCTTCGCCAAGCCGCCTTCTACAACTAGATCCACAATCAGCTTCACTTCATGCAGGCACTCAAAATAAGCAAGCTCAGGCTGATAGCCCGCTTCGATCAGGGTTTCGAAGCCTGCCTTGATCAGCTCACTCAGGCCGCCGCACAGCACGGCCTGCTCTCCAAAGAGATCAGTTTCGGTCTCTTCGCGAAATGTAGTTTCTAAGATACCAGCACGAGTCCCACCAATTCCTTTCGCATAGGCCATTGCCAGGTCACGGGCCTGACCAGAAGCATCTTGATACACCGCAAACAGCGCAGGGACGCCTTGACCCTGCTCATAGGTACGACGCACGAGGTGGCCAGGGCCTTTGGGCGCAGCCATGACCACGTCTATGGTCTCGGGCGGTACAATCTGCCCAAAGTTAATGTTAAAACCATGCGCAAACGCCAGCACGTTACCTTCTTCCAAGTTGGGTTCAATGCTCTCTTTGTAAACGCTGCGCTGAACTTCGTCTGGCAGCAAAATCATGATGAAATCGCCGACTTTAGAAGCATCTGCAACCGACTTCACTTCTAAGCCTGCAGCTTCGGCCTTTGGTTTAGAGCGGCTACCTTCATACAGGCCAACAACCACGTTGACGCCGCTGTCTTTGAGGTTGAGCGCGTGGGCGTGTCCCTGCGAACCATAGCCAATAATGGCCACCGTTTTGCCATTTAACAGGTCTAGGTTGGCATCACTGTCGTAATACATTTTGGCCATTGGAACTAAATTCTCCTTAACTGCGGGGTCTTCAGCTTTTCTGCCTGAAGAGGGATGGAAATAGGGTCAGCGTTTGATCTTATCAAACAGAGGGATTGCAGGGTAGGGGCAGTAGTATGGCTTTACCCCAGAAAAGTCGAAGCAGGAAAGATGAACTATAAGTCAGCAAATCATGGATTGATTGCACGCGATCTTCATCACATTCGTGCTGCCGCCGCTGAACTGCCCGAAATTGACGAAGTTATTTTGTTTGGCTCGCGTGCGAAGGGAACGCATCAGCAAGGCTCCGATGTAGACCTAGCAATTAAAGGAAATGGGATTACGCATACTACGGTGCTTCGGCTATTGGACAGCTTGAACGAAGCGCGACCAATGCCGTACTTCTTTGATGTCCTAGATTACAATGGCTTAGCGAATGAGCCTTTATGTGAGCATATTGACAGAGTTGGAATAGTGCTATTTTCAGCAAGCACGATCACACAAACATCAGAATCCGTAAAAAGCAGAATAAACGAAGAATAAGCCGAATAATCAAGTGATTACTCATTATCAAGCTTTGAGCCTCGGTTATTCCTCCACCGGTACTGACGCTGATATTCTCGGCGCTGCTTCGTGATTTCGTACAAGACTATTCCTGATGTGGTGCCTAAGTTGAGGCTCTCTATCATGCCAAACATAGGAATGCTTACACACAGGTCACTGCGCTCTACAGCTAGGTCACTGATACCTATAGACTCATTTCCAAACCACACAGCTAGCTTGGTGTATGTTGTGTAATCAACCTCATGTAGAACAGCGTTTTTCCTGCCCTTTAGATGTGGAGATGTAACGATAGAGACAAAACGATTTTGCTCTAGGTGATCAACACACGCTTCGGTACTGTCAAACCGCTTGACGAAGCTCCACTTAATTGCAGAGACAGATGTCTTAGAAAGCGCACTCTTCTCTCGCATTGCTTGCCAATCATCGGGCAGAGCTTTCTTGGGGTCCACGATATAAGCCTTTTCTACGCCAAGAGCATTCACATTTCTGATGATGGTACCGATGTTTTTGATATCTTTTGGATTCTCAATCACAGCAATCAAATTTTTACATCTGTACTCTTTGATCTGATCCGCACGTTGCCGGACAGAACTCTTCTGCTGGTCTCGGTTCATTCATAAGCTTCTAATCCTTAGCGGACCGACCCTAGCGATGCTATAGCTTTGGCGTATGCTTGTGCCAATCAGTTGCCTGCTCGTAAGCGTGACCGACTTCAAAGAGAAGATCCTCACGCAGAACGTTGCTTACTATCTGTAAGCCAATCGGCATCCCATTGGTGTCGAAACCGCAGGGAACGCTCATGCCCGGCAAGCCTGCCATATTAACGGGAATCGTCATCAAATCGAGCAGATACATGCTGAGCGGATCGTCATTTTCTCCGGTCTTAAAAGCAGTTGAGGGAGCCGTTGGGCTAACTAACACATCTACATCTTCGAAAGCTTTTTCAAAGTCCTGCTTAATTAGGGTTCTCACTTTTTGAGCCTTTAGGTAGAAGGCGTCGTAATAGCCAGCTGAAAGCGCGTAGGTGCCAATCATGATCCGCCGTTTGACTTCGTCACCGAACCCTTCAGAGCGGGTTTTGTTGTACATAGACAGCAGATTGGGCTCTTCGGCTCGCAGGCCATAGCGCACGCCGTCGTAGCGGGCTAGGTTGGCTGATGCTTCGCAAGGGGCAATGATGTAATAGGCCGAAACGCCGTAATTAAATCTGGGGCAAGAAATGGTTTTGACCGTTGCGCCCAGCGCTTTGAGTTGATCGATAGCGACGTTGACCGCTGCGCCTACGGCTGGGTCTAGGCCCTCACCAAAGGTTTCTTGAATAATGCCGACGGTGCGGCCTTTGAGGCTGCTTCTGAGGGACTGGGTATAGTCTGGAATTTTGACGTTGAGGCTAGTGGCATCTTTAGGATCGTGACCAGCGATCGCACCTAGTAAGATTGCCGTATCTTCTACCGAGCGCCCAAACGGGCCAATCTGATCGAGTGAAGAGGCGAAGGCTACTAGGCCAAATCGAGACACCAGTCCGTAAGTAGGCTTCATGCCAACAATGCCGCAGAAAGAAGCGGGCTGACGGATTGACCCCCCTGTATCCGATCCGAGTGCGATCGCGGCTTGCCCACCAGCAACGGCTGCTGCCGAGCCGCCCGAAGATCCACCCGGCACTCGGGTAATATCCCAAGGATTAGACGTTGTCTTAAAAGCCGAATTTTCAGTAGAGCCGCCCATCGCGAACTCATCTAAGTTGGTTTTACCGACAAAAACCGCGCCAGCCGCGTCTAGCTTCCCAGTTACCGTTGATTCGTAGGGCGGAATAAAGTTCTCTAGCATCCGAGAACTGCATGTAGTGCGAATGCCTTTGGTACACAGGTTGTCTTTGAGTGCAATTGGAATTCCGGCTAGCAGGCCAATATCCTCCCCCGCCGCAATTTTGGCATCAACGGCTTTTGCCTGCGCTAGGGCCTTTTCTGCTGTCAGCGAAACAAAGCTATTGAGCTTAGGTTCTACCGCCTGAGCCTGATCGAGCTGCGCCTGTGCAATTTCAACGGCACTGCGCTCTTTGCTCGTGAGCTGTTTGTGCAACTCGCGGATAGCTGACATAGGGGTTCCTCGTTATAAAAGCACTTCACTTCAACTTAGCTAGGGTATCGCGAAATGCACAGGGCTTATACGTCGGTGAAAGATCCTAGAATCAACAAAAGTTCACAGTAATCTCAAGCAAGCGCCATCGTCGAGTATCCTCCACTCAAGATACTGTAGTCATAATTCGCCTGTTCACCTTGCCACCTGTTCACCTCGCCACCTGTTTATTTCATGTCTGGCTCTTGGTATTCCATTGCGATCGCCGCAAGCACCGGCGCAATTTTCAGCCTTGCTAATGGGCTACAGCCAGCGCCGCCGCCAGCAAAAAGCTTACAGGCCCTGCTGTTATCTGTACCCAGCACCCTGTCTGTACCCAGCACTCTGTCTGTACCAAGCACTCTGTATCAGCACTCTGTCTGTATCAAGCACTCTGTCTGTATCAAGCACTCAGAGCGCCACACTGCCGCGCCAAGCCTCCGTCAGCCGAGCAACAACCGACACATCCACCAGCCGAGAAAAGATTAGCCCAGAGGAAGCCGAGCGCAGCTATCAGCGGGCAATGGAACTTGCCAATCAAGGCGTCGTCGCCTATCAGGCCGCGCAATCCGCGCTAGCGTCAGACCCCGATCTTAGCCTGAGCTTTACCCGGCGCGAGCGCTTTCTCTGGCAAGCCACCATAGCAAAGCTAGAGAGCATTCCGCCCAGTGCCGACAGCTACGAGCAGGCTCAGCTCAAAGTCGATCAGTACAAAGGGCTGCTAGCTACCACCGATCGCAAGCTAGAGGCTTGGGATAATGGCTTTTTAGGGCCCATTATTCGCAGCGCTGGCGTCCCGCCTGATCGCGTTCACCTGACGGTATGCCAAATTGGCGAGCAGCACACCGAATCTAGAAATTTCGAACCTACGACAGAAGGCCAGCTAGATCGCGCCAGCTGTCGGCATCATCAAGGCGATCGGCAACTGGCCAGTCCTGCCAGCTTGATCAAACTACCCCTTGCGATCGCGCTATTAGACAAGACCACCCGAGAGCACATTCCGCTCAGCCAAAGCATCTACGTCGAGCCGCAGAACTTTACCGAAAACGCTGACGGGGCCACCGTTACTGTCGATCAAGAGTACACCCTGGCTCAGATCATGACTGCGATGATCAACGAAAGCAACAACATCGCCACCAACCAGCTAATCGACTATGTCGGGCGCGAAAGCATTGCCAAAACGCTCGCCGATAGGGGCTACCAAAACACCTTAGTCGATCACAAACTAGCAGGCGAGCGGATTTTGCCGCCTAACCCCGGCACCCAAAGCAACCAGACCACTAGCGACGACATGACCGCCATGATGGCCACCGTCTACAGCCTAGAACATCCAGGAGACGACGCCATTCTCACCGCCCTGCTAACCCAGCAAGATCGAGAAATGGGCCATCAGGCGCTTGCAGGCATGGGCCCCGCCGTCCAGTGGCTAGGCGAAAAAACGGGTCAGAACAGCCGCGTAATTGGCGCTAGCATTGCCATGAAAATTGGCCCAGAACGCTACGCGCTAACCGTTGCGATTGACAACAGTGGCAACATAGAAGGACTGCGAAAGATTATTAGCGGCGTCGCCAGCTACTTGCTAGAAGAAGGAGCGCTGATTAGCGATCCCCAGCCGTGATCGATCCCCACTGGCAATTAGCCATTGGCGGTTGGCCACTAGCAATTATTTTGTGAACAGAAGGTATTCTAGCCGACCAAAAACCGGGGTTTAGACCGACAGAATCGCAGATCTATCCTGATTGCCTCTTGCCAACTGGCAGATAGCCACTCACACTAAAATGTGAAGTGAGGTTGGCATTTTTCTGGGAGCCAGGATTGACGTTGTGAAAAGAGTTCTTTCAATAATTTTGGGAGGCGGCGCTGGTACCCGTCTCTATCCACTAACTAAAGTTCGTGCAAAACCTGCGGTTTCTCTCGCAGGCATGTACCGACTGATCGATATTCCAGTCAGTAACTGTTTAAATTCTGACATTTTAAAGATATATGTGCTCACGCAGTTCAACTCAGCCTCGTTGAACCGGCACATTTCAAAAGCCTATAACTTTTCTACCTTCAGTGACGGCTTTGTAGAAGTTTTGGCAGCGCAGCAAACACCCGACAGCCCTAGCTGGTTTGAAGGTACAGCCGATGCGGTCCGCAAGTACATGTGGATGTTTGAAGAGGCCGATGTGGATGAGTTTATTATTCTCTCAGGCGATCACCTCTATCGCATGGACTATAGCGACTATGTGCGCAAGCACCGCGAAAGTGGCGCAGATGTCACGCTTTCGGTCGTGCCTATTGGCTACAAAACGGCCTCTAGCTTTGGCCTGATGAAGGTAGACGAGACTAATCGCATCGTAGAGTTTTCGGAAAAGCCAGAGGGTGACGAGCTAGAAGCGATGAAGGTTGATACGACCAATATGGGCCTATCGCCTGAAGAAGCCGCTGAAAAGCCTTTTATCGCTTCTATGGGAATTTACGTCTTCAAAAAGCAGGTGCTCATAGACCTGCTGAAAAACAACCCTGAGCAGACGGACTTCGGTAAAGAGATTATTCCAGGCTCTGCTAGGGACTATAACGTTCAGGCCTATCTGTTCAACGGCTATTGGGAAGACATTGGAACGATTGAGGCGTTTTACAATGCCAACTTAGCGCTGACGGATCAGCCTAACCCAGTCTTCAGCTTTTACAGCGAAGACGCGCCGATTTATACGCGATCGCGCTACCTTCCTCCCAGCAAAATTCAAGACTGCCACGTTACCGAATCTATCATCAGCGAAGGCTGCATTCTTAAAAAGTGCCGCATCCACAAATCGGTAATTGGTCTGCGTCAGCGCATCCATGCCAACTGCGAAATTGACAGGTCGCTGCTCATCGGCTCCGACTATTACGAAAAGATGGACGAAGACGGTGAGTTCCCCGTCTCCACAGAAAACCCTAACCAGATTCCTATCGGTATCGGCGAAGGATCTATCATTCGTGGCGCTATCATCGATAAAAATGCACGCATCGGTCGCAATGTGCAAATCATCAACAAAGATAAAGTAGATGAAGCCGAACGCGAAGCGGAAGGCTATTACATCCGCAGCGGTATCGTTGTTGTTCTCAAGAACGCAATTATTCCTGATGGCACGGTTATCTAAGACCTGCATATTATCTTGGATCTGTATCTTTAGAGCCTGTATCTAGACCGCCTTCCAGTCAAACCGTCTTCTGATTAAAGGGCAAGAGAGGCCGGGCGACATCCGAGCTTAGGTTTGCTTGCTATATACGGCATGCAAACCTTTTTTTTGGGTATCTACTGCCTTGGCAGGTTGCTTGAAACAGTTTTGCCCAGTCGGTTATCGAGCCTAGCCGAGGCGCAGCCACGCCGACTTTGTACCATTGTCACCAGACGTGAGGTTGCAGAGTCTGGTATATTCTCAGGCAATCGCCGTCTGTAAACATTGCACGAATGAATCCGGTCAGCCCAGACTCCGACAACGACGACTTACAGCCGTCAGATAGCCAAAAATCGGCTGGTCAGTCTGTCGGCTTTGGCCAAACGAGCTTTGGCTTACCTGCTGATGCGGGCACCTCTATAGACTCGCTCACCCCCCTTGCGGCGCTACAGCGTCAGTATGCCGAGCAGCTAACCCAAGAGGTTGAACAGCTAGAAGTTGAAAAGACAAAGCTACAAGCGGAAATTTCAGCGCTAAAGCACGACTACACATTGATGCAAACAAGAATCAGCTCACTCCAGCAGAGCGCTGATCGAATGGCCGCATCTCAGCAGACAGCCAGTTCACTCACCGAGTTTGACGAAGGGCTATCTGTTACAGAAAGACTACCCGCTAGAGGACTGCCCGCTAAAGGACTGCCCGCTAAAGGACTGACCGCTAGAGACACTGGTCCTAGACTCCCCGGTGAGCCGGAGGTATCGCCTGCATCCGTGGTCGAGAGATTTACCTCACAAAAGAGCCGCCGGGTAGAGCTGCCAACACTGGCTACTTCAGAGCAGAACCGGCAGACAACGGTGCAACGGCAGCAGGAAGCAGATTATACGCTGACATCACGAACGCGGCGGGGGCTAGCGCTAAGCGCGATCGCAACTCTGATTACCGCCTGGCATTACGGCCTAGTCGGCACGCTGCTTCAGGGGGAAGCTGGTTGGGCATTGGCATTGGCCAGCTCGGATCTGGGTTTTTACCCGCCGTTGCCTTACTCTGGCTCAGAATGTTGGTGATGGTTCCGGCCTTAGTATTTCTTGCCCCTCAGCTACACCGCACCACCTGGGAAGATTTACAAAACTGGTTTTATACAGACGAACGGCGATTTCTCCCGCTAATTGGCGGCGGTATTGCCCTGTTTGTCTCTCAGGTCTTGCTCTATCAGTGTATTGGCCAAGTCGGCTATGTCGTGGCCACCGCCTTATTTTTTCTCTACCCGCTCAGCGCTATTTTGCTCGGCCTCGGGCTGCGTCAAGAGCAAGCGCTAACGCCTTTTGGCCTGCTGGCAGCGGTTGCGATCGCAATGGGAGGGTTTCTCGTCGCCAAGCCAGCTATCAGCCTTACCTCTCCAGCAGCCGTTTGGCTAGGTTTGCTAGCCAGCTTAGCTTTGAGCCTCTACATCGTACTAACCAACCTCAGCTATCAGCAGCAGTGCCATCCTATTCCCACCGCTGTTGTTCAGTTTTCGACCGTTGCGGTCCTCAGTAGCTTGGTGCTATTAATTAAGCCTTTAAAGCTTGTCAGCATCAGCTGGCTGAGCTTTTGCCTGTGGGGCCTACTCATCGGCATTTTAATGCTGGCCACCTATTTCTTTATCTACAGCAGTCTGCGCCTGATCGGCACCAAGACTGCCATCGTAGCTGCCGCCACGCCGCTCGTTTCTCTGCTGCTAAGCTGGGGCTTTGTACCCAACACAACCCTCGAAATCATCCAGTGGACGGGCATTTTGCTAGTCGCTATTGGCGGTATCGCTCTCGGGAAGGAAAAGCTGAATAACGAAAAGCTAGCTTGAAAAAACTCAGGCTGCAAAGCAGGCAGAAAAAGGCAAAAAAATAGCGAACTCGACTAAATCAAGTTCGCTATAAAACGGAGAGAGAGGGATTCGAACCCTCGAACAAGTTGCCCCGTTACAGCATTTCCAGTGCTGCGCCTTCAACCACTCGGCCATCTCTCCATATGAGTGTGCAACAGCTCTAAATGAGCGTATTACAGCTTAGCTATCGTACCAGAAAGTGAGCCCTGCGATCGCTCTTTTTATCGTAAGCACGGTAGGTCAACACGGCAGGTCGGCACGGCAGTAGGATCTCGCAGCGGTCCCCTAGCAAGATTCAGCCTACCGACTAACATCCGTGCGAACATATAGAGGTAGCCCCTCGTTTTCGCACTGACTTCTCTCCTGACTTTTCTTATGGCTCAAACCCATCGCATTCGCATCCATGACCGCCAAAAAGGCACTACTTACACCGTGCAGGTGCCCAGCGATCGCTACATTTTACAAACCGCCGAAAATCAGGCCGCTGATCTTCCCTACGCCTGTCGCAACGGGGCCTGTACCGCCTGCGCTGTGCGCGTGCTTTCCGGAGAACTCTATCAGCCAGAAGCCATGGGCCTCTCGCCTGATCTGCGCGAGCAGGGCTACGCCTTACTCTGTGTTAGCTACCCTCGCAGCGATTTAGAAGTTGAAACCCAAGACGAAGACGAAGTCTACGAGCTGCAATTTGGCCGCTACTTTGGCAAAGGCAAAACCCGCACGGGCGTTTTAATTGATGACGATTAGTGGGTCCATGGGCCCATCCGACCGGCTTGTCTAACTAAGCTTATCTAAGAGCTTATTCCATCACGTCATTTTCCTGTTCGTCTCCCCTTGCTATCTATGACCTATTCTTCAGACGATCTTCAGCGATTTCTTGACGTCGCGACCGAAGCCGCCTCAGCCGGTGGCGCAGTGCTGCAACACTACTGGGGCAATCTAAACAACATTCAGCAAAAAGGACGCCCTGGCGATCTGGTTACAGAAGCAGACAAAGCCGCCGAGAAAGAAGTCCTTTCTGTGCTCAAACTGCACTTTCCCGATCACGCCATCCTGGCAGAAGAATCAGGTAGCATCGACAGCAAATCTGCCCATGAAGGGACAAGCGATCTGCTCTGGGCCGTAGATCCGCTAGACGGCACCACCAACTACGCCCATCAGTATCCGCTTTGTGGCTGCTCCGTTGGCCTGTTGATCGATGGCAAACCTGCGGTTGGGGCCATCTTTGATCCGGTTCACGGGGCCCTGTTTAGAGCCGCCAAAGGGCTGGGCGCTACCTGCAACCGTCAGCCGATCGGCGTCTCAGATACAGCGACCTTGGCAGATAGTCTCCTGGTCACCGGGTTTGCTTACGATCGCCGCGAAACCATCGACAATAACTACGCCGAGTTCTGCCACCTGACGCATCTCACTCGCGGCGTTCGTCGCGGCGGATCGGCATCAATCGATTTGGCATTTGTTGCCTGTGGGCGGCTAGATGGCTACTGGGAAAGAGGATTATCACCTTGGGATGTAGCCGCAGGCGTCATTTTAGTAGAAGAGGCAGGCGGACAGGTGAGCGCATACGATCAGGGTGCATTTGATATTGAGACGGGGCGAATCTTAGCGACCAATGGAAAGATTCATCGCGAGCTGAGCACTACACTAGTAGGAATCGAGCCGTTTGAGCAGTTTTCGCCGCTGGTGGATGCGTGATCTTTTAAGGCACTTGTCTAATGCACTGGCCAGCTTCAGGTATTTTTTAATACATAACTTGCTTTAAAGCGAGTGTCAGAGATGAACACAGATTTGGGCTTTTGTTCGGAAAGAGCAAAACCAGTACTGGGTCATAAAGTAACCTTGATGTAAGCTGTAAGCAGCTTTTGCCCTTAACTTTTTGTTGTTGCTACGCTGAGACGATCAATGCATGGCTCACTTTTGGTACGGTGCTGCAACGGCAACCGCCTGCGGCCTTAGTCTGGGCCTGCTAGCCGGGCTCAAGTGGCTACCCGCAGATAAGCTGCTCCCAACCAACCTTCAATCTAAAGCTTCGGATAAAACTGAGCTGGTTGCATCGGAGCCGACTGCCACAACTAACGACGATTTAGACCGCTATAAAAAGGCTGTTGAGCTGGCCAATCAGGCTAGGGGGGTGGCTGAGTCGGCCCCAGAAGCGTTGGATAGTGTTGAGCGATCGCGCCTAATCCAGCAAGAAAGAACATTATTACAAACTGCGCTAGATCAGCTAGCGACTATTTCAAGCGACTCCATGCTGTTTGAGCGAGCAGCCGTCAAACAAGAAATCTATCAGCAGCAGCTCGCCGCCGCCGTTCGCCAAACCACCGATCTCAAACAAACATTCATCGATGACATTGTTCAAGATACTGGCATAGACCCTAGTCAGGTGCATATTACGCTGTGTCAGCTAGCGCCGTCGCGGCCAGTCACACCCAATCAGTTTCCCAACGAAAGCCAGTGTCGAGATCATCAGGGCGACGTTCTGCTTGCAAGCCCGGCTAGCCTAATCAAAGTGCCCGTTGCGATCGCCCTCATTGAAGCCGCCGCCGCTGACAACGTACCTCTAAGCACCAAAGTAGTTATCGATCCTAACAACTACACCGAAAACGCTTTTGGATCGGTTATCTTCGTGAGCCAAGCGTATTCGCTACGCGAAATCATGTCGCAAATGATTAAGAAAAGCGACAACATCAGCACCAATCAACTGATTGACTATTTAGGCTATGACAAAATTCAACAGATATTAGATAGCGCTGGCTATACCCAAACCTCAGTCGGTCATAAGCTAGTTGGCAGTGAAGCCGTCCCTACTTATTTTGGCAATGGCGTCAATAAAATCACCACTCATGAACTTACGGCGATGATGGCCGGAATCTACAGCCAAACCGGTAATAGAAGCATTCGCCTTGCCCTCGCCGACCAGCAAGATCAAGAAATCGGCTATCAAGCCTTGCAGGACATCTCAAAAGATATTCGATGGATTGGCGAAAAGACTGGCCAAAATAATCTCGTCATCGGCACCGCGCTGGCTCTAGACGTTAACGAAACCAAATACATTCTGAGCGTGGCACTTGATAACAGCGGCGACGTTGCTATGCTGCGTGACATCATCCGTCGCAGCGCCACCCACTTATGGCGAAATGGCTCACTAATTTAACTCACTGATCTGGCCCGCTGAGCTGGCTCATCAATTTGAACGACTGATCTGATCTGCGGAACTTACATCACTGGGCGCTTTCTCACGGCCTACTGGTACATTCCGCTTGTAATGCTGATCTTTTTATCAATACAATTTTGTGCGCGCTAGGCTTTGCCCTTACTGCTCAAAAAGCTCTTACCAGATCACAGCCGTTACATCATTGGATACTAAGTTTTAGAAATCATGGGTCGTATCTACATTTATTGAACCTATAGCACCGCCTGCCTATGTCACCAAGACAATTACGGGCACTCTGAATCCAATATCTTTACGTTTTGGATTGGCTATGACAATAACAGCAGGTCTTTTTCAGCTCGATATGATCGACCATCATGCAGTGTTAGGGTTTTCATTGACCGCAGATCCCAAACAGGTGCGCAAACGCTATCTCAAAGTTGCGCGCAAGCTTCATCCAGATAGCCTGCGTGCAGCATCAGACCAGCAGCGCCAGCTGGCGAGTGAGCTGCTCTCCAAACAAGTTAACCCTGCCTACGAAGCGCTTAGTCAAGACAAATCGCTCAAAGAGCACAGCATTTTGATCAAGCTAAAGCAAAAGCAGCTAAGCGCTAATCCATCACTAGTCACCATCGAAAGCGAATCGGCAAAAGCGCTGCTAAACGCCAAAGACATTGAGTCCGCCTATACCGCTGCTCTAGAAAAAAAGATTGCAACCCAGTTTGACGATCTTACCTGCGTCGCCTCGGCCATCAGTGAAATCAGTGAGCTAAACGCAGCGTATCTCATCTGTCAGCAGCCAACCGATAAAAACACAGCTAGTGGATCTGCTGTGCCTGTGGGTTCAGTCGGCGCGTCTTCAAACAGTTCACCCACAGCTTCCTTGCGGCAATCACTGCCCAAGCAGTCTCACCAAGACACCATTATCAAAAGCTATCTGAAACGGGCTCAAGAATTTGAAGCTCAGCGGGACTACTCTCGCGGTATTTTAGAACTGCGAGAAGCGATCGCCTCCCATCCCAAAAACGCCCGGTGTCACGCCTATCTGTCCAGCTTGTATCTCAAATCTGGGCAGGCAACGTTAGCCAAAATCCATGCTAAGCAAGCACTCGCGTTTGATCCTGAAAATCAAACCGCTGAAACAGTGCTCTCGAAGCTGGAGAGCGAGTCGGCAAAGGCGACTAGCAAACCAAACGCTAACAGCACAAAAACAGCCAAAAACGCAAAGGGAACCCAAACGGGTAATAAGCAGAGAGGCGGTCTTTTGAGCGGATTTTTTGGTGGGAAAAAACGGTAGATGTCAAAAGGAAACGCGGGAAACACATTCCAACCCCCTACGGGTGGCCGAGACTTACTCCCTTTAGATGTCGTCCAAAAGCGTTGGATTGAAGATCGCCTAGAAGAAGTCTTTCATCGGTGGGGCTATCATCGCATTATCACCCCTACCGTCGAGACCATGGACACGCTGATGGCAGGCGGCGCGATTGAACGGGTGGAAGTCATTGAGCTACAGATTGGGCAGGTAGGTGAGCAGCGGCTAGGTCTGCGCCCCGAGCTAACCGCTTCTATCGCCAGAGCCGCCGTTACCCGGCTAGCTTCTGTCACCTATCCGCAAAGGCTATACTACAACGCCAATATCTTTCGGCGATCGGCCAAAGGCTCTCAAGGCGGCCAGCAGGAGTATCACCAGGCTGGAATTGAGCTGTTGGGCTCTAGCGGGCTGATGGCCGATGCTGAAACCCTGCTGCTAATGGCAGATTGCCTAGGCGCTGTGGGCCTATCAGATGCCAATATTGTCTTAGGTGAAGCAGCACTAACGTACTCTCTCCTATCACCTTTCCCAGCCGATATCCGCGAGACGGTGCGGCAAAATATTGCTGATCTCAATCGAGTGGGGCTAGAGACCCTGCCTTTGACCCAAGATTTGCAGGCGCTAGCCCTGCGCCTGATGGACCTAAGGGGTGAACCGACGGCTGTTTTGGCCCAGCTAACTACCGAGTTTGACCTAGATAGGCAGCAGCAAGCGCTAGTTGACCGATTGAAGGCACTAATATCACTGCTGAAAGACAAAAGAGAAAACAGCGTCAAGCTCCCGCCCATGACGCTAGATCTCAGCTTGATTCGACCGTTTGACTACTACACTGGCATTGTTTTTGAAATCGTGAGCCAGCAGCGGCATCAGCTATTAGGCCAAGGCGGACGCTATGACGATTTGCTAGCGGTGTACGACACTGCCAGCGACTCAGCGCATAAAGGATTTCCTGGCATTGGCTTTGTGTTAAATATCGATCAGCTGCATCAAGAGCTAGTTTCTGGCACTCAACTGCCGACGCAAACACCGCCAAGCGACTGGCTAATTGTGCCAAAGGGTGAGTCAGCAGCGGCGGCAGCGCTAGACTATGCGCAAAAGGCGAGGCAGTCTGCCAATATTGTGCGCGTAGAGCTAAGTCTGGAGTTTGACCAGTCGCCGGACAGCGTAAGAGCGATCGCCCGTAAGCGCAACATCAACCGAATTGCCTGGATTTCAGATCAGGGCTTGCCTGATATCGAGATTGTTAACTAAGCTGAAGGATAGACAGCTTTAGCCATAAGCTGTAATCATATTCGAGAGAGAAAACTTGTGTCCCACACCATTGTGACCGACGTTTGTGAAGGCGTTGCCGACTGCGTTGATGCCTGCCCAGTCGCCTGCATTGACGAAGGCCCTGGCAAAAACAAAAAGGGCACTAACTGGTATTGGATCGACTTTGATACCTGCATTGACTGCGGTATCTGCCTACAGGTCTGCCCGGTAGAAGGCGCAATTTTACCCGAAGAACAGCCAGCACTACAGCAGACCCCGTAGAACGCCTGGCTATCAGGCAGCGATCGCACACAGCGGTATACCAACCGACCGCCTACGTTTGACAAGAAAACGATCGACTAAAAAGATGCGCTGCCAGCCAAAGCCAACAGCGCATCCTTTTACAGCTCTCTAACCCTCAGCTAAAAACTAAGCTGAACCCGAGAGCTGAACAAAGTCGAAGCTACTTATTCGGCTGAGGCGTCATCCGCAAATAAGGCTTCACTTCGGTAACGCCTTTAGGAAACTGCTTCTTCGCATCTTCTGTCGAAATAGAAGGAACGACTACACAGTCACCGCCATCTTGCCAGTTACCGGGCGTTGCGACTTTGTGATAGTCAGTGAGCTGCAAAGAGTCAATCACGCGCAAAATCTCGTCGAAGTTGCGGCCCGTGCTAGCAGGATAAGTGATGGTTAGGCGAATTTTTTTGTTCGGATCGATCACAAATACGGAGCGAACAGTCAGCGTGTTACCCGTGCTGGACTCAGGATGCAGCATGCCGTATAGCGTTGCGACTTTCTTGTCATCGTCTGCCAAAATGGGGTAGTTAACGGTTGTACCTTGCGTCTCATCAATGTCCTTGATCCAGCCCTGGTGAGACTCAACGCCATCTACGCTAAGCGCGATCGTCTTGACATTGCGCTTTTGGAACTCTGCTTGCAAAGAGCCGACCAAGCCTAGCTCAGTGGTGCACACAGGTGTGTAGTCAGCTGGGTGAGAGAACAGCACAACCCAGCTATCGCCTGCCCATTCGTGAAAATTAATGTCGCCCATTGAAGACTTCTGGGTAAAGTCTGGCGCGATGTCGCCTAGTTGAAGTGCCATGTTTCTTGTTACCTATTGCGCCTACTGTGAGTAGGCGATGTGTTTGTCAGTAGTAAATTTTGCCATAATCCCCGGTTTTCCGATCGGAATTTAGATGATTTTTAATATTTTTTGCAGAGGCAGGCATAGCGCTATGATTTTACTGATGTCTTCTTAACCGATGTCTTCTTGACGTTATTCGTCCACCACACAGATCTTATGGCAGATACTCCCAGCAAAGTTCTACTCGTTGATGATGAGCCTGGCCTGCGTGAATCGGTGCAGGCCTATTTAGAGGACAGCAATTTTCAAGTGCGCGTGGCGGGCAATGCGAAAGAAGGCTGGGAGCTATTGCAGCAGGAAACGCCCAGCGTATTGATTTCAGACATTATGATGCCGCAGGTAGATGGCTATCAGTTTTTGAAGCAGGTGCGCGAGGATGCCCGTTTTCAGGCGCTGCCAGTGGTGTTTTTAACCGCGAGGGGAATGACAAGCGATCGCATTCAAGGCTACAACGCGGGCGCTGACGCCTACATCTCTAAACCCTTTGACCCCGAAGAGCTGGTCGCCATTGTCACCAGCCTGATCGAGCGGCGCGCCGCCCAAGCGCCTGAAAGCTCCGGCACCCCTGACATTGCCACGATGGCCCGCCAAATAGAAGAAATCCGGGCGCTCCTCACTCAGCGCGGCAGCATGATCAAACAAAACAACAGCGGCATCAAAATCGACTTTACCCCCCGAGAGCAAGACGTTCTTGATCTGGTCGCAGAAGGACTGATGAACAAAGAAATCGCCAGTCGATTGGGTACTACGGTACGTAATGTTGAAAAATATGTCAGTCGATTATTTGGGAAAACAGGCACGAACAGCCGCACTGAGCTGGTTCGCTATGCGCTAGAAAACGGTCTGGTGACAACTTAGGTGTAATCCTTACAGCCAGGCTCAAAGCCAGACTCACAGCGCCGCTGACAAAATCCAGAAGTCAAAATAAGTCCAGTGGGAAAGGGCCGTAGGTGCCATTGACATCTTCTAGCGCCAGATCAGAGGTGTGGTAGGTGACCAGTACGCCGCGAGAGTCCCCGCTGTAGCCATCTGCATACCAGGCATTTTTTAGCGTATTGAACTTAAGAAAAACAGCGCCTTCTCTGGGTGGAATATCGACTTGAATTGGCTGAGCGATCGCAGCAACGTAGCCTTTTAGCGCAGCTTCTGCCTCGGCTAGCGTATTCGCACAGATGCCTAAGGTTTGGTATTCGCTTTGCTCATTTAGCCACAGAAGCTGCGATCGCACAGTTTGTCTTTGCTCTGCCGAAAGCTCTGCCGGTTTGTGCACGAGGCTAATCTCAATCAAGTGCTTGCGAATGGCTTTTAATTGAGTCGCAATTTCAACAGAAGAAGATTCAATAGAAGGTTCGGCAGAAGAAGATTCAGCAGAAGAAGATTCAGCAGACATAGGGAAAGTAGGAGATAGAAAAAATATCAGTCATCCTAGCTTACGGCGTTTCGAGCGGTGCTTCGAGCCTCATTTCGGGTTCACTGGAACCAGCCGTTTGCACACCAGACGCTTACCCTAAATTCTCAGCATTTTTTATGACATACAGCCTTCGCGTCGCTGATATGCCCACCACAGAAAGGCCCCGAGAGCGACTGCTTGCGCATGGCGCAAAGCGACTCTCTGCCGCAGAACTTATTGCAATTTTACTCGGCACCGGTCAAGGCCCCGGTAAGCTCTCGGCAGTCGGCCTGGGTCATTTTTTATTGCAGCAGCTCGGGGCAGAGCAGCCGGGCGGTGATGGACTGCCCGTATTGAGGGCAATTACGGCTGAAGAGCTAATGAAAACATCAGGAATCGGACCTGCCAAAGCAGCGACAATTTTGGCCGCGTTAGAGCTGGGTAAACGGGTGCTGAAAAGTCAGCCCCCAACGATGACAGTGGTTGATGACCCCTCTGTGGCAGCGGCAGCGCTAGGCCATGAGTTAATGTGGCAGGCCCAAGAGCGCTTTGCGGTGCTGCTGCTAGACGTCAAGCACCGCATCATTGGCAGCAAGGTCATTAGTATTGGCACCGCAACCGAAACGCTCGCCCACCCCAGAGAAATTTTTCGCGAAGTGATTAAGCGCGGTGCGACCAGAGTAATTGTGGCCCACAACCATCCTTCTGGCAGCCTAGAGCCTAGCACCGAAGATATTAAACTCACTCGCCAGCTGCTCAAAGGCGCTCACCTGCTAGGCATTCCACTGCTCGATCACTTGATTCTGGGCAATGGTGATTTCTCTAGCATTCGTCAGGCCACGGACCTGTGGGACGAGTCGATGGAATAGAGGCCGTTGATCTCTAACTAGCTAAATCTCCAACTGGCTTCTCTAACTGGCTAAATCCTGATAGACAATCGTTAGAAACTGCTCTGTACTCAAAAAGCCGCCGCCCAAAGTCTCGTCGTATTCAGCGGTCGGCGCTGAAGCGATAAAGTCTTCTAAGCTCATCCCTTGAGCGATCGCACTCTCGGTTCTCAATCGCACCGTCACCAGCATTTGCCGATAAGCCTCTAGCTCTTCCCGATTCGACAGAGGTCCGTGCCCCGGAATAATTTTAGTTTCTTCCCCAGCTAGCGCCAGCACAGTTTCTGCGGCGCTAATCATGCCAGTTAACGAGCCTCCACTGCTCAAATCAATGAACGGATACATCTGATTAAAGTAGGTATCGCCCGCATGAATAATATCCGCTTCGACAAAGTGAATAATTGAGTCGCCGTCAGTATGCGCCGGGTCCACATGGATCGCTCGAATCGTTTGACCGTTTAAATGAAAAGTGGCCTCGTCGCTGAATGTAATCACCGGGAGCGCCGCCCTTGGAGAAGCGGGTATTTCCCGCTGAAAAGCGGCAATAAACTGGTCGGTGCTCATGCGAGTGTAAACTTCATCGTGCGCGACAATTACCACATCTGCGTTGCCTAGGTTTTCGTTACCGCCCGTATGGTCAAAGTGCCAGTGGGTATTGATCAAAAAGCGGACGGGTTCGGGCGTGATAGTGGCGATCGCAGCCAGGATCTTCTCTGTCAGCGGTGCAAACTGATCGTCAATCAAAAACACGCCATCTTCACCCGCCGACACACCGATATTGCCACCTTCTCCTAGCAGCATGTATACATCCGACGTTACGGGCACCGTCTCAATCTCTACCGCATCAAAGTCTTGATCTTGCGCCAGACTCACAGCCGGTAAACCAGCACCTACCGCGCTCAACACACCAAGGCCTAGCACCACGCCAAAAGCCTGTTTCATCCACTGCATAGAACTCTCCAATCAATATCGTTTGCCCAACGCAATGATATAACGGGCCCGTTCAAACCAAAATTGCGAAAGAAGACGGACATGAATAAATCGATTTAGCGTCTAATGGGCGAAGCTAGCACCAAAAACAGGTACTACAGACAAGTTTCAGGCAATGTCGGTAGTGGTAGCAACACAAACCGTCGAGCGATGTTGGTAGCGTTGTTAGCACAAACTATAGTGACTCTTAAGCCTCTACAGCGGTAAAGTCATCTTATTCAAAAGCATCTCATCCGCAAACACTAGAGTCATGTGCAACCTAGTTTCATAATGTTTAGACATTCTGTCGATTATCACTATCAGGTGGGCGGAAGTCTGCCACCCAACGCCCAGAGCTATGTGCAGCGTCAGGCAGATGACGTTTTGTATGAGGCGCTACAGCAGGGGGATTTTTGCTATATTTTGACATCGCGTCAAATGGGCAAGTCGAGTTTGCGGGTGCGTTCGATGCAGCGTTTGCAGAACGACGGGGTTCGCTGCGGCGTGCTAGATATGACGATGATTGGCACGCGGCAAATGACCTCAGCCCAGTGGTATGCCAGCATTGTCAGAAGGCTAATTCGCGTATTTGACTTGCCAACTGACTTTCGGCAGTGGTGGAGCGATCGCGCGACGCTGTCACCAATCCAGTGCCTCAGCGAATTCTTAGAAGACGAGCTTTTAAGAGAGGTGCCAGGGTCTATTGTTCTGTTTATTGATGAAGTCGATGCAACCCTACAGCTAGACTTCTCAGCAGATGACTTTTTTGCCTTAATCCGAGCGTTTTATAACAGCCGTAGCGAAAGCGGAACCTGCGGGCGTCTAAGCTTTGTGCTGATTGGGGTCGCAATTCCTAGCGATTTGATCACCAATCCTCAGATTACGCCTTTTAATGTAGGCAAGCCCATTGTTCTAAAAGGCTTTAGCTGGCGCGAGGCCAAACCGCTCCTACCAGGATTAGAAAACGTCGTACTAGAGCCCGTCGCCGTGCTGAAAGACATTTTGGCTTGGAGTGGCGGACAGCCCTTTTTAACCCAAAAGATTTGTCAGCTCGTTAGAGAGCAGGCTCGCCTAGCGACAACAGGCCGTTCGCCTGTACTCATTGACGTTGACAGCCTGGTAAAAACGCGCATCATCAATAACTGGGAAGTGCAAGATCTGCCAGAGCATCTCAAAACGGTCCGCAGTAGCCTACTGCATAATTCATCGGTTATCGGGCGAGTGCTAGGGCTCTATCAGCGGTTACTCGAAGATGAGGATATTGCCACTGACGATAGTCTCGCTCAGGTCACGCTGCGGCTATCTGGCATTGCGATGGATTATCAAGGCGCGCTAAAAATTGCCAATCCGATTTATCGCGCAGTGTTTAATCATCGCTGGGTGTGTGAGCAGCTTAGTAAGCTGCGGCCCTATGCCAAAACGCTCAACGCCTGGTCGGCTTCTGGTTTTCAAGAAAAGGTCTATCTGCTTGGCGGCTTAGCGCTGAAAAACGCGCTGGCCTGGTCAGCAACCAAGCACCTGAGCGATTTGGACTATCGATACTTATCGGCGAGCCAGGAGGCGGCAAAACAAGCGGTAGAGAGTGATTTGGTCCACGAGATGGAAGAGCGATCGCGCGCAGAGTTTGCGCTCAAGGTCGCGACAGAGGCGACGCGATTGTTGGCCGCAACCCGTCAGCAAGCGCGATCGCAAGCTATCAGCCTGCAAAATATGGGGAGATGGCTAACCGGCATCGCGCTTGGAATCACGGGCCTAGTCGGATTTGCCTGCTGGAGCGGCGGGTTGCAAGGCTTTGAGTGGAGCCTACTCGATCAGTTTTTTCGCTGGCGTCCACTATCCGCAATGGATGATCGAGTCGTGATTATCACTATTGATGAATCAGACATTCAAGCTGCCGGTCAGTTCCCCGTTCCGGACGCTATGTTGGCTGAGGCCATTACCAATATCGCTCAGCATCAGCCTCGGATCATCGGACTAGACATCTACAGAGATTTTGCAGTAGAACCGGGCCATGACGAGCTAGTAGCGTTGTTTCGCAGTCAATCAAACCTCATTGGCATCGAAAAGGCGGTGAGCCCGTTGATTTTGCCCCCTGCGGCGTTGGCTGAAGCCAATCGGGTCGGGTTTGCCGATCAGATCTTTGATAGCGATGGAACCGTTCGGCGAGCGCTCTTGTCTATTCAAAACGATGCAGGCGAGTCCAAACCTAGCTTGGCACTAAAGCTAGCCATCATGTATCTAGAAGAAGAAGGGATTGAGCCCCAAAAAACACCCCAGTCAGTGCCGCAAAATTCTAGAGCTTTCAGGCTCGGTAAACAGGTCATGGTGCCGTTTGGCGCTTATGATGGCGGCTACGTCAGAGCCGACGGCGGCGGCTACCAAATTCTATTGAACTACGTCGGCACCGAGTCCCAGTTTTCAACTTTTTCGCTGGCTCAACTGCTCACAAATCAGGTGCCCGCGGCAGCACTAAAAGATCGCATCGTCCTGATTGGCTCTACCGCCTCTACGCTGAACGACATGCTGACTACGCCTTACACCTATCGGACAAGTGGCGACATGCCAGGAGTTGTTGTCCATGCAAACATCATTAGCTCGCTGCTCGCTGCCACATTAGAAGGCCGTCCGTTGCTCCGAGTTTGGCCAAAGCCAACTGAAATAATTTGGATGTTTCTATGGACGGGCACAGGGGCACTGATTGCCGGTAGATGGCGGCGCAACCCTCGGCTAGCTGTGGGCGCGATCGCGCT
The DNA here is from genome assembly GCA_963833005.1 of uncultured cyanobacterium. Lineage (GTDB taxonomy): Bacteria > Cyanobacteriota > Cyanobacteriia > Phormidesmidales > Phormidesmidaceae > Phormidesmis. Next base: position 211,215 of record CAWHWK010000007.1, on the reverse strand, counting down.
TACCCTTGTGGGGCTAGTAGGCAGTGCCTACGGCCTGTTTTTTATGGGCCTTTGGGTGCCCGTCGTACCGGCTGGAATCGGCGTTGTGTTAGCAGCTGTGATGGTGCCAGTGACCACCTCTAGGCAGTTAGAGCGGGTAATTTTAGAAAAAACAGTCACTGAGCTAGCCAAACAAACTCAGACTAACTCAGCCGTTGGCAAAATTGCGATCGCCTATCTCAAACAGTCTGAGAGCAAGAAAAACCAGGTTTGGATCGACGTCACCTTACAAAAGATAGAACAAACCCAAAACCAAATCGACCCAGACCTTGCAAATCTAGACTAGCCGCCGTCCATGCTATTTCACCGCCTCTATTACATCGCCGCAACTACCATAGCCGTCAAATCGTACCAATAGCCATTTTCACTGAGCCACTGAGCCTGCTCTTGAGGTGACCCTGCGCTCACCGCTTGCTCAATTGCAGGTGAAGTGTCTATACGACGGACCCAGCCAGTAATCGTCGGATCGTTCAATGTAAAATAGTCACCGCAAATAAAACTCAAAGACCACTGATAGGTTTGATTTGTTGCCAGCGGCTGTGTTCCTTCTGGCAGGCTAAATTCGCTGAAGCCCTCTGCTTCAGGCACCGGCAGAAATGCCTGTCGATAGTCTAGACCGTCCTCACTGCGCATAACTAGCAGTGCGTGCTGCGCGGTGGTGCCAGAAACATCTACAAAAATTCTAGGATGCTCTGCCAAGCTCAAGCCATACTTACCAACCGGCAAAAGAGGCTGTATAGCAGGCTCAGTCGCGCTACACCGCAAAAGACCCTCTCTAGAACTACCATTGCCTGTGCTGCGAGGCTGGCCAGTACTGGGCGGACGAAACCAGTCTAGCCACTGACCAAGCTGTGTAGCACCTAACACAGCATAATTTGAGGAGTGATGCGTTGAAACTTGCGTAGAGACTGCCGATTCTGGCAAAATCATCTCAGGCACTAGCAGCTCAGGTTGAGCCTGAGCTTGCGAGGAAAAAAGCATCGTCTCTCCTACAGCACACAAGCCTATCCCTAAAAAACTTCTCCACGAAAGTCTCTTCAAGGCATCTCGACTGAAAATCAACCGTGTCGTATTCGAGCGTGTCGTATTCATTTTTTAAGTCCTATAGTCCTGTATTAAAGTCTTGCTAAAATCTGAAGCCGTAACTAAAATCTGAAGCCGTAAATTGCTATAAAAAAGTGTTCTAAACAGTGAACTGTACGATAAAAGGGAAAGTCATGCAGAAATAATAACAATTTCTGCCGTTTGCAACACCTGGTGACGCCTACTTAAGACTCATGAAAAAAATAACCTGAACATTTCAAACGCAAAGTCATTGAATATCTTCTGCTCAGCAGTCACGATAGTTCAAGTTATTTCTGCGCAATGCCTTAGTGTCTTTTGTTATGAGCGGCTGACGAGCGGCCATTACTATTGCCAGTTGCCCACCAGCACAAACGGAGCCCAGTAGTAAGGATGACTAAAATCAGAACTGTGCAAAAGCGATAGTTGGGCCTGACGCAAAGCCTCTGCTCTGCCCATCTGTAATTGATCCATCTGTGCTTGGTCTGTCTGTGATTTATTCATCTGCATCTGGCCTGCGTTGGAGCCTGCGTCGGGGCCTGCGTTGGGGCCTGCGTTGGGGCCTGCGTTGGTCGGAGGCATGCTCTGAGCTAACAGCGTATAAAACTGAGTCATCAGGTCTGCGGTAGAGTCATCGGCCACTGACCACAGCGTTGCTAGGGTGCTTCTTGCACCTGATCTGACCGCAATACCCGCCATTCCTAAGGCAGCTCGTTCATCGCCGCTGGCCGTTTGGCAGGCGCTCAAGACCAATAGCTCAATAGCGTGGCGGCGATTGCTCTGCTGTCGAAACGTATTATCAAGTTCAGTGACGTTGATGTGATCGTCCCAGGCCAGTAAAAAAGTATCTTGTACAGTAGAGCTAAACTGACCGTGGGTAGCTAAATGAACAACGGTCGCTGGGGTGGTCTCGACCGCTTTAAAGAAATTATTTCGAGTAAACGCCTGGTTCAACAAACTGCGGCCTTTAGCCAATTCGCTAATGCTATTGAGCTCTCGCTCTACAGCGGGGATAGCCGAGAAGCCTCCTCGTGCTTCGCTTAAGCCCATGCTTAAAACGTTTAAGGATTCAGACTGTAAAGGCTGAGAAGCTAGTAGCTGCATTCCTGGGGTGATCGCAATCCGATACTTTTCTATAAGGTACTGACTGCCATCGTGCAGAGCCGCCATCGGCAGGCCGCGTAGAACAACATCTGGAACAAACACCAAGGTTTCAATAGCCTGCTGATCAAAGGCAGCTTCAAAAGGCCGAATAAGCTCATCATAAAGTCTTTGAGCTGGTGGATAGCTGTCAGCAACTTCATAAATCGGATTTAAGCTCAAGTAGAAATCTCTAAACAGATCGGCTTGCTCGATCTCAGAGATTTTTAGGCTGTGGTGTGCGAGGGGCAAGGTAGGCAATGAGACAATAACTTCGAGGCGATCGCGTAGCAAAATAGGGTAAACAACTGCCGCATGGGGATCTATCGAGACGATAGATCGCGCTTCGTAGGTCAAGCAAGCCTCTCTGAAGTAGTTTTGCAGTTCAGCGAGCTGCAGCGACTCTATCACCTGCTGAGATTGTTCTAAACGCTGTTGCTTATCGTCTAGTGCGCGGGTATCAATATCTTTTAGCAGCAGTCCGACTAGCTGCCGATAAACCGGTTCTACCTGTTCACGAAAAGAGAATTGTACCTCTGGGTTCATCGCCACTAGATCTTGTTGAATAGATTCCAATCCATCTACCGCGCGGGTGTAGGCAACCACTGCTTGGTCTAGATCCTGCGCTGGGTTATTGGCTTGGCTTAGGATGCGTCCTTTCTGCCACTGCCACTTAGCGGCTACATCGACAGACCTAATTTGTTCAGCTAGCTCAAGCGCCTGCTGAGTTATCTGCAAAGCATCGGCCCACTGGCCTGCCTGCTCATAAACCTTGCCTAGCTCTCCCAATGCATAGGACTGGGCCCGCTGGTCAAATAAGCTTCGAGCTTTTTGAACGGCGTCGGCCAACAGGGTAGCAACGCTGGTCAAGTCAGGATTCCAAGAATTGATTTGAACTGCGGACTTGCTAGCGATCGCAGCCAAATTGACCTCGGCATATACTCCCCAACGACTCGCAGGTAGGGCTTCTAGCTGTGTCTGAAGGGTAGAGCGCAAAGCATCCCAGTTGGACGGGTCATTCTGGTCTTCTGCTTGGTCTTCGGCTTTCAGGCTTTCATTTTGTTTTTGCCAACAGCTCAACTGCAACAAAGCTGCTTCAATCTGGGTCTCGATGCGATCGCTCTGATTGCGTACCTGACTTGCCAACAAGATCGCCTGTTCTAGGTCATTAGCAGCAGCTAGCGTCTTGGCAAGGCTCAGCCGCAGAGACTCTAAAGTATCAGCATCTGGCAACGCTTCTAACGGCAAAGCCTCAGCGATCGCAAGCGCTTCAGCCAGCGTCAGTTGGGAGCGATTCAAGTCGCCAATCGCACGCAGCGTAATTCCCAGGCTTTCCAGCGCCCGAGCCTTGGTCCAGCTATCTGGCTCAGCAGAAAGATCTTGCGTCAAAGCCTCTAGTGACTGTCTGGCCTGACGATAGTGGCCCAGTACGCGCAGAGCGTGAATCTGATTGAGCTGGTTGTGCACCAGCGCAAAGGCATCTGACTGGCTGCGATAAAGTGCTTCGGCCTGCCGCCAAATAGTCAAAGCAGACTCGGTTTGCCCAATTTCCAAGTGCAGATTGCCTTCGGTGTTGAGCACTTGAGCGTAAACAAGCGGTTCGCTATCTTCGCTGATGCGGGCTTTGGCTTGATCTATTGCGGCGATCGCAGCGCTCCACTGTCCTAAAGCCTGCTGGCCAATTGCCAAGTAGTGGTAGGCGATCGCCATCTGACGATTGCTTTCAGCACGCGCGTTTTCCTGATCGACGTTTTCCTGATCAACGTTTTCCTGATCAACGTTTTCCTGATCAACAGCCTGCTGCCAAAGTGCAACGGCTAGCGAAAACTGCCCCGCATCGTAATGCTGCTTACCTTGGTTGAGCAGCGTCGTCATCGAAACAGCAACTGGCGCAGCCGATGAATCTGCTAGCCCGGTGCTGTCTAAATCTATGCTGCCGGGTTCTACGTCTACGCTATCAGACTCTACGCTATCAGGCTCTACTCGATAAGCCTCTACTGGATGCACGTACGCATCTATTTGGCTAGCCGTCTTAGCACTGCTCGGCGCAGCTAGCCAGCTAGCACTAAGTAGTACTGCTAGGCAGCAAGTAATCCCTGATAGGCAGACCCAACGCCAGCGCAGACCTAATAGTTTCACTTTGATTTACTTAGCGCCTTCACGATAAGTCCTAAGTCATAAGGCCAAGTCCCAAATTTATAGCAGTTCCTACTTACGCTGCATACAGCTTGAGGGCGCAAATCATTAAGAGGCTAGGCATGTATTCAGTGCGAATGAAAACCGCTATATTCAACTCTAAGTAAACGTGTAAGTAAGTCTACGTAGACAATTAAGTATGCATAACCTAACATGCTAATAAAATATGATACATAAATTTTTGACTATTTTTGGTTGACCATTCTTGAATTGAGAGAAAGAGGTCAGTATGAGTAGTATGAAACTGTGTGATGATATAACAACCACATGAAGTATTGTAGAGGGTTTGCTCTTTCAAGCAACTCATCCGCCTCAACAGCACAGATGTCTCTATCAAAAAAGCCGGACACCATTCCAAATAGCACGGTAGAGTTTGTCCAGAAGTTGCTACAGCCTCAGGGACTATCGAATATTCAAAAAACTATCTTGGACCTGTGCTGGGAAGGGATGACTTACCAGGCCATTTCTGACAAAACTGGCTATGACGATAGCTATGTCCGAGCAGTCGGCGCTCAGCTATGGCAGAGCCTGGCAGAAGCATTAGGGCAAAAGATCACTAAAAACACCTTTAAGGTTGTTTTAAATCAGCGCCTACTAGCTGAAAACAATCTCGCGACATCGACAAAGACCATCTTCCGAGGCGGCAATAACCGTGCCTAGAGGGCCAGTATCGCTAAGATCTCCGTTTTACATAGAGAGACTGCCCGTTGAGCCAAACTGTTATGACAGCCTAGTTCAGCCTGGATCTTTGATTCGAATTAAAGGCCCAAAGCAAATCGGAAAAACCTCTCTAATGGCCAGAATTATTGATTTTGGCAGAGCACAAGAGTACGCCACAGTGACCCTCAATTTAGAGCTGGCCAGCACTGATATTTTGTCCAACGTGGATCGGTTTTTTCGTTGGCTTTGCGTCATGGTGAGCAAAGCACTTGACTTACCCGCTCGGCTAGATGATTACTGGGAAGAGCTATGCGGCAGCAGCTACAACTGTACAGAATATTTTGAAGGCCATTTGCTATCAGCATTAGAAGAGCCTATCGTCCTAGCTTTAGATAATGCAGATATTGTCTTCCACTATCCGACGGTTGCTGCTGATTTTTTTGGGATGCTGCGAGCTTGGTACGAAAGCGCAAGATATGGTGACGCAGATAGCGACACCTGGAAAAAGCTGCGGCTCGTAGTCGTCTATTCGACCGATGTTTATATTCCGCTACCGTTCCATCAGTCTCCGTTTAATGTAGGTATGTTTGTTGAGCTGCCAGGGTTCACAGTAGATCAGATCGCTACTTTGGTTGAACGCTATCAGCTCGATTGGACGCTTCAAGACGTCGAAGCTTTGATGAGATTGGTGGGGGGGCATCCTTATTTGGTGCAGGTCACGCTTTATCATGCCAAGCAGCTATCGCTCAGCTTGGCAGATATTGAAAGTGATGCGATCGCACCCAACAGCATTTACAGCGCTCATCTACAGCAGCAGTTCTGGGCACTGCAGCCACACAACTCTCTTCTTTCAGGGTTTCAGCAAATCATATCTGCAACAGAACCTCAGGCAATCGATCCGGTTGCTTTGTTGAAACTAGAAGGATTAGGACTTGTAAAGCTGGACCAAGGCAGGGCTTTACCCGCCTTTGAACTCTATCGTCGCTATTTCGAAAACCTTTTTGGGCAGGCATCGTAGCAGCAGAGCAAAGCGCAGTCTAAAGCGCAAGCGGAAAGAAAACACAGCCGCGACCGGTTATTTCATATGCTTACTCCAAAGCGTTAGCCCTTGAATCGATCTGTCCGCGGGCACAGGACCCAGCAGAGAGATCAGATAGCCCAAAATCACCGATATCGGTGCCACAATCGCAGATCGCCAGATACCTGGAAAGGTAAACCAGCCTACGTTGGTGCCTACCGTTAGCAAAACAATAGTGGCAACCGTGCCATAGAAAGCACCGTTGGCGTTGATGCGAATAAACAGTACGCCCATCAGAAACAACCCTAGCAGCGGTGCCACAAACATGGTTGTAAACTCAATCAAAAATTGCAGCAAGTCTACTTCTGTCGTGGCCACGTAAAAAGCAGCGGCAATTCCCAACAGGCCCCAAACCACAATTAAGCCTTGCGCTACTCGCAGTGAACGAGACTCGCTGGGCGGCGCGGTGGAATATCGATCGTAAAAGTCAACCGTCATGCAGGTTGCCAAAGCGTGCAGCGCAGAGTCAATTGAAGACATCGCTGCGGCAAAAATAGCAGCAACTAACAGCCCCGAAGCTCCGGCAGGCACATCATTCACGATGAAATGAGACAAAATTGCATCGCCTGCGATATCTGCGGGCAAACCTGGATTAAGAGTGTAAAAGCTAAACAATAGCGCTCCCAAAATCAGCGTCGCCGCGACCCCAATCAGGCCCGAAAACCAGCCTAGAAAAATAGCCTTACGACCATCTGCTTCACTTGCACAAGACACATAGCGCTGCACCGACTGTTGATTGGTCCCGGCCACGGCAAAGGCCAAGACGCCATAGGCAAACACCGCCGTAGGAAAAGAGTAAATCGAGGCCGGATCCCACTCGGTGTTGATCACGGTGAACTTGCCCGCTGCGGCGGCGGTGCTCCACAGTTCGCCCAGGCCACCAGGCACGCCGACAGCCGCTGCCCAGATACCGGCAGCTAGCCCCACAAAAATCATGCCAAACTGAAGCACGTCCGTCCAAACAACGGCGGCAATTCCCCCGGCTACGGTGTAGGCAATCGAGACTATGCCAACGAGGAAAATAGCCACCGGTAGCGACATCCCGGCAACGGTTGAAACCGCTAGCGAGGCGGCGTAGAGCAAGCCGCCTAGTCGGGCAATTACAAATAGCAAAAAGCAAAGTGAGCCTAGCGATCGCGTCTTTGAATCGAACCGTTTTTCTAGATACTCATAGGCCGTCGTCAGATTCAATCCGACAAAAAAGGGCAAGAACACCACAATCACTAGCCCAAACCCGATCAGATCGCCAATTTGAGTTTGCAAATAAAGCAATCCGTTGCTATAGCCCTGGCCCGGCCCACCCAGCAGCGAGGCCGCCGAGAAAGAAGTCGCAATCAGCGACAAACCAATGGCCCACCACGGCAGCTGCCGCGACCCTCTAAAGTATTCATCGGTCGTATTTTGCTTGCGGCTAGCCACCGCACCAATGGCAATCAACAGGACGCCGTACACCGCAACAATGACCCAATCAATGGCACTCATAAGACGCCTGTCCTCGCTAATTCCTATTTACGCTGCCGACATCATGCCACAGCGTGCGAAAGTCACCGGAAAACTCATGGCAAACCTTTGCCAAGCAGAACGAGCAGATCAGTTGCTATAGAATTAGCGGGTTTCTTGCCAGTTAGATCGCCCCATAACCAAATGACCCCACAGCCAAATGACCCCGCAGCCAAATGACCTCACAGCCAAATGACCCCAGAACTGACCATTGTTCTCACAATTTTGATCGCCTCGTTTGTTCGAGGGGCGTCTGGCTTTGGCGCGGCGCTAATTGCCATGCCCATTCTCTCTGGCCTTACCAGCGTGGCCGAAGCCGCGCCGCTAGTCGCATTGATTGGGCTCACTAACGATACGCTGCTATGCCTTTACTACCGGCGCTCTTTTGACTGGGCCGTTGTGGCTCAGCTATTAGTGGGCTCAGTGTTGGGGATTCCCTTTGGGTTTCTGCTGCTGAAGATAGCGCCAGCCAGTGTGATGCTCTCAGCGCTAGGGTTGGCGATCGCAGCCTACTCGCTCTACGCGCTGCTCTCGCCAGCGATGCCAGTCTTACAGTCTCAGCGGTGGCTGTATGGCACTGGGTTTGTCTCTGGCCTACTCAATGGCAGCTACAACTTGCCAGGGCCCCCGGTCATTTTGTATGGCAACAGCCAAAAATGGAGCCAGGAAACCTTCAAAAGTAATCTCAGCAGCTTTTTTTGGTGCAACGCTGTGCTGGTTGTGCTGGGCCACAGCTTACAGCAAAGAATCTCTGCGGTTACCTTGCATCACTATGCGATCGCCCTGCCCAGCTTACTCATCGGCACCAGTACCGGTATCGCCCTCTCTCAGTACTTCAATCCAAAAATCTTTCAAAGAATTGTCCTCGCTATTCTGCTAGTTCTCGGTATTCAGCTCTTCAGACTCGGCTTACGTTCATAATCCTGCTTTGAGAGTCCCGGCTTCGAAAGTCCTGGCTTTGAAGACCTCAGCTCACGCTTTCTAAAGCTCGCCTACCCGTTCGGAGACTTCCTTACAGACTATTTATTTACAATTCACGCAAAACTTGCCATAGGGTGCTAGGCCCCACATCACAGATAGGTGCAGCGCAGGTTAACTTAATTTACAAGGCGAATCAGGGCCTGCATCACCACTGACATCAGTAGAGGCATCAGTAGAGGCATCAGTAGAGGTGAGGCAATGAAAAAATTCACAAGAGATATTAATTACGAACTGCACCAGCTGCTGCAAGAAACGCTCATCGCAGCTCAAGCAAAGCCAGTCGAAGATCGTCGGTGGTTTGTTAGAGAAAGTCTTAAATATATTCAATTTTATTGTAAAAAAGCAGGCAAGACTTTTGTCTTTTATGAGCTAGCGATTACTTGCGATCAGTACGATCTGGGCGGTAGATCGCATCAGAGCGCTACGCTCTTTCGTGGCCCCAACGAAGATGCGTCAGTAGCAATTTGCGTGACGCAAGCAGGCTCTTTGCTACGCCACAACGATAGCCGGTGGCAAATGTATTGCGGTGCTGGCGATGTAGCACCCGCAAAGAGGGGTGTCCTTGCGGCTGTCTGAGCCTGTGGCGCTGCTGTGGGGCTAGCGTCAGAATCGATATTGCCGCTGGCCAAAAGAAATTTTTAGGAGAAGCGGATCACTTTCTTAAAAAACTCGACTTTGCTGGCGTAGGGAGGATAGCGCCAGTCAATATCTAGCCAGAAGGGCTTTTTGAGCACGCTTTTTCGATGAGAAAAGGTATCGAAGCTAGTTTTACCGTGGTAGGCTCCTATGCCGCTATTGCCAACACCGCCGAAGGGCATGCCCCAAATGGCCAAATGCAGCACTACGTCGTTAATACAGACGCCGCCAGATGAGGTGGCACTCAGCACTTGGTCTTGTACAGATTTATCTTGGGTGAAAAGGTAGAGGGCAAGGGGCTTTGGTCTGCTATTAATGCGGGCGATCGCATCTTCAATCCGCTCGTAGCTCAGCACGGGCAAAACCGGGCCAAAAATCTCTTCCGCCATAATTGGCGCATCCCAGCTCACGTTCTCTAGCACCGTCGGGGCAATAAAGCGGGTCTCTCTATCGTGCTCGCCGCCAATGACAACATCCTCTCCGGCTAGCAAACCCGCCACCCGATCAAACTGGCGATCGCTCACCAGCCGAGATAAATCGGGGCTGCTGGCCGGGTCGTCGCCATAGGTTTCTTGAATAACCTGCTTTAGCGCGTCAACAAACGCCGGTCTAATCTCTTCTTTCACCAGCAGGTAATCCGGCGCAACGCAGGTTTGCCCCGCATTGAGAAACTTTCCCCACACAATCCGCTTCGCAGCCACGTCCAGCTTAATATTCGAATCGACAATACAAGGGCTTTTGCCCCCTAGCTCTAGCGTTACTGGCGTCAGGTGTTTGGCGGCAGCTTCCATCACAATTTGGCCAATGTGCGTACCACCCGTAAAAAAGATATGGTCAAACTTTTCGGCCAGCAGGGCCTGAGCCACCTCAACGCCGCCTTCTTTTACTGCCACATAGTCAGGTGAGAAGGTAGCGTCTACCAGCTCGGCCACAACTTTGGAGGTGGTCGGGGCAATTTCTGACGGCTTGATAATGGCACAGTTTCCGGCTGCGATCGCGCCAATCAAAGGCGAAATCACCAGCTGAAACGGATAGTTCCATGGCCCAATAATCAGCACATTGCCCAATGGCTCAGGCTGTACCCACGCCGAACCCGGCAGCTGAGCCAAGGGCAGGCCCACCTTCTGCGGCTTCATCCAGCCCATCAGGTGCTTAATCACATAGCTCAGCTCTGCTAGCACCCCAATCTCAAAATAGCCCTCAAACTCAGGCCGCCCCAAATCCTCTTTCGCCGCCTGAACAATCGCATCTTGCCGTTCTAATATGGCCTCTTTGAGCAACTTCAACTGGGTTAGCCGATAGTCATAAGATTTGGTTTGGCCCGTGGCAAAAAAGGCTCGCTGGGCCTGAAGCATATCCGCCACCGACGCAGCACGAGGGGGAGTAGAGAGAGCCGTCATAAGAACATATGGTAGGGAGCTTCTTTCGATTCTAACGAAGTGTCAGATTGCGGCCGACACCGACACATAGCTGACACAAATCTCTTTCTTAAGAGATAGAAGATTCACTATACCTGAGCGCTATGACTACTAAAGTCTTGATCACAAGGAACATTGTTAAATGGCTGCTAATCAACCGCTCACTGGAATCGCTTTGATTGACTGTGCCAAGGCGAACGCCGCGCAGGGCCTTGCTGTTGCCACAAATCTGTGTGGTTACGGTGATGACACTAGCAGCTTTCAGCAAGCCCTGACCAAAGCTGGCGAAGAAATGGGCGTTACGCTTGATGAGCTAAAAGATCTTGTCACCGACCAGTCTATAGCCAAGCGTGGCGGCGGTATAGAAGTTTCTCCTGATTCACCAGGAGATCTGTAGCTACCGTACTTTTGCTCCGGGCATCAGTTGCCCATCCCAGGGATAAAGCTGCTGCTGATGCGTTTGATTACCCGGTTAGCAATATCCGCGTAGCTAATTTCACCTGCCAAAATTTGCCCTAGCCGCTTAGTTGCTGTCGGTCGCTTAATCCCAACCCGGTAGCCAATTTTTGGCACTCTAAAGTACACCTGGGCAATTCGCTGAGCCCACTGCATATCAGCGCCCCAGTTGTCATGAATAGTTTGCGTATAGCCCGCTAAAGCCGCCTTAGCACCTATCGTATCGCCTGTCTCTTCGCTACTCAGCGCCTGGTCAATTGCCTTTGCCGCTTCCATACCGCTATACATCGCCGGGCGAATGCCTTCTGCCGTTAGCGGATCAACAATTGCTGCGGCCTCACCCACTAAAAGCGCCTGGTCGCGATGCAGCGAGTGGTTGCCATCCCAAAGCTTCAGGGGATGAGCGTAAAAAATGCCCTGCGCTGCGCTCACGCCAAAAGCAGGTGCATAGTTTTGTAAAAACTTCTCCGGTGCTTTTACCGACTTACCGATAAAGCTACTCACCCCAAACGAATAGCCCTGCTGCTTGGGAAAGCTCCAAAGACAGCCATTCTTTACTAGGCCAAACTCAAAGTTAAAAGCACCCGCTTCTACTGGCGCGGCAGTTTGCACCTCCAGCGTCCCAGCCTCGCGGATCTGATGCGGCGCAAATCCTAGCCAGCTGGCCATTGGGCCCTTAGCCCCATCAGCTCCAATCACGTACCGACCGCTCAACTGACGGCCATCGGCCACGCTCACCTGCCAGTGGTCACCTTGAAACGCAATGCCGGTCACAGCCGTCTCAGCTTGCAGCTGCGCCCCTACTGCCTGTGCCTGTTTCACCAAGAACTGGTCAAACACCTCTCGGCGCACGCTCCAGATCGACTCAGTCTCTAGCTCTCCATCGACCGCGTCTTCTAGTTTCCAGGTATAGCGCACCCGGCTGACCTTGCTATCAACCGCAGGTGAAAAATCAAAATCAAACCAGTTTGCAACGCTAGGGGAAACTGCCCCAGTGCAGGCTTTATAGCGAGGCAGGGCTGATTTTTCTAACAGCAGAACAGAGCGGCCCGCCTTTGCGAGATGATAGGCAGCAGCGCTGCCGCCAGGCCCCGCGCCTACGATGATGCAATCGTACATATAGTTGGCTTATACAGTTTTGGCTATATAGCTTTGGCTTTTTTTAAGCCTATACCGTCTGAATCGCTTTTTCTTTATCAGCTAGCGCTTCGTCAATCTGAGTTGTGTATTTATCAGTGAGCTTTTGCACTTCGTCTTGCATATCGCGAGACTCGTCTTCAGAGATATCGCCGTCTTTTTCCTGTGCTTTGGCCAAATCAATCCCATCACGGCGCACGTTGCGCACAGAGACTCGGCCTTCTTCTGCGTACTTTCCGGCCATCTTGGCAAATTCTTGACGGCGCTCGGTAGTTAGCGGTGGAATATTGAGCCGAATCAGGGTGCCGTCAGTATTGGGAACCAAGCCCACATCGGACATAGAAATGGCTTTTGAAATCGCCTGCACAGAACTCGGATCGAATGCCTGAATCATCAGGGTGCTGGCGTCGGGTGTAGAGATGTTGGCCAGAGACTTCAGACTAGTGGGGCTACCGTAGTAGTCCACCATGATTCTATCGAGTAGTGAGGCGCTAGCGCGACCTGTGCGAATGGTATTAAAGGCGCGTTTAGTCGATTCTACGGCCTTTTGCATGGCCGCTTCTACTTCACTTAGATCAGCTAACTTCACAAGACTCTCCCACAATTGTTCCGATAGGTTCACCCATCATGGCGCGGTTGATATTGCCTCTCACTGAGAGGTTAAACACCATGATTGGAATGTTGTTATCTTTGCACAGCGCAATGGCGGTGCCATCCATCACCTTAAGATCTTTTGTCAAAACGTGGCTATAGGTCAGCGACTTGTAGCGTTTAGCATCAGGATTGGTGGCAGGGTCGCTATCGTAAACACCGTCTACCTTAGTGGCTTTGAACAGCACTTCAGCGCTGATTTCGGCGGCTCGCAGGGCAGCGGTGGTATCGGTGGTAAAGAAAGGGTTGCCCGATCCACCCCCGAAGATGACGACTCGTTTTTTTTCTAGGTGACGGATGGCGCGGCGGCGAATATAGGGTTCGGCTAGCTCTTGCATAGAGATCGCGGTTTGAACGCGGGTAGGAACGTCAATACGCTCTAGCGCGTCTTGCAAGGTCATGGCGTTCATGATGGTGGCAATCATGCCGATGTAGTCGGCAGTCGCCCGGTCCATGCCCGCCGAAGCGCCTTTGACCCCCCTAAAAATGTTGCCACCGCCAACGACGATGGCAAGCTGAATGCCTTGTTCGACGACGGTGGCTATTTCTTGGGCGATCGCATCTACCACTGCTGGGTCAATGCCATAGGCCATAGAGCCCATTAGGGCTTCGCCGCTTAGTTTTAACAGTACTCGCTGATAGGGTTTACCCATGCGTGCTCTATAGTAATTAAGTAGTAATTGAGTCATTAATTTCTACATCAAGATAGCAGCCAAATCGTTTGGGCGATACCCCACGATGGATGCAGATATTATTTCTTGATATGTCGCCTGTGCCTTCCTTATTGTTTCAATGTGCGCTTGTAATAGGCTGGCTAGCTGGGGTCGGCGGGGCTTCAGAGGTCGCACGGCGGCTAGGCTATGGGCCAGAAATTACTCGAAAAATTGTTCACATCGGCGCTGGGCAGGTGATTTTGATTGCCTGGTGGCTGGCGGTGCCTGCGTGGCTGGGCATTGCGGCTTCAGTCGTTTTTAGCGGGGTAGCGCTGCTATCTTATCGGCTGCCGCTGCTGCCAGGGATTAACGGAATAGGGCGACAGAGCTGGGGAACTTTTTTCTATGCGGTGAGCATTGGGCTACTGATTGGCTGCTTTTGGCCACTGCATCTGCCGCAGTACGCGGTCATCGGAATTTTGACCATGACCTGGGGCGATGGGCTAGCGGCCCTGATCGGTCAGCGATTGGGTCAGCATCCCTATCAGGTGTGGGGAGAAAAGAAAAGCTGGGAGGGCAGCCTGACGATGCTGTTAGTGAGCTACTGCGTCTGCGCAGCCGTCTTAATAGCCGTGCAGGGGCCCATTATGGCGACTTGGCTCGTCGCGGCTGTAGCGGCTGCGATCGCCACAGCATTAGAGGCAGTCTCTAAATACGGCATCGATAATTTGAGCGTGCCCTTAGGGACCGCAGCCGTTTGCTTTTGGTTAAATCAATCCCTTTGAATCTCAAAAAGGGCCTGTCTTAAAAAAAGGCCTGTCTTAAAAAAAGCTGGCATCTGAGAGGGTGCTAAGAGAGTGAGTCTCTAGAGAGCCACGTCGCCCGTCTCACCCGTCCGAATACGAACTGCGCCCTCAACCGACGAGACAAAGATTTTACCGTCGCCAATCGTACCCGTTGCCGCCGACGTGGCGATGGTTTCAAGAATCGCATTGAGCTGCTCATCAGCAACAACCAGCACAAGTCGTTTCTTGGTCAAAAACTCTACTGTGTAGGAAATCCCCCGGTAGGTGCTGGTTTGCCCTTTCTGACGGCCAAACCCTCGCACGTCTTCTAGGGTCATTCCAGTAGCACCAATTTCTATCAGGGCATTTTTCACATCCTGTAGCTTTTCAGGGCGAACAATGGCTTCAACTCTTTTCATTCCGACGGTCCTAGAAAGTCCAATTTCTGTCTGTCAACGCAATCTACATCACGCCGGATACGTCTATGTCTCTGTCTAAACAAACGATCTAAACAGAAAGCCTAAACGAGCAGGCATTAGCAGCTACACAGAACAGATTAATTGTTACAGCTTGACTGTATCTAAAACAACCGTTGACCAACTGATTAGCAAAAGTTTTTGATGGAAAGCGAGCCCGCGCTGATGTGCACGAAAGGCCGGTAAAAGGCTATTGGAAGGCTAAAAGAAAGCCAGTGGACAGCCTGACTGAAAGATTGGGAAAAAAGTTAAAAGTTTTGCTATGCAATGATTTCGGAAGAATATTACAATTGGGCGTCGGAGCTAGCGCATCAAGACAAGGCGACCAGATCAGACCAAACTATCAGATCAGACCAGCCGAATAGATCAAACGTGTTTAGATTTAAACTGAGTCCGAATTCGCTGACAGTGGCGGTTGAGCTGCCGTAAAAGCGATCGCGCGCTAGTAATGTCGCCGCCGCGAGCAGCCTGCTCTAGCTGAAGGGCAACGGCAGCCAGCGCGCTAGCACCCACGTTGGCGCTAGCACCTCGCAAAGAGTGAGCAACTTCTTCAACAACTTGAATGCTTTTAGAAGCGATCGCACTCTCTAGCTTCTGCAAGCTGTCCTGCGCATCCTGCAAAAAAATATCGAGCAGTTCAGATTCAAACTCGCTATCTTCACCAGCTAGCTGTCTAAGCTGCTGCCAATCAAAATCACAGAGCGAAGAAGAATGCATTGACACAGGTCAAAAGCCCCTAAATTAAAGACGTAAGTTACTGAGTTAATACGTTACTTGGTACACAGTACCTAGAGCACAGAGCGCTGGGGCAAAGGCGCTTGAGCTTTGTAACATCTTCACAGGCGTTTATAAAGCTAAGTCATTATTTCACATAACACTAGACTTTTAGTGATTGTATACAATTGAGTGCTATTCGAACAGTCATAGTCCAAAGGATCAGCAGTGCTTTAAAGAAAACAGTCCAAAGAATCGAGCCTATTGCTTTTTGTTGCACAGCTTTTTGTTAGACACAGCTTTTGTTACACCGTGTCTAAGCAAATCTAAGCAAATTCAAGCAAAGCTTCAGCAAGCGGCACACTCAGAATGAATCGGTGTCAAATGACAGACAGCATTCAGAGCAGGCATTCAGAGCAGGCATTTAGCTAAATGACATTCAGCTAAATGACATTCAGCTAAATGACATTCAGCCAAGCGACATTCAGCTAGGCGGCTGTCCATCGTCTAAGCCCCAGGCAAAAACTGACAGTAGCAGCACCCATAGTATCCACTGAGGCCAGTGAATCCACCCCCACAGCACACCGGGGAAGATATCCATCACGTTGGATAGTAGCCAAGCAATACAAACGGTGAGACAGAGAGCAATGAGATTCATGACGGCACTAAACGACTGGCAAAAGGACTAGCTGAACGGCTATCAGTAGCTAGCTGAAACCAATAACTAGTGTGTGCTTGTGTAAATTGTTCTGTCAATTGGTTCAATATTTTATAGCGGTGACTAAAAATAGCATTGAAAGAAACGCTTGATTCTGTGCACTAGCGGCTACCGCAGTTGCGATTACGATAGCAAGCACTTTCGACCAAGGCTCTAAGCTTTCCTTAGCAGAATTCCCTTTACTAATGCCAATAATGCCGCGTTACAAACAGAAAACGATTTCTAGAGAAGAAGAAACACAAGAGCGCATTCTCAAAGCGGCGCAAAAGCTGTTTGCCAGACGCGGCTATGGCGGGACAACAACGCGTGATTTGGCACAGACTGCGGGTGTAGCCGAAGGGACGCTGTTTCGTCATTTTGAGAATAAAAAAGCCATTTTGGTAGAAGTAGCGACACGCGGCTGGACAGAAATACTCACAGATCTGCTGACTGAGCTGAGTGAGATGGGGAGCTACAAGGCAGTGGCGCAGGTGATGCGAAAGCGGATGCTGAGCTTGAATGCCAATACCGATATGCTGCGCGTGTGCTTTATGGAAGCGCAGTTTCATCCGGAGCTACGCGATCGCATCCAAGCAGACGTGATCGATAAAATGACCGACGTCGCCGAAGCCTTCTTTCAAACGGCGATGGACCGAGGCATCTACCGCCAAATGAACCCCAAAGTGGTCGCTCGCATTTTTCTGGGCATGTTCACCGTCTCTGGGTTCAGCCAAACCACTATGAGCGAAACTGGCAGTTCCCCTGACGACATGAAAGCAATGGCCGAAACCCTCGCCGATATCTTCCTAAACGGTGTCCTCAGCGAGTCTGAACACGCCTAAAGCATCACCCAAAACCATCCCCAAAACAGCACATCATTGCTGCCAGTTGCCTGCTGGTTGCCCACTGGTTAGAGCGCCGCGTAAAGCGCACAGATGTCGATACAATAGGGCCTTGTGTGCGACACACATTTTAGGGTGCGCGTCGAGCACAGTTTTCTCCTACCGTCTTTTTGAGCAATGGCTTCAAATCAGTCCGCTAACTCTCCTGATTCCAACGACAGCAGCGATTCTGGCCTAGAAGCCATCCGCGCCGCCCGCCTGCAAAAGGTAGAAGACTTAAAACAAGCGGGTCAAAACCCCTACGCCTATCACTGGACGCTCACGCACTCACTCGCCGACTTGCAGGCAAAGTTCGCGGATTTAGCAGCAGGTGCAGAGGCGGATTTTAACGTGTCAATTGCCGGACGCATCATGGCACGGCGGGTGTTTGGCAAGCTGGCCTTTTTCACCGTGCAAGACGAAACCGGTACGATTCAGCTTTATTTAGAAAAAAAGACCATCCAAGCAGAGATGGGAGAGGCTGATGAGCAGGCGTTTAACCATTTAAAGCAGCTCACAGACGTTGGCGATATTATTGGGGTAAAAGGGACTATCAAGCGCACCGACAAAGGTGAGCTGTCGGTAAAAGTAGCGCAGTACGCCATGCTAACCAAGTCGCTATTGCCCTTGCCTGACAAATTTCACGGCCTGACTGATGTAGCCAAGCGCTATCGTCAGCGCTATGTCGATCTTATTGTCAATCCAGAAGTGCGCAATACTTTTCGCAAACGCGCTCAAATCACGGCAGAGATTCGTCGCTATCTAGACAAGCTAGGCTATATCGAAGTCGAGACGCCAGTATTGCAGTCAGAACCAGGCGGCGCAGAAGCGCGGCCATTTGTGACCTATCACAACACAATGGACATGGAGCTGTATCTGCGGATTGCAACAGAGCTGCACCTCAAGCGCATGGTCGTCGGTGGCTTTGAAAAGGTGTTTGAGCTAGGGCGAGTATTCCGCAATGAGGGCATTTCTACCCGGCACAATCCAGAATTTACCACAATTGAGCTGTATCAGGCTTACGGCGACTATCAAGACATGATGGCGCTAACAGAAGAGATGATCGAGCAGATTGCTGAAAACGTGACAGGCAGCGCTACTGTGACTACCAAGGCGAGGAAATTAGTTTTGCCAAGCCTTGGAAACGTCTCACGATGCACGAAGCGGTCAAAGAAAGAACAGGAATTGACTTTGCCGCATTGGATGATTTGGCGGCGGCAAAGCAGGCAGCGAATGTGGCAGGTATTGTTGATGTGGACAGCTGTGAGAGTGTTGGTCATGTGTTGAATGAAGCTTTTGAACAAAAAGTAGAAGAAACTCTAATACAGCCAACTTTTATTACTGATTATCCAGTAGAGATTTCACCGCTGTCTAAGCCGCACCGGCATAAGCCTGGACTGGTAGAACGTTTTGAGCTATTTATTGTAGGCCGAGAGACGGCTAATGCTTTCTCTGAGCTAACTGATCCAGTTGATCAAAGAGAACGGCTAGAGTTGCAGGCAGCGAAAAAAGAAGCTGGCGACTTGGAGGCGGCTAGCCTAGATGAGGATTTTATTACAGCGTTGGAATATGGAATGCCGCCTACTGTAGGGATGGGTATTGGCATTGATCGCTTGGTGATGGTACTTACCGACTCACCGAGTATCCGCGATGTGATTGCGTTTCCGTTACTAAGAGCAGAGGTCAAATCAGAAGTCAAGAGTGACCCAGGCTAGCAGCTTACTGGGACCTTCTTGCCGGAACTCTCTGGCGGGCTTTTCTGGTGGCTCTCCTGGAAACGCTCCTGAGAACTCTCTGGGGACTTGACTAAATACGGTGGGATTTGAATTGTGAACTCGGTCCCCTGGTTGGGCTGTGAGGTACAGCTGAGCTTGCCTTGATGATGCTGAGTGATGATTTGATAGCTGATGGACATGCCAAGTCCGGTGCCTTTACCAGCAGGCTTGGTGGTAAAAAATGGATCGAAAATGCGATTGCGAATCTCCTCCGGAATACCCGATCCGTTATCAGCGATCGCAATTTCAATCCACCTTCCGTCAGCGCCCACTTCACCATCTGCCTTTTCATCAGCCGCCACTTTAACTATCCGCGTACGAATGGTCACCTGATTGGGGCTCGCTTCGATATTTTCATAGCAACGGCCCTGATTTGTTTCCTCCATCGCATCTAGCGCGTTAGCCAGGATATTCATAAAGACCTGATTGAGCTGGCTAGGGTAGCACTCTACAAGAGGTAGCTCGCCATAATCTCGAATCACTTCTACTTTTGGACGCTTGGACACAGCCTTCAAACGATGCTGCAAAATCAGCAGCGTACTGTCCAACCCTTCATGCACATCAACAGATTTACAAGGGGCCTCATCTTTACGTGAAAAGTTACGCAAAGAGAGCACAATTTCTCGAATGCGGTGGGTTCCTATTGTCATTGAATTCAAAATCTTGGGCAGATCTGCCGCTAAAAAGTCTAGATCAATCGCTTCAATTTCTGTTTCAATTTCTTCGGTCGCCTCGGGATAGCTGCTGCGGTACAGCTCGACTAATTCAAGTAAGTCTTGAACATAGCTTTTAGCATGGGCAAGATTGCCATGAATAAAGCTAACAGGGTTATTAATCTCGTGCGCGATGCCAGCGACAAGCTGACCCAAGCTGGAGAGTTTTTCTTGCTGAACCATCTGCATCTGCGTTTGTCGAATCTGTTTAATAGCGCTTTCAAGTTCTGTCGAAAGCATTTCAGCCTTCTGGCGAGCGCTGTTGATAGCGGCAATTTGAGGAAAAACGGTCCAGCAGGCGATCGCAACCCCCACAAAAGACATCACCAGAATCAAAACCACCAAAAAATTCACAGTTGGGTCAGTACTTGCACGGGCAACCATTTTGCTAGCTTGCCAGCTAATAGCCGTGACCACACTAGTAGATCCAACCAGTAGGGCAACTTGTATCGCGATGAGCTTCCCAAAGCTGCTTTCTTTAGGGCCAGATTTTGGCGGATTCAGCAGGCTAGCCAACGGCGTCGGCCAACGGCGGTATAGGCGATCGCACAGCATTATCATCCCAATCACCACCAGCGGCAACAGCAGTCCAGCCGCCAGCTTCAGGCCACCCCATGCCCATCCTCCAACGACCAAAACAAACAGCTCTAACCCAGCCATCACCAGTGATAGCCACGACAGGCCCTTGCTAATCTGAAAATCGCTGCGATCGCGCTGAAACCACAGCCCCATATGCAATACCACAAAAGCAATCAGCCACCCCACCCCAGTAACCATCACAATTTGGTGCAGATTCCCCCAAGCCAAGAAGCCCAGACTCAATATCAGCACTAAGCACAGCCCTGGTCCAAAGACCCCCTGCTCAGAGACTCGGCCAAACAGCGGCGAAATTTGCTGATCTTTAGCCAGCTGATATAGCACTCGAGGCGCAATAGAAACAGCAGTCGCAAAAGACAACAAACAGCTTGAGAAAATCAGAAAGGTAACAAGTAACGACGTTGCTGCGCCCCAATAAGGTTCGGCGGCAGTTAGCAACGTGAGGAAGGTATCTTGAGGATCTGTTGCATTTCTCGGTAGGTGTAGCAACAGCCAAGAGCCAACAATATAAACAACCGGCATAAGTCCGGCAACGACCAGCAGACTTTGTATTGTCCTTTGCGGCTGTTTGCTCTCAGCCACAAAAGCTGAGGCAGTCTCACAGGCGTAGAAAGCGTAGGTACCGTTGAGATACCATTTAGCCCAGCTTTGCACAGAAAAGCTAACCGGTAGTGATGCAGCCGTTGTCCAGCCATGAGAAATCCAGCCATGAGAAATCCAGCCGTGAGAAGTCCTGCCGTAAAAAGGCTGGGTGAAAAAATTTGTAATGAAGAGCCAGACACTGCCCTGTAGGCAAAAAATCAACAGCAGCCCTACCGCAGGCAATAAAAGAACCAGATGAAGTACCCCGAGGGCTCGGCTGCCGCTAAACGCTACCACAAACGCTAGCAGCACAAAACCTATCTTCAAACCCATTTCCGGCAGCGTAACCCCCAACGGCGTCAGGTTTGTCTCGATCAGATCTGCCAGAATAATAGCGTTCACTGGCAGCACAGCTACCCAGCTGAGAAAACAGCCAATGGCCGCATAGCGCGTCAGCCAAGGGAACTTAGGCAGAAGGTGAGTTAAGTAGCTAGGGGTACCGCCAGCAACATCAGGCAACTGCTGAGCGAGCTGACGCACCTGCAAATTGATCGCCATCCCAAACGCTGCGCCCGGAATCCAAACCCACATAGCATGGCTGCCCAATTCAGCATGGGCTCCAGGCGCAACGCTAATCCACAACAGCAGTCCAGTCAGGCCAAATCCCAGCGTTTCAATAAGCGTTAGCGTACGGGGTAAGGAAGAAGAAGACAGTGTGTTTACAGTAGCTGGTTGAAAGGAAATAGGGCTCATACGGATGATCTGTAATAGCAAGTCTTGCCACTACAATTCCCGTTAGCGGCCTTTCATATTCGATAGGGCCTATTCGATTGGGCCTATTCGATTGGGGTCAGATGCGATCGCCTGAATTCATAGCGTTCTGTTGATATATTTGATAGCGTCAAGCTGCGATCGCTCAAAATCAGCCGCTTACCCTATAGCTAGAAACTGTTCTTTTGCAGGAACAACAACATCCATGTCGATAATCGGCTTTGCAGCTATCCTGACACCAACGTGTTGAATAGTACTGAATATGAAGATCGAGCAGATGTAGACCCCAACTAAAGACGGCTGATAGGGAAGCATAAGAGCGGTGTCATCTCCCTCATTTTTGAAAGTTACTCATCATGGCTCAGTCACAGACGAGTAGTGCATTTTTATCACTATCCCAACACAGCCAGGGCAGTCTGGCCGAGCGCGTTGAAGATCTTTCTATTCCTGACTTTATTGACTTTTTAGAGCGAACAACTCGCGATTTCAAGCAATTTCTCAAGGTGATTGATCTCATCAACAATCAGTCACTTGAGCCGATGCTTGACGAGCTGTTGGAAACGTTTACGCTCAAAATTGGCCAAATTCTGCAGGCCGAGCGCACAACAATTTTTGTAGTAGATGAAGATCGCCAAGAGCTGTACTCAAAAATTGCCCAGGGAAACAGCTCTGACAGCTTAGAAATTCGGCTACCGATTGGCCAGGGGATCGCTGGGTACGTGGCCAAAACAGGCGAGGAAGTAAATATCCCAGATGCCTATGCCGACGAGCGATTTAGCAATACAACAGATAAGCAAACCGGCTATCGAACGCGCAATATTTTGTGTATGCCGGTGATGAGTAGCGATCGCAAAGTCGTTGCCGTCGCGCAGCTACTCAACAAAGTGGGCACTGAACCTTTTTCTGCTGATGACGAAGCTCGCTTTGCTCGCTTTGCACCTTCTATTGGCATTTTGCTAGAAACCTGCCAGTCTTTTTACCTAGCCGCTCGCAATCAAAAGGGCGTGGCCGCGTTGCTCAAAGCGATTTCGTCAATGGAGCAGAGTCTGAACTTGACGGTGACGTTGCAATCGGTGATGGCCGCTGCGCGTCAGCTGATGCAGGCAAACAGAAGCACGCTATGGCTACTGAATGAAGATCGCAGTGAGCTGTGGTCTCAGGTCAAAAGCGCCGACGATCAAACGCTTATCGACTTACGGCTGCCTGCGGAAAAAGGAATTGTCGGCTTTGTCGCAACCTCGGCGCAGACGCTCAACATTCCAGATGCCTACCGCGACGATCGCTTCGATCCGTCATCTGATCGTAAAACCGGCTACCGGACACGCAACATTTTGTGTATGCCAGTGTTCAACTCTAGTGGCAAGCTGATGGGCGTCAGTCAGCTAATCAACAAAGAGCAAGGGCAGTTCACAGCGCTAGATGAATCGTTTATGAAAGCGTTCAACACGCAGGCAGGCATTGCGCTAGAAAATGCTCAGCTATTTCAACAGATTTCTCAGGAGAAGCAATATCAAAAAGACATGCTAGAAAGCCTGTCTGACGCGGTAATTTCGACAGATATGTCAGGGCAAATCGTCACCATCAATGAGTCGGCGCTGAAGCTGCTAGGCTGTCCGGTTGGCCGATGGGTAGAAGGCAATATGAATGAGGCCGATGAGCAGCGGGTGAATCCAGCGATCGCAGCGCAGTGGCAGCAGGCCCTCATTGGCCAGTATCTATGGGATGTTGTACCCCTAGAGCGACTGCGTCAGCGGATAGAAGATAGCCTGCAAAGCGGCGCACGGCACTATGTTCCAGAGCAGGGGCTGATGGTGTCAGTGGCAATGGGTAGCGTCGGCTCCGCTTCGTCAGAAGACGTGCCAGAAAGCTGTGTGCCAGAAAGCTATGTGCCAGAAAACCCTGTGCCAGAAAACCCTGTGCCAGAAAACCCTGTGCCAGAAAGCTGTGTACTCGTCGTACCAGATAAAGAGGGCTATCGGCTGTGGGGATCACAGCCGTGCAGTTTTGAGTCCACTCAAGTGGCGGAATGGAACCGCAGCATTAATCTAACGGTGAGTCCGCTGAGCGATCCACAAGGCGGGGTGCGCGGCGGGCTAGTGGTGCTAGAAGATATTAGCCAAGAGAAGCGAATGAAGACGACGCTGTACCGCTACATGACACCGAGCGTGGCTGATCGGGTAATGGCCCTTGGCGAAGATGTGCTGATGGTTGGCGAACGCAAAGATGTGACGGTGCTGTTCTCGGATATTCGTGGCTATACGACGTTGACCGAAGCGTTAGAAGCCGCGCAGGTTGTCTCGATGCTCAATGAGTATTTTGAGACGATGGTGGAGTCGGTGTTTCACTGTGAAGGCACGCTCGATAAGTTTATTGGCGACGCGCTGATGGCAGTGTTTGGCGCACCTTTGCCCTTAGAAAACCACGCTTGGTCAGCGGTGCGATCAGCGCTCGATATGCGGCGGCGACTGGTGGTTTTTAATGCGGAGCGAGTGGATCAAGGTCTGCCTGAGCTAAGAATTGGTATTGGCCTAAGTTCGGGCGAGGTGGTCTCTGGCAATATTGGCTCTCAGCGCAAAATGGAGTACACCGTGATTGGCGACGGGGTAAACCTTAGCTCGCGGCTAGAGAGCATTACCAAGCAATACGGCTGCGATATTGTGCTCAGTGAGCATACCTATCAGCTTTGCCGAGATAAAATTTGGGTGCGTGAGCTGGATTTAATTCGGGTAAAGGGCAAGCTGGAGCCAGTAAAGATTTATGAGCTGATTAGCGATCGCACCCAGCCGCTCGACATCAAAACCAAAACCTTTCTCGATCTATATACCAAAGGTCGCGAAGCCTATAAGTTGAAGTCGTTCGATCTGGCCATTTCCCTCTTCCGACTGGCCCAGGCGCTGCGGCCTGACGACAAAGCCATCGAGCTACATCTATCGCGATCGCAAACCTACCTGCTTCAACCACCCGCCGCAGACTGGGACGGTGTTCATGTCATGAGCATGAAGTAATATCTGCAAGTGATGTTACAGACCTGAAATTTTAGAGATATTTGCCGTGATAATGAGCAGGTTATTTCCCTAAATTTCGACCCACATGACTGACGCCCCGCCCAACCATCAGCCAGCCAATCAACCAGCTCGCCAATCCAGCCAGCAGTCGCCACATCGTCAAAAGCTGTACGAAGGCAAAGCCAAAATCATCTACGCAACCGATGATCCAGAGGTTTTAGTCACCTACTTCAAAGACGATGCGACCGCTTTTAACGCGCAGAAAAAAGGGCGAATTGCAGACAAAGGCATCATTAACTGCAAGGTGACCACTCATCTGTACGACCTGCTGGAAAAAAAGGGCGTCGCTACCCATTTACTTGAGACCGTAAGCGATCGCGAAATGCGCGTCAAACGCGTTGATATTATCCCTTTAGAAGTCGTCGTACGAAACATTGCCGCAGGCAGCCTATGCAAGCAAACTGGCATCCCTCTAGGGACAGCGCTAAAACCGTCCCTAGTCGAGTTTTACTACAAAAATGACGATTTAGGTGACCCGCTGCTGACGCGCGATCGCATTGCCGCCCTGCAAATCACCTCCCCCGAGCAGCTCAATCAGCTCACTGCAAAAGCCCAGACCGTCAACCAGGTGCTAAGCGAATTCTTTCTAAGCTGCGGCATCACCCTCATAGACTTCAAGCTAGAATTTGGCACCGATGCCCGAGGCACGCTGCTCCTTGCTGACGAAATCAGCCCAGACACCTGTCGCCTGTGGGATCTAGCAGAAACCGACGAGCGAAAACGGGTCATGGACAAAGATAGATTCCGCCAAGACCTCGGCGACGTTGCCGCAGGCTACCAAACCGTCCTAGCCAGGATCGTCTCGCAGCTCAGCAAATAAGCAAAACTACGGTCAACCGCTCTATGCCGAACGCTTATATGCCAAACACCTAGCAGTCAAACGGCTTGCAGTCCCCTGTTACTAAGGTCGTGACTAAAGCTGTGACTAAAGTCACTGAGTAATAGCAGACTCTTTGCTACCGTGCAGCCTCCCCATCTGGCACAGCCACCGTTAGGTTCGCGCTTGAGAGTGCGGTAGTATTTTCTGAGCTTGATTTAATGTTTGACTAATATTCTTGGTCAATTACACGCTTGCGCTTTGCGCTGCAGGCGTGGGTGTGAGGAATGAACGTTTATAAGGATTCACTGGCTATGCGCGTTTCACCAGCTCTTTTGGCCTGTTTCAGTTTAGTAGCCGTTTCTAGCTTACCTAGCCAGGCTGCTGACGCTGTTGAAACAGTCGATAGCGCATCAACACTCGACGCGCCTGCTGAGAGTAGCCCAGCTTTTTCTCAGCTGTTAGAAGGCGTTGTCAACAAAGAAACCTCTCCGCTAGTGGCACAAATAGCACAGGTGCCCGCAGATACGGATGTAGATATTGATGTCGTCCCCGTAGAACCAGATGGCGGCATCGAAACCGAACCCGAAAGCGCCGCACCAGATATCTTGCCAGATCCGGCAGTTCCCCAGAACAACAATCCCAGCATCCGCATTCCTGTAGATGGGGGAGACATTCAGCTAGACGAGGCCGAAATAGAACCCGCGCCCTCTGTAGAGCCGGAAGAAACAGATGGCACCGCAGCAGATGAGGCCATTCCTGCCGCACCCAATCAGGCAGCGCCCAATCCAGCGGCTGATCCTGCCGTACCAGATATCGCACCGGAAGGTGAAGACGCCGAGGCCGCAGAAGAGACTCGCGTCCTAGTCTCAGAAGTAGACGTTGTTTCCTCAAACGAAACTCGCCCACTCACCCCCGAACTCATCGACGCTGTGTATGGCGCTGTGCAGACAGTCCCCGGCAGAACCACCACCAGAACGCAGCTCCAAGAAGACATCAATAGCGTCTTTAGCACCGGCTTCTTTTCTAACGTCAGCGCTAACCCAGAAGATACGCCGCTTGGTGTGAAAGTGACCTTTTCAGTAGAGCCCAATCCGGTGCTCACTCGCGTAGAGGTGCGCAATACCCAAGTTTTGCCACCTGAGGTGATTGATGAGATTTTTGCCCCTCAGTATGGCGAAGTCATCAACTTACGAGATTTTCAAAACAGCATTTTGGATCTCAACGACTGGTATCAAGAGAATGGCTATGTGCTAGCCCAAGTAGACACCGCGCCTCAAAACTCGTTAGAAGACGGGGTGGTCACGCTGGTGGCTGCTGAAGGCGAAATTGAGTCAATTGAGGTGCGTTTTATTGACGCTGACGGCCAAACGGTCGATGAAGACGGCGAGCCTATTGGTGGAAAAACGCGCGAGTTTATCGTGACGCGCGAGTTTGAAACGGAACCTGGAGATATCTTCCAAGAAAGTCAGATTCAAGCAGATATTGGCCGGGCCTTTGGACTGGGCATTTTTGAAGATATTCGCCTATCGCTCGATCCAGGCGATGATGACCCGCGCAAAGTGAAGATGATCGTCAACATCGCGGAGCGTGAAACCGGCTCTATCGGCGCTTCACTGGGCTTTAACCTGCGCGGTGACTTGTTTGGACAGCTCAGCTACAACGAAGAAAACTTTGGGGGCAACAACCAAAAGCTCAGAACAGAAGGCCGCGTGACCACTCGCGGAGACTTTCTCTTTGACGTTAGCTTTACCGATCCTTGGATTGCGGGCGATCCGTATCGCACCTCTTACACGGCTAGTCTATTCAACCGCCGAGCGACCTCGCTGATCTTTGATAACGGTGATATAGAAGTTGACTTGCCCAATGGCGATACGCCTAGGCTGAACCGATTGGGTACAGGTCTTAGCTTTAGCCGACCTCTAGACAATGGACTCTCACTCTCGTTAGGTGCTCAGTATGAACGAGTGGCGCTGCTAGATGCAGACGGCACGGTGTCCCCTAGAGATGAACTTGGTAATTTGCTGACCGCTAGCGACAACGGTAAAGACGATCTGTTCACGGTTCAGTTTGGCGCTGTATTAGATAGACGGAACAATCCGGCTCAGCCAACGAGCGGTAACTTGATTCGTCTGGGAACCGAGCAGTCTGTACCCATCGGCAGCGGTTCTGTTTTCTTTAATAAAATAAGCGGCAGCTATAGCCAGTATGTTCCAGTGAATTTCTTGGGCGCGGATGACGGTCGTGAAACCATCGCGCTCAACTTGCAAGGGGGAACAGCCCTCGGTGAAATTCCACCTTACGAAGCGTTTCCGCTAGGTGGTGGTAATTCTGTGAGAGGCTACGAGGAAGGAGCCGTGGGTTCAGGCCGGTCTTTCTTGCTAGGCACGGTAGAGTATCGCTTCCCGTTGTTTAGTCAGTTCTTGAACGGAGCGCTGTTTGCAGACTATGGTACGGATCTAGGTTCTGGCAGCTCGGTGCCGGGTGACCCAGCAGGGGTTCGCGGCAAGCCTGGGGACGGGTTCGGCTATGGCGCAGGGGTGCGAGTGCAAACACCGCTGGGCGCACTGCGGCTAGACTATGGCCTGAGCGAGGCGGGTAGCCGTTTCCACTTTGGCTTTGGAGAGCGGTTCTAATGCAGTCAGCAGCAGAGCTTTCAGCGGATCTTTTGGCAAACCAGAGAGCAGATACAGCAGACTTTCCTGACAGCCATCGGCAGCAGACGCTGGCGGATGCCGTGAGTGCTAGGGGGGTAGGGCTTCATTTAGGGCAGTCAACAACGGTGCGCTTACTGCCCGCTCCGCCGGATTCAGGCCGCTATTTTGTGCGGAGCGATCGCGCACACACCCAGCCCATTCCAGCAGCGGTAGACACCGTTGTGCAAACCCAGCTCTCGACTGAACTAGGGCTAGATCAGCAGCAGAGCGTGCGGACCGTAGAGCATTTGTTAGCAGTGCTAGTCGTGCTGGCAGTTGATAACGTGCGCATTGAGATAGATGGCCCAGAGCTGCCGCTATTAGACGGTTCAGCCAAAGGATGGATGGATGCGATCGCCCCAGTTGGCGTCTGCGCGCAATCTGCCCCGGCGCGCGATCGACCGGCCCTTACTCAGCCAATAACCGTACATAATAGCGACGCCTGGGTTGCTGCCTTTCCCAGCCCAGCGCTGCGCTTTACCTATGGCATAGACTTCGATCTAGCCGCTATTGGCAATCAGTGGCATAGCTGGTCACCCGCAGCAGCGCATCGCTTTGCCACAGACATTGCCCCGGCGAGAACCTTTGGCCTAGCGCACCAAATTGACCATCTGCGCGATCAAGGCTTAATCAAAGGTGGCAGCTTAGAAAACGCCCTCGTCTGCGGTGAGGACGGCTGGCTAAATCCACCGCTGCGATTTGAAAACGAGCCCGCTCGCCATAAAATGCTTGATTTCATTGGTGATTTGGGCCTGCTAGGTCGCTTGCCACAGGCGCACTATGTGGCATATAAAGCCAGTCACACGTTACATGTGGCGCTAGCCAAAAAAATAGAGGCGAGCTGTCCGACCATCGAATAGATTAGGCGAATAGATTAGACAGAATAGCTCAGACTATCGAATAGAGTCAGAGGGCAAGTCCGAAGGCAGCTCAAGAAACAGGCCCAAAAAGCCGCAACACAGACTTTTCTGGGTTCCCTCTTGGTTTCTCATAGCGTCAGGCACCGTCTAATGGCAGAATCGTGAGGGGCTTAATCAAGCTTCACCCTTTTTTTAGCTTTCGTTCTACGATTTGATGTCTTATGTCAACTAGTGCTCCCACCCCGACTGAAGCCGACAACGCTGTGCTCGCGGCTTCAACGACGCCAGAAACATCTGATGATAAGGGTACTGATCAATCCGCTGACCAATCCGCTGGCCAGTCCACAGCCGAACCCACAGCCGAACCCACGGTCAAAACGACCTATACCCTAGAAGAAATACAGCAGATTCTACCGCATCGCTATCCATTTGCCCTAGTAGATCGCATCATTGACTATGTCCCTGGCGAAAAAGCAGTGGGTATCAAAAACGTCACCTTCAACGAGCCTCATTTTCAAGGACACTTTCCAGGTCGTCCGATGATGCCGGGCGTGCTAATTGTAGAAGCGATGGCCCAAGTCGGGGGCATTGTCCTCAGCCAGGTTTCGGGGGTTGATGGTCGCTTATGTGTATTTGCTGGCATTGATAAGGTAAAGTTTCGACGACCAGTGGTTCCAGGTGACCAGTTAATTATCACTACTGAGCTAGTGACCATTAAGCGGTTACGATTTGGCAAAATGAAGGCCCGCGCAGAAGTTAATGGCCAGCTAGCCTGTGAAGGCCAGTTAATGTTCTCGGTAGTTGACTAACGCCAGTTGGCTGACCAGTGGTTAGCTAGTAAATGGAGAATGGCGCTGCTGTGCGTCCGCTAGCTGATTCGCTTCTGCAGTTTGTTTTTCCAAGGTGACTGGTGATTATGTACTTTATTCGTTTGGTGGCTTTGCTGGAGGCATGGCTTTGATGACTACTCTGATTCATCCGACTGCGGTTATTCATGCTGGGGCTCAGATTCATGCGAGTGCCAGCGTGGGGCCCTATGCCGTCATCGGAGAAAAAGTCACCATCGGTGCAGAGACAACTATCGGTGCCCACGCGGTAATTGAGGGCAATACGCAAATTGGCGATCGCAACCGAATTTTTCCCCATGCCGCTATCGGCCTAGAACCGCAAGATCTCAAATACGATGGCTCTACGAGCCTAGTTGAAATTGGCAACGACAATGCCATTCGCGAGTGTGTGACTATTAACCGCCCGACTCGGCTAGGCGAAATCACCCGGCTGGGCAGCCACAACTTACTGATGGCCTACGCTCACGTAGCGCATAACTGCGAGCTAGGCGATCGCGTCATCATAGCCAACTCAGTAGCACTCGCAGGCCATGTCAAAGTAGAATCTCACGCTCGAATCAGTGGCTTGGTAGGCGTACATCAGTTTGTGCACGTAGGTCGCTACGCCATGGTTGGGGGCATGAGCCGAATCGAGCGAGATGTGCCCCCGTATACGCTCGTCGAAGGAAATCCGTCGCGGGTACGCGGACTAAACCAGGTTCTGCTGAGCCGCTCTGGCATTGCCAAGGAAGAGGATGGCCGAGTATATCAGGGGTTGAAAGAAGCCTTTCGGATTTTGTATCGCTCAGGGCTGACGTTAGAAGAAGCCATTGGGAAGTCGGCAACCATTGCAGATAACGAGCACGTACGGCATTTGATTGAGTTTTTACAGGCGTCGATCGGTGAAAAGGGACGCAGAGGACCCGTACCGGGAAAGAAGCGATAGCTTCGGCTACGCTCAGCTATCAACAGCTGAAAGGTGAGCGTTGGGCCGTTAAGATTTGGCCGTTGAGAATTGGCCGTTAAGATTTGGCCGTTGAGAATTGGCCGTTGAGAATTGAGCGTTAAAGGTTAAGCGTTAAAGGTTGAGCGTAGTGGGTGATGGAAAACCAGTGAATATTTTTATTCACACAGGAGAAGTATCGGGAGATTTGCAAGGAGGATCGCTAGTAAGAGCGCTGAGAAAGCAGGCGCAAAAGCGAGGAATTGAGCTGACGATTACAGCAGTCGGCGGACAGCAGATGACCGACGCAGGCGCAGAAGTCATTGTGAATACGGTGCGCCTGAGCGCCATCGGGCTGTTAGAAGCACTGCCTTATTATCTCAAGGGTCGTAAGCTACAGCAGCAGGTAAATCAGTATTTGCTGGATCATCCGCCAGATTTAATGGTGCTGCTAGACTACATGGGCCCGAATGTTCCGGTAGGAAAGTTTATCCGCAAAGAACTACCCGAAACGCCGATTGTGTATTACATTGCGCCGCAGCAGTGGGTTTTTTCGACGAAGCAAGATACGCGAAACATCTTAGATGTGACGGATAAGTTGCTAGCTATTTTTCCGGAGGAAGCGACCTATTACCAGCAGGCCGGGGCGAACGTGTCTTGGGTGGGGCATCCGCTGGTAGACATGCTAGCCGAGCCGCTGTCAAAAGAAACAGCTAGAGCAGAGCTAAAAATTGACCCGGCAGCGCAGGTGGTGACGCTGCTGCCAGCCTCGCGCCAGCAGGAGCTGCAATATATTATGCCTGTAATGTTTGAGGCGGCGGCGTATATTCAGGCGCAGCAGCCGAAGGTCAGATTTTTGATTCCGGTATCGCTGCCAGACTTTCGAGAGGAGATTAAGCTAGCAGCAGATACCTACAATCTCAATGCCAGACTCGTCGATAAGGTGGATGGGCAGCGAGCGATCGCAGCGGCGGATGTTGTAATTAATAAATCAGGGACCGCCAACCTAGAAGTGGCGCTGCTCAACGTCCCTCAGGTAGTGATGTACAGGCTCAGTCACATCACAGCGTTTATTGCCAAGTACGTCGTGCGCTTTACCGGCAAGTATGTTTCTCCTGTTAATCTGATGGAAAATCAGCCGATCGTACCAGAGCTTTTGCAGTGGGCCGC
Organism: uncultured cyanobacterium; assembly: GCA_963833005.1. Lineage (GTDB taxonomy): Bacteria > Cyanobacteriota > Cyanobacteriia > Phormidesmidales > Phormidesmidaceae > Phormidesmis. The sequence goes on along the minus strand of CAWHWK010000007.1, from coordinate 179,239 downwards.
AACGCCGCAGGCCGTGAGTGAGGCAGCGCTAAGCCTGCTAACCGATGACGACAAACGTCAGAAGATGATGGCAGGCTATGCAAAAATGAAGCGGGCAATGGGAGAAGTGGGTGTGTGCGATCGCGCTGCTAACGAAATTTTAGACATGCTGCCCCAGCAGTTTTCGCAGTAAACCGCCAATATCGCACCTGCATGATAAAAAGTGGATCAAACTTGATGGGCACTCACCCTATATGCTCTACACTAGTGCAGAAAATAACGAAGCTGGCAAGGCACGACTGGCCTAGCTAAGGTGAGAGGAAACGAGCGTGGAATTTTCAGAACTGTTCAGACAGGGCGGCATTGCCATGTGGCCCCTGCTCTTTTTGTCAATCTTGGCATTGGGCACCATCATGGAGCGCATTTGGTTTTGGTCCAAAATTTTGACGCGCGAGCGTGAAGTATCAGGGCGCGTGCTCGAATCAGCCCGGAGAGAGTGGAGCGCCGCAACTCAGCTAGCCCAGCGAGCGGACAAGCTGCCAATGGGCCGATTTTTGCTGTCTGCGCTAAAGCTAAAAGACCCAGAACCAGAAGTGTTTCGCCTAGCACTAGAAACATCAGCTAGCGAAGAGCTAGCGACGATGCGTCGCGGCGAAAAAGTCCTTGAAGCAGTGATTGCGCTCTCACCCTTGCTAGGGCTGCTAGGTACAGTGGTTGGTCTAATAAATTCATTGGGCTCCATCGATCTCAACGCTTTGGGCGTAGGAGATGCGACCGCCGGGACAGCGCTTGGCATCGGTGAAGCCCTCATTAGTACCGCAGCAGGTCTGGTAATTGCGATTGTTAGCCTGGCTTTTTACCGGCTATTTCAGGGCTTTGTCTTTGGTCAGGCCAAAGTCTTTCAGCTGTCGGGTAATGAGCTAGAGCTACTGTACCGTCAGGCTTGGGCCTATACCGATGGCAAACCTAGCATCCTCAGTGACAATCTGGTAAACTCGCCGCCCTCGCCGACAGTCGATTTGCCCGAGCCGCCAACGTCAATCAAAAAACAGCCGCCCGCCACCTTTTGATTCACGCCCCTTCTTTTGATTCATTCACTCCCTTTGATTCACTCACTTTGATCCATCCTCTTTTGATTCATTTGAGCCGCTAGCTTTATGAAAGTAGACATGAACAACCCTCAGTCAGATGTGCAGATTGAAATTCTGCCAATGATTGATGTGATTTTTTGCATTTTGACCTTTTTCATACTGGCGGCAGTAGGGCTCAGTCGGCAGCAGGTAATTGATCTAACTCTGCCTTCAGTAAATAACAGCGTGCCGGTTTCAGGAGACAGCCGCGATCGCCTCTACGTCAGCGTCGATAGCGTTGGGCAGGTCTATATAGATGCCAATGCCGTTCCCCTGAGCCTGCTACAAGATGTGCTGGTGCAGCATCAGCAAATCGCCCCAAATGGCACTATTGTGCTGTATGCGGCCACTGATGCGCGCTACGAAGATGTCATTAAAGTGCTCGACTTGCTGAGATCTGTCGGGGGCGATCGCGTTGCTTTGGCCACGTTGCCTAACGGCGCGTCGCTTGATCCGACCCAGGGAAACACGCCCGGCGTAGGCCAGCTAGGCCAGCCCCTTCCAGGCACACCTGGAAGCCTCCAAACGCCCGATTCAGGCAGTGGCTTTCCATCTGACGCGCAGCTTTTACCCCTGCCCTCCGATGCGCAGCTCTCACCAGGGAACGCCACACTACCACCCGTCTCACCTGGAGCTGCTAGTGAGCCAGCCGCACCACCGCCATCAGCACCACCGCCATCAGGTGGAGCGAGCGAACCCTAGTCAAGCGCTATATCCAAGTTGAGAGTATCCAAGTTAAGATAGCTGGGTTCAAATAAAGGGCCCTGGCCACCGTTTTTTGCAATGAAGCATACGCTTTCTGTCCTGGTTCAAGATGAATCAGGCGTTTTGACCCGGATTGCCGGTCTGTTTGCCCGCCGTGGGTTTAATATTGAGAGCCTAGCTGTCGGCCCTGCCGAAGAAGCTGGCATCTCTCGGATCACCATGGTAGTGCCAGGAGACGATCAGGTAATCGAGCAGTTGGCCAAACAGCTATTCAAGCTGGTCAACGTGCTGACGGTCAAAGACATCACGGAAACGCCAAGCGTCGAGCGTGAGCTGATGCTAATGAAGATAACGGCTGACGGCAGCAATCGAGCTGAAATTGTTGGACTCGCTCAGCTATTTCGAGCCCGCGTGGTGGACGTTTCTAAAGCGGCCTTGACGCTAGAAGTCGTGGGCGATCCGGGCAAGCTAGTGGCTATTGAGCAAATGATGAAGCCCTTTGGCATTCAAGAGATTGCGAGAACTGGCAAGATTGCCCTCACGCGAGAATCTGGCGTGAATACAGAATATCTAAAATCGTTAGAAAGCAAGATCTGAGCCGAGAAGCGCCAGGCCCAAAAGAGTTAGGAAGCGCAAAGCTCTACGGCGCAGTCAGGCAACTTTAGACTGACGCAGATCGCTTGGCGGCGCAGGGTTGTTAGCAGTGTGGGCTGAAGGCTGAAGGCTGTCTAACTGAGAGCTATCTAACTGGGGGCTGTTTAACTCGTTGCTTAACTGGCTGCTTGACTGGCTATTTGACTGGCTGCTTGACTGGCCAGCGACTGTAGCGGGCCCAAAGGGTTCTTGATTTTGAAGTTCCCACACTTTGAGCAAAATCAGATATTCGTAAAAGGCTTGCAGAACGCACCAGGTAAATCCGGCGCGGCCATCTAGGCAACCACCTAAAAAGAAATACATGTAAATGAAGCGCACCAGTGGGCGACCCGGAATGCGTAAAGAGAAATCTTTGAGCGCACGGCGACGTTCAACTTCTGACCTGCCGCCGAAGAGAGCGCTCCAATCGATTGTACCGCCAGAGAGCTGTTTAATCGTTTCTTTGGCCTCGTCGGTAGAGTAGCGGTTGTGCTTTTCTATCCAGCGGCTAAAGCCTTTGCCACAGGTGTAGTGCGGATATGTTTCTTTTAAAAACCCAGTTGACCCCTGGAGGACTTCACGCTCTGTATGGCCATAGTCATCGAACCAGACAAAGGTTTTGTTGAGGAGCCTGAGCTGATAGCGAGGATACTGGGTACTGTGCTTGATCCACCGATTCATAAACATCACCCGCTCAGCGATGTAGTAGCCGACATGCTGACCCGAGGAAAGCGCAGCATTGCACTCGGCAAACAAAGCCGGGGTCATACGCTCATCAGCTTCTAGGATGTATGACCAGTGGTGTTTGGTCTGGATATTGCGCAGCATCCAGGTGCGCTGCTTGCCGTGGCTTTCAAAGGCGTGTTGAACCGTGCGTACGTGGGGATAGCGCTGGGCAATTTCTAAGGTGCGATCGCTGCTGTAAGAATCGACCACAATAATATCGTCACACATGCCTGCCGATTCAATACAAGCGGCAATGTCTAGCGCTTCGTTATAAGTCAAGATAAATATTGAGAACATTAGAGACCGTAGTATTCCAGGCGTTTGCGATCGCTCCCCAAAGTTTTCCCAAGCAGCCTCTGGTTCGATACGCCTGCTATTATCCGCCTTTAGTTAGGCGGGTTGGCAAGATCTCTAGTCACTTTTTCAATGAACTTTCAATAAACTTTCAGCCTTAGCGTCTTTCGCAGCTCGTAGGCCAAATCGCCAGGCCAAATCACATAGCACCCAGTCATATAGCGCCTATGCCATTCACCTGCGCGCTATCCGTACGTTGAAAGCTGGCTGGCTCAAAATCAGGGCAGTCAATTGCGTCTTCTGAAAATGCAAGGCAGGGCTGGATGGAGCATTTTAGCAGGTGACTACCAGTGGCATAGGCGCAGTCAGCGCAGGGAATGCGATGCAGCTGCTTGATATTGGCCACGCCTTGGCAAATGTTTTTGAAAAAGCTCCACAGCGTAAAGGCAATGGTGGTCCACAAAAGAAGGCAGCAAATCACCGGCAAAGCAGGACGAATCCAGAGAATCATCCTAGCAAGTACGACAAAGCTCAGGCGCAGTATTTCGTCTATCAAAAGGCTACTATCCTTGTTACAAAAACGCTTCGCATAGACTTCCTTACAGCAGAAAGTCTAGACGTGTCTCAGATTTTAAAATTCTTGATAGACTGTGGCGCTATAAAGTTACGAAATTTATAACAGCTATAGATTTTTTGCCTGTTTTAGCGCTGCTAAAGCACTCTTGGCTTTTTCTCTTGGTTTTCTCTCTTGATTTTTTAACTAAGCTAGGACTCTTTTTCTGCGGCTTCGCCTGCGGCATCTCTTAGCTTTTCGGCAATATCTGCATGCATTAGCGCAATATTGGGGTCTCGCTGAATCGCTTGAAAATATTTTTCGCCGAGCGGAGTGAGTGAATCTTTGTTGGGTTTGAGCATTAGTCGTGCTTTTTCAAGCAAGATAGCCGCGCTTTCTGGCTCTACCTTTTCTTTTTTTCGCAAGTCGAGCAGTTCGTCAACTTGAACGATAAACTGCGAGATGGGTCTTAGCCAGCTAAAGGCATCATCTTCGGTCACCAGGCGAAAGAATTCGCCACTGTTTGCAATGGGTCCGTGGCTTTGTTCGTAAACGACGCGCTCGGAGAAGAGAAGCGCTTTGTGTAGTTTGAGCAGGTCGGGGCGAATTTGCTGGAGGCGAGCGATCGCAAAATCGTTTTCGGGAGTAGCACTCATGGAGAAAAAAGCGGACGGTTTGATTAGAGTAGCATTTTGACTTCAGCGTCGCTCAGCTAGGCAGCGAGTTTGATTTGGGGATCATCTCAGGAGTAAGGTCGAGAGATGCGTGTAAGTTTCGGCTAATCAACAGACGTAGGAGTCTATGCCATGGTGAAGATTACGGAGCAGGAATGCGAAGCGGGTGGACTGCGGTGGTTTTACCGAGAAGCGCTGCCGGTGAATGCGACCAGTCAAAAGGTATCTAATCAAAAGATGTCCAGTCAAAAGGGACCCGTGGTGCTGCTGCACGGACTAGTCTCGCAGAGCTATAGCTGGCGCGGCGTGATGGTGCCGCTAGCAGAGGCTGGGTTTCGGGCGATCGCACCCGATTGGATTGGTCACGGCTATTCTTCCAAACCCGACAAGCGCGAGTTTTCTTACACTAACAAAGCTTTTGTAGCGGCCTTAGATAGCTGGCTAAACGCGTTAGAAATCGGGCGTTTTTCCTTAGTAGTGCAGGGCTTCTTAGGCTCAGCGGGTCTATTGTATGCAGCGCAGCATCCCGAAAAAATTGAGCGGCTGGTGATTTTGAATACGCCGCTAACCGCTGACGCGAAGGTGCCGTTTAAAATTGCTCAGCTCGGCTGGCCCCTAATTGGAGAGGTAATTACGCAAGATCCGATTTTGGTCGATAGAACGTTAGAAGGCGGCGGCCCTTATGAAGTAGGAGATAAGGATTTAGAGGTTTATCGTCGGCCTTTTTTAAAGAGCTCAGATGCAGGGCGGGCCCTGCTAGCGACGGTCAAGCAGCTAAAGCTTAGTCAGACGATGGCCGAGATCGACGCTGGCTTTTTGCCGTGGTCAGTGCCAACGCTGATTATTTGGGGAATAGCTGATAAATGGCTGCCTGTGGCGCTAGCGGAGTCTTTTGTAGAACGCCTCAGCGACGCGAGAATAGTGAAGCTAGAAGAGACCGGACACTATGCCCAAGAAGACTGGGCAGAAAAGGTAAGCGACGCGCTGGTGCCCTTTTTACGCCGAAAAAGCGCCTAAATATTTGTTTGAAATATTCGTACATTTTCGCTTTTGAGTGTGGATCCGTATTGTCTGTAGGTACGTAGTATTATCTAGAGCAACTGTACTGTACAGAAAAGCACCTGCATCAAAGTTTGTGCTCTTTTTGTCCCTGAGATCTTCCGCCAGTACTTTTTATGAGTAACAGACTTTCTAGTCGTTTGCAGCGCCTATGGTTTCAGTCAGTGGATACTTTTTCGTATCCCCTACACGACGCTTGGCGGCGTAGCCAGCAGGCGATCGCACTCAGTAATCCCGCTGCTCAAGGCCCCGCCAATCAAGCCTCCCCCAATCAAGCCTCTCCCAATCCAATAGTCAACCAAAAAGAGATTCGCGATGATGGCATGCGCCGCACTGGCAACCACGCCATCATCGCCTGGATAGAACACCAGCTATCAGGAAAGTACTGGCACCTAAACAATTTGACACTCTCCCCTAACCCTACGGGTATAGTCGGAGATTCTTGTTTCGCAGACTCTTAACTAGGCAGCAGCCTAAGCCGCTGCCCCCGTCAGACCGTCTCTACAAGCATTTTCTAAGACCGTGCGCCCCACGGCCCTTTGTTTAATCACGATGGCGCTGGTAACATCGCGCGGCATGGAACACCCACACTCGCAGCTATGCCAGCGCACCGATATGTCTTTCTTGGCAATTCGCCCGCACTCTGGGCATTCCTGGCTAGTGCCAGCAGCCGGTTCATACATCAAGCCCACACCGCGCTTAAAGCAGACCCACGGCAGTATCTGATTGAGAAACTGCCCGTGGCCTGCATCTAGCATGTGCTTCCCTAGAAACCCGCGGCTCAAGCCAATTAGGTTTAGTTTTTCGACCGCCACCACCTCAGCGCCATCACAAAGTTTGTGAGCTGCTTTGTAGTGGAAGTCCTTTCGGGTGTTGGCGATGCGCTCATGCAGCCTAGCTATCTTCCTCTGGTGCTTCTGCCAGTTAGCGGAGCCTAGCTGTTTTCCTTTGAGTCTGCGTTGCAGCCATTTCAGCTTGCGTTGCATACTCACAAAGAATTTAGGCCGCTCTATCTGAAGCCCCTCAGAAGAAGAAAGGAAGTACTCAAGCCCGACGTCAGCGCCGACAAAATGACCGACTAGCGGCACCGCTGGTACAGACACATCAGACTGAAAGGTCAGCATTAGATAAAACCCTGACGCTCGTTTCACTACCCTGGCTTGCTTCACCTCGAATCCTTCAGGATACGGGCGCGACTGACGGATCTTGACAGCGCCGATGCTAGGCAACTTAACCACGCCCTCAGACAGCGGGTTCTTGCCTAGCTGCGGAAACACGAATGAACGCATCCGATTGGGTCGCTTGAACCGTGGATACCCCTTACCCTGCTTCTTCATGTCGGCGTGTGCTTTCTCTAGCGTCTTCAGTGTTTGCTGAAGCACCTGAGCGTTCACCGACTTTAGCCAGTCGCTAGACTTCTTAGCCTGCGTGAGCGATTTCGCCTGATGAAAGTAATTAAAGCTTCCGCATCTGTACTGAAAAGCACTTGAAGTTATGGTGAATGGCTCTTGAAATCGACCTTTAGAGATCGACCTCTAGAAATCGACGCCACGTTTGAGTTCTACGCCGCGCTCGGCGTAGTGCTTATGGCAGAAGACTTCTGAGTGAGTGCTGGCAAGCTGGAAGTAGGCGGGCTGGTTTTTGCAACGTCCGGTGATGATGACTTCGGTGCCTTTGGGCTTGCGCAGCAGGGTCTGAATGATGGGTTCTTCGGGCAGCAGCTCTAGATCTACGGTGGGATTGAGCTCGTCGAGGATAACGGTTTTGTAGAGACCAGAGGCGATCGCAGTACTCGCTAGCTCCCATCCCCGCTCAGCTTCTATGTAATCGATCGGCTGCTGCTGCCCCCGCCAGACAATGGCATCGCGACCGCAGCGCTGATGGTCTACTAGATGAGGATAGCTTTTGCGCAGAGCTGCGATCGCCGCGTCTTCGGTATAGCCAGTTCCGCCTTTTAGCCACTGAATTACCATCACCCGGTGCGACTGATCTTGACTAATTCCCCGGCCAATTGCCTGTAGGCCTTTACCCAGCGCGCTAGTTGATTTGCCCTTGCCATCGCCGGTATAGATTTCGATGCCTTCAATGCCAATATCTGCCGCCGCTTGATGAATTTGCGGCTTCATCTCCGAATGCAGATCGGCAATTTCAACTAGCTGTGGCGGCGCGCCTCTTCCAGTCGCAATGATTTCTAGATGATCGGGCTTATGTTTAATCGATCGAATAACCTCTTCAATCGGCAGCAGGTCTAAATCGAGCACAGGATTAATTTCGTCGAGGACAACAACCGAATAAAGACCAGATGCGATCGCTCCCTTAGCCACATCCCATCCTCGCTGCGCCTCCTGCCGATCAAACTTGGTAATCTCCTGCGGCCCAAAGAATTCCGCCCGCCCCGTCCGCACCTGATCGATTAGATGCGGAAAACCTCGCTGTAGCGCTTCAATCGCCGCGTCTTCATCATAGGTACGCCCTGGCCCCTTTAAAAATCGCAGCAGCAGCACCCGGCTATCCATAAACTGATGAATTCCTAAGCCAATAGATCGCAAGACCACACCGAGTGCAACCTGAGACTTCCCTTTGCCTTCGCCGTCATAGACGTGAATCTGGCCAGTCAGGCGTTCGGTATTGGTTTGAGCGGTGCGGATGCCGATGGCTTTGGACATAAAAAGGACAAAAAGGAAAGAGCAAGAGTAAACGCATAGGCGAGAAAGGCTTTTTGATTTTAACGGGTTTACGAATGGAATCAGCAGATAAAACAGGGCTAGGCGATGGCGCAAATAGGTGGATTTTCGGTGGGCCCGGCTACCACAAAATGGCCTTCAGGCTATACCCTAATGCCATGTGAATGAATGCCTGAATAAATGACAGTTTTAAGGATAGGAGCTGGGCGCTACTTATGGAGTATGAGCCGATATTGCCGATGCGGATGGTTGTCTTTCAGATTTTGTTTCTGCTGGTGGCGATCGCACTTGAAGCCGGTATTTTGCGACAGCGGCTGCGGTTAGGATTTCAGACCAGTGTGCAGTATGCCCTAGTGACCAACCTGGCGGCGATTGTGTTCGGCTGGATTGCCTTTTTGATATTAGAGCCGCTCATGCCCCTAGAGATTGAAGCTCAAATTATTAACTACGTGCTGTTCAATCAGCTGCTGCTAAACGGCTGGACAACAGAGGTTGGCGCTATTCTGTTTGGCATCGGCCTCATTGCCTTTTTTGGCACATTCTTCATCAAGGCCAAAGGAATTGAGTTCTTCTTGCGCTCAGACAACGCCTGGGAGCCGCTCACAAAAAAGCAGCCACGGCTACCACGAGACGAGCGCTACGCCAGAGCGCGGGGCACAGGAATAGAGCTAGGTCAGTCCAATGCCCGCTTTATCGATACGATCATTCAGGCCAATGCAGCCAGCTTTAGCGCTATATTGCTGCTGATATTGCTACGCGCTTTTGTAGAGGGTCAGGGAGGATAGTGCAAGATATTTTTCAAGATATCAATAGGCAAGCTCGGCTACTGCTAGTGCCAAAAGCCTATTTTTCCTGGCAAACGCTGCTGCTGCTGAGCCTGTTTTCTCTATTTATAGCGGCGGCGCTAGAGTCGATCGCAGGCGAAGAATTTATCGGCATCAGAGTCCTTACAACGCTGAGCTGGATCTTTTTCATCTCAGCGGTTTGGTGGTCGCTAAGCGAAGCCAAAAATCTCAAGGTATACGGGTTTCGCATCGACCCTTGGATCACGGGCTTTGTGCTGTGCCTGTTTCTATTTTATCCGTGGCGCAGCGATCTGCGTCTACGCTGGGCAATTACAAGCTGGCCGCTAGTCTCAACAGGTGTGATGGCACTACCTCATTTTGTTAACTGGGAGCTAAAAACTAGCTTGCCTAACGACAAAGTCAAAAAAACGCTGATCACAACCTTGATTGTCAATCTGCTGCTAAGTAGTTGGATCGCGTTTCACTTCCGTATTCAAGACTGGCTGCGCGACTATCCTAGCCTCGCGGTTCGCGGCTTTGACGAAAGTGAGTTCGTGCATGACTTTGTCACCTCTGATAGGCAGCAACCTTCCCAGGGATCTGCGCTGCTAGAAACAATGACCAGCGAAATTTCGCAAGCCTTAACCGATCAGCCTTGGTATCAAACAGAGCGCTGGCTATATACCCGACAAACGCAGTTAGAAGCCATTTTTCAGCGAGCATTAGAAACGCTAGACTCACCTGCTGAAAGCGTGTTCTGGCGATTGGATGTGGCTGAACCAAGGCGCTCTGGGGAAGGCTATGCACTAGATTTGAGAGCAAATTGGGTGGGGCCTGCTAGCCGTGAGGGCGTGTTCTACTTAGAAAAGAGCTGCAAAATTTTGCCTGTCGATAAGCCTCGACCTAGGACCCCCCAAACAGGAGACACCCAGACAGACAGCACTCAACCAAATGAATCGCAGCCAATTGCCAAACTAACGTCGGTTGACTGTGGTGAAGATCCACCCACAGAGAAATTTATCGGGCCTGATGCAGCGGTTGTTTCGCCGATCTAGGCGGCCAGTCTAAGCAACTAGTCTAAGCAGCCAAGTCTAAGTGGCCAAGTCTAAGTGGTCAAGTCTAAGCGGCCAGTCTAGCCAGCCAGTCTAGCCAGCCAGTCTAGCCAACTACATGAGAAAAATCTTCGAAGACGTTTTCCAGTGTTATTGCGGTTTTCTCTAAGCTATCGTTCCGGTATTTTTCAAAGGCATTACCCGCATCAGGATTTATTAATTCAATGGCTTTGGCAACGACACTCTCTTCGTCACTCGCTTCGTCCTGGGGCAGAATTTGGACCATCGCACGCAATGTGTTTCTAGAAGTCATACGCGATCGCATCCTCTACGTGGTGGGTGTTTTTGGCATCATTATGGTGATGGCCATTACCCTGCTGCCAGAAGTTGCCGCTGGCACTGAAGACAAGCTGATCGTAGATACGGGTTTAGCAGCAATTAATGTACTTTCTCTGTTCGTGGTCGTCTTTATTGGCACTGGTCTTATCAACAAGGAAATTGAGAAAAAAACCGTCCTCGTTCTGATCGCCAAGCCAGTCAGCCGCGCTGAGTTTATTTTAGGCAAGCACCTGGGCCTCAGCCTAGTGATGCTTGTTCTGATCGGGTCGCTGACGGCCCTCATGCTGGGCCTATTGTCTTTTAGCGAGGTTCCCTATCAGCTAGGTCTCATGCTGCTGGCGACGCTATTTATGTTTTTAGAAATGGTATTGCTGATTGCAGCCGCAATGATGTTTGGCGTCATTACCAGCACCGTGCTAGCGACGCTGATGACGCTGGCGATCTTTGCGGTCGGACACGAAACCCGCAATATTTTGGCGCTCGATAAAATTGCTGAAAGCGAAAACTTTAGCCGCATAGCCGAAGGATTGTTTTTAGTCTTACCCGACTTAGAGCGTTTGAACTTAAAGAACGAAATTGCCAATGGCTTTGTCGCCCCGCCCAGCGGCGGTGGCCTGCTGGAAAATGCGGCTTACGGTCTGATTTATACAGCGCTGCTGCTGACGGTGACAGTCGCTGTTTTTGAACGCCGCCAGTTTTAATCCGCCCGTTTTCGATCCGCTTGAAGTTGAACCATTCGCTTACAGCGGGTTCGTGCCCTAAGACTTGCTCAGAAGCGCTAGAGTGAGAGCCTAGGTTCCACAGCATTTTTTCATTTTCTACCTATGTCTGACAAACTGGCCCGGCTTCAAGCTATTTTTCGCGACATGGATCGGGCACTAATTGCCTATTCAGGCGGCATTGACAGCACGCTAGTGGCGAAGGTCGCTTTTGACGTGCTGGGCAATCGGGCCCTGGCCGTAACCGCCAATTCACCCTCGCTCATGCCAGAAGATTTTGAAGATGCGAAGACGCAGGCGGCGCAGATAGGCGTTCACCACCGCGTCGTTGAAACGTATGAAATGGAGAATGAGCAGTACACGTCTAACCCGGTGAACCGCTGCTATTTTTGCAAGAGTGAGCTGCACGATACGCTGCGACCGCTGGCGAATGAGCTGGGCTATGAGTATGTGGTCGATGGGCTAAATGCAGATGACTTGCAAGACTATCGCCCCGGCATTACAGCAGCAAAAGAAAGAGGGGTGCGATCGCCCTTAGCAGAAGTCGACATCACCAAACTAGAAGTGCGCGAAATTGCCAAGCAGCTTGGGCTTCCCTGGTGGGATAAGCCCTCTCAGCCCTGCCTTAGCTCACGCTTTCCCTATGGCGAGCTAATTACTACCGAAAAATTGCACCGCGTCGGCCGCGCTGAGCGCTACATGAGAGATCTGGGCTATCGCAATCTGCGGGTGCGTTCGGACGGGGAAACTGCTCGCATTGAGCTGATGCCTGAAGAAATAGCGCAGTTTGTCGCGAAGACTGACATGCCAACGCTGGTCAGCGCCTTCCAGGCGTTTGGATTTACCTACATCACGCTAGATCTAGAAGGCTATAAGAGTGGAAAGCTCAATCGAGTCTTGAGCGAGATCGGTGTCTAGATGAGTGCGCGCTCATCTAGAGTGTTCATTGGCTAGCGCCCATTTCGTCTATTTCGTCGGGCTCGTTTGTTGTGCTCATTTCCTGTGTGCTCATTTCCTGATAGATATAGTCTGAAATCTCTGGAAAAATGGCCTCGTTTTCGGCATAGGCTGCGTCGTCACCTATCACCACTAAGATATAGCGAACAGTCGCATCCGGACTTTCAACAATTGCGGCATCCTGCCTGGAGCCGGATGTCCAGCCCGGTTTAGAAAAGAGGCTGACGCCATACGGCTCTAGGCTTTCGCCGATAAAACCTCTAATAGAGTCGTATGGTTTGGTGGCTTCTGTAGCAAAGTCTCTTTTCATCAGCCGTTTGGCTTTTTGACTGTAGCTGGCGTTAACGGCTGTGCCGGTTTCAATCTCATAGAGCAGACGAGCGATCGCATCTGTTGTCAAAAAATTTCGCACCGGCTGATCTTCTCGTCCGCGCATCTGCTGCTCACGGCCCGAGGGCATCTCCAAATTTTCGTCAGGGATAGGAAAATTCTTTTGGCTGATATTCAACTGGCCGTAGCCAGCACGGGTGTAAAAACTGTTGATAAAACTGCGCTGCGCTAACCAGGCTTCAAGCTCATCTGGGTCGAGGTTAGATCCGGATGTAGCGCCGGTTACCGCGTCTAGAATGCGGCTTGCTGAGCTATTGTCCGAGTCTTGCATCATAGCCTTTAGATCTGCTTCGCTAATAGCGTTGCCAAAGGTTTTACCATTTTCATACTGTTGAAACAGCGCAATCAACCAAAATAGCTTAGCCACGCTAGCCGGAAAAAGCGGCTTGTCTGCTTGAAAGCCTCCGAACGACCCAGTATTGAGATCGACCAGCTTGATCGACAAGTCTTGAGTAGGAAGGCCACTGTCCATCGCAATATTTTTAGCTTCGTCAACAATCGCCAAGAGACGAGGATTCTGCTGTAGTAACAGAGGATTTGCACTGCTGTAATAAACCTGATTACCTGTTGTAGGCATGCTGACTGTAGATGTGCTGGCTATAGATGCGCTGGCTGTAGGCGGGCGATCTATAGCAGTACGGCCTGCAAGCGCAGAAAGCTTACTACTAGCCGCGCGCTGATTGAGATCTAAAAGAACGTAGGTGAGTGTGCCGAGAAAGGCAGAACAGAGCGCGATCGCAACTAGCCATGCTGCGCCTATCTTCGGCACTCGATTGGGACGCGCTCGATTTGAAAGCGTTCGGCTTGGGAGTGTTTGGCTTGGGAGTGTTTGGCCTCGACGCGGTCTATTTTGTTGCACCATAATCTCAATCGCTACCCTATAGATTTGCTCAGACAACAGCTTGCTCAGACAACGGCTTGCTCAGACAACAGCTTGCTCAGACAACAGCTTGCTCAGACAACAGAATCGATGAGATTACAGCTCGAATAGACTACACTTCGCCTAAGTACTTTGTACAGACTTGGCGAAAGTCGTCACCACGGACTTCAAAATTGGCGTACTGGTCAAAGCTGGCACAGGCAGGAGAAAGAAGAACCGTTTTAATCGATTGCGCCTTACAGATTTCTGTCCCTCTGGCAACGGCACGGTCTATGGTTTGAACAATCTCGTAGCTGTCATAGTCAGATTCTTTTAGCCTCAGTGCAAACAGTTCAGCGGCATCGCCCACCAGTAGAACAACGGCGGCTCGCTGTTTGATTTGAGCGATCCAGGCGGTGTCGTTGCCATCTTTGGGCGCACCGCCTGCAATCAGAATGGCTGGGCCTGCTACTGAGCGCAAGCCCACTTCAGCCGCGTCGTAGTTGGTGGCTTTACTATCGTTAATGAAGTCTACGCCGCGCCAAGTGCATATATGTTCTAGTCGATGAGAGACGCCAGGAAAGCTGGCAACGCCTTGAGCGATCGCAACTTTATCAATACCTGCCAGCCGAGCCGCCGCGACTGCCATCAGCAGATTTTGCTGATTGTGCTCACCCACCATCCGCAGCGCTTTGGTCTCAACCACTGGCTCGCCTTTATGTACAACCCAGCCGTCTTCAACGTAGGTATCTGATGTAATGGGATGCAGAGCGGCTTTGCCGTTAAGACTGGTCCAATGGTGGCGAGGTGAGCTGTGCAATTGGCTGCGCAGCGTCGGGTCGTCACCGTTGATGATGGCAGACTGTGACCTAGCGAGCAGGGATGCCTTGATACTGTAGTAGTTTTCAACCGTTTTGTGGCGGCTGAGATGGTCGGGGGTGAAGGTGGTCCACAGGCCAATGGTCGGCGCGAGTGAGGCGGCGGCTTCAATTTGGTAGCTGCTAAGCTCGGCAATTATCCAGTCGGGGGCGTCGGTGAGGGCAAGTTCGCAGGCAGCGTAGCCGATATTGCCACAGGCAGGTGCGTTGAGTCCGGCGGCTTTGAAGATGGCGGCAACAAGAGCAGTGGTGGTGGTTTTGCCATTGGTGCCAGTGATGCCCAGCCAGGGGCGATCTTTGAGCGATCGCCAGGCAAGTTCCATTTCGCCAATCGTTTCAATTCCCAACTCGCGGGCGGTAATCAGCGCCGGTGCATCCCAGGGGACACCGGGGCTAACGACCAGCAGATCTAGACCCTCACCTTTCGCGATCTGAGCGTCGAAGGCATGGTTGAGCTTGACGATGATGCCTTCCGCTTTGAGTCGTTGGGCATCGGACTGGTGGCGCTGGGCAACGCCGCGATCGCTGAGTGTTACCTGCCAGCCTTGACGAGAAAGAACGCGGGCAGCAGCAATACCGGAACGGCCAAGGCCAATGACGTGGGCTGTTTTCATGTGAATATCGTCAAGCTCAAAATCTTAAGCCGCGATTGTATCAGCTTTTCACAATCTCGCCGAAGTCTGCCAAGACGCGGGCGTGATTTCTGAGTAAACCTAACAGGTTCAGGCGATTTTTACGAACCTCCGGGTCTTCGGCCATGACCATAACGCTGTTTTCACCGTCAAAGAAGTTAGCGACCGTAGGCGCAGCCTGCTCTAGGCCAGCGATAAGCTTGCCATAGTCACGTTCGGCCTGAGCCGCTTTGGTTTGGGGCAGCAGGGTTTGCAGGCTGTCGTAAAAAGCCTGTTCTGTTGGCTGCTCGAATAGGGTTGGATCAACAAGTCCAGACGGATCGAGCACGTCAGTGGCCAAATCGCCTTGGGCAGCTAGCTTGGCGGCGCGGTTGACGGTTTCATAAATGGCGGCAAGGCGACCGTCATCGCGAATAGACTGGAGAAAAGTGGCGCGATCGCGCACGTCCAACAAATCGTTCAGCGCCCGCGACTGATAGTCTGCGTCTTGACCAAAAAGAGCGTTGACCAAGTCATAATCAATGCCCTGCCCATCTTGCAGCAGCGTCCGGATGCGCTGATCAAAAAACGAGGCGAGCTGATCTTTTAGCTCATTGACATTAACCCCATCTCTGGCTGCGGCAAAGTCTGTCACCACCTCAGAGAGCACGACTTGCAGCTTCAGCGGCAGATTCGCCGCCCACACCACATTGACGATGGCATTAGCCGCACGGCGCAGGGCAAACGGATCGCTAGAGCCTTTGGGCAGCTTGCCGATGCTAAAAATGCTCACCAGGGTATCGAGCCGGTCGGCAATGCCCACGACTTGGCCCGTGATCGTTTGCGGCAGCGCGTCGCCTGCGCCTTTTGGTAAATAGTGTTCGTAAATCGCATCGGCAACCGCCTGAGGTTCACCGCTATTTTCAGCGTATTTCTGGCCGATATAGCCTTGCAGCTCAGGAAACTCGCCCACCATCTGCGTCACTAAGTCAGCCTTGCAAAGCTCGGCTCCGCGAATGGCCTGCTGTTTTTCCTTGGCACTGAGGCCAAGATGATCGCTTAGGAAAGCGGTGATTTGCTCAATGCGGCTGACCTTTTGGCGTACAGAGCCCAGCGAGGCTTCAAAGGTGACGGTTTCGAGCCGGGGCAGATAGTCGGCTAGGGGCTGCTTTTGGTCGGCGTCAAAGAAGAATTTGCCATCGGCAAGACGGGCCCTGATCACGCGCTCGTTGCCCTGAGTAATCAGCTCAGACTTGGCCGGGTCACCGTTAGAAACCGTAATGAAATAGGGCAGCAAGTCTTCTGATGTGGGCTCAGGGCGCACCGGAAAGTAGCGCTGATGGCTTTCCATTTCAGTGATGGTCACTGCCGACGGTAGCGCCAGAAAGGCGTCATCAAATTGGCCAATGAGCGTGGTGGGCCACTCTACGAGATCAACAACTTCGGCCAGCAAATCTTCGTTGATGATGGCATGACCGCCGACAGACTCAGCAACGGTGGCAACCTGACTAAGAATGGTTGCTTTGCGCTGATGTGGATCGACAGTGACGTAGCCTTCTTTTAGGCTATTGACATAGCTATCGGCAGTAGCAAGGGTGATGGGTTCAGGGTGAAGGACGCGGTGCCCGAGGGTCGTGCGATCGCTCACACACACCTCAGAGCCATTTTCTAGCGTCATCGAAAGCAGCTGATCGTCTAGCAGCATTACCAGCCAGCGAATAGGCCGAGGAAAGCGCAGATCTCCATCGCCCCATCGCATAAAGCGATCGCCCTCTAGGCCGAGTATCCACTCAGGCACCCTTTCGCACAAAAGCTCTACCGTTGCACGGCCTGGAATCTTTTGCTGCACAAAAATGAACTCACCTTTTGGCGTCTCACGCATCTCAAGATCTTCGACGCTAACGCCTTTAGAAGCAGCAAAGCCAGTGGCCGCTTTGGTGGGCTGACCGTTTTTGAACGCAGCTTTGGCAGGGGGGCCTTTGGCCTCTTCTTCGCGATCGGGCTGCTGCTGAGGGAGCCCTTTGATCAACAGCGCTAGGCGACGTGGCGTACCGTAAAACTCAATGCTGTCGTAGGCTAAAAACTGCTCTGCTAGCTCAGCCGGAATTTTGGTCTTCCACTGGGCTAGGGCCGCGCTGACAAAGCTGGCGGGAAGTTCTTCGGTGCCGACTTCTAATAAAAAAGTTGCCATGACGTTGCAGACGGTTGGGAAAGCGCCTTCATTATTGCAGAAGGCCGCAAAGTTGTGGCTAACGACTCTGCCGAGCCGCCATTCGGCCACGCGCTGTCACTGCGTGCTGTCAATGTGCTGTCACCGTGCCGTCACCGAAAAGAGCCGTTAATCGCTACACTGACCAGTGTGAATATTGTCTTTGATGCCGATCAGCTCCTATGTCTGTTTATGTCGTTCTGTTTAATGCACGCACCGAAAACGAGGGAATTCATTCTCTAGAGATGGAAGGGCGGCAGCTAGTGCTGATGTTCGAGGTAGAAGACGATGCAACTCGCTTTGCCGTCATGCTAGAGGCACAGGATTTTCCACCAGCCTCGGTCGAAGCGTTTGACCCAGAAGAGATTGAAGAATTTTGTGAGAGTGCGGGCTATGAGGCGGTACTAGTGGAAGATGGTACGCTGTTGATGCCGCCAGAGAAAGCCGTTGAAGAAACAACTTGGAATCTGGATGCGGACCCGAATGCGATCGCCCGTGCCAAACTAGAAGAAACCGAAGAAACCGCGAGGGGCAGCGTGCAAGACGCCTCGTCAAATGAGATGGATCGAATTCGAGCCCAGTTGGAGAAGCTGCTATGACCGATAGGCATACTGAGGGGCAAGATGAGGGGCAAGACCGCGGCCATCTGCTCACAGAGCAAAACAATCCCAATAGTCAGAATTTGGACGAGCTGTCTACCTTGGAAATGGTGGACGTTTTTAACCACGAAGATCAAAAAACAGTGGATGCGATCGCCCATGCTAGAACCCATTTAGCCCAGGCGATTAATCTAGCCGCCGCGTCACTCAGAGAAGGCGGCAGACTGTTCTATGTCGGCGCGGGCACCAGCGGTAGGCTAGGCGTCTTAGACGCGGCAGAATGCCCACCGACATTTTGTACACCGCCAGAGCTGGTACAGGGAATTATTGCGGGCGGCGCAGCGGCCCTGCTGCGTAGCTCTGAAGCGCTAGAAGATGAGGAAGCCTCGGGGGCTGAAGTCATTATCGACCACCGAGTCACGCGGCGCGATGTCGTCGTTGGAATTACAGCAGGCGGAACAACGCCCTATGTGCACGGGGCGCTGCAAGCGGCAAGGCAGTGCGGAGCCAGCACAATTTTTATGGCCTGTGTGCCCGCTGAGCAGGTGCCGGTAGATGCAGATGTAGATATTCGCCTGATAGTGGGCCCAGAGGTGCTAGCCGGTTCGACGCGGCTAAAGGCGGGAACGGTGACGAAGCTGGCGCTGAATATTCTGTCGACCGGGGTGATGGTAAAGCTAGGGAAGGTGTACGGCAATCGGATGGTAGACGTGGCGGTGACCAATCGTAAACTGCGCGATCGCGCCATCCGCATCCTGTGCGATCTCACCGATCTAGAGCGAGAGCCCGCAGGTAAGCTGTTGGATAAAAGCGGATTGCAGGTGAAAGTAGCCCTGGTAATGCAGCTAGCAGGCGTAGAAAAAGCTCAGGCAGAGAAAGCACTTGCTGAAGCTGAGGGAAATTTGAGAACGGCTCTAGCTAGCTCTCTTTCTGCTGATGCAGTAAAAGAGAAAAGCTAATATTTGTTTTGAAGTTTATTTGTTTTGACGTTTACAGCGTGAAAAGCCTATTTGACAAAGATCTATCAGGTAGAGGCTGTTTGGCAAAGACCTGTGAGATAAAGACCGATAAGATAAAGACCGATAAGACAAAACACGCTAGGCAAAGACACACTAGGAAAAGGCACGCTAGGCAAAGACAAAATCACCTTGAGTCACGCTGGTCGTATTCTGCACCACCGCAATCAAATCGCTATTGAAATATACGCCCATATCTAGAGCAGCGACCTCGCTCAAAATCTGGCTCGCTTCTAGCCTGTAGCGGCTGATTTCTTGCCCTATCCCTAGCTGCAGCTTGTCGATACCTGCTTCCCAGTCTTTGATAATGGCATAGCCGTCACCTTGGTAAAACGCCCCCTGGCTATTGCCCAACACAAAGCGGTCTCGGCCTAATCCGCCATAGAGCTGATCGCGATCGCTCGTTACCAAATCATCTGTCCCTTGCAGCCGGTCATTGCCGCCACCGCCAACTAGCAAATCATCTCCCGCCTGTCCGTACAGCGCGTCATCGCCACCGCCACTCCATATGCTGTCATTACCACCACCGCCATACAGCACATCTTTGCCATCTAGCTCAGACTCGGTTGCGCCGCCATCGTCGCCAATTAGCTGATCGTTGGCACTACCGCCCCAAATTTGGTCGTTACCGATGCCGCCCCAAATGCTGTTTTGCAGCTCGCGCCCATACACCACATCGTCACCTCCTTGGGCCGCGATCTCTCCTGTGGCTTCCCCGGCAAAAATCGTATCGTTACCCTGCGAGCCAAAAATACTCTCTATGATTGTGCCAAAACTCAGCCGCGTGCCCAGGCTGCTAGTCTTTTGAATGGGCGTCTCCTCCACGCGGCTATCCTTTGGCGCGTAGCTAAAGCTGTTGTAAGCCTCGCTGGTTGTCAAAATACCGTCAGCGCGCACGTCTAAGACATAGCCCGCTGCACTGGGTGTCAGTGCCGAAAAATCTAATCGGTCATTTCCACCGCTATCCGTCAGCGTCAGCTTACTGGCTGCGGTTGCATCTCCCCAACTGCGAGTTCCATCTGTAAAGCTATAGACAGAATCAAACTGATAGGTTGTGTCCTCTAGGTTCAGCAGCCTCACACCAAACAAAGACTGCAAAGCGTCAATATCGTAAGGCATTGGCGTAATGGCCCCTTGCCCCGAAAAGTTGTAAGACATGACGCTGTTGGTCGTGTTGTCTACCTCATAGCCCAAAAGAGGGCCGCTACCCAGATCAGCCGCGCTGTAGCCGCCTGGATGCTTTAGGCCCATCGCGTGTAAAATCTCGTGCAGCAGGCTCATAAACCCATGACTGCCAAAACCACTCTGAAAGCCATTCGTATCCGTACTATTGTCGTAAGCGCGACTGAGGTATACGTCGTGCGCTAGCTCGTAGGCGTAGTAGTCGTATGCTTCAGAATCGTGCAGCTGAACGTTGATATCCGCCTCGCCGCTGACTTCAACAAACGTGACTTTAACAAACGGCTCAATCAGCGTTTTGAAAATGTCACGAACGTTCTGAGCGATCGCATCGCTCACTTGCTTTTCTCCCTTCGCAAACCCAAAAGTAATCGTGCCGTTCAATGCCTTTAGCGGCGTAGAGGAAACTAGGGCTTTAGACTTCTCAGATGCAAAAACAAACGCTTCAGTAGGATCAGCTTCAGCAGGATCAGCTTCGACAGAATCAGCATCGGCAGGATCGGTTGAGGCAACCAAAGCTTCCGACGACTCAGCGGCGTGATCTTCAGCGGTATGATCAGTAGTCATAAAGGCGGTTTTAACGGATTAGAGATAGGTCTGCGTCTGTCTGGAGTTCGGCCCAGTTTGGTGAAAACAATACAACCTGATGTATATTACTTTACGCGATTGCACAGCCCGCTTGTTGCTGCTGACCTCGCAAATTCATGAAGTTACGGTAAATATTCAATAAACAGCAACGGCTTGGGGGTGGCTCGACTAGCCGTCAGATACCTCAATCTGCTGCCTCAATCTGCCGTACTGCTGTCAGCGCCGAGTAGCTTACGCCTGCTGTGCCTTCCCCCGGATGCGTACTGTCACCCACTAGCCACAAGTGCTTGATCGGCGTGCGCGTGGCAAACCCAAACGGCCCGAAGGTGGGCACCCGCTGACCAATGCCGCCAACGATTCCTTGCGATCGCCCCGTAAAAGTTTCAAAGCTGCGCGGCGTCGCGGCCTCTACATGCGCCAGATGCTCAGGCCGCAAGTCAAAATAATCTTTTAACCGAGCGATCGCCGTCTGCGTATATCTCTCCTTCATTTCTCTATATTCGGTTTCATCACAGTCATACCAGGGCTGAACATCTGTAAAAGAAGACGCAATAATGGTTGCCTTACCTGCAGGTGCCCGCCCGTCTCCCTCACGACTGACTGACACAAAGAGAGAATTATTTTCTGCTATCGGCCCCGCATAGTCGTACAAAAATTGCAGGTGAGGCGGGCAGTTTTCGGGTATCGCCGACTGTTCTACGCCCAGATAAATCACGAACGCACCAGATGAAGGCTCCAAGTTCTTCACTCTCTTTTCATAGCCTTTCAGTCTGCTATCTTTCATTCCATTATCTTGTACCAGGCGAACAAGATTCTGCACCGTCACATTGGCAACAACCTGATCGGCAGCCTCTAACCAAGACTTTCCTTTCTGATTGGTAACTTTCACCCGAGCCCGCTTTCCCGTCGTCATGTCTGGCGTCATGTCTATGGCCTCTACCGTATGGCGCATATGCAGTTCACCGCCGTCACGCTCAAGCGATTCGACGAGGCGATCGCTTAGCACCTGCATACTCCCCTTCAAATGAAACAATCCCTGGGGCGACTGCGATACGCCCAGCGCTGTCGCCGCATACAGCGTCGCTGTTTTATCCGCCGTCGTCTGCGAATACAGCTTCAGCTGCATATCCAAAAACGTCCGCAGCCGCCGATTTCCAGACAGCTCATAGCCTCGTAAAATATCTCCAACCGTCGAAAAAGCATAGGGAACCGTCAATAAAGTATCTGGTCGCAGGGCCGTCAGTAGCTGCCAAACGTCCCAAATGCTACGCGGCGGCAGCACCGGATCTCGCTGCTGAAATCGCCAGCTAAAATCAAACAGCGCCTTCATAAAGGCCCAAAGAGGCGCACTTCCGGGAAACTGTCTCTCTCTTTCTGCCTGCCACCGCTGCGGATCGCGCCAGACGTTAATCGGCGTCTGCTCTCCCGGCAAAAACACCGCACAGGCCGGATCGCATTCACTCGCCTCGGGCAAATCAATCTCCAACTCTTTAAATATCTGATGATGAATTCCACCCGGCTCTAGCCCTGCGACCTGAGTTGCCCCTACGTCAAACGTAAAGCCACGACGCTTAAAAGTAGACGCACACCCACCCGGCACAATTGCCTGGTCAAATACCTTCACCTCATAGCCTCGATGCGCTAGCAGCGCTGCCGCCGTCAGCCCACCAATCCCTGCGCCAACCACCACTACCTTTTTCGCCGCGCCGCTACCTGCCATGAGCCTTTACATTTCTTAAGATCTTTCCTTAGTTTAGCGTTCTGCTCCGCCCACTATCGAAGCTATCTCTTCTGTCATCGCAATCTCCCCCGTTCGGTACACAGATCTCGATCTTCTAGCTCCGTAAGCTATAAGTGCCGAAATTTATGTGAAAGCAATGGCAGATCCTAACAACGTTCCCCAAGAAGTCCAGCAGTTAAAAGAAGATATCAATAGTTCTGACGAAGAAACCAGTCAAAAGGCAAAAGCAGACGTCGCCAGCACAGATTTCGATAAAGAATACGAAATTGCGCAGGAAAACGAAACTGGTTCGGGCACTCAGTCTAGCGATTCAAATCCAATTAATCGCGAAGGTGCTAACACAGGTGAGAAAGTCGTAAGTAAGGGTACGGTCGACAATATTGATAGTCCTGGTGACAGCGATCCAGACGATTATATGAATATGGCAAAAGACATTGGTAAAAATGTCGATGCAGGTGAATAGCTCGCCGTTCTTATCGTTTTCATGCGGTGGGTTTTCATGCTGCGGTTTTAATGCGATCGCTTTTACGCACTACAGATTGAACATTAAAGCGTGTGCTTTTTAAAAAAGACTCCTAGAAACACACTCAGAAAAGCACCTGGAAAACATTAAAAACGCCAGTCAGAGTTAAATTCTGACTGGCGTTTTTTCATGACTGCTTAGCGCTTACTGGTCGCTTTGAGACAAGTTAAAGATAAACGGCACACCCCCGCTCTCACCACTCGTCACCAGCACCCGAGGCATCTGCGCGCCTCCTTCCTTCCAGGCTTCAATCGCTTCTTTTTGCAGAACTAAGTTACCGCCCTGCGCTTTGAGCGTTTCAGCAATCAGCCTTTGGGCCTCAGCCCGGCCCTTGGCCCGGTTGATTTCAGCCTGCGCTTCTTGCTCCGCTTCTTGAGCTACATATACAGCCCGCTGCGCTCGCTGCTCCGCAATCTGTTTTTCTTCTACCGCCCGAGAAAATTCTGGCGAAAAGGTCAAATCGACCACGCTGGTATCAAGAACATCAATTCCATACTTCTCTAATCGCTTGGCCAGCGCGTTATCAAAATCTTCCTTTAGCAGCACGCGTTGAGTAATGGCCTGCTCAACCGTACGGCGCGCAGCCGCTACCTTGAACGACTCTTGAGTCTGCGGTGCAATAATTTTGTTCACAATATTGGAAAGTGAACCCTGCTCACGACGAATATTCACAACTTCTGATGGCTGCAAGCGGAAGTTGATCGCAAATCTTGCCTTTAGATCTTGCAGGTCTTTCGTTGAACTTTCTGCGGGTACTTCAAACTTTTGCACGGTGATGTCGTACACATCCACATAAGACACAAACGGCGGTTTTATATGGATACCTTCTAGCAATACGCCGTTTTGAGCTTTACCCAGTACGCTCAGTACGCCCGCTTGCCCCGGATTGATAATCACAAAGCTGCTAGCCAATATGAGTGCGACTACAGTTGCGATCGCAGCAATAAATACCGGCTGACTATTTCCCTTGTTCACGGTCAACTCAAAAACTCCTCTTAAATATATATAGATAGACTTGCTAGCAAACCCCTGCTGAAAAGCAGAAAACCCATGACAAAGACTAGCTTGCCAGCAGCCCTAGCAATTCTCCTGATCCGGCCACCACGCTACCGATGTCGTAAGCCGCAATCCCTTCCCGATTAAAGAATTCACAGGTAGCCCCCGACACTTCGGGCGGCACAATCACCACAAAGCCAACTCCCATGTTAAAGGTATTAAACATATCTGGCAGGCTGACATTCCCCGCTTGACGCAGCCATTCGAACACAGGCAGCACCGGCCAGCTATCGGCATCCACTTGAGCCGACTGCCCCGTACCTAGCGCGCGCGGTAAATTCTCCGGCAGCCCCCCACCTGTAATATGCGCCATGCCGTGAATATCCAGCTCAGATTCTAGCGCCGCAAGAACTGGCTTTACATATAGCTGAGTCGGCGTCAGCAGCACCTCTCCCAAAGACTGGCCGTTCAGGCGCTGTGGCTTCTCGGCCCAGTCGTAGCCCACCGGTCGCCCCGCCTCGCGGGCGTCTCTTTGGCCTTCTGCCACAATTTTTCGCACTAAGCTAAAGCCATTGCTGTGCACGCCGCTGCTAGCCAATCCAATCAGGCGATCGCCCACCTGCACCCGCGAGCCATCCAGCATCTGATCTTTTTCCACAATACCGACACAAAAGCCCGCTAAATCGTACTCGCCCGGCCCATAAAATCCTGGCATTTCAGCCGTTTCCCCGCCCAGCAGCGAGCAGCCAGACGTTTGACAGCCACTCGCCACCCCAGCCACGACCTGAGCTAGCTGCTCTGGAGCTAGTTGCCCTGTGGCCAAATAATCCAAAAAAAACAGCGGCTCTGCGCCAATTGTCAGCACGTCGTTTACACACATCGCCACCAGATCAATCCCCACCGTATCGTGGCGGCCTAGAACCTGAGCTAGCTTTAGCTTTGTCCCGACACCATCCGTACCCGACACCAGCACTGGCTTTTGATAGCCACTCGGCAGCTCAAAACAGCCGCCAAATCCGCCCAAAGTGCCCAAAACTTCAGGGCGACGGGTGCCTTCCACCATGCCTTTAATCTTGTCGACAAACGCCCGACCCGCCTCTACATCTACACCTGCCTGCCGATAGTCCATGAGTCACATTCCTTTCCAAAAAGCTGTATCTAGCGCTCACAGGCTATATTCACATGTCGCGTATCTCAATACGAGTAAAAAAGGGGCTGCGCGATCAAAACCTCAGGAACAAAATCGACTATTTCTGAAAGACGCTGCAAGACATTTTTTAGGGCTGCTAGCAGGCTTTTTATGCAACTAAATGCATAATCCCCGAAATACTATTCCTTTAGACGCATTAGAAAACAGGATTTATCAATCAGTAATCTAGATAACAAAGCAGATTACTGATAAGCATGATCGAAGATTGACGAAGAGAGCTAACAGGGGAGAATCCTTTACATTTCGTTATTTCAGGTTTTCTGTGAAGGACATATAAAGATTTCTTTTTAGGTGACCCGAGAAAATTCTCGGATCTTGGCCTAGATCCGTTCGTGTAGATTAGCGAGAGTTCATCTAAATCCAAGTTTGAGGTCAAGCGCTTTTAATCAACTAGCGGTCTAAACACAAACGACCCGCTGTAAAAAGTCAAGGTCAAGACCGTTGCGATGTAGCCAATTATGTCTTTGCTTTCTAAAGGTTCAATTCAAAAACAGTTCGCACATAGTTTGATAGCAGCCGTTCTGCTCACCGGTGCAAGTGCAACCCTAGCGGGTGCACAGTCCACAAATCAATCATCAGAAACTCAAAATGTTGAATCACTCGAAGCTAGCGTTGCTTCTGAACTAGGTTCGTCAAGTGCGATCGCATCTAACCCTCTCGCATCTAACCTGCCATCTGACTGGCAAGAAGAATCCCTTTCGCCAACCGAGCTAGCCCCCGAGTTCGACGGCGATGTCAGCGTCTATCCGCATGCCATTGACGGCAGACAGGCCGCCACGCTCTATGTCAAAGACATTCCGGTGCTTACCTTTATCGGCACCGAGATCAACAGCCTGTCCAACCGCAGTGGGACAGTTTCTTTAGCGTCTAGCAGCAGCGAAACACCATTGCGCTCTGGCACTGCTGAAGCGGGAAATATTTTAGATAATGCTCAAGAAAGCGACCCTGTCTTACGCGCTACCGATTTAGGGTCACAGCTAAGCCGAGCAGAGGTTGACGCCGAGGCGCTCTCTGTTCGCTGGAACGAAGAAACCGACGAGTACGTTGTCACGCTAGACGACGAGGATTTACTCGCGCTCGATAGCCGCACCATTTTAGCTGACACAACCGAAGACCCGGCAGAAGATGCCCTACAGGTTACAAACCGTTTGCGTAGACTGATAGGCGATGCTGATCCCGTTGCAGAAATCGAAGGACTGCCTGAGCCTGAACCTACTATTGCCGCTGCGCCCACACCTGCGATCGCATATACCAATGTCGGTAGCGCCTCTTGGTACGGTCCAGGGTTCAATGGCAGACGCACGGCCAGCGGTGAAGTGTTCAATCAAAACGCCATTACAGCCGCGCACCGAACCTTGGCTTTTGGGACAAGAGTACTAGTCACCAACCTAAACACAGGGCAGCAGGTGACAGTGCGTATCAACGATCGAGGCCCTTATTCCGGCCACAGGATCATTGATTTATCGGCAGGTGCGGCAGCTCAGATCGGTCTGACAAGATCAGGTGTCGGCACGGTTCAGCTAGACGTACTGGCTTACTAAATCTGCTAGCGCTGCTGGCTTACCTGGTAAAGGTTTTGCCTGTTGATAGAATTGTCTAGGTGCAATTTCTAGAGAATGTCTTTGCGATGAGAAGTCTCTGCTGGCAAATGGAACTGGAAAACAGATAGCTTTAAGGGGTCTTTCTTCAGCGAGAAAGGCCTTTTTTCATCTGTGGCCTGTTTATCTGCCTCTTGCGTTCAGTGGCGTTTAATCAATGGATTTTTACCATGCATCTGTTTAATACCATCGCTCAGTTGCATAAATATCTGGACTTGCGCTCTGGTCAAAGCATCGGGCTGGTCCCAACGATGGGAGCACTGCACGCAGGGCACTTGAGCTTGATTGAGCGATCGCGTCAGCAAGACGACATCGTCATCGTCAGCATCTTTGTAAATCCGCTTCAGTTTGGACCCAACGAAGATCTTGATCGCTATCCTAGACCTGCCGAAGCCGACCAGGCAAACTGTCAAAGCAGCGGCGTTGATGTCATATTTATGCCATCTCCCCAGGAACTATATGGCACCGAGCAGCCCAATTTATCAGCTGTCACTCAGATCGTCCCGCCCCAGGCGATGATCGACACGCTCTGTGGCCACTCCAGGCCCACCCATTTTCAGGGCGTTGCGACGGTGGTTACAAAGCTGCTAAACATCGTCAGGCCCACCCGCGCCTATTTCGGCCAAAAGGACGCTCAGCAGGCGGCTATTCTCAAACGCCTTCAGCAAGATCTCAACTTGCCAGTGGGCATTGTTATCTGTCCGATTATCCGCGAGGCGGACGGCCTTGCGCTTAGCTCTCGCAATCGATATCTCGTAGGCGCAGAGCGTCAGCAGGCCCAGATTCTCTACCGCAGTCTCAAAGCTGCCCAAACTGCCTTTAGCCAAGGAGAAAGGCAAGCCTCAGCCCTTCTGGCCACGGCGCAGACCGTCCTTGAAAGCCAGCCAGGTATAACACTCGACTACCTCGCTTTAGTTCATCCTGATACACTAAAGCCTTTGCACACAATCGATAGCATAGGCATAATGGCGATCGCAGCATACATAGGCCCTACCCCACCCAGCAGCGAGCATTCTGAGGCCGCAGAAAAGACGGCAGAAAAGATCACAGAAAAGGCCCCAGAAACCCGCACCCGGCTCTTAGACAACGTCATTCTCACTCATCGCGCCCCGATCATTGCCATCGATGGCCCCGCAGGTGCAGGCAAATCTACTGTAGCCCGTCAGCTTGCCCATCAGCTCGGGCTGCTTTATCTAGACACAGGTGCCATGTACCGCGCACTCACCTGGTACGTCCTCCAGCAGGATGCTGACCCAGCAACGCAGATGCTGTCGCGAAGCTGCTGCCCCACTGCCAGATTCAGCTCATTGCCAATATTCAAAACGACACGCCACAGCCGCCGCAGGTCACCGTGAACGGGGAAGACATCACCCAGGCGATTCGGACAGCAACTGTCACCGGGCAGGTGTCAACCATCGCCGCTCAGTCGGCGGTGCGGGCCAAGCTAGTTGAACAGCAGCAGCAGTATGGTCTTGAAGGTGGCGTCGTCGCTGACGGGCGAGATATTGGCACCCATGTATTTCCCAACGCCGAACTTAAGATTTTTCTCACCGCCTCTGTACAAGAGAGAGCCCAGCGTCGCTATCGAGAGATAGAAACAAATCAGGAATCCACAGCAGCCTCACTGCCTAGCCTAGAAGAATTGACTCAGTCCATTGCCGAACGCGACCATAAAGATTCCACCCGTGCGGTTGCGCCGCTCCGAAAAGCGGACGATGCTGTCGAAGTGGTGACTGACCGTCTAAGTGCAGACCAAGTCATTGAAAAAATAGCCGAGCTTTACCGCCAAATAACCGCTAAGCCATAGCCCACAACTAAGCCCATAACTATCAGTAATCGCCAGCAGCTAGCCCATCACTAATGGACAAAAAATCTCAGCGCCGAGCCCTGCTAAAAGCTCGACAGTCGATGCCCGAGCGCATTCGGCGAGAAAAATCTGTCAGTATCTGCCAACATCTACAAAACTGGCCCGTCTTACAGCACTCTCGACTGACGCTAGCCTACTGTAGCTTCAACGCAGAGCCTGATCTCAGCGCGCTGCTGGTTCAAGGAAAAAGCTGGGGCCTGCCCCGGTGCGAAGGCAAAATCCTTGTTTGGCATCGCTGGTTTTCCAGCAGCCCGTGGGCCTTAAATCCTGGCACTTACGGCATCGTAGAGCCCGATCCTAGCTCTCCTTTGATTGATCCTGAGCAGGTCGATCTGATTTTGGTGCCCTGCGTGGCTTGCGATATTAATGGCTATCGGCTGGGCTACGGCGGTGGGTTCTATGACCGCATGCTGAGCGATCGCACCTGGCAAAATAAAACCACCCTCGGCATCGTCTTCGAGTACGCCCGACTGCCTACGGTGCCTCGCGACAACTGGGATGTGCCCTTAGATGGAATTTGCACAGAAAGCGGACTGTTTTTGAAGCGATGAGCATTTTAAAACGATGAGCAGAAGAGGGCAGAAGAGGTTGAGTGAGGCTAAAGCCTACAGCTCATTTATCCCAAAGCCGAATGCCGCCAAGTAGACCCAACAGGTTAGACACGACAGTAACGTTTTCAGGAAGGTCTACCTCTATTTGCTTAACTTCGCCACCGCCAATGTAAAGACGATCGTAGTTGAAAACACGCGATAGCTGAGCTATCGCCTTGAGCAAACGACGGTTCCACTCCTCTAAACCAATTTTCTTGAGCGCGGCTCGTCCTAGCTGCTCTTCATAGGTCTCACGCTTACGAAAGCGGTGATGGCCTAGCTCCAAATTAGGCACCAGATGCCCTTCTGTAAACAGCGCCCCCCCACAGCCGGTTCCTAGCGTCATTACTAGCTCTACGCCCTCACCCGAGATCGCACCCAAACCCTGCAAGTCAGCATCGTTAGCAACCCGCACAGGTTTACCCGCCATCTGCGAAAACTGGCTCGCCAAATCATATTCCACCCAGTCAGGATGCAGATTAACCGCCGTATAGACGACGCCTTTGCGCACCACACCCGGAAATCCGACCGAAACGCGATCAAATTCGCTGCGCTGGTCCACCAGCGTTTTAAGCACTGCCATCACGGCTTCGGGCGTAGCTGGTTTGGGCGTTTTAATGCGATCGCGCTCCCCCAAAGGCTGCCCGGCCTCGTCTAGCAGCATCGTCTTCACACCACTACCACCAATATCAACTGCCAACGTCTTCATTGCAATTCCTTAACGCCTGCGTCGTTATAAGTACGCATCTAATTACCGCCCCAATCTACCCGCTAGCGGTCCACTCATCACTCATTTTGTGGGCGCAAACCACCAAATTGATAAATCTCTTCAAATACCTTCACCCATCCTGCCGATACCGAGCTTAAAATTGCCTCCCCCTTTTCAGCTGTCGCCACTGTCGCATCGCCCACCACCCCGCTGCGGCTCAAATCCTTCATTGTCCAAGCCACTGGCAGCTGTCCTTCTAAACTCAGTAAGCTTTCTGGTTCAAACGCTACTGGCAGCTCACGCGTCGCCTGGCTCATATCCACCTGATCGGCTAGCAGCGCTAGCATCACACTTGTCTCCACGTCCCCAGCATGAATCCCCTGCTCATATTCTGCTTTTCCCACAATCTCCGCCGTCTGATGCGGCCCCCCCCACACAAAATGGGGAAACACCATCAAATCTGCATACTGTTCACGCAAATCACGCGCCACAATCTCTAGCACCTGCGGCTGCCCGCCATGAGCATTAATTAGCACCAGCTTGCGAAAACCGGCTAAGTACAGACTTTTCGCTAGCTCCATCAAAATCGCCATCAGTGTCGAGGCAGATAGCGTAATCGTTCCTGGAAATCCTGAGTGCTCATTCGACTTGCCATAGCAAAGCGTCGGCAGCGCATAGGCCGCGATCGCCTGGTCTAGCTGCGCTAGCGCCCGACCTGTCACCGCAGTTGCAATCACCGAATCTACAGCCAAAGGCAAATGTGGGCCATGCTGCTCAATCGCACCAATAGGTTGAATAACTAACGTATTGGCCTTGTTGGGTAAATTCTCTACTTGTGGCCAGCTTAGATAAGGAAAAAAGCGATTTGGCGGAATATAGCTGTGCATAGAGTAAGCGGGTGTGAGAAGGAGGCAAATGCGAGAAAGCTGCGATCGCTACATTAACTTTTGGTGTCTTTCTTTACACACTGTCCTCCATAAAAGTACGGTAGAGCAGTTGTTTAGCTGGTTTCTGACGCAGTGCCATAACGCTAAGCATCTACTAATATAGGTGAGTATTGCCGTCCTCTCGATTCGTCCCTTCAGTGCGTATTCCGCTTCGAGCGATTCTCTATAGTGCTTTCTGGCGCTTTCTGGGCCGCTTAAGTTCTTTTAGTTCCTCTATGTAATTCTTAGAGCTGGCCTCTAGACTTAAACGCCAAATTTGGGATAGATAGGCTGTAAGCTTCTCATTCGGGGTGAATTTTGAGCATATTTACGGCTGTTTGTGTATGCTTGACTGGCTTACCACCTTAGCTGTCGATATTTTTCAGCTTTATTCGGCCTACGGGCAAATATATTTTCCGCATATTCTTTTAACCCTCGCTGCTGCTTTCTTAAATGAAAAACACTGCCTGCGCTCTAGGCCTGATAGAAAAATGCTCATTGGGCGCTGTAGCCCTGCTTTTACCGGCAGTGGTTACTGGAGTGATTCCCAGTACCACCCAGCCAGCATCCGCCTCAGGCTTTCAAGATAGTCCCAAGACGGTGCTCGACGAAGCTTGGCAACTGGTCTATCAAGAGTACGTAGACGCAAGCTTTAACCGAGTTGACTGGCTAGGCGTTCGCCAAACCCTGCTCAGCGGTGAATATACCTCTAGAGACGCCGCCTACAGCGAGCTTCGCCGTGTCCTTCGGCGTCTAGAAGATCCCTACACTCGCTTTCTTAATCCCGCTCAATATGCCGCGCTGACAGAGCAAACCTCTGGAGAAGTCACAGGCGTGGGGCTTCGATTACAGGCCACAGATAGCGGGCTGATTATCAGCAGCATCTTGGACCAGTCACCCGCGCAAAGAGCCGGGGTTGAACCTGGCGATCAGATATTAATTATTGACGGTCGCTCTAGCCGCAACCTGAGCGTAGAGAATGCTTCTCAGCTGATTAGAGGGGAAAGCGGTAGTCAGCTATCCCTCACGCTGCGACGTGTAGATGGCAGTGAGGAAACGCTGATTCTGACTCGCGAAGTTGTTTCAGTCCCTACAGTCAGTTTTGAGCTGCAGCAGGAAAACGGGGTGGCGGTAGGCTACATTCGCCTAGATGAATTTAGCGCTCATGCTGCTGAGCAAATGCGCGCCGCAATCGACAGCCTTGCCGGACAAGGTGCAGAAGCTTTTGTGCTTGATCTGCGTGGCAATCCGGGCGGACTCTTGCAGGCCAGTATCGACATCAGCCGCATGTGGTTACCCAGAGGCAGCATTGTTCGCACCGTTGACCGTGACGGGCACAGCGACGAAATTTCCGCCAATCGAACGGCAGTCACTGATTTACCTCTAGCCGTGCTGGTTAACGGTCAGTCAGCCAGCTCTAGCGAAATTGTTACCGGCGCACTTGGCGACAACGATCGCGCTGTGGTCGTTGGCAATCCGACCTTTGGCAAGGCCCTGGTCCAAAGCTTGCATGGGCTCTCCGATGGATCTGGCTTAGCAGTAACGGTGGCTCACTACTATACGCCTGATGGCACCGACATTAGCACTCGCGGCATTACCCCTGATGTCAACGTTACCCTCACAATAGAGCAGCAGCGGGAGCTAGAGACTAACCCAGCGCTCAGAGGCACTAACGCCGATCCTCAGTTTATTCAAGCAGTTGCGGCTATTGAACCAGCCGTTATTGCCCGTCGTCAGGTCGAAGAGCCTATCATCATCTCCCCAGCAACCCCACCTCAGCCACCTAGTCAGCTCGGTCGAATAGAGCCGTAATCGGGTTCTACGGCTGAGCAAACACGTTCTATGACTGAGCAAACACATAAATACGCTGAGTTTCTAGCTGCTGGCAAATATCACTGGGCATCATTCTTTGTCCATCGCTAGTACCCGTCGGCCAGGGAAAGAATTCTCTATCTAGGCAAATCTGTAGCTGTGTAAAGGGATCGCTACCATTCGAGACTAAAAACTCTAGTTTCTCGATGTCTTGCCAGCCGAATAGTTCATCTAGCAAAGCCGCGATCGCGCTTACATACGGATGCTCACAGTCTTTGTACCATTTTTCGTCAGCTAGCCCCGGCTGGTCTAGGCCCAAGTGCACAATTAGTGGCATTTGACCAAACACGGCCACCGCCACAGAACGGGCCTCCTCCTGTAGCAACAGCCCGTGCTTCTGGCTCAAACTACGCAGCTTTTCTAGCCTTTCATAGCGGGCTGTCGCTGGTCCAGTAGTTGCGTCATCGGCAGTGAGCGTTTTGTTTTGTGCTGGCGCGTCATTACCACGCCACTGAATAGCAACCGTTACTAAGTAGGTTTGCAGCAAAAAGTGACCCAGTTTTTTGGCCTTAGTCGCCAGATAGTTAGCGTTGTAGGTTGTTGCTTCAATCAGTAGCGGCACTCTATCTACCATCTCTAGCCCATAGCCTTTAAGCCCAGCTATTTTACGAGGATTGTTCGTAATTAGCCTGAACTGGCTAACGCCTAGATCTATCAAAATCTGCGCGCCCATGCCATAGTTGCGCTGATCGACCGGCAGGCCCAATCTTTCATTGGCTTCTACCGTATCTAAACCCATATCTTGTAAGGAGTAGGCTTTAAGCTTGTTGACTAAGCCAATTCCTCGACCTTCTTGGCGCAGGTAGACCACAACGCCTTTCCCTGCATTTTCAATCATCTTTAGCGTGGCCTGCAGCTGCATTCGGCAGTCACAGCGCAGCGAGCCTAACGCATCACCCGTCAGGCACTCTGAGTGCATCCGCACCATGATCGGTTCGTCTTTAAAGGTCTCTAGATCGCCTTTAACAAGGGCAATATGCTCTGATCCATCTAGCTGATTGCGGTAGGCATATACCTGAAAATCACCGAATTTGGAAGGCATTGCCGCTACTGCCTCACGCTTTACAAAACGCTCATGCCGCAGCCGATAGCTAATCAGATCGGCGATGCTTATCAGCTTCATCTTATGCTGCTCGGCATAGCCCACCAGATCAGGCAACCGAGCCATTGAACCGTCAGCATTAGAAATTTCGCAAATTACGCCCGCAGGATAAAGACCCGCTAATCTGGCGAGATCCACACCGGCTTCTGTATGGCCAGCGCGCCTGAGCACACCGCCTTCTTTGGCACGTAGCGGAAAAATATGACCGGGGCGACGCAGATCTTTTGGACTGGCTTTAGGATTGATTGCAACTTGAATAGTCTTGGCTCTATCCTCAGCCGAGATGCCAGTGGTCACACCCAGCGCTAGGCTGGCGTCGATACTAACTGTAAACGCTGTTTGCTCATTTTCATCTTCAAACGGGCTATTGGTAACCATCAGGGGCAGATCTAGATCATCTAGGCGATCGCCTGTCATCGCCAGACAAATCAGGCCTCTAGCTTCTACGGCCATAAAGTTGATCAGATCGGGTGTTGCAAACTGAGCCGCACAGATGACGTCTCCCTCATTTTCACGGTTTTCGTCGTCTACCACAACAATGGCCCGACCTGCTGCTAAGTCAGCAAGCGCATCTTCTATCGAATCAAAATTAAAAGCCTGATCTGAGGCAGCATCAACCACGGGCGTTCCTTACACAATTGAGAAAACGATTACTTCTCGATTGTATCGCCAGCGAGAGGCTTACTGCCCGTCGATAGGTTTAGCCGCAGTTTCAGCCGTGGGCTCAACAGAAAACTCAGCAATAGGTTCGATCCAAACGACTGGCTTCTGATTGGGATAGCCCATGCCGCTTTGCTCTTGCATAATCCGTCCTGCCTGGGCGGGATCAAAATTACGGCTAAACTGCGATCGCAATTCAGCATTCTTTTGCGCGGCGCTCGTTACAGACTCTTGCAGCGCACTCAGGCGCTGCTGTTGGCCCTGGTAGTAAGGCACTAGCTTGGCAATCGTCGTAGCGGCAACCGTTGCTAGCAGCAAATTAACTGTGAGCTTTACAGAAGACTCAAATGCGATCGCTCGGCGCACGCCCACATGAAGCTGCCGCTTGGGTGAGTAGACAGATTGAGCGGTAATAGATTGAACCTTCTGAAGAGAGACATCTTGAGGAGGGACATCTTGAGGAGAAGGCGCAGCAGACGTAGTTAGAGACCGGGCAGCATTCATAGAGCGAAAGTCACCAAAATAGCGAGCTGATTGTAGTTGATGCCAAGGCAAAACGCTTCCGAGGAAACACGGTTGGATTGATACTCGCACACATTATGGACGTATTTCTGTATCTTGTAAGCATTTCTAGAAACCTTTAAAGGCTGTAGCTGAAGGCCATGCTATCCACTAATAGCCGTACTTTTTTTGCGAATAGCTGCGATCGCTCAAATCTCAAAAAACCATCCCACAAGCTTGTCATTGGCAACCGCCAAGCAGCTGAATAAAGCCGCAATCCATAATCAAACATGGGGACCAAACATGAGAAAACCTCCAAAGCGATGAACACTTACGGTCCTAAACGCTTGGAGGTTCTAAAAATAGAGTTTACAAAAAGGTCTAAAGAACAATTGCGTACTTCTTCGAGCACTCAGTTTTCTAAAGACTTGCTTTGTCTAAAGGCTTACTTATAAAGCTCAGTTGCTAGGCGAAGCGCCAAAAACCCAGGAATAAGCGCAAGGCCCAATGCAACGAAAATTTGAGAATCAGATAAAGCCATGGCAATACTATCCTTTACTAAAATAGGGTAACACCCCTAAATTCTTTCGTAAGTTGGTGAAAATGTCGTCAACCTAGCTGCCAATAGTTACTAACTGTTACACACAGGCTGTCAGAAGACTTACTCTCGTCTTTTGGAAGGCGCTCTTTCATCTAGGAGATGCCCTTTATCTAGCGGGCGTTCTTTATGTGGAGGACGCTCTTTCGTCTAGAAAAGGCACAGCTGTATAGTCAGAAATTATTTAGCCGCTATAGGGCACATGTATAGGGCACATGTCTTTGCGCGTATCACCAAAGTTGGAGATTATCTGCGCTATGTAATGTTAGGCAAGAAGCGTTGGCATGGCTAGGTCAAAGCCAGCCAAAGCCTGAAGTTGAATTGAGCTACAGTCAAGCCACTGTCGTCTAGGCAACAGCACTAGCGGTGCGCTTTAGCTATAAAAAGATATAAGAAATGATAAAAGAAGTGGCAAAAATGCCACTAATCAACCGATTTACTAAAATGATTGTTATGAATACCGTCTATGGATCGAGTCCTATCGATTGAGCTACTCCAATACTGCTCACATATGAGCGAGCGGCAGCTGCGAGCAAATTCAAGCAAGCAAATTTTTGAAGAGGATTTCCACTAGCCATACAATCGCCGCCTCTAAACATTGCCTGTTTTTTCCAATAAATCAGTTCTTAACAAAAGCCGCCTAACATAAATCTCACTTTACAAGATCACGAATGAAAAGCAGCCTTTTTTTCCAATCGGACCCATCTCAATATGATTCACCTGTGAGTGTCCAGCCATCTTCTAGCTTTGAGCCGCCTGAGCGCGATTACAGCGATGCTGACCGCCATAACCCTAACAACAGCCCAGAATGGCTATCACCAGTCAGTCGTCCGGGGCTAGACCGCAGGCTCATTCGGCTTCAAAGAGATGTCCTAAAAATGGGAGCGCTCGTCGAAAACTCTTGCTTACTCGCACGCGAAGCGCTGTGCGATCGCAACCTAGACGCCGCCAAAAAAATCCCCGTTCAAGACAAGCAAATTGATGCGCTCTATCGCCAAATAGAAGTTGACTGTACCATTTTGCTCAGCCTTGAAGCACCCGTTACCCAAGACCTGAGGCTAGTGAGCGCCTTCATGCAAATGGTCAGAGATCTAGAACGAATTGGCGACTACACCAAAAGCATCGGCAACTCAGCAATCAAGCTGTTTACCTATCCTGTTCATGACTGTATGAGCGAGATTGAAACCATGCTAGATCGCTGCCGTTCAATGGTGGCACTTTGCCTTAGGTGCCTTTCTGAACTTGATTCTGAAGCGGGCATTGAGCTAAAGATTAAAGACGATATCGTAGACGACGATTACGACAGAATTTATCAGCAGCTAATCGCGGCTCAGCCAGTCAACGGTTCTATTGAACCAATTATTTTGATGGTGCTGGTGATCAGAGCGCTAGAGCGAATTGCAGATCATGCCACGAATGTTGGCAAGCGAGTGACCTACGTCGTAACGGGTAAGCGTTCCTAAGACGCTGCTGCCGCGCCTGTGAGTGCCTATAGGTTCTGTTCGCTGTGGCCTTACCGATACTATTGGCATTCATCGAATAGAAGAACCCGCCAAACAAAGCGCCAAACAAAGCGCGATCGCTCTATATTAAGTAATGCGATATTAAATAATGCGGTTAAGCAAAAGACTGTACATGTGAATGCCTTTTAGCATCTATATTAATCGCACTGCAAAACAAAAATTTGACAGTCATCTACCTCTTACGGAAACATAAGAGGTCTGTAAGAGTGGCCTGCATTCTCTTTGGAACCCTACAGATTCAACTCAAGGATTCATCGCTACATGGAATTTTCGATCGCGTCACTTCTCGCTAATGTATCTAACGATAAATTAGTGACGGTAAAAACATTAGAAAAAAAGCTGAACTGTTTAGGAGACCAGGCAGTCCAAGACTTACAGATCGCGCTAGACGCACTAGAGCACACCAACGTTCTAGAAAAATCTCGCGGTAAATATCGTCGATTAGAAGATGAAGATGTGATCGAAGGTAAGCTGAGATGTTCTAGCAAGGGCTTTTGCTTTGCCATTCAAGACGAAGAAGGCGCTGATGATATCTATGTACGAGAGTCGCAGCTAAATAGCGCCTGGAATGGCGATCGCGTGCTTGTTCAGGTCACCAAAGATGGTAGCCGTCGGCGTAGCCCAGAAGGCGAAGTCAAGCTGATTCTAGAAAGGGCCAATTCTTCTGTGTTGGCAAAAGTCAAAGTAGAAGAGTCTAAAGACGACGAGTCGCAGCAATTTAAGGCAATTCCCCTAGACGATCGCCTGCTATTTGAGCTAGACATCACAGACAGCAAAGAAGATCTTTCTGACTCAAACGACCACCTGATTCACGTAGAAATTACGCGCTATCCGATTGCGCAGTATCCCCCGCAGGGAAAGGTTGCGCGCGTATTGGGTAGCGACGCTGAAGATGCCGCTGATATTGACATTGTGTACTGCAAGCATGACCTGCCGCGCATTTTTTCTGAAGAAGTCTTTATTGCGGCGCGTGGCTTGCCCAACCGAGTTCGAAAAGCGGACATGAAAGGCCGCGTAGATCTTAGAGATCACACCGTTCTTACCATCGATGGTCCTGATTCAAAAGTCGTTGACGATGCGCTAAGCCTAGAGATTACCGATGATGGCTATCGTCGACTAGGCATCCATATCTCCGACGTTGCCCACTACGTGCAGCCCAACGATGTCATCGACCGCGAAGCTAGGCGGCGCGGCACAGCGGTTTATCTGGGCGATGAAGTCGTCCCAATGTTGCCGCCCCCCATTCCTAACGCGCTGTGCTCTTTGGCTCCTGAGAAAGACCGCTTGAGCATTTCGCTGCTGATTACGTTAGATGACGACGGCCAGGTTATCGAATACGAGATTCAGCCCAGCATTATTCAAGTTGGCCATCAGCTTAGCTACGAGCAAACTCAAGCGATTTTGGTTCGAGAAGACGACGACGAGTTGGCAAAGCTCGGCACTGACCCGGACGAGCTAGAAGAGTTCGAGCCCGTCATGGACCTGATCGACAGCCTGTTTCAGCTAGCACAGGAAGTCAAACAAAAGCGGCATGAGCGGGGCTCGTTCGAGCTAAATTTGCCTGAACACGTTTTCCCCCCGAAGCTGAGGAGCTATCAGAATATCTCTCACCTAAGTTTCAATACGACGACGAGGGTTCGCTGGGCGCAATGGTAGAGTCGTCCATGCTGCCAGCACGGATTATTGTGACAGAATCGATGCTACTAGCCAATCATCTAGTTGCAAAGCACATTCAAGAACTCGGGCTGCCAGGACTATATCGCATTCACAGAACGCCCGATTTGGCAGATGTGCAAGAGCTGATCAAGCTAGCCAACAATATGGATCTCTCGCTTCAGCTAGAAAGTGAAGAGGAAGTCCATGCCGCTGACTATCGCAACTTTACAGAGCAGTTTGCGCAGTCAAAATCAGAAAAAGTGCTGACATATTTGCTGCTAGCGACGCTGAAGCCTGCACTGTACAGCGCTCAGCCAGGTGCTCATTTTGGCCTCGCAATAGAAGATGCCTACACTCACTTCACCTCGCCTGGACGTCGCTATGCAGATCTGCTGGTGCATCGGCTGCTTCATGCGGTCTTTGAGCATGGACGCGATCGCCGCTCGACTCGATCCAAAGACCGCGTTAATTTGCGTCACAGCTCCTGCCACGGCAACATCAACTGGAGCGTACTGCCGCCCGCCGTTCAGCAAGACATAGAAGAGCAGCTCTCACGCGCACCGATTAAGCTCACCGAACGCGAGCGCATTGCTCAAGATGCGGAATCTGATTTGGAGGGGCTCAAAAAAGCCGCCTTCATGCAGGCGCATACCGGTGAAGTTTTTCAAGGGCTGATCACAGGCGTTCAGTCCTATGGCTTTTTTGTAGAGCTAGAAGAATTGCTCGTTGAAGGACTAGTACACGTTAGCTCGCTCAAAGATGACTGGTACGAATATCGCTCTCGTCAGCAAAAGCTAGTTGGGCGTAAAAATCGCCAGCAGTATCGCCTAGGCGATCACGTAGAGGTTCAGGTAAAAAGCGTTGACTACTACCGTCAGCAAATCGATTTAGTTGCTGTTGGCGGCGGTAGCGAAGCCTCGGAAGACGATGACACAGACGATAATGACATCGAAGAAGAATAAAGCCCTGGCCCTTGTCTCCGCTGAGCCGCTCATTCTTGGCGTCAGCGGCGCTTCCGGCATGATTTATGCTGTGCGCGCCCTTCAGCATTTGCTTACCGCTGGCTACAGGGTTGAACTAGTCGCCTCTCGGGCCTCCCAGCAGGTTTGGCAACAAGAGCACGGAACGCCAATGCCAACCAATCTTGACCGACAGCAGGCTTGGTGGAGAGAACAGGCAGACACGCCTACATCTGGGCATTTGCGCTGTCATGCGGCAGGTAATGTTGGGGCGGGCATTGCTAGCGGATCTTACAAAACGCTAGGGATGGTTGTCATGCCTTGTAGCATGAGTACGGTTGGAAAAATGGCAGCCGGACTCAGCTCAGACCTATTAGAGCGAGCTGCTGATGTGCAGATAAAAGAGAGGCGATCGCTAGTTATCGTACCGAGAGAGACGCCGCTCAGCCTGATTCACCTGCGCAATCTGACTACGCTAGCTGAAGCTGGCGTACGCATCGTGCCCGCCATACCCGCCTGGTATCACCGCCCGCAGACTATTAATGACCTAGTTGATTTCGTCATCGCTAGAGCGCTGGATCAGCTTGCGATAGACTGTGTACCATTACGCCGATGGAAAGACGGAGGTTCTCAGCCATGCCCCGACTAATTATCCTGCTATTGACCGTCGCCTCACTGACCGCTTTGACGCTACAAAATCTCTCCTCAGAAAATGAGGTGCCGCTTGTGCTGGTCGGTCAAACAGTCTCTGAAAGCATTCCGCTAGGCTGGCTGCTACTCAGTGCGGTGGGTATCGGCGCTTTGCTAACGCTTTTTTTGTATGGGCTAGTTGGGCTACGACGGCCTCCCGAAAGCAAATACCAGCCAATGGGCCGACGAGTGCCCTATCCCAACAGTCCTGACG
The DNA here is from genome assembly GCA_963833005.1 of uncultured cyanobacterium. Classification (GTDB taxonomy): domain Bacteria; phylum Cyanobacteriota; class Cyanobacteriia; order Phormidesmidales; family Phormidesmidaceae; genus Phormidesmis. The sequence continues at coordinate 138,686 of CAWHWK010000007.1, read as the reverse complement.
GCAGCTTGCCGACGTCTAGTAGTCCTGGCGAAGGCGGCACGTCTACCCCTTCCGGCGGCTATACTGCCAGCAGCTACGGCAGATCGTCTGCTTTCGTGAGCGAGCCTCCTATTTCTCCGCCTGCCAGCGCCCCCGCCAGCGCAGCGCCAGCTTCTAGCCCATCTCCAGAAGATACGCCCTTCATAACGCCCCCTCAAGATACGTCACCGTCCGCCTCGTCACCGCCTTATCCTTCAACGTACGCATCACCAGATAATTTTGCGGCTTCTGAGCCCCGTTCCAGGCCCAGTTCTTTCGTACAGCAGCCAATTGACGGTATTAAGTCGGCGCTAGGTATCAAAGCTGGCTTTGGGGCTGGCTTTGGGGGGCTAGGTAAAAAAAAAGATCGTAGACCCGCTGACCAACCGCCCGCCCAAAGCATTGGTGAGGACTGGGGTGAACTGCGAACCACAGAACAGCGCAACAGATGGGAGGTAGGAGAGGGCAATCCTTCTAATTTTGAAGCAGGCGCTAGGAGTCTGTTCGAGTTTGGGCGCAACGTGGGGGCAAATGCGGGCCGCCTAGCAGACGATATTGCCAGCGGTTGGGAGGCTCAAAGCAATTCGTCTAGGCAAGATTCGTCTAGGCAGGATCGGGAGAGTCGCGATCGCCCAGACTATGACGCAGACTACAACGCAGATTACGGCCCAAGCTATGCCCCAGACTACGGCCCCGAGCGTCAGACAGATAGCTACGCGGAAGACGGCTATGCGGAAGACAGCTACGACAGCTTAGACCGAGGCTGGGAAAGCTTTGACGACTATAGCGATTCGCCGCCTGATATCAGTGCTCAAAAGCGAACCTATGGAGACAGCTTGTATGGTGCAGATTCCACAAGCTTTGACTCCGCAAGCTTTAACAATCAAGCAGCCTATCCTGAAGAGTCCTATTCCGAAGAAGCAGATTCAGATGATGTTTATGAAGCTGAGTATCGTGTGATTGAGCCACCTTCAAAGCCTCTACCTCCTAGACCCTTACCATCAGATCCCTCAGACAATCTAGCAGACGAGCCTAACCGGTAGGCACAATGACGCCAGTCAGGGCATGTTGCAATATCCGCAACCGCTACAACCAGCAGACCGTCCGTCGCTATTCTGATATGTGTAAAGATATGCAGACCTAACCCCAAGCTCTACACCCCAAGCTCTACGATGGCCACGCCAGCCGATCCACTTATTTCTCAACGCTACGCTGCTGGCACCTGTACGCTTGAGGTAGAGTGGCAGCCTTCGCCACTGTCGCAGTGGTCTGATCGCCCAATTGCCAGTCGTCTGTCTTTTGAACTGTGGCTACAGACAGCGGCTGATGCCCGAAAAGCTGACTTCAAAGAAGAGGATGCGGAAGCTCGACCACTAAAACAGGTAGTTGCGCAAGGCGATCGCGCAGAGCTGCAGGCGATCGCTCAATATATTCAAAACCAAGTCCGCAGCACGCTAGCATTAACCCACATCAGCAGCGCTAGCCCACAAAGTAGGCAGCAGCAGAGCCTACAGATATCAGACCCGCTCAGCCACCTGCAGCTTTGCGACATCCATACTGTACTTAGTCAGTTTGAGCAGGCAGCAGGCATACTGCCGGTTGAGCTAAGTGCATCACCTGGGGTGCGGCCTAGCATTCCTAGCAACGTTATTTCCTTAGAGACCACTACCGCCACTGGGCGCACTCGTTCATCTCGGCCAAACAACCACCGCCGTCCGAAGGTATGGGTCAGTTCAGCCGCCGCTGCTGTATTTGCAGTAGGGCTAACGACAACCCTATGGTCGCGAGATTCGGCTTTGAGACAGGTAAACGTAGCCACCGATACCGCAGAGCCCACAGCCCCAGCAGAAGTTTTAGAAGAGGGGGCTCAGTCTATCAAAGTGCCACCGACTGAAGGCGAGGCCAGTTCTCCTCCGGCTTCGACCCGTGGCGGCACCGAGACAGGCACCGAACCGGCACCTGCCGAGGCCCGTCGCAGGCCAAATCAAACAGCAGCTGATTCAGGTAGCCAGTCAGAGCCGCCGTTAGAAGATAGCGCGTCTGCTCCTCGCAGCCCAGCAGGTAACCCGCCAGAAAATTTCTCGGCGCGATCGCCGGTCCCAACGCCCGAAACAAACCGCCGAGCCACTAACCGACAGGCCAATCCTTCGGAGGCCAGTTCTTCGGAGGCCAGTCCCTCAGCAGCAGATCAACAGGCGGCAGCACCTATTCCAGAACTATCCGAACCAGCCCCAACAGCCACCAGTTCAGAGTCAAACTCTATTGTTTTGCCAGAAACTCAAAGGGTCATTGATCAAGTACAGCGCTATTTTCAGCAGCAGTGGCAAAGTAGCGGCAGGGACCCACAGGTCAGGCCAGTGGCTAATCCATTAGCGTACAGGCTTCAGCTATCGAATGCAGGCGATGTTATCAGCTTTACAGGGCTTGATGAAACGTCCGAGGCTTATCGCGATCGCCTCCTTCCGCCCAACAGCCTACCTAACTTCGCTATTACCCCACCAGCAGAAAATCCACAGGCACCCGCATCAGAGCAGTCACCTTCATCGGAACTAGATCTACGGATTATTCTTAATCAAAATGGACAGGTTGAGGTATCGCCTTTCTAGAAAGCAAAACTTAACGAGACGGCTTACGGCCCGCGGCCTTTTTTCGTCTTCTTTGCACCGCAGCGAGTGACTTTTCAACCGGAAAACCTATCACCGGAATAACCTGATGCTGGCGATCGCGCTCCAACTGCCGTAGCTCTGTGTAATCCACTCGGTGAATGCAGTCTACCGGGCAAGTATCAATCGCCTCTTGGACCAGCGCGTCCGAATCACCCGTTTGGCAAACTACTCGGGCTCGCCCATAGTCAGGCTCTATGTAAAAAGTGTTGCGAGCCACATGCGCGCAGTGCGTACAGCCAATACAGCGCAGTTCGTCAACATAAACGCCGTTTTGCCGAAAATCACCGCCCAACTCTGGTTCTAGTCCGGTACGCAGCTGAGCTGAACGCAGCTGACCACCTAGCTCAGGCTCGAGACCCGAGCGATCGGATGCTTTGCTCTCAGCCATTGTTATACCCCGAGTTGTATCCCAAAATTGTATCCCAAAGTTATCGCCCAAGACAGTTCTGCAGTTGGTCAAAGAAGCGGTTATTAGCAGAGGTCAAGCACCCCAGCGCTGAAGCACCAAGCGAATAGAACCATCTTTGTTGTCCACTTGCTCAGCCACTTGAAACCCTTGGCTCACAGACTCGTTGAGCACCGTGTGATAAGCATAGCGCTGAGTCACCTGATTGATAAATCCTTCTACTGACAAGGGCTGCTGCCAGTATTGCAAGTCAGCAACCAGCTCGTAGTTGCCCGTCTGCTCATTGCGCTTAAAGCCAACGTCATAGCCGTTGTCTTGCTCAATAACAACCTCAGCGGTCTCTGCATCGCCCTGATAGCCCCGTACAGCCTTAGGCCCAGACTGCCAGCGAATGCCTGTATCGCTTAGCGCTAACTGCAAAGAAGAAAGGTTGCGAAGCTTAGTTTTGATTTGGCTAAAGTGAGACATTTTTCAAGTCCGGCTAGATGAGTAGTGTAAAAATCGAAAGCTGAGAGAAAACAGAAATCTCTAGAAAAAGTAGCGATCGCTAAAGAGGCTATCCACAAGGCTTAGTCACAAAATTCAGTCGCAAAGAAATCTGCAAAAAATCTTGTTGATGCGGGCTGTTAGTTCAGGCTACCAGCGGCTTTCACAAACCTGCACTGGCAGAGAAGTCCGATTAGTACTCTCGACCAAAACCGGTTGAGCATAATATTCAGAAGACTTCTGGTGAGCAACGACTTCGCCAAGTTGAGCTTCAACTGCGGCGGTGACTTCCGCACAAGAAGCACCAACCACGCCCGTGACCATTTCTTTCACACGGCCATCGGGATAAATCACAAACTCAAGTGTTTCCATAAATCAAGAGATCTCTTTAGAGGAGATAGGTTACTCAGGCTTAACAGGGGTCACAATTGCACTCATCGTAATAAACATCACTAAAATTAACTAGGGATATCACTGTAAAACTTAATAGTTTTTAGCATTTAATGAGAGTGACGCACTCTACTACTATAGGTCTCTGTTAACCTTTGTGAACCCTTCTATAGAGATAGCAGCCGTGTAGCGACGATTTTTAGTGCGATAGATAAGCGATAGATAGAAGGATTTAGGATGACAAGTAGAAGGGGTCAAGACTTCTATACTGAAGCGATGTCAAGCTTTTTGAGGCCGTTTCTATGCCATCCCCTTTTTTCGAGTTTGAGCAAGACTTTGTTGGCTCGCTGCGCTGCATTCCCATGGTGGTTCGCCATCATCTCGATACCTGCGGGGTAAAGCTCAAGCTAGAGCACTGGAATCACTTTTCTCAATCGCAAAGGCAAGCACTTGTAGAGTGGCCTTGCGACACGCACTCGACAGCGCAGGTATATAGGGAGCGGTTACAGCAAATGATTATCGAGCAAACGGGCGCACCTGCCAAAACGCTAGAGGTGTCATCAGTGCCCGATTGGAAACAGACGGATACGATTCCTGATGCCGTTGTGACCAAGTTCGCGCAGCAGCAAGTTCCGCTCACGGTGTCTCAGTGGGCATCGCTAAGCGAGCTAGCGCGATTTGCTTTAATCAAGCTAAGCCGGGCAAGTCACGAGAACCAAAACTTTATCCCTGCTGTCAAAGAGTTTGGCTTACTCACTCAATCTGCGCAGTTACCTATCTAGATAAATGTTTGGCTGAACGCTTAGGCACTGGTTCCATCGGATGGGATAAATCGCTCGAGGCCATTGGTATGGAAGGATCACAGCCGTCTTTAGTCTGAATCGCTGAAACCCTGCCACAAAAGGAGGTTCAGCGGATTTTCTCACTTAGCTGAACGTTTGGCTAAGCGCTCAGCCAAATCTTAAGTAGACTTCCTCGGTATACTGCTGTAAGCCACAGCCTTAGAATTAGAACTCACTTTTTCTTGTACTGATGAACGGATCTCGCCCCAAACCACCCGCCCGTCCCAAGTCGTCTCGGCCTCAGCCAGCTTCATCTCAGCCATCTCGACCGGTATCGCCCCCACCGAGAAGAAAACGTCGTACTCAACCGGCTGCGCCCTGGGTGCCTATTATTTCGCTCTTTGTGATCTACAGCTTAGTTGGGCTGCTAATCACGCTGCCAACCCCTCCCTACTGGGTATGGATTGGGGTAATTGTAGCTATTCCACTGCTGGTATTAGGTCTCAACCGGCCAGTTGCCATGCCAGGAAAGCCAGATCGAGGTGGATTAATGGCCTACTCGGGCGGGCTGTTACTGGCGATCGCGCTCGCGGTTTCGGCTAACTACATTGGCAGTGACAGCAGCTTCGAGGATGCTCGCTTTTTTGCGGCGTTAATTGGGCTAGCAGCCCTTTCCCTCTTGGCCGTTTTGCTGACGGTTGCAGCAGCGACGGCCTCTGCCACAGCGGGCGCACGGTTTCTTAGCACGCTGCCCTATTCGCGCAGCATTGTCTCGGTAATCATGATTAGCTTTCTAGGGCTGGTTGCTGGCGCAATAGCAGGGTTGCTGTTTACGACTTTGGGCAAAGTTGCAGCATAGCTGTCTAGGGCGTCATTTGGGCGTCGTTATTTAGGGTCAGTATTACTAAACTCATGTATGCCATTGATTTTGGAACTAGCAATACAGTTGTTACCCGCTGGAATGCGGCAGCTCAAAAAGCAGAAACGCTGTCGCTAACCGGGCTATCCGCCCAGCAAAAGGGGAATCCGCCGCTGATTCCAAGCCTGCTCTATGTAGAGAAAATGGCTGTTGAGGCTGAGAAAACGCAGGCGATCGCAGGACAGGCAGTTCGCGATCGCGGATTAGACATCGCTAGCAATCCACGTTTTTTTCGCAACTTCAAGCGCGGAATTGGCACCCGCATGCAGGGTTTTATCCCAGAGCTAGACGGGCACATGCCCTCTTTTGAAGAAATCGGTAGCTGTTTTTTGCAGCAGATTATCAGCCAGTTAAAATCTACAGATCCGAACTTCGATGCCTTAGTGCTGACCGTGCCTGTCGATAGTTTTGAAGCCTACCGGCTGTGGCTAGAAACCGTTTGCCAGTCGCTCAATATTGAACAGGTCAGACTGCTAGATGAGCCAACCGCAGCGGCCTTGGGCTATCAGCTCAGCGCCGATCAGCGGACCATCCTGGTAATTGACTTTGGCGGCGGTACGCTGGATTTTTCGCTGGTGCAGCCTGCGTTTACGGTGCAAAAGCCAGCCGGATTTTTACTAAAATGGGGCAAAAAAGCGGCGGCCAAAGCGGCACCTAATGCGCGGCCTCCCAATGCACGACCTCCCAATGCGCGATCTAAGGCGGTCAGAGTTTTGGCCAAAGCGGGTGAAAATTTGGGCGGTGCAGATATCGACAGGTGGATTGTTGAGTATTTTGCTAAAACGCAATCGCTGCCTATTACTACGGTGACAGTGCGCCTAGCCGAAAAGCTCAAAATCGCCCTGTCAGGTGCCGAACAGGCAACAGAAGCCTATTTCGATGAAGAAACGTTAGATAGCTATGAGCTAACGCTTAGCCGCGATCGCTTTGAACAAATCTTAAGCGAACAAAACTTTTTCGACCGATTAGACCACCGGCTCGATCAGGTATTTCAGCAGGCCCAGCGTCAAGATATCACCGCAGCAAACATTGACGCGGTGCTGCTGGTTGGGGGCAGCGCTCAAATTCCAGCGGTGCAAAGCTGGACAAAGCGCCACTTTGATGAAGACAAAGTCCGAGGCGATCGCCCTTTTGAAGCGGTCGCTCAAGGTGCGCTGCGTCTAGCAGAGACCACCGTGCAAGACTTTCTCTATCACAGCTACGGCATCCGCTATTGGGACCGGCGCAACAACACCCATAGCTGGCATCCCATTCTTCAACGCGGACAGCCCTATCCAACATCAGCACCTGTAGAGTTCTTTTTGGGCGCTTCTAGCGAAAATCAACCCAGTATTGAGCTGATTTTAGGAGAGCTAGGTGAAGCCGCTCCGATCCAGACGGAGGTTTATTTTGAAGGCGATCAGCTAGTTACGCGCCAGGCTAGCGGCGACAGCAAAGCGCCGCCCGCTGTTCCTTTAAACGATCGCGAAGGGGCTCGTACTGTGGCCAAGCTTTCACCGCTGGGGTTTCCGGGCAGCGATCGCATTCGAATTTTGTTTAGCATTGATGCCGATAGATTCTTACGAATGACGGTAGAAGATATCCTAACAACAGAAACACTCCTACAAGATCAAGTAGTCGTACAGCTCAGCTAATGGGCACTCATTACCAGTCTCAGTTGCTTTGCCAACCGAGATTATTCGCCCCGTGATTCAAATAGGCTTTCATCGATCGGTTCTTCAACCGGTGCATCCAATCCGTCTAACACCTCATCTATCCGGTCTGCATTAGCGTCTAGCTTCATCACAATGAAAGCTTGGGTAGCAACCAGTACAACAACGAACAAAACGCCAGAGAGTACAAAGCTCAGTCGCTGTGACGGAATACTTTGACCCAACGCGTAAAGGGCGACCGCAAACACAGCGGACACAAACAGCTTAGAGACTAGCAGCATCGAAAACGCTGACCAGCACAGCGCCACCAAGATGGCCGTGAAGTAAAAAGCCAGTAGCAACGAGTGAAAGCGCTTGGCATAAAGCGCCTTGGCCGCCACTCTAGAACGAGCAAAGGGCAAAACAGCCGGGTTGCTCAGCGAGCTGAGCGTATCGATAAACAGGCACATCACAGCAGGCAGCGCGCAGGCAAAAAAGATTAACCACTGCGGGGGCTTTAGCAGCCCGACTCTGTCAATACCGCTAACGTCTATAGCGCTTACCGCGCTGCTAAATAGCAAACCCACCAACAGAGAAAAAACAACCAGACAAATGTCTACCATCAGCGATTGTGCAATCACCGCCCGAGCATTGATCTGCCTCTCAGCGGGCGGCTGAAAGGGCTCTAACGGTCCGGTCGATATGTCTACCGTATGGGGAAAATCATCGTATCTCATACTTGAAGCGCCTAAATTTACGGCACAGATAGATAGACAACACAAATATGACTGTTGCGTCAGTCTTTACCATCAAAGACACGCCCTTGTCTAAGCCACGCATCTAACATTCCCAACGTTGCTCGAAATGTCAAAAATACTTGATGATAAAAACAGATTGCTCACACAAATAGCCGACTCATGCTTGTTTACCTAGCTGGCTTAACTCAGCTAGATTTAATTCGACTGGCTGACTTATCTGGCTTATTCATCTGGCTTACTCATCTGGCTTACTCATCTGGCTTACTCATAAATAGCAGTCATTGAGGCATCTATCAGGGCGTATGTATGTAATTCACACAGACTACACGTCGCCTTAGTAAAAGCCTGTTGTGCTTTGCCTTCTATTTGTATTTTTTGCATCATAAATCACCGCTTCATCCGCAAGAATACAGTCATCTGACTCGGGGCAGGCTGTCAAAACCGGAATCTCAACCCCTGAGCTAGGCTTACAGTCAAGGCGGCCTACAGTCACAAGCCATCTGATCTGGTCTTCTGATCTGATCTATAGTCAGAAACGATTAAACACCTGTTCAAAGTTCGCTCATACCAGTCAACTTAACCTCTATCGGAGATCTCTAACCTCGTGGGCCTAGCCGACACATCTAATGCCGCTCTCTCGAACACCAAAGATGAGACAGGCCGCCTAGCGACCGAGACTGGTCAGAAGACTGGTCAGAAAGATCACTTAGCAAACGACCCTTCAATAGAGGCTAAATCAGTAGAGATTGAGGCAGCAGAGATTGAGGCAGCAGAGATTGAGGCAGCAAAGAGTGGGTCAGCAGAGATGAATACTCAGCCGTGGACGGTTGAAGATAGCGAAGAACTGTACCGAATTAAGGGTTGGGGTGAGCCGTATTTTTCGATTAATGCCGCAGGGAATATTACGGTGTCTCCACAGGGCGATCGCGGCGGCTCTTTAGATCTCAAAAAGCTGGTCGAAGGGCTTAGGCTCAGGGACTTTCAGCTACCGGTACTCATTCGCTTTTCAGAGATTTTAGAAGACCGTTTAGGACGCATTAATGCCTGCTTTTCCAAAGCGATCGCGCGCTACAGCTACGAAGGCGTTTATCAAGGCGTTTTTCCAATCAAATGCAACCAGCAGCGCCACATCGTAGAAGATCTAGTGCGCTTCGGAAAAGCCTATCAGTTTGGCTTGGAAGCAGGCACAAAACCAGAGCTAATGATTGCGCTAGCCAGCTTGGATACGCCAGGTGCGCTGATTATTTGTAATGGCTATAAAGACGAGTCTTACATTGAGACAGCGATGTTAGGTCAGCGGCTAGGGCAAAAGCCGATTATTGTGCTAGAGCAAGTGGAGGAAGTTGATGTTGCGATCGCTACCGCAAAGCGCCTCGGTATTCAGCCTCACTTGGGTGTCCGGGCAAAGCTCGCAGCCAAAGGATCGGGACGCTGGGGCACCAGTGCAGGTGACAGGGCCAAATTTGGCCTCACCATTCCTGAAATTATTACCGTTGTTGAAAAGCTGGCCGCCGCAGACATGTTGGAAAGTCTACAGCTACTGCATTTTCATATCGGCTCTCAGGTAAACGCTATCAGCATTATCAAAGAAGCCATGCGCGAAGCCTGCCAAATCTATGTAGAGCTAGCGGCGCTAGGTGCACCCATGGGCTATCTCGACGTAGGCGGCGGCCTTGGGGTTGACTACGACGGATCTAAAACCAGCTCCCAAGGCTCCAAAAACTACAGCATTCAGAACTATGCCAACGATGTCGTTGCACACATCAAAGATGCTTGCATAGCCAGAAACGTCCCCATGCCGACACTAGTTAGTGAGAGTGGACGGGCGATCGCCTCTCACCAGTCCGCTCTAGTCTTCAATGTCTTAGGCATTAGCGAAGCCACCCCCGAAGATCCCAAACCCTATCAAGCAGGCGAACATAACCTCATTCGCGAACTTTGGGACATCTACACCACTGTTAATACTGAAAACTACCAGGAAGCCTTCAACGATGCCGTTCAGTTCAAAAAAGAAGCCGCGAGTCTTTTTAACTTAAACTATCTGCGCCTTGCCGAACGTGCCCGCGTTGAACGACTTTACTGGGGCTGTTGCAAAAAAGTGGCTTCATTGCTGCCGCACCAAGACTATGTTCCCGAAGAGCTAGAGCATTTAGAGAAGAGTATGGCCTCTATCTACTATTTAAATCTCTCTCTTTTCAAAGCCGCCTTAGACAGCTGGGCAATCGGCCAGCTTTTTCCCATCATGCCTATTCACCGTCTTAACGAAAAACCAACACAGCGAGCAACCCTAGCCGATCTGACCTGCGATAGCGATGGCAAAATTGACCGATTCATCAGCCACAAAGGAACAAAAGAGATTTTAGAACTGCATCCGCTAAATGAAGACGAACCCTACTATCTCGGCATGTTCTTAGTGGGCGCTTATCAAGAAACGCTTGGCAATCTGCACAATCTGTTCGGCAACATCAACACTGTCCATATTCACCTCGCCTCCAAAGCCAAAACTCAGCAAGGCTACACCGTAGAGCATGTCGTTCGTGGCAACACTACCGACGAAGTTCTACAACAGGTTCAGTACAGTTCTAAAGACATGATCGAACAGATTCGCCGCCGCTCGGAACAGTCACTCCACGAAGGTAAAATTACTATCGAAGAAGCTCGCAAGCTGATGGACAACTACAAATCAGGGATGGATCGCTATACCTACCTGACGGAGGCGTAAAACCTAATTTAGTGGCTGAATTTAGTGGCTGAATTTAGTAACTGCGGTTTGGCGGTTGGGTCAGCCGATAAAAGCGCCACACAAAAATTACCCCCGCGACTGCAACGCCGGTATATTGCCCAATCCACAGCCCCACAACGCCCCAGTTGGCCATAAAGCACAGCACGTAGCCGCTGGTCAGCCCAATGCCCCAAAAGGCGATCGCACTTAACAGCATCGGTACTTTTGTATCTTGCAAGCCATATAGGGCGCTCATCGTCACCCGCTGCACGCCATCGATAATCTGGGCAATCACGGAAATTAGCATCAGATGCGTCGCCAGGGCAACCACGGCTGCATTGGCCGGATTTTGAGAATCGATAAAGAGACTAATCGCAAAGGGTCGTAAAAGATACAGCGCGATCGCACTGCAAAACAAAAAGAAAGCTGCCGCTGCGATCGCCACAAACCCGGCTCGCTGCATGCCGCTGCGATCGCCCTTGCCAAACCACAGCCCGACTCGCGCCGTTACCGCCTGAGACATTCCTAGCGGCACCATAAAAATCAACGCCATCACCTGAAAGGCAATTTGATGGGCGGCTAACGCCTCAGTGCCCAAACTACCCGCCGCATAAGAAACCGCAATAAACAAGCCCAGTTCTAACGCATATGTCACCGCAATTGGCAAACCCACCCGCGCTAGCTGCAACAAAATAGCGATATTAGGATGCTTCCAACCGCGCCAAAAGCGATACTGACTTAGCACCGGATGTCGCAAAATATAGGCAACAAACAGCCCAAACATCAGCCAGAGACTGAGGGCACTGCCAATACCTAATCCCACCAATTCCAAACGAGGAAAGCCAAACTTACCGAATCCTAAAACGTAGTTGCAGACAACATTGAACCCCGTCCCAATTACAACAATCACTGTCACAATATTGGCCAAAGAGAACGCCGAGACATAGCTCCGCAGCATCGCAAACCCCAAGGCCGGAAGCACACCCGCAGAAACAGCGTTGAAATATTGCTGAGCTAGCACCCTTACTTCCAGGGGTTGTTGCAACAGTCTTAAAATCGGCGTCATTTGCAGCAGCAGCAGCGTAAAAGGAACAGAAATTAACAGCGTCAGCCATAGCCCCTGTCTCGCTAAGCCCACGATACGAGACTTTTCTCCTGCCCCATAGGCTTCTGCAGCTAGCACACCTACCGAAATCACAAAGCCAGTCACCACGGTTAGTGCCAGCTGAAACGTTGCTGCCGCCAGCCCTCCCGCCGCCAAGCTCTCAGTACTCAATCGGCCCATCATAATAGTGTCTACAAAGCTCACCGCAAACTGAGCGAGCTGAGCCGCCGCAAGGGGTACTGCCAGCTTCAAGAAGGCTTTTCCCTCTGGGAGCACACCTGGGACCACACCTGGGACCACATCAGGCTTCATGACACCGAACCGCTACGGCGCGGATCGCCTGCACCATTCAGCTCGCCTGCAATAGAACTCACCGCATGGACACCCCCAAAAAACATATTTGACCGCTGCCATATAACCACTTGATCTGTACCTAATGACTCGACGCCCAATGGTTCACCTAGTGGTTCAACCGTAGCGGACGCTATGCCTGGTTCAGGTTCGCTTAATCCAGGCTCGCTTAATCCAGGTTCTAGATGAAAAACACCGTTCTCCCAATGAATTCTTGAAGCGTTTACCGCTGCTGCCAGTGACATATCAAAATCTAAAATATTCGAGATCACCTGCAAGATTGCGGTCCGAATTCGATTAGAGCCGCCCGATCCCAACACTAGCTCCGGCTTGCCTTCTCTGAGGATCATGGTCGGTGCCATCATTGAACTCATGCGCTGATTGAGTGGCCACTGATTAAATCCGTTTGGATTTAGATCCTCTTCGCCCAACATGTTGTTCATCATAATCTGGGTCCCCGGCACAACGTAAGAAGATCCTTCTCCATTTGAGCTAGTGACGCTAGCAGCATTGCCTTCACTGTCTATTACGCTGATGTGCGTTGTACTTCCCCATCGGTTCGTGCCCCGATTGAATAGCGCTTCGAGGGGTTGCGCATACTTTTCGACCAGATCAGGGGCAACGAATTTTTGGGCAATATCAGCAGAAAATAAGGCGTGGTCTAAGTGCGATCGCCGAGCCTCATTCGTCCATCGCATCACCTGAGATAGCAGCGTCAGATGCGCTTTAGAGCCAAACTCTAGGTCCTTTAGATCAAAGCGGTCTAGTAGCTCTAAACCAAAGGCAATTAGTGCGCCTCCCGCACTCGGCGGCGGATTTGTCAGTAGCTGTACCCCGCGATAGTTAACTGATAAGGGCGATCGCTCAATTACCTTATAATCTCGAAAGTCTGTCAGCGTTAAGTAGCCGCCACCCGACTGACAGTCACGCACAATCTGCTGAGCAATGTCACCTTCGTAAAAAAACCGCCTCGCCTCTTCATCGCCCAAGCCTGCTAAATACTCAAGCATATCTGCAAACTCTCGAAGCTGCAGTCTATCGCCTGCTCGCAGCCGCTTTCCTGAAGGCGCAAACATCTGTCGTGACGCCGCTGTCGCCATCAAAATAGAATCGAGCAGGTTATAGCAATAGCCCTGAAATTCGCTGACCGCTAACCCCTCACGGGCGCAAATGATCGCCGGTTCAACCACCGCTTTTAAGGGCAAACGGCCTAGTTTTTTGTGCACATGCAGCACCCCCGCTAACATCCCAGGCACTGCCATCGAAGCTTTGCCGATATGAAACGTTTGAACCGTATCGCCAAAGTTGGCCTCGATCGGATAAAAATCGAGCTGAGAGCTGGCTGTTCGGCTGCCTGGTGTCTGCGTAAAAAAATCAAACAGCGTATTTTTACCCTTCGCGGTCTGAGCGAGTAAAAATCCGCCGCCGCCCAAAGACGTTAATGTGGGCTCGGCCACACAGGCAGTTAGCATCGCGGCGATCGCACCGTCAAACGCATTTCCCCCTGAGCGCAAAATTACCTGACCCGCCTCAGCCGTTCGGGCATGACCTGCCGCCACGACACCTGACCTAGCGCTATCTACCATAAAAACATCTGAATAAAATAGAACTTATGTATTACTTTTGAAGTTAGAATCACACTATCTAAAGGGCAATCCATTCCAAAGGGCAATCCATTAGAGTAAAAGATAAGGAAATAGAGGACGCTTCCCTGCAATGGCTATTATCGCGCTTAAGGCTTGGTATCTCAGCGACTATGAACCGATTCGCGATCTTGAGAAGCGATCGCACGATCTACGCCTTGCTAAAAACAGCCTGTTAAAATCTGCCCTGCGCGCTGACTTTTTAGAAGATATTGAAGACGTTAAGCAGGCAGACTGGTTTTTGCGCTATCTCGAAGGCGACGGGGTGGAGTTTTATATAGAAGGAAGCGGCGTATATGCGATCGCCAACATCGATCTCATCAGCCACGAAATTTACTTTGCTAAGCAAGACTCCCTTTCTAACCTCGATCCAACTATTTTCCTCAGCTATCAAACCGAGTACAGCGAATCTAGCGATCTATTGCGCGAAGCCCTAGAAGCCTTCATCAGCAAATTTAATAATAAGTCTCGCTTACCGCTTTCCCTCGTCGAATCTAACCGGCTAAGCCAGGGCGCAGTCAAAATCAACAGCAGTTTGATGCGACAGATAAGGCGATCGCTTATTTTTATTGCCGACGGCACGCCCATCCATAGTATTGATGGCACCCCGCCCCAGCTCATTCCTAGCCCCAAAGTCTGCGTCGAAATGGGCTACGCGCTGCAAAGCAAACGTCCCGAGCAAATTATCCTCGCTCAGATGGAGCGCTCAGATATGCCAGGGCAGTTTCCGTTTGATACACCCACTCGCAACCGGCTGAGCTTTGAAAAAAAGTCAGACCTGACCAAAGCACTACCGCAGCTACTACAAGAGCGATTGCAGCGGTTTAGCCTGTAGCCGCGATCTGCCTATACTCATAATCTGCCTGTAGTCGTAGCAAATCTGTAGTCGCAAGTCCGTAGGCGCAAGTCTGTAGTCGCAACCGACAAAGCACAAACCAATTTCTATCGAAATGTGAGTTTTGGTATCTATCAACCCATACTAATCTCGGCCATTTGAAACCCGATTGAAACTATGCCGAGAACGCCCAACGAATACGTAGTCCATATGACTTTCGATGGTGGTCACACCGAGCAAGTTCGTTTCACCACCATTCAAGACTTTCAAAAGTGGTACAGCGCCGAACTCATGCCCAAATCCACTGCCGAAGAATTTATTAACGTTCCCATTCCCAAAATTAATCCTGGCGAATATATGGTGATTCGGCCCTCCCGCGTAGCCGCCATTCGCGTAGAGCCTATTTTCAGCTCCAGCGTAGAAAGGTACTAGCCAGCGTACTATCGATCAAATTACGCTTCGCCAGCCAAAGCCATTTGCTTATTAGCCAAAGCCATTAAAGCCAAAACCACCAGAGCTAAAGCCGCTAGTCAGACAAAATAAGGAGCCCTGAGCATTGACTGTATGCTTGGGGCTTTCTGTTTGTAAGTCCATCAGACTCATCAATCGCTGCGTAACCAGATAAAATCTCTAGGGTAAGTTTTGGATAACTACCTTGCGAGCCTCTCTAAAAGTTTTACGTCAAGCGTTTGTATTAGCGATCGCAACTGTCGGCATCAGTTTACTCACGACTAGCACACTCAGGCCCGGCAAACTTAGCCTCAGTCAACTCAGCTATGCAGAAGAAATTCGAGACGAAGCGCCAGCAGAAGCATTAGAGGAAACATTAGACGAAGAAGCCTTGACTCCGCTGACTCCGCTGACTCCGCTGACTCAATTGCGCTGTATAGAGAGTAGACAAGCCGCCGAGCTAGTCAGAGAGCTAGTTAGAGAAGACACTCATCTATTTGACACAGCACTCGCCACTGGCGATCGCCAAGCGCTGCTCACTGCAATTGACTACAGCCTTGACTATCTTTCTACCCCAAGATCAATCAATGACTACAGCAATTACCCAGTAGAGGGCATTACCCATAGCCGTGTGCGCGATAGCCTGCTCAGATTTCGAACGCTGGTTTTTCAGAGCGAATCGTCTGAAGCACTAGCTCAAGCCGTCGCCGCAGAGTTTGACTTTTATCAGGCAGTAGGGCAAGACGGCGCAGGCACAGTCGCCTTTACGGGATACTTCGAGCCCACATACAGCGCAAGCCTCACACCCAGCACTGACTACCGCTACCCAATTTATCAAAGCCCACCCGGTTTAGCGCAGTGGGCAGAGCCTCATCCCACTCGCGCTGAGCTAGAAGGAATTGACGGTCTGCAAGCTAGCCAAGGCCCCCTAAAAGGGTTAGAACTCGCTTGGCTACCGACCCGGCTAGAGGCCTTTTTAATTCAGGTGCAGGGCTCCGCTCGGCTAGAAATGACAGATGGCAGCACTCTTTCTGTCGGCTATGACGGACGGACCAGCTACCCATACATCAGCATGGGCCGCGCCCTAATTGACGATGGCATTATTCCTGAAGATGAGCTGACACTGCCAGTATTGATCGAATACTTTGAGCAAAATCCAGAAGCGCTTGATCGCTACTTACCGCGCAATAATCGCTTCGTATTCTTTCGAGAAACCAATGGCGCGCCCGCTACTGGCAGTCTCGGATATCCGGTCACCGCAGGGCGATCAATTGCCACCGATAAGTCTGTAATGCCGCCCGGCGCGATCGCTCTCATCAATTTGCCACTGCCCCAGCGCAACGCTAATAGCGAACTAGAAGCTACCCAAACCAGCCGGTTTGTTCTAGACCAAGACACAGGGGGTGCTATCCAAGGCCCAGGCCGGGTTGATTTGTTTGTTGGCACCGGCATAGAAGCGGGCGAAGTAGCCGGACGAATTAACGACACTGGCACACTACACTATTTGCTCCTAAAACCGTAGGATGCGGTAATTACTGATGAATAAAGGATGCTGTGGCCGCTACACCCGCATCTTTACGGAGAAACTTAATACAGTACTGGCACAATAAGTACAGAACTTTATACGGCTTCACATTATGCTCATTTAATATCTAAATCGATTCAGAGTGCGAGGCTCCGTCCCTACCCTTTAGTCCCTTCTTGAGGAAAATACAGCCGTGCCCCAACCTTGTAGAAAGCCGCTAGCTACCAACCCGTTCGAGTCTTACCGGGACCCTGTTACCGGCCAATGGAAAGTTCGATATCCCATGGCTAACCTGTCAGCGACAGCAAAGACTGTAACCCAGCCCGCTGACGACAGTCTTAAAAGGGCAGTAAAGCAACGGCAGTGGAGAACATCACCGAATACTCGCGTCGCCTAAAAAGTGAACCTAGCTGCTCGATAGCAGCAGACACACACCAGCTAGTGCAATAACAACACCGCCAACCGTTCGCCAGCTAAGTCGTTCTCCTAGCAGCGCCGCCATCGGCAACACAAATAGTGGGCTAGTCGCTAACAGCGCCTGCGCAATCCCAGTAGCTGTGTACTTGAGCGCAACCTGCTGAAGCCAGATGCCAAGATAAGTCGCAAAAAAAGAGGTCAGCGCGATCGCACCTAGCAGCCGGGGCGACATCATCATCTCTACCGCGTTGCGCCATCCCCTCTTTTTAGCGGTTGTATCAGCAGCAGTCGCGGTTGATATAGCCGTAGGTTTCACAGCGCCTACCAAATACTCAGATCTAGCCAGCGCAAGCGCCACCATAAAAACCAGGCCAGCCAACAGCCGAATAAGGCTACTCCACAGCGGCGAAACCACCGTATCAGCCAAAGCAGCCCTAGAGAGCACCGCCCCTGCCGCCTGACAAAAAGTGGCTAACAGCGCAACTCTAAGCCCTGAGCCTGTGGTTTGAAGCTCTGTTCCGGGCGTTCGCTCACTAACGACCCAGGCTACGCCCAACAGCGTTACAGCAATACCCGTCACAGCGCCCAAAGAAAGCTGCTCAGAAAGAAATAGCCAGGCCAATAGAGCAGATATCGGTGGGGCCAAGGTTTCTAGCAGCAATGCTCGGCGAGCCCCTAGCGTATTGATTGCAGAGAAATAAGCCGTATCACCTAGCCCAATACCCAGCGCTCCGCTGAGCAGTAAGAAAATGACTGATGCTGTTGGCAAGGCGGGCAGCATCGCTAAGTCAGGGCTTATTTGCGCCTGAACTACCAGCGTTATCATCATCATGGCGATCGCACACCCCCCTTTCACAATGTTTAGCAGCAGTGGCGATAGCTGTTGCCCCAGCTTGCCAAACATCAGCGTCGCCGCCGCCCACAAAAAAGCGGCTAGCAGCGCCGCCCCTTCACCTACAAACGAACCGTTCGTTAATATCACATCAGCCATCCACACCCACCCTTGTCTACATCGGCTCTACAGATCTCTCAAGATAGATCTCTCAAGAGAGATCTCTCAGGCCTTTAGAATAAGACTCTAACGAGACCTCATACTCTAGAGAGACCTCATACGCTTAGAATTAACGCTTTTAGATGAACGCCTTCGCCGCCGCCCAGTCACCACTAGATCCTGGTGTTTCACCTAGCCACTCTGCATCTGGCCATACTGCCTCTAGTACCGTCGAGCAAATGCGGCTAGATCAGCTGCGATCGCTCAGATCAAAGCTACCGCTTGCGCATTTACACTCACCGTTACAAATTGGCACGCTTACGGTTAACAGTCGGGTGCTGCAATCGCCGCTTTCAGGCGTTACCGACAAGGTCTTCCGCCGACTTGTACGCCGCCATGCGCCCGAGTCAATGATGTATACCGAAATGGTCAGCGCCGCTGAGCTGCACCACCTTCGCCAACTGCCTCAGCTGATGGATATTGATCCTAACGAGCGGCCTATTAGTATTCAGCTCTTTGATCGGCGTCCCGATTTTCTAGCAGAAGCCGCCCAAAAAGCAGTCGATCAAGGTGCAGATACTATCGACATCAACATGGGCTGCCCTGTCAACAAAATAACCAAAAACGGGGGCGGGTCTTCTCTTTTGCGCGATCCGGGCACTGCGGTGCAGATTGTAGAAGCTGTCTGCGCCGCAGTCAGTGTGCCGGTCACTGTCAAAACTCGAATTGGCTGGTGTGATCAAGAGATCAACGCTGTAGACTTTGCTCGAAAAATAGAAGCGGCAGGCGCGCAGATGCTGACACTTCATGGCCGAACCCGCGATCAAGGGTATACCGGCAGCGCCCGGTGGGAATGGATTGCCAAAGTGAAAACAGCGCTGAGCATTCCAGTCATTGCCAATGGAGACATTTTTTCTGTAGAGTCAGCGCTACGCTGCTTGGCTAAAACCCAGGCTGACGGCGTGATGTGTTCGCGGGGAACGTTGGGTTACCCCTATCTAGTCGGAGAAATTGACTATTTCTTAAAAACAGGAAACCTAACCCCCGTGCCAACGGTAATCGAACAACTGCTCTGTGCTCGTGAGCATTTGATTATGCTGTGGGATTACAAAGGCTTGCGCGGCATTCGTCAGGCACGCAAGCATATGGCCTGGTATGCCAAAGATTTTGAAGGCGCGGCGATGTTGCGCGATCGCCTCTGCCGCATAGACTCTGTCGAAGCAGGCTGCACTTTACTTGATGAAGCCATTCAAAATTTACAGGCCAACGCTGTAAAATTATGAAAGGACGGTTTTACACCAAGGATGTCCGTCCCGCAAGCGTGCTATAACCAATAACTAAGTAATAATCTTTATCCGCTAGACCTATGACCTCCTACACCAGCTATAGTTCGCCCAGAGCAGACATTGGTGAGCTGCGCCGTTTGAGGAGCCTGTTGCCTCCCGAACTGCAAAGCTGGGTTACGGTAGAGCCTGCAACTGACGTGGCCCCGCCGCTAATCACCTGTGAAGAGCTAGGCCGCGATCAAGTTGAAGTTCAAATCGATCTCACTAAGTGGGAACAGCTGGCTATTGACCAGCGCAATCTGCTCTTCTGGCATGAAGTTGCGCGCGTGCAAAGCGATACTATTCCGCGTGACGGATGGGAAATGGCCGCGTTAGCCATCGGTTTGGGAGGCGCGGTCGGTGAGCTATGGGTGCAAGACGGCCTGTTGCTCTTGCTAGCGCTGGGGCTTTGCGGTGTTTCTGGCTGGCGGCTATACAAACGAAACAACGGCCAAAAAACGCTACAAGAGTCTATCAACGCCGACGAGAAAGCTATCTCTATTGCTACTCGGTTTGGCTATACGTTGCCAAATGCATACAAGAGCCTGGGCAGCGCCTTGAAAACGCTCATTGAGCAAACGCCAAAGAAAAAGCAGCGCGATCGCTACATTCGTCGGCTAGAAGCCCTGAAGAAAAGCGCTAACCGCGCCAAACAGCAAGTTGCACCTAGCGATCGCGCACCTCGCCCTTCCTACTAAGCCTTCGCAAATTTGTCCGATCTCGATCAACAACCGCAAAAAACCAAGAAATCCTCTGTATTGACTGATAAGTACAGAGGATTTTTTATATGGCTTTTCACCTAGACGACTTTTCAATAGCTGCTGTGACAACTCTATTATTAAGTTGCCAACGCTGCGCTGATCGCCGCTGCCGTAGCTTGCATATCTTCTGCGGGTTCAACCCATCTGTAAGACACCTCTAATTCGCTTACAGCAACCTGTTGACGCGCACTTACAGCCTCATCTTGAGCCGCCCCAACAACAACCAGCGGGGCTCCCTGCCGTTCTCGGTACACATCTACTCTAGCTAGCGCTAGCTCAAAGAGTCCCGGCGTAAACTGAGGGTTTAGTCGTCGGTCGTATTCGAACTTACTTAGCATCATCTGGAAAGAAACTGCCTTGCTAGCATCAAAAGGAGCAGCATACGGCATAGACTTTGCCCGAAAAGTTGGCACCAATTCTATAAACGGTACGACAACATCTATCCATACGCCGACCTCCGTATCAAAGGCATAGATGTACCCTAGACTATCCCAATCTGCACTGTTACGCAGAATAAATTTATAGCGCTGGCCATCGCCTTTTACCCGCAGCCGCAACCCCGTCCATCCCGCAAAGTTGAAGGGAGGTTCAAAGTTTTGAGTTCTCACCGAAGAAAAGCCACCCGAATTTTCTGTCGATACGTCGCCAGTAAATAAAGCATATTGCACAGGTTCGCCGATCACATCTAAAGACGGCGGGTTCAAGGGCATCTGTTTTTTAAGAAAAAACGTGCTTTGACTGATGCCACCCATAACGACATCGTCTAAGGATCCCCAGGCTTCTAGATCAGCACCTGCTTGAGCAAAATCAAAGACCTGCTGAGTCACAACTTCCGAATTTTTGCTCAGGCACTTTACCCAATCAGTCCATACAGTAGAGAAATCAGAAGTCGCCCAAAAAACAACGGTATTTGCGCCCAGAACAAGTTCATAGAGCTGATCTTGAGTGACATTTTTGATCGCGGAATTAGTCTGTATTGCTAGCCGAGCATTATCAGTAACCAGATCACAAAGCGATAGCTCACTCGTAGCTGGCACTGTTCGACGCAGCGCCTCGAATAGTGCTGGTGGCATCTTTCCTATTACCACAACTCTATTTCTCATAGCGCTTAGCTCCCTACCTGAAAATGTCGTGCGCTGTCCAACCATTTTTTGTATCCAGCGAAAGCTTCCCAAAAATGGAACTTCACCAAAGGTACTTAACGTTGTAAAAAATTTTACAGCATCCCACTGAGTCTTCTGCTTCTTGGACATCTTTTCACCTGCACCAGTAACTTTACATTTAGATAAATCGTCTTTACTGAATTAGAAAATAAACAACATAGATGTTTTCTAGCCACCGTCAAAGACAGGTAAATAGAAATGAATTAGCACTCCATCATACAAATGCAAAGTCACGATGAAGTCAAAGACAAAACTGTAAAAGAAAGCAGCTATAGCCTAACAATACAGGTGGTTTTTCGACTTAAACGACTCTCTTTAATTTATACAAACAGAGAGAACAAAACCAATCACCCTTCGTACTCAAGAACACTTGTAGATAAACTTTCAGCAAACTTTACGCAATTTTCGGAAATTACTTAAAGATTGGCTGAAGTCCAAACCATATTCGACGATCGCCTTGGAGTCAGACAGATAATGTTGATATAACAGGCACATCTAGATGCACATCGAAGCTTTGGTAAATCCTTACTCGCAGATCAGTGTTGCTACGCACCTCCGAGTTTTATAAGCCCAGTTCTGCTATCCAGCTTTTTTAGCAATCGCTCAGCCCATCAATCGCTTTCCAAAAGCGAAGTCCAGTCTTTAGAGCTAAATAATATGCGTGTTCTTCTTTATTCTTACAACTACTATCCTGAGCCTATCGGCATTGCTCCTCTGATGACAGAGCTTGCAGAAGGCTTAGTCAAACGCGGGCATCAGGTGAGAGTTGTCACAGCCATGCCCAACTATCCAGAAAGAGAGATCTACGCTGAATATAGAGGACAGCTATATAAGAGCGAAGTTCGCAATGGCGTCCAGATAGATAGATGCTTTGTGGCAACTCGCCGTAATCCGGGTCTAATTGGAAGAGTACTGCTCGACGGCAGCTTCGCACTCCTCAGCTTCTTCAAGGCTATCAGTGGCTGGCGTCCTGATGTCATCTTATCAACGAGCCCCTCTCTTCCCGCTTGCGTTCCGGTTGCGGCAACTCGGCTATTCTACCGCTGTCCTACCGTTCTAAGTCTTCAAGACATTCTGCCAGAAGCCGCTGTACAAACTGGATTAATCAGTAACAAAATAGCTATCAAGGTCTTTGAGACTTTAGAGAAATTTGCCTACGCCAGCGCCACTAAAATCAGCGTTATTACCCCTTCATTCACCAAAAACCTAGTAACCAAAGGGATCGCAGAAGAGAAAATGAAGTGTATTTCCAACTGGGTAGACGTTAACTTCGTGCGGCCACTTCCCAAGCAGAACAACGCCTTTCGCCAGGCACACAACCTAAAAGATAAGTTTGTCGTCCTTTATGCGGGTAACATCGCACGGACACAGGGTGTACGGACTATTCTGCACAGCGCTGCCCAGCTACAAGACAGCCGAGATATTCAGTTTGTTATTGTTGGCGAGAAAAGTCAGCTATCAGAACTAGACAAGCTACGCGCTCAGCTAAACGTGCACAATGTAACGTTGCTGCCGTTTGTACCCAGAGAGGAGCTGCCTGAAATGCTAGCGGCGGCAGATGTTTCGCTAATTATGCAGAAGCGCAATGTGGTGGGGTTCAATATGCCTTCTAAAACTCAAGTCATTATGGCGAGCGGTCGCCCTGTGATTGCATCAGTACCGGTTCAAGGTGCCGCTGCTGATGCCGTTCGAGACAGCAAAGGAGGGCTAGTGGTTCCACCAGAAAGCCCAACTGACCTAACTGAGGCTATTTTAGCGCTGCATGACGATCCTGAAAGTACTGAAATGTACGGAAAAAGAGGACGACAGTACGCGATCGACAACTATTCGTTTACGCAAGCGCTTACTGCCTATGAGGCACTGCTGAAGAGTAGTCTAATGCCAGAGAAGAGTCCAGAGGGAGTCTTTGCTAACAATAGAGCGTTGTTGCGCTAAAGTTGTTGCGCTAAATAGGTGCACAGTTGCTAAGCAGACAAATGCTGGGCGGATAAAGCAAAAGGACAAAGTAGACCAAAGAACAGAAAATGGGAAGAGGCACTCGCTAGTCGGGTACTAATATCTCCGCTGTGGGCTCAACGTTAAGTTGCTGAAGCAGACTGCCCAAACGTTCTTGAGACTGACCGTAGGCTGCCCAGTCTCCATTTTGCAAAGCGGTTTGACCTTGCTCATAGGCTTCAATGGCCGACTGAACCAGGCCTTGGGTGTCGTTGTTGCCTGTAGCAGCAGTAGGGGCAACAGGTGCGGCTGAGGCAGGTGCGGTTGCTTGGGTCGTACCAAAGATGGATTCTAGCGCTTCGGCTAGCGTATTGCGCATCACAATAGTGTCTTTAAAAGCTACGATAACACGCTTTAGTTCGGGCAGAGCACCCTCATCTGCCTGCAAATATACAGGCTCGAAGTAGAGAAGCGACTGATCGACTGGAATCACCAATAGATTGCCACGAATAACGCTAGAGCCTTGCTGATTCCAGAGCGTAAGCTGTCCAGAAATTTCTGGATTTTGGTCGATACGTGCTTCTATTTGCTTAGGACCGTAGACCAACACCTGCTTGGGAAACTGATAGAGGACGAGCTGGCCATATTGAGCACCGTCGCAGCGAGCCGCCATCCAGGCGACCATGTTGTCTTTGCGAGCAGGCGTGAAGGGAAGAATTTGCAAAAACTCTTCGCCGTCTGCATCAGGCAACCGCATGATGACGTAGTAGGGCTGCATTTGCCCGGATGTGTCGTTTTGGCTGGTTTGCTGGGGTAGCTGCCACAGGTCTTCCTGGTTATAGAAGACTTCGATGTCGTCCATGTGGTAGGCCCGGTACATCTGAGACTGGATTTGAAATAGGTTGAGCGGATAGCGAAAGTGAGACTTTAGCTGCTCGGAGGCTGATTCTAAGGGCGTGAATAAGTCGGGAAATATTTTTCTGTAGGTAGTGAGGACCGGATCGTTCTCGTCTATTGCGTAAAGATTGAGGGTGCCGTCGTAGGCATCAATCACAACTTTGGCCGCGTCACGAATGTAGTTAGTACCTGACTCGGCCATTTGGGTGAGCTGTGGTTGACCGGCTAGCAGGGCATCGACATCTCGAGAGAGGGCGAGGGGCTCTGAGTAAGGGTAGCGATCGCTAATTGTGTAGCCATCGAGAATCCATTTGAGGCGTCCATCAGCTAGTGCCAAATAGGGGTCGCTATCAAGATGAAGAAAGGGCACGACCTGCCTTGCCCGTTGCAGAACGTTGCGGTAGTAATGAACTTTGGACGCAGGCGTAAAGTAGTTGGAGGTTAACGGCTTGAGTGAGCCAAACTCGAAGGCGTAGATAGAGCGTCGCAGCAAAGAGCCGATGCTAACGCCGCCAGTGCCGTCATAAAAATTAGTGGCATTGTCGCTGCCAGAAGGGTAGTCGAATTCAGCGGTGCTGGTGCCTGTGTAGATGTAGTGGTTAGTTTCTTCGCCGTAGTAGATTCTAGGCTGGTCAATGGCAATATCGACAGAGGTTTCGGGTGGAATATTTTTGACGAAGAAGTCGGGCAGGCCTTCGACAGTGACCTGATTGACGGGACTAGCAGCTAGACCGTAGCCATGCGTGTACTTGAGGCGTTGATTCACCCAGTTTCTAGCTTTACCATCGACGGCGTCGTAGTCTAGTTCGCGGGCGGCGAGCATCACCTGACGGTAGTCGCCTTCTAAGGTGTAGCGATCGATATCAACATCGTGAAAGCGGTAGTAAGAACGCAAGCTTTGCAGCTCTTGATAGGTGCTTAGTAACGTCTGGTAGTCCCACAGGCGAATGTTATCGAGGGTAGCGGCGTTTTGTTCTAGAGCAGCGGTGTCGAGACTGTCTTGCACAACGAATTCTTGCTGCTGGACATCGGTTAGGCCGTACGCCTGGCGGGTAAAGGCTAGGTTGTTGTCAATGTAGGGTGCTTCTTTATCGAGTTCGTTGGGTTCAACGATAAAGGTTTGCTGGAGCCAGGGATAAGCGCCCCCAATGACAAGAAAAATGATGAAGTAAAGACCGAGGCTAGTCAGCGGCAAAGAAAAGCCCTGTCGCCAGAGAGAAACCATAAATAAAATGGCGATGACTAGCGTGATGATAGCCATCAGGCTGTAGGCAGCTAGTCTGGCGTTGACATCTGTATAGCCTGCGCCAAATACCGCGCCGTTGGCAGAATAAAGTAAATCGTAGCGAGCGAGCCAGTAGCCTAGCGAGAGGAATAGGGCGATCGCACTTAGCAATACACACAGATGCGTCTTAACAGCCCCTGTTAGAAAGTACTTCCAGCCCCGCTCTAGCCGAATTTCTCCTCGCGCTGCATAGATCACCAGCGCTAGCATCAGTGCCCAAATCAGCAGCTCTAATCCTTGCTGCTGCAAACCCTGGTAGAGCGGCATCCGAAAAACATAAAACCCAACATCTCGTTGATAGATCGGATCGACGATGTCGAAGGCGGTTGGATTGAAAAATTTGAGCAGGATTTCCCAAGCTGCCGCCGCTCGCTGCGCTGCGCCAACTGATAACAGCACAATCAGCGCTAGCCCGCCGTAGATTATCAGGCTAGGAATAATAGGCGTCCAGGCACTGTTTTGAGGGCTATAGAAAGGGCGATCGCGCGTTAGTAAAAGCGCAATCCAATAGTTACCCCACAGAACCAGAGCATAAACAGAAAACGCTAAGACCGCGCAGAATACGCTCCAGCCTAAGCGAAGCTTGAAAATACTGGCAAAACCGACAGATTGAAACCACCAGTATTCTGTCAGCCAGTGGACTAGCGTGCTGGTGCAGGCGACGAACAGTAAGCCAAAGCCAATGAGCCACCATAGCCATTGGCGTGGCAGGCCTATAGGAATAGTTGCAATAGAACGATCGGGCCGGGATGAAGTCACAGATAGCTAACCTTCTTTACTCTTGACGATCTGCGCGAATAACCTTCCACTGCGGATGAGAAGGCCCTTGAGCATGAATTTTTTCTAAGCTGCTGAGCAGCCGAGCCCGCTCACCTGGTGAAATTCCCCACAAAATCTGACGACTCTCGCTAAGCAGCAGTGCCAGCGTCAGCCCGCAGCAGAGCCCTAAGCCCATCGCGGCTGGCCGTTGATAAATCACAATAAAACGCACCGCTGTCCAGGTAAAGTACTGCCGTAACGTCTGAATCTCCGCGCGTATCCACCACAGGCTAAGCAGTCCAATAGTTAGCCACATTGTCAAACACACCCACCACCAAGTCCGCATCATGGCTTGGCGCAGCGCTTCTATCTCATAAGCTTGTGTGGTTGTAACGTGCTCTCTTGTCAACAAACGCAGCCTTGTTTAGGATCCTTTGCTCTGGTTCTCTTCTGCCTTGAGCTTCATGTCTTGACTCTTTACGGTTTGTGTGATTTGGGGTTTGATTTAGGGTTCAATTTGGGGCCTGACTGCCCGCACTGCTCGCTATCTAAAACACACCTACATCACACCTACCCAAATACGCCTACTGAAGCGCATCTACCTGAAACGCATCTACTAAAGCGCACTTGGTAAAGAGTCAATCGGACCTTGATCCTCACGAATCAGATCATCATCACCAAAGTCATTACTGCCAGAGTTGCCACTGCCAGAGTCATCGCCCTCAGAGCGACTACGCCACCAGGCCAACAGAGTACTCGCAATAAAAATGCTAGAGTAAGCGCCTGCTATAAAGCCAGTAATCAGCGCTAGCGCAAAGTACTTCAGCGAACCACCGCCAAAGATCACAATGCTCAACAGCGTCAGCACAGTTGTCAGCGTAGTGTTGATAGACCGCCCCAGCGTATCGTTAACTGACTCATCAACAATCACATTAATAGAACGGTCCGGTGTACGCTGAAGCGTTTCACGAATGCGATCATAAATAACGACGGTATCATTGACCGAGAAACCCACAATGGTCAGTAGCGCAACGATAAAGAGGCTATCGGCTTCGTAACCCGTAACTAGGCTCAAAACTGAGAAAATGCCTAGCGTGACGAGTAAATCATGCAAGAGTGCCACGATCGCTAAAACGGCGTAGTCAAACTTAAAGCGCAGGCTTAAGTAGGCGGCAATCAGTGCAAACGATACTAGCAAAGACATCAGCCCAGAAGAGAGAAGCTGTTTACCGAGTACGGGGCCGACGGTGTCATTTTTTGTCGCGTTAGGATCAATAGCGCCAATCGTTTCGCCCAGGGCAGATTGCAGCGCGTCACGCTGATCGACGTCTAGATTGCGGGTTCGTACGACCACCGTTTGCTTATCTTCGCCCAGCAGTTGAATGCTGCTGCCCGCCAAGTCCTGCGCGTCGAGAACCTGTCGAACTTCAGAGATATCGATTGGGGCGGTGCAGCTAGCCGCATCGCTGCAGTCACGAGCAAGCTGCAAACGGGTGCCGCCGACAAAATCTAGGCTGGGCTTGAGCGGGGCACCATATTGCTGCCACGAAAACGCCATTGAGACGAGCCCGACGAGAATAACAGCTCCAGAAATGCACCACCAAAGGGTTCTTTGCTTGATAACGTTAATTTTCATAATTACTGAGCACTTGAAGGGGTTGTCCCTCTAGCCGGTAATGACTCGACGCCGGGGCAAAAAAGGTTGGGCTTGCGAAACTGAGGAAAGCCAATCGCAAAAAACAGCAGCGTTCGGCTGCAGCTAACGGCGGTAAACATGCTGATAACGACACCGATAGCCAGCGTGAGGGCGAAGCCACGGACCAAGCCTGTGCCGAGGAAAAATAGTGCGCCGCAGGCAATCAGCGTTGTGACGTTGCTATCTAAGATGCTAGAAAAAGCTCGGTAGAATCCAGATTCTACGGAACGGTACAGCGTTTTACCGGCACGCAGCTCTTCACGGGTTCGCTCGAAAATGAGTACGTTAGCGTCAACAGCCATACCAATGCTCAAGATGAAACCAGCGATACCCGGCAGCGTCAGCGTTACGCCCAAAAGGTTGTAAGCCGCCCAGGTTAAGATGGCGTAAACGATTAGGGCAATATCTGCTAAGACACCAGGCAGGCGATAGTAAACGGCCATAAAGATTAAGACCAAGGCTAAGCCAAATAACGCGGCATATAGGCTGCGCTCTACGCTGTCACGACCCAGCGTGGCACCAACGGTGCGATTTTCCACGATTTCTACGGGCAAAGGTAGCGAGCCACCACGCAGCTGAATTTCTAGGTCACGGGCACCTTCAGCATCAAATTGACCGGAAATACTAGCCTGCCCGCCTTCAATTCCATTTTCGGCGTACTCTACAGAAACGCTAGGAGCGCTGATGAGCTGGTTATCTAAGAAAATGCCGATGCCGCGTCCGGTCCCAGCAATGTCGCGGGTGAGATCGGCAAATAGCTTAGCGCCTTCCGCATCGAAGACAATGCTGACCTGCCACGCACCGGGAGGCGCATTGGGACGAGGCCCTGCGATCGCATCTCTTAGCTTGTCGCCCGTTAAACCGGTATCGGCAAACAAAGTCAGAATGTCTTCTTGGGTAGCCGCGATCGCAGATTGGTTGGCGGCGATCGCTGCTTCATCCCCACTTTCGACCAGCACCGTCTGCTCTAGCAATTGCCGCTGCGCCACCGATTGAAGTGCCTGAAATTCGCCCTCAGTGTTCGGCTTTTGGCTACGAAACTCTAGCTGCGCCGTTCCGCCTAGCACCCGCTCGGCCTTTTCTGGATCGCTGACGCCCGGCAGTTGAATCGAAAGCTGATCTTGGCCCACGCTTTGTACAACCGCTTCCGAGACACCGAGCCCATTCACTCGGTTCTCAATCACCCGCTGAACCGCCGCTAGCTCCCGCTCGCCGATATTAGTGACGTCTTCTGTAGGATTGACCTGCATTGTAAGCTGCGTGCCGCCGCGTAAATCCAACCCAAGTTGAGTTGGAATTTGCACGATAATCACAATTGCAGCAATCACCAGTCCCAGTAGCGAAGCGAGTATTAAGCGTTGCTTACCCATAGAATCCATCAATAATTTTTTATTTCACCTGCTCAGTGTCAGATCCTCAGTGTCAGATCCAGTACCAGAAATTCAGTACTAGAGATCCGGCGTCAGATAAGTATCCTAATACCAAATTGCCTCAACCGTAATGATCGAGGCAATTTGATTGAGAAATGTGATAAGCAACTTCTAGCCTACAGTTGACCTTGCATAATTTTCTCGACAGCTTCTTCGATCTGAGCAGGCTGCACAATCGTCAAATCTTCCAAACCCTTGTTGTAAGGCGTCGGAATATCTTGGGAAGATAGGCGAATAACAGGGCCATCTAGCTCATCGAAAAACCGATCATTAATAGAGGCGATGATTTCTGCGCCAATGCCCCCGGTTCTCATACATTCTTCAACAATTACCACGCGGTGCGTTTTGCGAATTGACGCCCCGATGGTGTCATAGTCGATCGGCTTGAGCGAGATTAGATCAATCACTTCTGGGTCGTAGCCCTTTTGCTCTAGAGACTCTACGGCTTTCATGACGTGATAGCGCATTCGCGAGTAGGTCAAAATCGTCACGTCTTTGCCCGTGCGGACCGTTTCGGCCTTATCAAGCGGGAGCACGTATTCGTCATCTGGCAAATCTTCTTTATTGAAATACAGCAACACATGCTCGAAAAACAAGACCGGATTATCGTCACGGATAGCGGCTTTTAGCAGCCCTTTAGCGTTGCGAGGCGTGGAGCAAGCCACAATTTTTAACCCTGGCACTGCTTGAAAGTAAGCTTCTAGCCGCTGAGAGTGCTCAGCACCTAGCTGAGAGCCCACACCGCCAGGGCCGCGAATGACAACCGGAATTTTGAAGTTGCCGCCGGAGGTATAGCGCAGCATCCCAGCATTATTAGAAATTTGGTTGAAGGCCAGCAGCAAGAAACCCATGTTCATGCCTTCAATGATGGGACGCAGGCCGGTCATTGCCGCACCGATGCCCATACCGGTAAAGCTGTTTTCAGCGATGGGCGTATCAAGTACGCGCAGCTCGCCATATTTGTTGTAGAGGTCTTTGGTAACTTTGTACGATCCACCGTATTGACCAACGTCTTCGCCCATAACCATGACGGTTTGGTCGCGAGACATTTCTTCGTCGATGGCCTCACGGAGCGCGTCGAATAAAAAAGTTTCTGCCATGTTGAAGATGATGAATAAATGGGAAGTTAGAGGTTGGCTGGTGCCGAAACGTAGGATGGCACTTTAAGGAGGCTCAGGTGCTAATCTCCGGCGAAAACAGGCTAGTCTTCGGCAAAAATATACTTATAGAGATCGGCAGGGTTTGGCTCTGGGCTTTCTTCTGCAAAGGTTAAGGCATCTTCAACTACAGCTGTAATCTTGTCGCGAATGGCTTTGAGTTCGCTTTCGCTGGCGATATCGTGCTCTAGAAGGTAGGCACCAAAGTGCTTGATTGGGTCGCGATCGCGCCAAAACTTCTTCTCAGCCGGATCTCTCAACTCATCAGGATCAGCCACCGAGTGCCCGCGATAGCGATAGGTCAAACACTCTAATAGAGTAGGGCCTTCCCCGGCTCTTGCTCTTTCTACCGCGGTCTTGGCCGCTGCCCGCACGGCTAGCACGTCCATGCCATCGACTTCATAGCCCGGCATTCCAAATACGCTGGCTTTTTTATAGATTTCAGTTTGCGAAGAAGCCCGCTCATGGGCCATGCCAATCGCCCACATATTATTTTCTACGACAAAAATAATCGGCAGCTTCCACAGCGCTGCCATATTCAAACACTCAAAAAACTGACCGTTATTGGTTGTGCCATCGCCAAAAAACGCTGCAGTCACTTGGTCCGCATTGCTCTCACCCATCGCCTCCCGGCGGTAGCGAGTCTGGAAGGCCGCGCCCAAAGCAACCGGAATGCCCTCGCCGATGAAGGCAAAGCCGCCCAGCACATTGTGCTCTTTAGAGAACATATGCATTGAGCCACCACGGCCCTTGCTACAACCGGTCTCTTTACCAAACAGCTCGGCCATCACCGCATTAGCTGGCACCCCCGCACTCAGAGAATGGACGTGGTCGCGATAGGTACTGCACACATAATCATCCGAGCGCATTGCTTTGATCACACCCGAAGCGACCGCCTCTTGACCGTTATAGAGATGTACAAAGCCTTTAACCTTACCTCGCTGGTATAGCTCGGCGCACTTATCTTCAAAGTAACGCCCCAAGATCATGTCTTCATAGACAGTAAGACCCTCGTCTTTAGTGACTTGCGAAGAGGATGCGTGAAATGTGGGCAGTGGTCTTTCCTGAACCATAAGTTATGTCCGTGTTCTTGGCAGCAATGGGTCTGAGCAAGGGGTCTATAGGTAGATCTGTGGGCCTAAATCTTTTCTACGTCTCTATTTACGTCTTTCCTGAGCATGATTCTGCACAGCAATGCGTAGTGAAAGCACTCAACACCTTATCTCTATAATCTTTTCTGAGGCAATTCGCGTTTTATCATAGCTTGTCTTCACCTCAAATTATTGAATCACCCTGCAAACTGGCTGAGCTTCAAGTTTGAAATACACTGGGTTGATAAAGATTTATCGCACTTGAAGGAAGCCAACACCGAACTGGAATTTTGCCTTTTTTGAAATTTTCTTCAAACTTTCTTCAAGAACAGTGGTAAGGTGTCCCTCAAAATCGCAATTTCATTAAAGATCATAATTGACAGATGCAGAAATCAGATGTTCTAGCGAAACGTAGAAAAACGCGCTCTGCGATCATAATTAAGTACTGAGTAGTGAGTACCTACCTAATAGTGCCTATAGTGATTTATATATGATTTAAGGATCTACGTGTGTACTGTCTACCTGTCTAAAAGACATACACAGACAGATGTGCACAGCGCAAGTATCTCGAAGAAGCGAGTTCCTCGCGACAAGCACCGTACATAGCCTCTATTATGTTGGTTCGATGTTGGTTAAAGACAAAAGTATTGATTTAATGGCTGGGGATACAAAGAGTGCGAATTCCGCTGGACTACTACCGAATTTTAGGACTGCCGATTCAGGCGACGGCTGAGCAGCTACAACAGTCGCATCGCGATCGCACTTTGCAAGTTCCCAGACGTGAGTATTCAGAGCTGGCCATTGATGCCCGCCGCCAGCTGATAGATCGCGCCTATGAGGTCTTAGGCAATAGCGCTCGCCGAGCCGAATACGACCAGGCATTTTTGAGTAAGACCAAAGGCGGGCCAGGTAAAGAGGCCGAAAGCGTTAACGACCCAGATGCCAACGTTCCAACAATAGAAGTTGAGGACCCTCTCTTAATCGGTGCGCTGCTGATCCTACTAGAGCTTGGAGAATACGAACTAGTGCTCCGACTAGGACGCGCTTATATCAAGCGCGACGCTAGTACAATAGAGGGCCAAAAGCTAAAAGAGCAACCAGCCCTACCCGATATTATTTTGAGTTTGGCCGTCGCCTGCTTAGAGCTGGGCCGAGAAGAATGGCAGCAAAATCATTACGAACATGCTGCTGAATCCTTGGAAACGGGCCGAGAGCTACTGTTGAAAGAAGATTTGCTGCCGGTTCTGCGCGCTGAAATCCAAGCAGACCTGTATAAGCTCAGGCCCTACCGCTGCCTCGATCTAATTTCTAGACCCTTAGATCAAAAGCAGTCTCGGCGAGAAGGCATCAACCTACTGCGCAGCATGCTTCAAGACAGGGGCGGCATTGATGGAGCTGACGACGATTTATCTGGCCTGGGCGTAGACGACTTTTTACGCTTTGTGCAGCAGCTGAGAGGATACTTGACCGCTGCTGAGCAGCAGGAGATCTTCGAGGCCGAGGCGCAAAGGCCCTCAGCTGTCGGCACGTATTTGGCCGTCTATGCACTGCTAGCGCGTGGTTTTGCACAGCATCAGCCAGCTTTGATTCGTCGGGCAAAGCAGATGCTCTTACGACTCAGTGGTCGTCAGGACGTACATTTAGAGCAGGCTGTCTGCGCAGTGTTACTCGGCCAGACAGAAGAAGCCAGTCGGTCACTAGAGCTGTCCCAGGAATTCGATCCGCTTGCCTTTATTCGGGAGCATTCTCAAGGCTCTCCAGATCTGCTGCCTGGACTTTGCCTATATGCTGAAAACTGGCTGCAGCAAGAAGTCTTTCCATTTTTTAGAGACTTAGACCAGGCCCAATCAACGCTCAAAGACTACTTCGCTGATAGTGCAGTACAAACTTATCTAGAAAATATACCCCTCGAAAATACGCAGAGAGCTACACAGAGAAATTTTCAAGAGAATAGCCAGAGCAATCTCGCAGAAACCTGGAGCGCTCAGGCCACGGCTAGGGCAATAGAAACCTCTCAGATCAGTGAAAGCAGCGTAGCGACGATCGAGGCGGATACAACTTCTCGGTTTGAACCGTCCATGTTTGGAGAGCCCGCTAGATTTAGCCCACCTGATTTGGGGACTCAAGTTAGCGGTTCTGAACTCTCAGGTGCTGCGGGCGCAGCGGGCGTTGCTGGATTTGCGGGCGGTGCCAACATCGTCGATAAAATATCAAAAATGTCTCCAACTGGCCAGCTAGGGGTACAAGCGACACCTCCTCACGCATCTGGCGTTAGCGAGAATGATTCACCCACAGGAGGACTAGCCGCTCTGAGGGCGAGGCGAAATCGAAGAAACAGCAGTAGTTCACCTAAGTGGGATCGCTTAGCGCTGGTAATTTTGGCAGGGCTGCTTTGCCTGGGCGTGGGGCTATTTCTGGCAAGTAAGATTCTGGGCGCGATTACAGGGAATGACGCGACGACCGCGACGCCTGCAATAGAGGGAGATCCATTAGATATTACTGTCAATGAACCGGCTATCGAAACGGATGAATTAGAGCCTGCAAGTACCTCAACGCCAGACGATGCTGAGGGGATCGGTGAGGCAACGGTTATGTCTTGGTTAGAGACTAAACGGATAGCGTATGGTCAAGAATACGACGCCAGTGAATTGACAACTGTCTTAACGGGCAGAGCATTAGCAGGTGCCCAAAGCAACGTTAGGGCGCTAGAAGCAGACGGATCGTACGTTGACTATACGCATGGCACGGTCAATATTCTATCGGTAGATCCAGAAAGCGTGGAAGGTGCGGACAGCTTGAGCATTGAAGCGGAAGTCACAGAGTCAGCAGATGTGTATGACGCTTCGGGTAACCAGGATACGGCTTCCTCTTATGGGGATGAGGTCGTTGGGGCAACTTACAAACTGGTCCGAGACGGCGATCGCTGGCTGATTGAAGAGATTATTCCTAAATAGATCGGCTTTAAAGTCTACTTTCAAACGAGGTCTGACTTCAAAGTTCTAACTTCAAAGTTCTAACTTCAAAGTTCTAACGTCAGCCGGTACATAAGATGAAGCTCAAGATTAAGTTCTTGGCAAGGTTCATTGCGAAACCTTGATTCTAAGTGATTACACTGGGATAATACTGTCGGCTGTAGTGCTTACTGGTACATACTTATTTCGTTTTGCGATCGCACTAAGCTGACTGACCAAGCTAACTGGTTGAGTTGACTGGTCAATTTAACTTGGGTTGACATACCGGTGCGATCGCGTCTTTTTAGTCATACATTTGTGATCGAAGAAGGCGTAGTCAGACTCATCAGGCGGTAATGTATCGAGATTGTTATATTAAGAAAAGATGACCTTTTCGGCGTACCTTATTCGACCTTAAGTGCCACAAGCTTAAAGCCAAGCAAGCTCAAATCAATGTAGGTTGTTATATCGTGGTCAAGTTGCGGGAAGCTTTTGTTTAAATGTACTGATATTCAAGGTCTGCCGTTGACTGTATAAATGTCCAACACATAAAATGTTGGGTCTCGAAGGCTAGAGCGCCGATATCAAAACTGCGGATTTCTCTCGCTGTGGCGGCCCATAAACTGGTGGTATCTAAACGACTCTGATTGAGAAGAGATGCCTTAATTATTTGTAACTATATTTATTTCGACGAGATCTTTGAGTGGATAATCGCCAGCGCATGCAAGTACAGAGTCCCCCCGATGCCCAACCGCCCACTCCTAAGCTAGTAGATCAGCTTAGCAGTCCTGATGGGCTGCCGATCGAATGCTCTCGTAGAGCCAAAACGCAAATTGACTTGCTCTTGCTGGCCATTGAAGCATTAGATCTCGGTGGTTCAGAAGCAATGCTGGCTTCAGCAAAAGAGCTGGAACTATCAGAGATTATTCGGGGGCGGGTCCATCTTTGGCTACTGCGCAGCAGTAACCCACTGCGGCGTTTTAGTCAGCGTCAGCCCATGTCTTTAGAAGAAGGCAAGGCGCTGGTGCTAATTACTTGCTTTTTGGCACGTCGCCTTACGGTCTTGATTCGTCAACTGCTGCTGGGCTATCAGCAGCTCAGCGATCAAAACCTTTCTTTTGATCATCATTTTCGACTGTCAGACTATTTAGCCAGGTTTCGCTCTCACTTTCGAGCCCGCATGAACGCTAAGCGCTCTAGCGTGATTGCCTACAGCACGGACGAGAAGCTAAATGAGCTTGCTATTGAGCTGCTGACAAAACTATTGTTTTGTACGGGGACAGAAGGCGCAGAGCGGCTCTGGATTAGCCTTTTTGATGGAGAAGTATCATGACGATTCGGCGTCAGTATCAGCTGCCTAACTGCAGCTTAATTTTGGATGGATTGAGTATTGATCCATCGCCGGGTAGCGAAAATGTGATGTCGCTGCTAGTGAATGCGGAGTGTCGAATTAGCGGCTTAGAGCGATCGCTCAACGGTGGATATAACTTTTTTGCGGCGCTGGTGCGAGCGGTCAGTCAGTACGGGCAAGAAGTTCTCAGCGGCTTTGCCCATCCGCAGGTGGTCGAGGGAGAGCCCCTTTTAGTTCATATCAATCCGGGCGATGGTCCTTATCACCATTTGGTAATTCAGCCAGAGATTGCCGATTTAGGCGATTTGGGTGATGGCCGCGCAATTGATATTAAGCTCTCAGCAGTGCAGCTGTTTGATTTGACTGAAGCGGTCGATCAGTTTTTTGACGATAGTCAAACGCTACCAGAGTTAACTCCGGCTTTGGCCCCCTTGGCACGCCGATTTGTGCGCAGTGAGGAACCGCTGAGCGATCGCGCTATTCCTGCTGTATTGGGTATTGGCGGACTGGTCGCGGCAACGATGGCGATTGGGCTATTGCCAGCGCCTAAGCTCAAAGAGCCCGCGACTAGCCGCGCAGACGAAGCGGCTGAAGTTGCGATCGCAGATCCTGCTAACAGCAGCACACCTCCCAACGGAGAAACAGAAGATCCGGCGGTTAGTCAGATTGCTGCCGCCCCTGAAGCTGAGACCGATGAAGTTGAACCCGAAGCTGTAACGACGGCGGAAGCTGAGCTAGATGAGACAGCTGAGTCAGAAAATAGCGGAACCCCAGATACCGAAACCCCAGATGTCGAGATCTCAGAGGCCGAAACCCCAGACGCCGAAACGATAGAAGGTGAGGCTGGCGCTTCCAGATTTGAAACCAATCCGCCAAATGCGCTAGACGGGTTTGAAAACGTTCGGCGTCTTAATAGTGATCTGAAGCAAACTTTGGTCGACAATCGCGAGCAGCCTAGATTTGGAGATGCAGTGAGCTACAGGGTAAGGGTGAGCGAGGACGGAACTGTTATTGGCTATGAGCCAGCAGATAGCGCTGCGATCGCAGCTATCGACGAAACCCCTTTGCCCGAGCTGGTCGGTACAGCCTCAGAGCAGGCCCCGGCGGTAGACTACCGAGTCGTCTTTACTGAGCGCGGCGTGGTCGAGGTCAGCCCTTGGCGGGGATGGAGTTTCTACGAATAGTTAATAAGACTGAACTACAATTAATCCTTTATTCATCAGCCTAGTAGCTGTCATACTAGCTGGAGCAATTTAAGGGAGGCTGGCTTGTGACCCATGAACCGGATTGGAACGATGCCAACACCGAGCGTAACAATCCGCCATCATCTGTGCCGTCATCTGTAAACAGAAGATCGCGATCGCTTTACCCTCGACCCAATCTCAACCGAGGATTTGACAGCTATGCGCAGCCGCAGGGATATGGGCGTAGCGTTTCTGATACGGCTTACTCTGAAGCAGCTGCCCCAGAAGAATTCCCACCAGAAGTATCTTCATCAGAGATATCTTCACCGCACAGAGCAGCTAGCCGCACAGAGCATCAGGCCCAACCAATAGCTCGCCCAAAGCGAAGCAGGTTTGCCTGGATCTGCCTGCCTTGGCAAAAAAAACCAAAGCCGTTAACGTCAAGCCAAAGCCAGCCCCCACTAGGGGAGACCTTGAGTAGAGAGCCCTTAAGTAGAGAGCCTTCGAGCAGGGAGCCTCTGAGCAGCGAGCCTTTGACGTATAGACCAGATCAGCCAGAGCAGCCCAGCACCAGCTCAACAGCAAATTTTACAACCAGCGGTTCTCAATGGCCGTACGGCGAGGCGACTAGTACGCCGTATGCAGACACCTCGCCGATACCTCATTCGCCAATATCTCAGCCGCCAATACCTCAACCACTGGCACACACGCCACGGTTTTGGCAGCGACAGCCTTATGTTGCGATCGCCTATCTCCTATTGTGTAGCGGCGCACTAACCCTAGCCTGGATTTTCGGCATCCTGGTAGCGCAAGTCTTTTCTGGCAACATCAGCTCGCCCCCTTTACAAGAGCGCCTACTGCGAAAATCGAGCCGACTGGGTAACCGCTTATGGCACTTTCCCGAGCTGTGGCACACACCCACCGTCCAAAGCCGGATTGAAGCTATTCCCTTACCTGAAACCGGCCCTGTACTAGCACCGCTAACCCTGTCGCCCATAGAAAAGCAGCCACTTGTTGACGAACTTAATTCAATAGAAACTGAGCTGCTAACGCTAGATCGACGGTTGCAAACGCTAGAGAAAAAGCTAGGCAAGTCGCCCTATCAAGGGACTGATATTGACACGCGGATTAACGCACTGCGAGCAGCCATCGATCCGCCACCCGTTCAGCCCGACGCAGCACCCAATTACGAACCGGTCGCTATCCCGCCAGAGGCTCAGTTGCTAGAGGTCGCCCAGCTCAAAATTACGCTACCTAGCGACGCTCTATTCTCTCCAGGGCAAAGCGATCTAAAGGCAGATAGTTTGCTCAATCAAGTGCTAGATCAGCTAGTGAACTACCCAGAGGCCACTATCTCTATTCGCAGCTACAGCGACAATCAAACAGATACGGGCACTAGCCGAGAACACACCCTTGCTCAGGCAAATGCCCTAGCCACCTATCTGCGAAATCGCTACCTAACACGCATCGCTGGGTAACCGTCGGCATGGGTCAAACTCAACCGGTTATAGACAACACCGACCCGATAGCGAGACAGCGAAACCGTCGCATTGAAATTTTGGTCGATACCCGTTGAAGAAAAATCAGAGAAAGAAACTAGAGAAAAAACTAAAGCAAAAATATGAGAATCGTCTTCTTTGGCACCCCCCAGTTCGCCGTACCTAGTCTAGAGCGTTTGTTCGCACAGTCAGATTTTGAGGTGCTGGCCGTTGTCACTCAGCCAGATAAGCGCCGAGGTCGAGGCGGCAAAGTTACCCCATCTGCGGTCAAAGCCGCAGCTCTAGGGCAAAACTGCCCCATCTGGCAGCCTACACGGATTAAAAAGGATACAGAAACGCTCGCTAAGCTAGATGCGCTCCGAGCAGATGCCTTTGTAGTAATCGCCTACGGTCAAATTCTGTCTCCAGAAATTTTGGACATGCCCCGTCTAGGCTGTATTAACGCTCATGGATCTATTTTGCCAACATACCGAGGGGCCGCGCCCATTCAGTGGTGCATTCGCAGCGGCGCAACCACCACAGGGGTGACCACTATGCTGATGGATGCAGGAATGGACACAGGCCCAATGCTGTTGAAAAAAACGATTCCTATTGGCCTGAGCGATAACGCGTGGAGCGTTGCTGAAAAGCTATCTTTGCTGAGCGCCGACCTGCTGGCAACCACCTTACAGAAATTGCAACAGCAGGTCATTCGCCCGGTCGCACAGAACGATGAGCAGGCGACCTATGCGCCGCTCATTCAAAAAGAAGACTATGGGCTAGATTGGCACCAAACGGCTAAAGCCATTCATGACAAAGTTCGAGGCTTTTATCCTAGCTGCACCACCCAGTTTAGAGGTCGTGATTTAAAGATGATTGAGACAGTCCCTTTGGGTAGCCAGTACTGGGCACAGTTGCCCGCGTCACTAGCCGCGATTGAACAAAGCCATCAGGCGGCTGAAATCAGCCAAAACGCCGCGCCTGGAACCATTATCAGCCTGTTAAAAAACCACGGCCCCGTCGTTCAAACGGGCGATGGCCACCTGCTGCTGCGTGAAGTTAAGCCTGCCGGAAAAAGGGCGCTTTCAGGCTGGGACTTTGCGAATGGCAGCCGTCTGGAAATCGGGGAGCGGTTAGACATCGAACATGAGACTGTAGAAGGGAAAGCTAGCACGTAGTACCCGCTAGCTCAACGTCATCTGCTTAACGTCATCTATGACAGGCAACTGCAAAAT
Source organism: uncultured cyanobacterium (assembly GCA_963833005.1). Lineage (GTDB taxonomy): Bacteria > Cyanobacteriota > Cyanobacteriia > Phormidesmidales > Phormidesmidaceae > Phormidesmis. The sequence continues at coordinate 98,893 of CAWHWK010000007.1, read as the reverse complement.
AAATAGCCCGCCCAATCATCTATATGCAGAGCGCCTGGCCTATGAAGCGTTGCTATCTAACTGCTGCCATTACGATGGCGTTTTGACGCTGTTGAATCAGCATCGACCTTACTTCGAGTCGCTGCCTAGCATTCGTCGTCTGCAAGAGAGCATGGTGATGATTCCGCTGCCTAATGTTCGGAGTCGAGAGCGTACGGAAATAGACGGGAAAATAGATATCTGCGATCGCATTCGGCCGCTGACTTGTGACATAGCGCTGATGGTATGTGATCCCGAGTGGCAGATCAAAACAGGTATTGAGATTGTGCTGTTTATCCAGCGGCCCGGTGAAGATTTTTCTGGGTTGCTCTCTCGCTGGCGGCAAACGCAAATAGAGCTAGGTCAGGGCGTGGAGTGGCTAATGCCCAGGAAGTATAAACACCTGCTAGCAGAAGGCACCGCCGAGCCACATCCACTGTTCGTGGTGTTTGTTTCAGACGAGCCAGATAGCCGATCGGCGCGAATTATTCACGGGCTAAGGGGCGCTCAGCTACCACTGGCAACCCAAAAACTACAGGAAACCCTACGAGTTGACGTTTCTGACAATGAGGTAGCTGATAGAAAGGGCGAGAATAGCGACAGAGAGTCCAATTAGGCTAACGCCTGTGACCTCTTTGAGGTCTAATATGATTATTTTTCGGGCAACTGCGGTAAGCGAGGTGACAATAACCAGTTCTACTTGCACGACGTGCTTTTTCAAGTAGGCAGTGATATTTTCCATAATTTCTAGCGCGATCAGAACGCTAAGAAATAGACCAAAAATATCGAGTAGGGTTGAGCCAAGAAAATCACTGGCGTTGCCGTTGAGCAGCTTTCTGGTTAGGACGACGCCCAGATCAAAAATGACAACGACAATTACCATCACCATTGCGATCGCAAGCAGCTTAGAAACCCATCCCTCAAACCGCCCTATGTTTCGCAAAAAGCCTTCATCGCTCAGGTGATTGCGAATAAATCTATTCAATCGTCTATTCAAACCTGTTACTTAACCCCGTTCGCGTCTGCCTTTAACATTCGCATATTCGAGGCTCAAACACTCGCCTGTCAATAATACAGAGCTATTTTGAGGTGACCAAACGGCTCAGCTACACAAGCCCGGCGGAGACAGGTTGTTTGACGGCTGTTGGCGTTGGCTGGACCATCGCAAGGAGCTGCTGGGCCGTAGTGGGCTTAGCGGTTTCGGCAGGTTTTGCGATAGGAACAAGCTGCACAGCGCAGGCTTTGAGTTCAGGCTGTAGAGAGATCGGGCACACCTCAGGGTGGGTAAGCGCATTCACTTCGGCGTTGTCAGCCCACAGAAAGCCCCAGTGCATAGGCATAAATACGGTGCCTCGGCTGATGTTTTGGGTGACACGTATGGGCAGACGGGCAAATCCTCGGCGCGATCGAACCTCTACCCAATCTCCAGACTGTACCTGTAGCTGCTGCGCATCACGCGGATTCACCTCCAGCGTTGGATAGGGATATTTCTCTACAATTTTCTCAATTCGCCCTGTCCGCGTTTGCGTGTGCCAGTGTCCTAACAGCCTGCCGGTCGTCATCACCATCGGAAACCGCTCATCCGGCGGCTCAGCCAAGCCCTTCAAATGGAATGCCGCAAACTTGGCACGGCCATTTTCCGTCGGAAACTGATAGTCGGTATACAAGCGCTTATCAAACTTATCGGCAGCTGTATCAGCCGTTTCACAAATTGGCGCAGGCCACTGAATCGGGCCCGCCTTGGCCAAACGCTCGTGACTCAGCCCGCTCATATCGCACAGTCGGCCCGAAGTCAGACCCACCAGCTCATCGTACACAGCCGCCGCATCGGCAAAATCAAACTGCAGCTCAAACCCCAAGCGACGCCCCACTTCAGCAAAAATTTCCCAGTCTGGCAGCGCCTTACCGACCGGATCGCGAAAGGCAGGGCAATAGGTAACCACGCGTTCAGAGTTAGTCATGGTGCCAGACGATTCGCCCCACTGAGCCGCAGGCAGCACAACATGAGCGTATGCCGCCGTTTCAGTAGGATAGTAAGCGTCTTGGCAAATCGTAAAGGGCGATTTTAACAGCGCGGCCTGGGTCCGCTTAATATCTGGCATACTCACCGCTGGGTTGGTCGCGGCAATCCACATCACGCCAATCAGCTCTTGCTCCAAAGCGAGCATCATATCCCAAGCAGCAAGCCCCGGCTGCGGCGAAATACTGCCTGCTGGCAACTGCCAAACCTGCTCCACTACCCGCCTATGATCCGAATTTTTCACCAGCCGATAGCCTGGTAAAATATGCGCCAGACCACCCGCTTCGCGTCCACCCATCGCATTGGGCTGCCCAGTTAGCGAAAATGGACCTGCCCCCGGACGACCTAGCTGGCCTGTCATCAGATGCAGGTTGATAATTGTGCGGACCTTCGCTGTCCCTTCACTCGACTGGTTAACGCCCATTGACCATAGCGAGAGTACACTTTTTGACGCCGCCCACAGCTTAGCGGCTTGCTCTAGGTCGGCAACCGAGATGCCACAAACCTGCGCCACTCGCTCCGGTGGATAGTGGTCTACGATCTGCGCGTATGCTGTAAAGCCGTCCGTACAGTAGTCAATAAACACCGGATCGTGCTTACCCCAGCGAATCAGCAAATAAGCGATGCCGTTGAGAAGTGCAATATCGGTACCGGGCTTGATTGCCAAGTGCAAATCGGCGGCTTTTGCAGTGTCCGTCCGACGCGGATCGACCACAATCAGCTTTGCATTCCGGCTTTTTTTCAAGTGCTTTTTCAGCCGGTTGAAGACAATGGGGTGGCACTCTGCGGTGTTGGTGCCAATCAAAAAAGCACAGTCAGTGATTTCTAAGTCGTCATAGCAGCAGGGCGGGCCATCAGACCCAAAGCTTTGGATATAGCCTGAAACGGCTGAAGACATGCACAGGCGAGAGTTAGCGTCAAAGTTGTTGGTGCCAATACAGCCTTTGATTAGCTTTTGCGCGACGTAGTAGTCCTCAGACTGAAATTGCCCAGAGCCATACATGCAAACGGAATTGGGCCCACGCTGAGCAATCGATTTCTGAATTTCTGAAGTGATGCGATCAAAAGCTTCATCCCAGCTAACGGGTTGAAATGGCTGGTCTAGCGCGTCGCGCATCATGGGCTCTTTTAGTCGGTCTTTGTTGAGCGATTCGCCCACAGAGGCCCCTTTGACACAAACTTGCCCTTTGCTAGAGGGATGCGCTTTGTCACCTACGGCCTGCCAAATAGGTCGCCCCTGGCTGTCGCGGGTAATTTTTCGGCCTTTGCGCGCTGGGGGAAAAACTTCTAGCCCGCAGCCAACACCGCAGTATGGGCAAAGTGTCTTGGTCGAGAGTGCGTCAGTTGAAAGCGCCATCGTCACCTCTTTTGGGGGCTGTACGAGATCAAAAATATTAAAATTAAAACCGATAGGGGAGGCCTGATGACGCCCCCTATCGGTTTGATAAGCACTAGCTTTGAATCAAACAGCGATTGAGAGCGCTGTAGATTAAATGACTAACAGCTAGCCCATAAGGGAGGACGATGATGGTGAGGGAACCACCTCTTCGTGGAACTCTTCACCCTCATGAGCATCGGCGAAGGAATTCTTGGGTTCGTCTAAGAAGAATGCGCACAGGAAGCCAACAATTAAACCAGCCACGCCTAGCACCTGGAAGAAGGCAGAGTTGGCTCTAGCTGTTCCCGCTGCAATCACTGCCGGGTCGACCCCATCGCCTGCTGGGACAAAGGCCTGATTGAGAAGCAGCAGAATAGTGAGATAGGCGATCGCACCGACGTTGCCATAGGCACCCACGTTGCCAGCGACCTGACCGGTAATTCGAGGCTTCACTAGCGGCACCAGCGCAAAGGTTGCGCCTTCGGCTGCTTGTACAAAGAAAGAACAAGCCATTACCAGCAGCACTGCAGCGGACAGCGGCCAAGAGCTGCCTACCATGCCGAAGAGTAAATAGCCAACACCCATTCCAATTAGCAGAACGGTCATCGTCCATTTACGGCTGCCAACAGAGTCGGAAATAATGCCGCCACCTGGACGAGAAACTAGGTTCATGAAGGCGTAGCTAGCCGCAATCATACCGGCGATCGCTTTAGGCAAGCTAAAGGTGCCTTCAAAGAAAGCAGGCAACATAGTGACAACCGCTAGCTCAGAGCCAAAATTCACAATATAGGTCAGCTCTAGAAGTGCCACCTGCTTGAATCGGTAGCGATCTTCAGCGGCATAGCGCTTGCGCCCGGCAAGCAAATCTTTGTTGACGCTCCAGCAGTTGTACGACTGAAAGGCATAGAGTCCGAGCAAAGCTAGCCAAAGAATATACATCACGCCAACAGAAAGGAAACTAACTTTCTGCAAGCGCCAGACAATCACCATCAAGATTAGCGTCAGCGGAATATTCATCACCATCAAGAACCAGAAGTCCCGGACGGTGGTCACTTCGATGCCGCGAGCGCTCTGTGGCTTGACATAGACTTTGCCAGGCGGCGTGTCAGTAACATTGAAGTAGTAGAAAATGCCATACAGGGCAGCGAGAATACCAGATCCTGCGATCGCAGCTCGCCAGTTCAAAATCTCACTGTTAAAAGACAGACCTAAGCACATTAAAGGTCTGAGGCTCGCCAAAGCTAAACGACCCTGGCAAAAAGCTTAAGGCCATCGCGAAAAGCACCATCGTAAAGGCAGAGAACGCAGAGCCAAAGTTGCCCCAGCCACCATAGATACCCTCAGCAGTACCCACATCTTTGGGTGGAAACCACTCAGCGGTCATCCGAATGCCGATCACAAATCCAGCACCGACAATACCCATCAGCAAACGGCCAATGACAAGCTGGTTGAAGCTAGTCGCCGTTGCAAAAATTAAACAGGGAATCGCGGCATAAACCAGTAAGCAAGTGTAGGTCAAACGAGGCCCGTATTTGTCTAGCAGCATACCGATAATGATACGAGCAGGAACCGTTAAGGCCACGTTACACAGACCAATCGTGCCTGCCTGAGCGGGCGTTAAGCCAAACTCTTGAACAATCGTCGTCGCAAATGGCGGGAAATTAAACCAAACGACAAACGATAAGAAAAATGCAAACCAGGTCAGATGTAATATCTTATATCTGCCCTGAGTTGCTTTTGTAAACAACTCTCCAATCATCTTGCGTTATGCTCCTATATATAAAGACGTTTTGTTACTGGATAAATAAGTAACAAAACAGAATGAACCAAAGCCTATGGGTTGCCACCCGTGGGCTTCTTTTTTGGTGGCCCAGCCGCTGAGAGCTAGCGATCTAACATCAGCGGTCAGGCCAGGAAACGCTAGGCGCTTTTCTTGAAACATCTCTCTTACGAAACACATCTCTCGAAAGCCTCTCTTAAGAAGAGGCTTTTGCCGTTGCGCCAAACTTTTCTTTGAGCAGATCAGCAACGACCGTCTCCAAATCTTCGCAGGGGACAGCTTTCATCACGCGCTCACCAAGCTGCGCATGTTTGCCAACCTTGCCGCCCATATAGATATCGACGGCCTCTACAGACTTGCCATCTTTGCGAGCTTTGGTGCCCAAGAAGCCAATGTCGGCAACTTGGGGCTGCCCGCAAGAGTTAGGACAGCCGGTCCAATGCATCCGGACTGGCTGATCCACTGTGAATAGTGAATCTAGCTTTTGACCGAGGGCATCGGCTTGCTGTTTGGTTTCGATGATGGCAAAGTTACAGAACCGCGCTCCTGTACAGGAGACCACGGCTCTAGAGAGCGGCATCGGCTCAATCGAGAACTTCTGCAAAAGATCTTCTTGCAAAAGGGCCGACAGGCGAGAATCTGGCACGTTAGGAATGATCACGTTTTGCTCTACGGTCAAACGAATCTCACCATTGCCGTACACTTCTGCTAGCCGCGCTATTTCAAACATGTCGTCGGCAAAAATATGCCCAACAGGCACATGCAGCCCAACGTAATTTAGTCCCGGCTGCTTTTGCGCATGGACGCCGATATGGTCGCTTTTACCTTCATCGGTAATGGCATCTTCAGGTGCGGCAGGCAGCAGCGTTTGGCCCATCTGCGCTTCTACCGCAGCGCGGAACTGATCTAGCCCCATCGCTTCAATTAGCCACATCAGCCGAGTCTCTTGACGGTTTCCGCGAGAGCCTTTATCGCGAAACACGCTCAAAATAGCGCGAGATATCTCAACGACCGTATCGTCGGCAGGCACCCAGGCGTCTAACGGAATTGCCGCCGCACAGCGCTTAGCAGAGAAGAATCCGCCAACAATCACATTGAAGCCCAGTTCGCTGCTTTCGGTGCCGTCTTTGAACGCTGGGATAAAGGCAATATCGTTAATTTCAGAATGTATCGAATCTTCTCGGCTGCCTTCAATGGCAATATTGAACTTACGCGGCAAATTGGTGAAGTCGTAGTTGCCGTCGCCATTGTTGGTGATCATGTCTTGAACCTTGACCACCAGCCCTTGCGTATCAATTAGCTCGCTAGCCGAAATGCCCGCCACTGGCGAACCCGTGATGTTTCTCACGTTGTCCATGCCAGACTGTATAGAAGTAATGCCCGACTGCTCGAAACGGCTGAAGATGTCTGGAATATCTTCTAAGCGAACGCCGCGCAGCTGAAGGTTTTGGCGGGTCGTTATATCGGCGCAGCCGTCATCACCATAGCGCTGCACAATCTCTGCTAGAACGCGCATTTTATGGCTAGAGAGCACACCGTGAGGCATCCGTAGGCGCAGCATAAACTTACCGGGCGTGACCGGCCTGTGAAAAATGCCTAGCCATTTTAGCCTGCCAGTTAGATCGTCTTTATCAAGCGCTTCCCAACCGATTTCAGCAAACTTGTTCAGCTCGTCTTTGACGGCTAAACCGTCTTTTTGCGCCTTGTATTTTTCAAACTTATTCTTTTTTTCTTCCTTCTTGACAACACTTGGTGATGTAACCATGCTTCACCCAAAAATATTAAATAGTTATTACGCTAACAAAAGCGAGCCGAGCGCCTCAGCCGTTTTGCTGTCACTTCTGTATCCGCTTGACTGACAAATTTTCACCGGCAAATCTCTACTGCCAAGTCTTTTTATGTATGTTTATCAGCAGGCTATACGACAGGGTTGTATATGAACATACGCTTCAACCAAATGATTAGATCTAGTTAATAGTCACTCTTAGCTATCGTTGCGTTTTAGCGTTGCGCTAAGGCATTGATGGGCTCAAAGATGGGCTCAAAAAAAGTGGTAGATGACTTTGACCAATACGCAGTTTATGCACTTGAGAAATAAGACCATCTACCCACCACGCTTATAAGGAACCGTTTTAGGGTTTTTGCTTAACTCATTTACTTTTGAGTTGAAACTAACATATGGAAATCTCACAGGCTGTTTTGTATTCATAAATACCGTTTAGCAAAATCTTCGCGGCGGACGCATAGTTAAGATGCAAAAATTGAATATTGCTGAAGTCGTCGATTCTTCAGCGATCGCAGCACCTTGGTGTTACCTTGCTGCGTTAGTTGAAGGGGTCAGTTTGCAACGATTTTGAAGTGCCGATATGTTGTTGAGTGTTAGAACAGTCGCCGCTTTAACCGGCTGTTTGCACATGTACGTACGTGCCTTTCCATAGGCCTTTTTATGGGTCTTTTTATGGGCCTTTTCATGGGCTTTTTACGACCCTCTTATGACCCTTTATGCGCAGATCCATGTGGATTTGAACCGATGAGAATTATCATTATCTGAACAGCAGAAAATAGAGAGCGAGTAGACAGTAGACAGAGAATCGCAGGCAGAAAACCGCAGGCAGAAAACGCAGAGAGAAAAACATGAGTGCTGGTGCCACAGACGAGGGTTGTGCAGATAGCTATGCAGAAAGCGACCTAACAACAAGCGAACTGACAGCAAGCGACCTAGAAAAACAGATCGAACAGATGATCGAAGCGCTAGCTGCTGGCGACTTTCACAGCCGTTGGCACCAAAGCAAGCTACTTTCTCAACAATTTTCTGTATGGGGCGATCGCGCACTTCCCCTGCTAATTCAGCATCTCCAAACCCAGCAAGATCCGGATACTCAGTGGTTTCTAGTTCGCATTCTGAGCCAGTTTCAAGATCCAACGGTTGTTTCGGCGCTGGCCGAGCTACTAGTGACCACCGATAGCGAAAGCCTGCAAGCAGAGATCTGCAAGGGCCTGACAGCCTCTGGTACGGATGCGATCGCCACTTTAAGCCATCTACTCGCCCAGCCTGCTACCGAGCACGGCGCAGATTTTGGCACAGCGTTTACAGCGCAGCGGCTGCTGGCCGCCCGAACACTGGGCCACATTCGACGAGCAGAAACGATTGCGCCGCTTATCAGCATTACCAAAGACCCCGACCCTCAGCTTAGAGAGATCGCCGTTGAAGCCCTGGGCAGCTTTCACGATCTGCGAATCACCCCAATACTGCTGAGGGCGCTTAGCGATATTCCGCCCATTTGCGTTGAAGCGATTCGCACCCTGGGTCGCCGCCGCGATTTACTGGCAACCGTTGATTTGGTGACACCATTGGCCCAGTGTCTGCGCTCAGAAAATCAGCTAGTCGGCTGCGAGAGTGCGATCGCGCTAGGCAGGCTAGGGAGCGAAGCCGCTGTTACCGCGCTTGGCGAGCATCTGACAAAGGCGATCGCAACCCCAGTTAAGCTTGCGATCGCTCAGTCGCTAGGCTGGCTAAACGTCGCGGCTGCCGTTACCTATTTGGCGGAGGCTTTTGACTACAACACGCCTGTGATTATGCCAACCGTTAAGCAGGCGATCGCCAAAGCCCTCGGACAAACGCGTGAGCCGCCGCTCAAAAGCATCGCTGCGAGGCCCTTGGTCGCATGGCTAAACGCTAGCCAAACAGAGCCAAAGCCAGAGCCAAAGCAGCCATTAGCACTAGGTGGAAAGCTAGATTTGGAAGCGAATTCGGTGCCAGATTCACCAGACTTTTTACTCATGCAAACTGTGCTCTCAGCGATCGCTAGGCTCGACGCGGTAGACGCGCTTGATAGCCTAATCGGAGTGCTTAGCCACCCTGATCTGCGGCTGAGAATTCACGCCCTCAACGCCCTCAAGCAAATTGATCCAAGATCTGCTCAGAGCGAGATTCAAGCTTATTTGCGTCGCGATACCCTCTCGCCTATGGCTAAACAGAACGTGGTAGAAGCGCTAAGCGCCTGGTAAAGAAGCCGCGTTCGTGTCACGTCCCTATCAGATCCGAGTGTCAGTTCCGATTTATTGACTCTGATTCATTTTCCGATTCGTTTATTAATCTGATTTATCCGAATCGAGGTTAGCCTAAAGTGAATCATATCTTTAGTAACAGAGATAAAAATAACCTCCCGAACCGGTATGACCTTACCTTCAGGCACCCTTCAAAACGATATGTCAGCGAACGATACACCCGCGACCAGCCCATCTCATCAACAGATCGAGCAGCAGGCGACTGAACAGGCGACCGACCAGGCAACCGACAGTGGACTACAAGCCTGGCAAGCGTTCACCACCAAGCGCACTGAAATTGCCACAGCCCTAAACAAAATGGGCAGCTTACTGAGCGCGGCAGAAGTCGCAGGTGCAGAAGAATCGGGTCAGCTTAGCCTGTCGAGTTCTATCCATGAGATTCAGCAGGCTGCCGATAGCCTGAGCCAGGGCACTTATCGCCTGATGGTCATGGGCGATATGAAACGGGGTAAAAGTACGCTGCTGAATGCGCTTATCGGTGAGAATCTGCTGCCGAGTGATGTAAACCCCTGCACCGCGTTGCTGACCACGCTGCGCTACGGACCTGAAAAACGAATTGTGCTGCACTTTAAGAAGGGTGGCAAGGCAGGTGGCAAAGATGGCGATCGCGCCCCCGAAACCATTAGCCTAGAAACGTTTAAGGCTGAATACACCATCGACCCCACCGAATCAAAGCGATTAGAGTCCGAAGGCGAAGAAGCCTTTCCCCACATCAGCCGCGTCGTTGTTGAATATCCACTGCCGCTACTTCAGCAGGGCATAGAGCTAATAGATACCCCCGGACTCAACGACACCGAAGCCCGTAACGACCAGGTCTTGAGCTACCTCAGCGATGCTCAAGCGGTTCTGTTTGTTCTAGATGCCACGCAGCCTTTTACCCTAGACGAGCAGCGCTATCTAAACAACTATCTCAAAGAGTCTGGTCTGGCCTTGTTCTTTATCATCAACGGCTGGGATCGCCTTCAGTCAGGGCTGATTGATCCAGAAGATTGCGCTGCGATCGCTGCCGCAGAAGGTAAGGTACGAGAGATTTTCCATCGCAATTTGCAGCCCTACGCTGAGAGCGATCGCGATCTGCGTCTATTTGAGCTAGCTGCCCTACCAGCGCTGCGTCAGCGATTGAAAGGTCAGCCATTAGCAGGCTCAGGGCTTGAAAATCTGCTGACCGGGCTAGATCACTTTTTGGCGCATGAGCGTGGTCCTGCGGAGCTAAAAAGAGCGCTGAGCGTGGCCAACCGGGCCTATCGCAGCGTGAGCACGTCAGTAGCTAGACGTCTGCCGCTATTAGACGAAACGCTAGAAACAATTCAGAGCCGAGTGGCGGCGGTAGAAGATGACTTTACCAAGTTGGAAGAAATTCGCGATCGCTACCGCAAAGTCATCCAAACCAGCCGCGACATCAACGCCAAAACCGTCAGCAGCTCTTTTCGAAAATACATTCTAGAGCTAGAAAATACCTTTGAAAGCGACTTTTCCGAATCACAGCCCAACCTAGAATTTCTTGACTTTTTAGAAGCCGACAAGCGTCAAGAATTCTACTCAGCTTTTAAACGCGCCTTTGAACGCTACATCAACGACCGCCTTGCTGCCTGGGAATTTACCGCCAAGCAAACCATTGGCACCGCCTTTGACGAGCTGAACGCCAACGCCGTCCAGTATCAGGTGGAATATGCAGAAGTCGTCGAAGTCATTCACGAAAAGCTGATGGGCCGTCGTTTCCACGCAGTCGGACACGACTTTGATCAAAAAAAGACAAAAATCTGGGTAGACAGCATCAAGGATATCTTTGAAGAGATGCCCGGCAATCTCAATAACGCCGTTAGTCCATTCAATGGATTTTGGCAGTCAGTCATGCAGTCGGCCTTAGCCTATATCTGTATCGTGGTTGGATTGCAACTGATTGGCCTCATCTTTAGCAGCCTGTTTCTCAACGTCATCGGGATCATTATTGCGGCAGGCGGTATCTTCGCAGCCCAGGCTGAATTTGTCCGGCAAGAGTTTCTAAAGGCAACCAAAAAAGAGTTTGTTAAACAGCTCCCCCGCATTGCTGACGAGCAAACGCCCAATATCAGTAAAGCCGTCAAAGAGTGCTTCAACGCCTATGAAGAGCGGGCAATTGATCGCATTAGCGGCGATATCAGTGCGCGTAAAGGCGAACTTGCAAACCTAGTCGAGCAAAAGCAACAGCATCAGATCAACCGCGAACAAGAAATTGCAAGACTACAACAGTTAGAAAAACAGGTGCAAGAGAACGTCTTAGCCATTGAATCAATAATGTAGCCTAAAAAATAATGATAGGGCTACGGTTGACCAGACTATGGCCGAATGAATTCTCCGGGTGAGCGGAAGTTCTCTACCGGCTCGTCGCGCAGCGCCTGCTGCATAAAGTTTCGCCAAACTGGGGCGGCGTAGCCACCACCGGTTGCGCCTCTACCTAGAGGGCGGTTGTCGTCATTACCCACCCAAACGGCTGTTGCGAGCTGAGGAACATAGCCCACAAACCACACATCGCGCTGAGAGTCGGTTGTCCCGGTTTTACCGGCAGCAGGCCGACCGATCTGCGCAGAGGTTGCCGTACCCTGAGAAATTACGCCCTGTAGAACATCCGTGAGGGCCGCGCTCGCCCAAGGATCGAGCACGAGCTGAGGCTTGGGCGTGTTATCTAGAATGGTGTTGCCCTTACTGTCAGTCACCTGCATAATCAGGGTCGAGTCTGAATGCCAGCCGTAGTTGGCAAACGTGGCATACGCACCTGCTAGCTCCATCGGCGTCAGATCTACCGCACCGAGCGGCAGCGAAATTACAGGATCCATAGGGCTCTCAATGCCCAGCGTCCGAGCAATTTCTACCACCCGGTTGATGCCGACCGCCTGACCGAGCTTGACCGCAGGCACGTTACGAGAGGTTTCTAGCGCCTTGCGCAGCGTGATGCTGCCCATAAAAGAGCCGTCGTAGTTTCTAGGCGTGTAGTAGTTGTAGCCGTCGGGGTAGGTGATTGCAGAGTCGTTGATGACGCTGTTGGGTGTGAACTTACCCGAGGCAAACGCGGCGTAGTAAACAAAAGGCTTGAAGGCCGATCCAGGCTGCCTTCTAGACTGCACGGCCCGGTTGAACTGACTAGATTCATGATCGACACCGCCGACGAGCGCCTTCACAAAGTGCGTCCGGGGATCGATGGCAACCAGCGCAATTTGATCGGCGTAAGCGCCGCCCCCAAAATAGCGGTAGTAGCTGTCAGCAACAACATCTTCAGCGAGCCGCTGCATGTTCAAATCGATGGTGGTTTGAATCCGCATTCCACCCTTGGCCATCGCTTCTGCGCCAAACTGCTCGGTCAGTTCCTGCATCACAGCTTCGGTGACGTAGGGCGCTTGGCTAGATCGAAAAGAGGTGATTTCGCCTAGTTTTAGCGTCTGCGCCTTAGCCTCGTCGGCCTCTTTGGCCGTAATCCAGCCTAGCTGCTTCATCCGAAAGAGCACCAGCCCCTGCCTTTCTTTAGCCAGCTCGTAGTCAAGAAAGGGGCTGAAGCTTTCTGGAGCCTGAATCAGACCTGCCATCATGGCAGATTCGCCCAGGGTCAGATCTTTGGCAGATTTGCTGAAGTAGCTTTGGGCAGCCGTCTCTACGCCATAGGTGTTGTGTCCCCAGTACACCTGGTTGAGATACAGCTCCAGGATTTCGTTTTTCTCGAAAATTTGCTCAATTCGCAGAGCCAGTACAACTTCGACCAGCTTGCGGCTAAGCGTTCGCTCGGGCGAGAGAAAAAGGTTTTTGACCAGCTGCATGGTGATCGTAGATCCGCCCTGCACGGTTTGCCCCGCCTGAAAGTTCGCAAGGAAGGCGCGGCCAATACCCGCTGGGTTGATGCCTTGGTGTGAATAGTAGTAGCTATCTTCAATGGCTAGCACAGCCCGTTTGACATCAGGCGCGATTTCGTCCATGTCGACAACCTCGCGGTTGGCTTCGTCGTGGACGTTATCTAACAGCGTGCCTTTGATGTCGTAGACATAGCTGGTCTCTGAAGGGATATAGTTGCGCAGCACCCGAACATCGGGCAGGTTGCGAAAGCTAATGGCCAAACCCACTAAGCCACCAGCCACAATAGAGCTGCCCAGCATCGTAACGCTCAGCAAGGTAGCCGCGCTAACTTGACCCACGTCTTGAATATATCGAAGTACTTGGGGCGATCGCACAACGGTAGGCGGTCTACGAGAGTGGGTTCGCGCTTTGCGGATGCTATTAGAGGACACAGGCAGACGATGTTTCCTAATCTAGGGTGGGTTTGCTAGCTAACGGTTGCGCTAGCTAGTGGTCGCGCTAGCTACGGGTGTATCAGCTACGGGTAAATTTGGCTACCGGTAAATTTGGTTACTGGTAAATATAGATGATATAGACGTCCCTGACGAATGTTTAGTTCTTTTTTGGGACTTAAGTCAATTATTTTTGGAAGGTTGTCTCATAAAGCTACACTCTACATAGTCTTTTTGTGTTGGCGCTAGCGCCAACTCCGTTTCTCATGACTGCCCCTGCGCATCCTTCAGACACACCGAATAACCAGCCCGACAACCTTCTGATGGCCGAGATTCCAGCAGCATTTGCCGAAATCTACAGAGGTGTGAGTGAAGTTTTCCCATCTCAACCCAAATCAACCGATATTGATGAAAATCTTTTAGCGCGGCTCAAAAAGTGCGATCGCCCGCTCAGAGTAAAGCTAGGCATTGACCCCACAGGCAGCGAAATTCATCTGGGTCACAGCACCCTCGTACGCAAGCTCAGAACCTTTCAAGACGCTGGGCATAAAGCGATACTGCTCATTGGTGACTTCACAGCACGCATCGGCGATCCGACCGACCGCTCTGAGGTCCGCAAGCAGCTCAGTGAAGCCGAAGTCGAAGCCAACGCGCAGACCTATATCGATCAGGTACGGCCCATTCTAGACTTTGACACCCCCGACAGATTAGAAATTCGCTACAACTCCGAATGGCTCAGCGGCATAGACCTTGGCAAAATGCTAGAGCTGCTAAGCACCATGACTCTGGGGCAAATGCTGGCCAAAGAAGGCTTTGCCAAACGCTACGAAAGCGGCTCGCCCGTCTACCTGCACGAGTTTCTATACCCGCTGCTACAGGGCTACGACTCGGTGGCGCTCGAATCGGACGTAGAGCTAGGCGGTAGCGACCAAAAGTTTAACGTGGCGGTAGGCCGAGATTTGCAGCGTCACTTTGGGCAGCAGCCTCAGTTTGGCATGATGCTGCCGCTGCTATTGGGCACAGACGGCCATCAAAAAATGTCTAAGTCACTAGGGAACTATGTGGGCCTGCAAGAAGACCCGCTATCGATGTATTCCAAGCTAGAGAAAGTGCCTGACGCGGTAATTGGCGACTACTTTACGTATTTAACCGGCTTGCCGCTCAATGGCTTGCCAGACAATCCGCGCGAACAGCAAAAGCTGCTAGCTAAAACCGTTACCGCGCAGTTTCATGGCGAAGTCGCCGCAGATAGGGCACAGCAGGACGCCCTAACCCTAATTGCCGGAGAAACGCAGGCAGCAGAGGCTGTCGCTGAGTTTTCGATGGCTGAGGTGGGCTTTCCGGCAAAGCTATTTTATTTGCTAGGGGCAACGCCTCTATGTGCTAGCAGCAGCGAAGCTAGGCGGCATATCAAGGGCGGTGCGGTCAAGCTAGAGGGTGAAAAAATGATGGACCCGAACCTAACGTTTGACGGCCCTGATGAGCTAGCAGATAAGGTATTGCAGGTAGGGAAGAAGAAGTTTGTGAGGCTAGTCGCATGATGCCGTCAGACACAACGCCTCTAAAAATAGCGCCCCCAGAAAAGGCACCCGCCGAGATGACGCCGCTGCAGCGGATTATTGTGCCGCTAGATGTGTCGGAAGAGAAAGCAGCGATCGCACTGGTAGACGCGCTGCCGCAGGTCACCTTTTGGAAAGTGGGGTTAGAGCTATTTGTCAGCAGCGGGCCGAATATCCTCAACGAGCTAAACGCCCGCAATAAACGCATCTTTCTAGATTTAAAGTTTCACGATATTCCTAACACGATGGCGGGTGCCTGTCGGGCCGCTGGTGGCTATGGCGTGGATCTGATTACCGTTCATGCCGCCGCAGGCAGTGTGGCACTAACAGCCGCTCAAACCGCCGCGACCGAAGGGGCTCAGGCCGCTGGCTGCAGAATTCCTAGGATAATTGGCGTAACGCTACTAACGAGTATCGGCGCTGAGGCCCTGTCGGCAGAGTTAGAAGTTTTGATGCCGGTGATAGACTACGCGCAGCACATGGCCGTGCTGGCAAAAGATAGTGGGCTACGCGGAGCAGTGTGCTCGCCACAGGAGGCGGCATTGCTAAAAGCAGCCTGCGGTCGTGACTTTTGGCTGGTGTGCCCAGGCGTACGGCCCGTTTGGGCCCAAAAGGGCGATCAGCAAAGAGCCATGACCCCGGCTGAGGCCATTAAAGCGGGCGCAGATTATTTAGTGATTGGCAGACCGATTACCCAAGCGGCAGATCCGGGGAGTGCGATCGCCCGCATCTGCGCAGAAATCGATGAGGAAATGACCGCATGAGCCAATGGGCAATGTCAATTGTGATTTTAGCCAGCGCTGTGTCGCTTTCAGCGTCGGCTACCGCAGCCGTTGAGCCTAAAGTAGTCGGGGCGGCTGACGCGCTTGAAGTCGGTGCCTTTAAAGTCGCTGCTCTTGAAGCAGATGACGTTGAAGCAGATGACGCTGAAACAGATGTCCTTGAAGCGGATGACGTCGAGACAGATAGCGCTGAGACAGAACCTCAGCCAAGGCCCCTTGCACCGCTACGGCCTCGGGTTACCTGCCCAACAGACGTCGATACTATAACAGGCATGCTGCTGCGCGATATTCCTAGCTATACCAACCGAGTTCTGCAAAGAACCGTTGCCGTTCTACCGTGGACCGAAGCCGATGAGCTTCGATTAGAAGCAGGAATGTTTGTCCGTCGGCCTTACCGTCCCTCTTCTGTTCTAATAGCGGGACAAGCCAACCTCACACCGCTAGATCTAAACAACTATACCTACACCACTTCTCCTGACGCAGGCGGGCCGCTGTCGCAGGTATTTTTTACCACCCTTTCTCGGCAGTATTCTGGACTACGAATCGAAGAGGTACAAGAATATCACTGGCTATTTTTAACCCCGACAGCAGACGGCTGGTGGCTCGCCTTTATGTTTTCGGCAATAGACGATCCAGAAACGACGCCTAGCCCCCTGCCGCCTAGAGAAAGCAGCCGCAGCAGCGTTGGGCAAGCCGTGCAAATCTGGCTCAAAGACTGTCGGGCAGGGGCAGTTGAGCTACTAGCAGATCCATCAGTCTTTCCTGATTAACTCAGAACATTATGGTTACCTTTGTCAACTATTACCGAAGTGAAGCGGCAGCCATTCGTGGCGGAAGTGTCTATACCGCAATGATGGCGGATAGTCTGCGATCGCCTAATCTGCGATCGCACGATGTCAAAATATTCGACGCCCCTTGGAAAAGCACCAGAATAGTTCCAACCCAAATCAGCAAGTATTTCACTTTCCCCTATCGACAGTTAGCCGCGTTTAGTGAAAGAGAACTCATACACTTGCCCAGTCCCTTTAATCCGGGTGCACTTGTGTGGAACAGTCCAATTCTCACCACGTTTCACGATCAAGTAACCTACGAGTTTTACCAAACTAAGACCAAAGGTCAAAGACTGTTGACCTACCTAGAAGACTTGGCCGCTGCGAGAACAGACTATGTGATTACACCCAGCCACTTTACCGCCGAACGAACGCTGGCGCGCTATCCCAAGTTCAAAGGCAAGCTTAAGGTGGTTTATCCAGGTATAGACAATCTCTTTTTCGAGCAGCGATCGCAGCTTGAACGCGACCAGGTCTTACTAAAACTCTCACTCAAACCCACCGACCAATTCCTGCTCTACGTCGGTGCCATCAGCCCCCACAAAAACCACAGCAGAGTCATCGAAACCTACGCAAAGCTGCGTCAAAAATATCCCAATCTAAAACTTATTATGATTGGCAAAATTCGCACGCGGCGCGAATTTCCCGATCTCCTTCGCCTGCTTTCAGAGAAAAATCTATCGCTCAACACTGACGTCATTATCCCCCGACAAAGCCTATCAAAAGTAGAGCTATCAGCCCTGTACCAGAGCGCAGCCGTTTTTCTATTTCCCTCTTTCTACGAAGGCTGGGGAATTGTTGTTGGCGAAGCCTTTGCCTCTAGCACCCCTACGGTCATCTCCGATATTCCTGTCTTTCAAGAGTGCTTTTCCGGGGGTGCTTTGATGGTGAACCCTAGCAATGTAGAAGAGATTGCTAACGGGGTAGACACGATGCTAAATACACCCGCTATGAGCGCGCAGTATGTCAAAAAAGGTCACGAGCTGGTGAAAGAGCGAACCTGGGAGAATAGCGCCGCTGAGACCATCAAGGTCTATCAACAGTTTTCCTGATGAACGATTAGAGCCCAAAACTATCGAGTTAAGGATAGTGTAATTGATAGTGTAATTTCGATCAGGGCTGCGCCACATGAGAGGCATCGTATATGATGAAATTATGGAAATAGCAATGGAACAGCTATACGGGCGGTTAGGAGTTTCACCAGAGGAACTTCAATATTTTTGTGCAAGCTTACCTATTCTTGAACTAGCTTTTTTCGGTTCCGTGCTGCGAAAGGATTTTTGTAGCAACAGCGATGTTGATGTTTTAATCGCGCTTACACCCAATCATGAGATGGGTCTCTTTGAATTCTTTGATCTTGAAGAACAGTTTCAAACGCTGTTTAAGCGAGACGTCGATCTCATTGAGCGAGCTGTCATTGAGAAAGATCACAACTGGATACGACGCCGAGAAATACTAAATAATAACCAAATCGTCTATGAATCGCGACGAATCCTATCTGCTTGACATACACAAGTACGCACAAGATACACAGACATTCATTGAGGGAATGACTGTAGCAACATTTGAGCTAGACAGTAAAACACAGTCTGCGGTTCTTTTTGATATCACAATTCTAGGGGAAGCCGCTAAAAGACTGTCACCCGAATTTAGAGCAGCTCATCCCAAGATTGCCTGGAAGCAGATTGCGGGCATGAGAGATAAGCTCATTCACGAGTATCGAAAAATCAACATTCCTGTTGTTTAGCACGTTTTAAAAGTCAACATACCAGAGTTAATAGAGTACATTGAACCACTACTACCAAAAGAATGAGACCTTTACGATTTAGCCCCTCGGATTTCGTCCAGCTTAGCTCGTACAGACTGAATGTCTTGCCACATTAGCCACTTAGGCTTGCCAGGATCTCGCGATGGATTTCGTAGCAGATAGGCCGGGTGCAAAATCGGCATACATAGGCGACCTTCCCATTCAATCCAGGTGCCGCGAATTTTGGTAATACCGCGCTTTTCGCTGGGGATAATGCCCTTCACCGCAGTCGCCCCTGTGAGCAAAATAATTTTGGGATCGACCAGCCGAATCTGCTCCATGATATAGGGCCGACAGGCGTTGACTTCAGCCGTCGTCGGGTTGCGGTTTCCGGGCGGACGACACTTTACGATATTGCAAATATAAACGTCTTTTTCGGTATCTAGCCGAACGGAGCCGAGTATTTTTTCTAATAGCTGCCCCGAGCGACCGACAAAGGGCAGTCCCTGCTCGTCCTCTTGCTGACCAGGGCCTTCGCCAATCACCATGATAGGGGCGGTGCGGCTGCCCCGGCTGACGACGACGTTGGTCCGGGTTTCGGCTAGCTCGCAGCGCTGACAGCTTTTGCAGTGCACGGCCAGCGGATCTAGCGACTCGTAAGTGCCTTCGGGAATAGGTACTTTGGCGCTAGTCGGAATTTTGGTAGGGTCAAAATCTGCGGGCGGGGGGCTAGCTTCTATGCCGCTGGCGCTAAAAAGGTCAATCTGCTCTGGCATGGGAAAGGGGGCAAAGGGCGTAGGAGGGCACTGCACCCTAGTTTAAAGGGAAACGTCAACCGGCGGATCGCTCGGTGGTAAGAATAGGCCCTGAGAACAGGCTATGGAGCAGGCTGTAATGAGATTCGATAGACTACTCAGAAATAAGACGCTGGTACTCGGTAGCTAAACGCTGTGCGATCGCATCCCAGCTATAGTTCTCTTTAGCGCACTGCTGGGCATTCTCGCCTCGGCGATCGCGCTCTTGTGCATCTGCCAAAGCCGCCTTTAAAGCTTCGATCAAAGGCTCAACGGCTGTCGGCACCACCCAGCCGCTCTTACTGTCCTCGATAACCGGCCAAATATGCACCTGATCTGAAATCACCACTGGAATCTTGGCCGCCATCGCCTCCGCCACCGCAATCCCAAAATTTTCGTAGTAAGACGGCAGCACAAACACATCTGCCGCGCTGAGGATTTGCGCTTTTAGCTCACCCGAAACAAAGCCGCTCAGCGTTGCCCAGCTTGCCCAGTCCGAAGATTTAATCTGTTGCCTGATGCTGTTTTCATATTCTCTATCTTGAGGATTTGCGCCACACAAAAAGAAATGAAAAGGACAGTTGCTTTTGTATAGCATGTTTAGGGCAGGCAACAACAAGTCAAATCCTTTTTTAGGATCAATTCGAGACATAAACAACACTATTGGGCGGTTGTCAGGAATGTCGAACTGTTCTTTTAGCGCTAGCTGAGAAGCCGTGCGATCTGGCAGATCTGGCAATGCCACACCCAGCGGAACCACGATCCCTGGCGTACTGACACCGAAGCGTTCCGAGACTTTTGATTCTAGCTCGCTGGTAAAGTGAATGGCAGCTGCACCGGCTAGGTTTGGTTTCTCTAACAGGGCAGCGTAAAGCTTTTTAATTTGCTTTTTCTTTTTCAAATCAGCAGGGTCTAAGGTCCCGAGCGGACGCATGATGTAAGGCAGCTTTTTCCAGCGGCAAACGGTTGCGGCGCTCGTACTAACCGGAGAGAACAGTGCGTGAATATGGGCAATGTCGTAGTGGTGAGCGTTGCGCCACAGCCAGCTCAATAAATCTGTTGAAAACTTGTATCGCCGAAGAGGAGAGCAGCGAAAGTAAATGACTTCGTAACCATCTATCGCAACAGGCACACCGAGGGGAACATCTAGCGGTGCTTCGTCCACATCGCCATTAGAATCGGTCGTGATGACGGTGACTTTTTCAATAGTGCGATCGCTCTGCTGAGCCAGTGCGGCTGAGAGCCCTCGAATCATTTGGCTAGGCCCACCGTATACCAATGAAATAGACGGCACTATCTGCAATATTTTCAACGGTTTGGGCTGCATAGGGGATAAGCGCTAGCGCGTGGAGGACAAACTAGAGTACGAATCAAAGAGGGCGAATCAAAAATGGAGACGTTCCCAAAGATAGAGATGATTGAGGCACTATGAATCGAAGCACTATGAATCGAAGCACTATGACTTTAAATCAATATGATGCCAAGTCAATATGATGCCAAATCGAGACATCTAATCAACATAATTCCAGATTAAGATATCCTGTCAATATGACGCTAAATTACCGCCAGCAGTGAGTTCACCCGTCTTTAAATCAACAATGACCCGCCAGTTACCTGCGCCCACCCAAGCCACCGTTTGATCATCACTGGCTAGACTATTACTAAGCTGAGGCGCGGCTGCAACCCACCAGCCGCTAATCGCTTGCCGGGTCAAGTCTGCGGCAGACACGTCTAGCGTATTTTGAATATCCTCAAAGCTGTAGCAGGCGACCGCCTCACCCGTAGCATTCAGCAGCATGAGCGCATATGGGCTAGCAACGTTGATATACTCGTCAACGAAAAGGACGCGCCCTTCGGTGCTAATGAGGGTGAAACGAGGTCCGTAGTGCTGAGGCAGCGGCTTTTGCCACTGTAGCGTGCTGTTTTTGTAGAGCTGTGCGATCGCAGCAGACGTTTCCCACTGGTCCGCCGCCGTGATCACTAGCTGATAGTCACCGGCTGTAAACATCTGACGCAGAGGGGGATGCACAATACTGTCGGTAGCTAGCAGCTCTGAGCTTTCTGTTTGAAGCGTTTCTTTGAGATCTGTTTGAGAAAGATCTGTTTGAGAAAGATCTGTTTGAGCAAGATCGGCTCTAAACAGATCCGAGAGTGGCAGCGAAGGCGATCGCAGCGCAAAAACACTACTCGCCATAGCTACCGAACAGACCACTGCCGAACAAACAATCAGAATTAGATACTTAGGCATAAAAAACAAGAAATCCAGCAGCAGTAAGCATTAGCAACGACTCTGTTAATAACGACTTTGTTAGCTAGAGCTTTTTCGATGAGCGAATCACTCATTAAATAAGGGAATAGACACACACTGCTTCAGAGCCCCAAAATCGGGGACAAAGACCTCTAAAGATACATACTGCATCTTCATACTTTCACCGCTCGGTTTCAAACCTGCAAATCAGAAACCTTTTTTAGCGCGAGTCCTCTAGCTCGCCTATCTTGGTTGGGCCCTAATTTGGCCTTAGTTCGGCCCTAATTTGACCCGATGCACCTCTGACGCTTTACCTCTGACGCTTTACCTCTGACGCTTTACCTCTGACGCTTTAAAGTCAGCATCGAAGAGAGTCCGATCAGTCCGAGGGCAACCACAGTAGCAGGCTCTGGAATAGAACTCGCGGCAGCGGGCTCAATTGCTAGCTGAGCTTGAAGCCTCACTAGCGAAAACTGAGATAAATCAGCCGCAACTTCCTCTAGGCTACTCGCACTTCCGCCATAGCCTAAAAATCCACTGTTAGCAATCTCCGCTAGCTGAGCTGAGTTTAGATGGCTAGTACCAGCACCTATCGGATAGACATCATTCGCGCTGCCTGGCGTATTGCGACCGTTACCATCGGTCAACAGATTATTGGCGTCGCCTGAGCCGAACCCACTATGTGTCAGGCCCAAATTATGGCCAATCTCATGGGCTAACGTGTCAGTTCGACCTTTGCCCCCGTTATAGTCAATAGTTGCTTCACTAATTGCCACACCGTTAGAATCGACCCACGCTGAGCCAAACTGGGTAAGTCCGCTTTTAGAATAAATAGATTCAACAAACCAAACATTAATTGGACCACTAGTTCGAGTCGAGTCAGCATGACGACCATAGTCAGCCGGATCGCCTTTTCTAGAAATTTCATAAAACTCATCGAGATTTGGATCATCGCCCAAGGTAAGAAACCGAGAGTTGTTGAGTTGGGTAGTCGGCAAAAAATTTACTCTAAGCCTAGCCTGTTGCAAAATTTTGGCCGTAATATCAGCAAAAAAATTCATCCGGGCGCAGTGCTGTCCAAAATCATCACAGACCTGGATAGGCTGTATGTATAAATCTTCGTCGGCCTGATCAAAAACAATAGATTGAACAGAAGGTGGAACGCCATCAGAACAACTGCTGAGCACAGCAGCACAGCCCGCTGCTACAAATGCATGCAGCAGCTTGCGATACAAATACATAGGATAAGTCACAAAACTAACAGATAAACGCTCGAAAAGAGTGCTTATAAAATCTTGGCAGGGGTAGATTCTGTGGAAGAAGATGACTGTTCATCTTTGAGGCTCTTTGAAGCGCTTTGCAACTCACAGGGATTTATGAAGCATTCTTGATAGAATTCTGCCCAAAATTTCTCTACGGCTATACAAAGCCAACAATTTTCTAGAGAGATTTCCTAGAAGCGGTTCAGGGCAAATCTTGCTTATCGCTTATTTCCTTTTATTTGCTCAGCCGTTCTCGCTCAAACTACCGCGCCATCTGCCAATCAAAGAGTACGCAACAATGTACATAACGACGCATACAACAATATATATTGGTTCATATACAACAATGCATGTTGGTTCATACGTAACAACAGACATTGATTCTATTGGTTCATATACAACAATATATATTGTTGTATTTAGTAGAAAGAGCGCATTCTGAAGATATGCGTTAGGAGACAGCGCGTTATGAAGGGATGCGCTACAAGTGCCCGCGTTCTGAAAGATAGTGCTCTAAAAAGAGGGTGCTCTAAAAAGAGGGTGCTCTAAAAAGAGGGTGCTCTAAAATAGCGTTTTGTAAAAATTCAGCAGGCGAGCAGCCAAGGCTTTGTTGGTATATTCAGCCTTTGCCCGCTGGTAGCCTTTTTCAGCTAGCTGACGCTGCTGCTCAGGTTGATTGACGAGTAAAGCAATCTTTTCGGCGAGCGCTGCCGCATTGCCTTCTGGAAAGACTAGCCCGTCGTCTTTGATGACATGAGGAATCTCGCCAGAGTCAGAGCCAATAACTGGCACTTGGCAGGCCATCGCTTCGATGATGACGTGGCCAAACTGCTCTTTCCAGCCCACGGCGCTTAGGGTCTTGAACTGATAGGTCGTTTCGGAGGGCAAAATTAGCGTATCCATGAGGTTAATGTAGCGGGGCACATCAGCATGGGGGACGCTTTCAATCCAAATGATGCGCTCAGCAATATCTAGATCAGTTGCAAGCTGCTGCAGGGTTTCTTTGAGATCGCCGCGGCCAAGTAGCAGCAGCTTCCAGGGACGTGATAAGTCCTCAGAATTTAATTTACCCAGCGCGTTAAACAGGGTCAGCAATCCCTTTTCGGGCACAAAGCGACCAACAAAGCCCACTACAAATTCTTCTGGCTCAATGCGGTGCTGCGCGGCTAGTTCTGGCTGCGCGGCAGGTTGAAAGAGGCTTTCATCTACCCCAAGCTGGGGCATGACGCAGGCAGGCCCGTGGTAACCATGATCTTTTAAGATATCTGCGCCGTCTTGGTTGCCAACAATCAGGCCATCGGTGTGACGGAGGTTGTAATTTTCTAGCAAAGACAGGGGAAACTTGACTTCATAAGGCAGGTTCCACCAGGTAAAAAAGACGTTTTTAGCCTTCAGGTTCAGCAGTCGGTTTAGCGTAATTAGCTCGGCGTAGCCCAAAGACTTTGACCCCTGCTCCGTCTGAATAATGTCGGGTTTGAACTGCCGTAGAAGGGAAATAATTTCGGTGCCAAAGCTGAGCAGGCCCTGATTGTTTTCGCTAAAGTTGGCAATAGGAACGACGCGAAAGCGGCCTTCGTCGCGCGGCTGCGGCTCTACTTTTTTGCTTTGAACGCCGCCAGGGGTCCAGCGTTTAGGAACGACGACAGTAACGCTTACGTCTGGGTCGATTTGGGTGAGCGATCGCAGCTTTTCGCAGTTGAGATCGACAATATACGTATGGCTAGCAACAAGAATATTCATAAGGCTTACATCGATACCGGCTCACTGTACAGCCGCCCGTCCCGGTTTCCCGGCTTGATTAACGTCCAGCAGGCCTGCAAAAAGCCCAGCACATAAAATCCAAATCGACTGGCAATCTTAACAGGGCCACCGCCTTTATTGCAGGGCGGATTGCCTAGCACATGGCAGTCGAACAAGCTGCTTGAGAGCCGAAGCAGTTGACTAGGCGTCAGATTCTTGAGCGCCATTAAAAAGTGATTGTGATAAAAAGTGGTCTGGTACTTAAGCGACCGGGTGCTGATGTCGTGACAGCCGCCAGTCTCTTCACCCAAATGCACCAGATGCGCATCAGGCTCGTACCAAATAATCAGCCCGGTGCGGCGCACCCGCAGGCAAAAGTCTGACTCTTCTCGTACGGCGCTGCCTTGAAAGCGCTCGTCAAACCGCAGTCCGTGCTGCTCAAAAATCTCGCGCCGAAAAGACATGTTGCAGCCGCGAGCGGTCAGCACCCGCTGAGGCTTGGTAGTATGCACCAAATCGATATGATACCAGGCAATGCCAGGGTCCATCGCTTCTGGCGGCAGGGTTTCGATCAGCGGCTTGGTAGATTCGGATAGCTTCATTCGATCAAACACCCGGCCTGCTATTGCCCCCACCTCAGGCCGATTTTCAAAGCCCTTCGCATGAGCCGCCAAACAGCCCTCCGGCAGCTCGACATCGTCATCTAAAAAGAGAAAAATATCACCGTGCGATCGCTCAATGGCATAGTTACGCGCTGCGGGCAAACTCGCCCACTCCACCGTATGCAGCTGAATCTTGCCCAACTCGGCCATCTGAGTCAAAAACGCTTGCGTCGCTGCCTCATGCACCTTTGTCTGATCGACCACAATCACCTCAAACGCAGCATAAGTCTGGGCCAGCACACTTTTAATCGTCTCGCACAAAACCGACTCTCGCCCATACGTCGGAATCACAACCGAAATTAACGGCACAGCAGCGCACATCTTCTCACCCGTAGCATTCTTACCTGTATTATCCGTATCCTTATCAGCCGTATTCTCAGCAGCCGTGCTTGTCCCGTTAATACTTGTCTCGTTAATACTTGTCACATCAATCTCTGTCACATCAATATTATTCAAACGTCGGCACCTCTCTAGACTCACGGCGACGACCTGCTTTTTTGGTGACCACGGGCTGCTCAGGTGCAGCCAAAGCGGCCCGCTTAGCAGCCTCCTGCCGCTCTAGCTCAGGAATTTTTAGCACAATGCCCGCAGCCAGCCAATAGTAAACACCCACCGGGTCCACATCAAGGGGATAATAATAGGGGCAATAGCTGATAAAAAGAATAAACACCCACATCGAAGCCGCATAGCTGCGCAGGTTCTTATCTTTAGTTTTGCGGTACACCCGAAACGTCGCCACCGTCAGCGCCGTATAGACCGCCAGCGCCGCAAGCAGCCCAATTGGCCCAATCTCATAAATTAGCTTTGGATGATACGTCTCAATCAGCGTCGTACTTCCAAACGTGCGAGCCGAATTCGTTGCGCGGCCTATGCCGTGGCCAAAAATACCCTCTTGCTCTCTCCACACCTGACCAAACTGCTCAGCAATAAAAGCCTGTGGTGGCGAAGCCGACCAGCGAGATTGCAAGCTCTCGATTCGCCCGGTAATAATTGTGGGGTTCGTCGTCACCAAATAAGTCAAAATTAGCCCCAGCACCAAGCCAATCGGTAGAAACCGCTTGAGGTTAGTCACCTGTCCAGTCATTACCGTCAGCAGTATTATCGCTGAGGGCACTAGCACCAGCGCAATCCGCTGCCCTGAGACCACCGCCATTACCATCACGGCTACCAGAGAAACTAGACCCGTCGCACGCCAAAACGCCGACTTATCGCTAAAGGTGG
The DNA here is from genome assembly GCA_963833005.1 of uncultured cyanobacterium. Classification (GTDB taxonomy): domain Bacteria; phylum Cyanobacteriota; class Cyanobacteriia; order Phormidesmidales; family Phormidesmidaceae; genus Phormidesmis. The sequence continues at coordinate 72,534 of CAWHWK010000007.1, read as the reverse complement.
TGCCAAAGCTAAAGAACGCCGCCGAAATCAAAAACCAACCCCACTGCCAGGGCGCAACAAAAGTTCCCGGCAGACGAATTTGCCCAACGTCAGGTGAATACAGCAGAGACCCGCCCACAAAGCAGCGAGCATCTAACGAAGCGCGGAACAGCTCTTGCCCAACACCTGCCGTACCTTGACACATCCCTGTCTTCAGCATGAAGTACTGAACAAACCCTAGCGAACAAGCGACTAAAACCAGAACGGCTTGCAGCCGCAGCAACCCAACTAGATCTTCCTTATTACGGATGAGATAGTAAATACAGGCCACCAAGGGCACATAGCCGAACAGCAGCTTGGCTCCCCAAATCGCCATGACAATAGGCCAGCGACCGCCTGTTTGCGTAACTTGATCGGGCACGTTAGTCAGCAGTGCTGTCAAAATCACCACGATTAGCAGAAAAATCAGCGGTGGCCTAATTGCCTTTGGCAGAATAATCGGTAGCCTATTTTTTCGGCAAAACTGATACACCCCAATCAGCGCTGGGATGTAAAAAATATCTTTGGCAACTTGCAAAATAGGATTGCCGCCCACAGCATAGGTCACCGTCCCGGCAAACGGAATATAGATAATAAAGGCATAGAGCGCTAGCCGCTGATATTTGAACGACATCACCAGGCACATCAAAGCGCCGCCTGCCGACACCCCTAACTTAGGATTTACTAGCAGTGAAATAAGCAGCCCCAAAAGAAAACAGCCCGCTACAACAGCCGCAACAAACGAAACAATTTCTTTGCGTTTTGCGGTCGCCTCTCGCTGTAAAACCAGCATCTCCCGAGGAGAGAGAGCTTTAGCCACCTCGTCACCTTCACCAACGACGGCGGTGCCTATCTTTCCTTTGCTTTTTTTTCCTTTAGCGATTCCTTTGGCTGTCCCTTTACCTTTTAGCGATGAGGCAGCTTTAGAGCCTTTTGCAGAGGGTTTGGTAGACCGTTTTGTTGAGCGTTTCCCTGAAGAGCGTGAAACCATAGCAAAAAAAGAAAAAGGAGCAAGAAAAAAGAAAAGGGGAACGTGGGCTAATAACGTAGCCTAATCAGGCTAAAGGGCTTGTCCTTACCAATCAAATTTACCCATATCATGCGGGTAAATTTGCGCATCTGTGGCATCTGAACAGCCAGTCTGTACTAAATCTTCTTCAATTTTGAAGTCAGGTTGTCAGGACCTTTATAGAGTGACATTTAGCGACCGAGACGATTGGGTATGCCATCACAGCCGCCAGGGATAGTGCCCCGAGTCTTACTCCCGCCCCAGGCACAGCAATAGCAGCGCTGCACTTCCGAGAGTCGCTGTGCGTTCGTGAGGTCTGCCCCTTCGACCACTGCGCCCGTAAACTCGCCGGTTGTATAGTTTGGGGCATCTTGGCGGGTGCGCGGCGTGGCGGTTTCTAGCTCACCGTAAAAGAGCCGCACGCCCATAATATCGGTATTGGTAAAGTTGGCATCACATAGAATCGCGCGCGCAAAGTTGGTGCGCACTAAATCGCAGTCGGCAAGGTTGGCGCGAATCAGATTAGCTTCACTCAAATCTAGCCAGCGCAGGTCAGTGCCCGTGATATTCGCCGCCGCTAGCATAACTCCCAAGTCGATTACGCGAGTGCCACTAGGCCGATCTTCTGCGTAGCCACCAAACCCGTCTAGAATCGGTCTGCCTAGACGCTGGTCGCGAGCTAGAGGGGTCAGCAGCTTGGAGCGAGAGAGAAAGCGCAGGACCTTGGCTTTGCCGTCTGCATCTACACTGCTCAAAATAGCGGCGGTACGGGCTTCTGCAATCACTCGCTCTTGGGGCCAGTCTTCGAGCAGACCCTCATCGTCTAGCACCAGCTCGGAGATGCCCTGGAAGTAGGAATCGATCGTTTGCTGCTGCGTGATCAGGTTTTGCTGAACGGTCAAATCGCGCGAGATGATGTACTGTCGCCACGCTACGTAGACGGCTAGAATGGCAATAAAAATTTGGCCAATTGCACCTAAGAAATCCCCCAGGGCGCTGATGATATCCCAGCGCAGACCGCTACCCCAGCGGGCAACCGGGCGGGCAATGCCGCTAGTAGAGATCAGACCAACAATGCCAATGAGCAAACCCGGAACGGCAATAAACAGGGCCTTTTGCTGCTGGCTCAGGTCGCTGAGCGCTTCTTGGAGGGTGGGGGCAAGCAGCCGCAGTGAGACGATGAAAGCCACTAGAGAGCCTGCTAGCGTCAGCCAAAAGTTGGATAGGGTAAAACCAATGACGACGACAATGACGCTGGCGATCGCAACGACGCTTACTGGCGCTTGGGCGACCTTAATCGGATTAATCGCGGGCTGCCTACGATAGCGCTCTGGGCTACCACTGGCCGCACCGCTGCCGTCGTTCTTTTTCACCATAGACGAAGTGCCGTTCAGCTGAGCGCGATTGAGTGGATAGGTTTCAATATCAGCGTTGTCGGCTTGTAAATCGGGGTCTGGGTTGTAATCGGCAGTGAAAGTACGGTTGTACCGGCTGTCCACTTCTTGAGATTTAGCCAGTGGGTCTAGGCTCGAAATGCCAGCAGTTGAAGGTTGGGCGATTGAAGGTTGAGCGATTGAAGGTTGAGCCGTTGAAGGTTGAGCCGTTGAAGATTGGCTGCTTGCGGTCTCGGCGTTTGAGATCCCAGGAGTTGAAGTCATAGGGCCTGAAGTCTCAGCGCTTGAATCGTCATGAGTAAAAGCCTGAGCGCTAAATCCGTTGGAGGACTCGGGGGCTATCGTCTGAGGCGATCGCTTAGTCTGAGAGCGTCTGGTTTGGGGCACCCACTTCGGCAAATCGCCACTGGGTAGCTCACTCTCGAAGTCATTTTCAATGTTGCTGCTTTCGAGACTGCCGCTTTCAGTGTTGCCGCTTTTAGCATCGCCATTTTCAGAAGGTGAAGAATTAGCCATAGGTGCATACATTGCTTAGCAGCCAGTGTACCTGAAAGCTTCTGAGTACCTCCACCATCCTCCAGTAAAATAAAGGTTGATACATACGGCCTTCTTGGCTTTTATCTACTGTTTTTTTGACTACTGGCTCTTTATATTTGCGGCTTCTATGATCATAGTCTTACTTCTGCTAGCGGCGATCGCCATTTTGGCTTGGGGATATTCCAAGGCAAAACCTCTTGGCAGGCTGGGCATTATTGCGTGGCTGCAAACCGTTGTGCTGATGGGACCTTGGCTGCTATTTTTTGGCCTAACGGCAATCGGCGTCTATCTTAATCTGGCGGGCATTTTGCTGCTGATCGTCGCTTCGACAGGTGTCTATATCTATCTGGGCAGATTGCTTAGAACAGAAGGACAGGCGACCGCAGGACGGGCGACCGCAGGACAGGAAACAGCCCATGCTTCTGAGCAGCTATTTGACGGTGATTCTGACGGTGGTTCTGGCGGTGGTTCTGGCGGTGGCTCTGACGAGTCTGTCGGCGAAGCTGTGAACAGAGCTGTTGGCGAGACAGAAACGGCTACCGAGAAAACTGCCGAAGACGCTGCCGCCGAAGATGCCGCTAAGAACGCCGCTAAAGACGCCGACGACGAGGCTGCTAAAGAGGCCGCCGAGAAAAATCTACCGCCTATTCCGGCTGAAGATCTGGCGGTGATTGAAGGCATGTTTGGCATCGACACTTTCTTTAGAACGAAGACGGTGCCTTATCAAGAAGGGGCCATTTTTAAGGGCAATCTGCGTGGCAAGCCAGATGAAACTGCGCAAATCCTCAGTGAGAAGTTAACCGCAAAGCTGGGCGATCGCTACCGCTCATTTTTGCTATCTGACCCAGAAGACAAGCCCGTAGTGGTCGTCTTACCCAAATCTAACGGCCCTGTGCCGACCTCTACTGTGCAAAAAGTGCTGGCTGTGGCATTAGCGATCGCAGCCTTAGCCACCTGCGTTGAAACTGCCGCCATCCTTCAAAGCTTCGACGTTTTTCAATCTCCTGAACGCTGGCGCGAAGTTTTGCCCATAGGAATTGGGATTCTCTGCATTCTAGGTATTCACGAGCTGGGCCACATTGCCCTAGCGCGCCAGCATCAGGTCAAGCTGAGTCCGCCTTTTCTTCTGCCAGCGTGGCAGCTAGGGGCCTTCGGCGCAATTACTCGCTTCGAATCCATTCTAAAAAACCGCAGCATTCTATTCGATGTGGCCTTTGCCGGACCAGCAGCAGGCGGTTTGCTCTCTTTTGTCTTTTTAATGACAGGGTTTTATCTTTCTCACCCTGGCAGCCTTTTTCAACTTCCTGCTAGCTTCTTTCAGGGCTCTATTTTTGTGGGCACCCTAGCTCGCACTGTTTTTGGCGAGGCCCTCAAAGGCGATCTGGTAGACGTGCATCCGCTGCTCATCATTGGCTGGATTGGCCTGATTATTACGGCCATCAACATCATGCCCGCCGGGCAGCTAGACGGCGGCCGCATGGTTCAGGCTATCTATGGCCGTAAAACCCTAATAAAATCCACCGCCATTACCCTGGTTCTGCTTGCCATTGTCGGCCTTTTCAACCCGATAGCGCTCTACTGGGCCGTCCTCATCGTCTTTTTGCAGCGTCAGCCCGAGCGCCCGTGTACAGACGACCTCAGCGAACCGGACGATACCCGCGCGATACTAGCACTGCTGGCGTTGTTCCTGATGCTGCTGATTTTGCTGCCGCTCTCTCCTAGCTTGGCAGGACGACTGGGCATAGGGTGAGATTTTGTACTACCTCGATTTCTATCCAAAGGTCTCTGTCTAAAGGTTCCTATATAAAGGTTTCTATCCAAAGTAAGCGGAAATCCATACCTGATAGACAGTTGGAGACAGATTAATCAAGCGTTAATATAATCGTGGCTCATTCGTTGTTTTATGTGTGGAGGCTCCACAGATAAACAGAACTAAAAGCCACAGACCAGAAAACTGCTAAGAAGCTGCCGTTACCAGGGAAACTGCATAGTGTTAAAGGCGATCGCCCGTGACTTCCGAATTATTTTTGAGCGTGATCCTGCGGCTCGAAACTGGCTAGAGGTAGCTTTTCTCTACCCCGGATTTCAGGCCCTAGTGCTGCATCGAGTGGCTCACTGGCTCTGGAGTATCGGTATTCCCTTCGTGCCCAGACTAATCTCTCATATTGCTAGGGGGCTCACTGGCATTGAAATTCATCCGGGTGCCACTATTGGCTCGGGCGTATTTATCGACCACGGCATGGGGGTTGTGATTGGCGAAACGGCGATTGTCGGCGACCTGTCTTTGATTTATCAGGGCGTGACTTTGGGCGGAACGGGTAAGGAATCGGGCAAGCGTCACCCCACGCTGGGCAACGGCGTAATTGTTGGCGCAGGGGCAAAGGTGCTGGGCAACATTCAAATTGGTAATAATGTTCGGATTGGGGCAGGCTCTGTGGTGCTTAGAGAAGTGCCTTCTGACTGCACGGTGGTAGGCATACCCGGCAGAATCGTCTACCGTTCGGGTGAGCGGGTGGGCCCGTTAGATCATGGTCATCTGCCAGATTCGGAGGCCATGGCGATTCGCGCCCTGGTAGATCGCATTGAAGCTTTGGAGCATGAGCTGTCGAAGCTGCGTGAAAATCAGCGGCCTGCGCGTGGACTAGAAGAAAAAGTCTCTAGCCTAGAAAAGCTGGTGGCGGTAGGCGTGGGTGCTTCGGGAAATGCGCGATCGCAAGAGCACTGCGACGGCGTTCAGTGTTGCGATATTAACGACCGGGCGCTGCAAGAATTTTTAGGCGGCTCGGGAATCTGATTTTAGGGATTGACGCGATCGCTTAGCCACTGATCTCCCTGCCGCTGATAAATTTCACGCTCTTGAGGTTCGCCCCGCAGGGAAAGATAGTCAACGCTAGAAGGATCTAACAGCAGCAGGCAGAAGGTAGGCAGTGGCGTTTGCGCATCGGGGGCGGGCGGCTCAAATTCAGAAGCGCTCGTTTCTGAATCGTCCGCCTCTGAAGCATCCGTGTCTGAAGCGTCCGTACGAATGGCCTTTGGCTGCGGCCAAGCAAACTGAAGCCGAGCACTATCAGAAATACGCTGCCACAGCTGCTGTCGGGCTTGGCTAAAAGCCGAATCGGCGCTCTGAGCCGTCACAACCGTAAGCAGGCCGCTCAGTCGAAACTGTTCGCGGGTTTTAGTAAAGTACCAGCAGGCTTCGGCGTTAGGGTTTTGCTGCAGCTGATCGATTTTTTCGCTGCGGCGATCGCTAATAAACATAAGCTGATTGCTGCTTTCTAAAAAGCCGCGAAAGACCACGGTGCGATTAGATGGGGTGCTATCTGGGCGAACGGTGGCTAGCTGAAGAAATTTGCGAAAAGGGACGGCGCGGTTGCGGTGTAAGGCACGCGCGAGCTGCGATCGCCAGGGCGCAAGCTCGGTTGCTGAAGCTGACAGTGACGCTTTTGAGTGAGAAAGATTAGCAGGCATGAAATAGCGATATATCTGGGTAGTTTGATATAAGAGGAAAGGCTAACATGTAAACCTCCTATAGAGAGACCTGAAAATCACGGCGCATATGAGTATTTGGACGGTTTTTTCTTTGGTAGTGGGTTTAGCCCTGTTGGTGGGCGGCGCAGAGTTTTTAATCAAGGGTGCATCCAAACTGGCAGCAACGCTAGGAATATCGCCGCTGATTATCGGGCTAACGGTTGTTGCCTTTGGCACCAGTGCACCTGAGCTAGCGGTCAGCCTCAACGCTAGTTTGCACGGTCAGGCTGATATTGCGCTAGGAAATGTGGTCGGCAGCAACATTTGCAATGTTTTGTTGATCTTAGGCGTCTCGTCTGTCATTTCGCCCCTAGTTGTGGCAGAGCAGCTAGTTCGGCTAGACGTGCCAATTATGATTGGCGTGTCAGGGCTGCTGCTGCTGTTTGGCGCAGACGGTCAGCTCAGCCGATCAGACGGCGTGATTTTATTTTTAGGCGGCCTTTTCTATACGATATTTCTGCTAGCGCAAAGCCGCAAAGAAAAGAACAAGGGCATGCTAGACGAATATGCCGATTTAAAAAAGCCATCTGCCTCTGCGAAGGAAACTGGGCTAAATTTTTTAATGTTTGTAGGCGGCGTGCTTACCCTAGTAGCAGGCTCACAAATGCTGGTTACAAGTGCCACGATCATTGCTAGGGTGTTTGAAGTTGATGAACTCATTATTGGGCTGACGGTGATTGCACTAGGCACATCGCTCCCTGAGCTGGCGACCTCAGTCATGGCCAGCGTTCGCGGCGAGCGCGATATTGCGGTTGGCAATGTCATTGGCAGCAATATCTTCAACATTTTGATAGTTCTAGGTCTCACTAGCGCCGTTTCTATCAATGGCATTACCATTTTGGCTTCAGCGAGATCGTTTGACATGCCAGTGATGCTAGCAGTGGCAATCATGTGTTTTCCGATCTTTTTTACCGATAACGAAGTCTCTAGGCGAGAAGGCGTACTGCTGCTGTCTTACTACGTGCTCTATATTGGCTACTTGGTTCTCAATGCGACGGCCTACTCGCCTTGGACCGGGCTAATTGGGGTAGTGGTCGTACCGCTAACTATTTTGATGGTGGTGCGCCTGAGCTGGAAAACGTGGCGTACCGTGCGTAATAAACAGTCGGCGACAGATTAGCGAAGCCTCTCACTGCAGCGTCTTGGTAGCGTCAACCAGAAGGATTAGCACACTGGCTTTTTACACTGGCTTTTTGAGAAGCGATCGCAGTGCCGGATCTAAACTATGCGCTAGCTGCAGCGGATCTACGCCTAGCACGCTGTATTGCTCACTCGCATAGAGTGCGGCCTGAGAGTGCCACCAAACCGCACCCGCTACAGCCGGGAAGAAATAGCTATTTAAGTTATCTCGAAGATTGTTATTATTAGCCTGATCGGAGCGTTTTTTGGAAGAGAGATCATCACAAGAAAGCTTATCATCCGCAAACGCCCGTGCTCGCGCGGCTAGCAAACCGCCCATCAAGCCAGTCAGCACGTCGCCGCTACCGCCTCTCGCTAAGGCTGAGGAGCTTTCAGGGTTAAACCACAGATTCTGACCTGAAGCGATCGCACTTCTAGGCCCTTTTAGCAGCACAATGGCACCGCTTTCTCTGGCTGCTCGCGCCGCTATTTCTCCGGGCATTTCTCCAGGCATCTCTCCGGGCAGCGTCTGGTCCGCTAGTTCATTATAAATTTCACTAAACAGACGCTTAAACTCACCTACATGGGGCGTTAAAACTGTTGTTTTCTCTCTAGATTGCAGCGTTTGAACAACGTTTGTTTTGGCAAGTAAATTAAGCCCGTCCGCATCTAGCAGAATAGGACAATTTGCGTTGAGCACAGCCGTCAGCAGCCCTGGCGCGGTGGGTGTTAGGCCGGGGCCAAAGGCGATCGCATCGTACTTACCCAGGTCTATCGTGTCTGGTAGTTCAGCGATCGCGCCGTCTGCTGTCTCTTTGCAGCCAAGGATTAAAGCGCCGGGTAGCTGTGGCAAAAGCGTCAGACGAATAGAGTCAGGAACCGCAAGGGTCAACATGCCAACGCCGCTTGCGATCGCCCCAAGTCCAGCGAGCATCGCCGCCCCCCCGTACTGATGAGAGCCTGCAATCAGCAACAGATGTCCGGCTGTGTACTTGTGCATCGTTGCAGACCGATTCGGCAAAAGAATAGGCATCATCTGCGACTTTATCAGCCGCCGAACCGCAGGCGACTTAGCAACAACCGTCTCAATCGCCGCCAGCGGGATATCGAACGAGATCAGGTCACACTCACCCAAATACTTCAGCGCTGCCTCCTGCATAAACGCCCGCTTCCACAGCCCCAAACAGGCCGTACGAGTCGCCTCAATGGCCGCCCCCATCACCCGCCCCGTATCGGTATGAATCCCAGACGGTAGATCAATGCTGTAGACTGGCGTGCTTTGCTGATTAACCTGATCGACGATATCCGCCAGATCTCCGGCAATCGGTCGGCCCAGCCCAAAGCCAAACAGTCCATCAATCACCGCGCCGTATTCAGCCAGCGATGGCAGAGCCGAAAGCAGACGAATCCCCAAGCTTTTTGCATAGCTTGCGTGCTGGTTGGTCAGCGGCTTTCCGTCCGCTATCGGCTGACATATATCGACCTCAAATCCCAAATGATGCAGCTCACGGGCCATCACCAGCGCATCCGCCCCATTGTGGCCCGGCCCCGCCAGCACGCAAATTCTGCCATACGCAACGCCCTCAACGCCCTCACGCTTACAGTAATGACGGATAAACCACTTCACTAGCCGCCCAGCGACCTTCTCCATCAGCGCTGCAACCGGCATTCCCGCGTCGAACATCTGGCCTTCTATCTGCTGCATTTGTTCAGCAGTTACCAAGTAAGACTCAATCGCTTGGCCTACCATAACTTTTTGCACCATGTGTTTTCGTACTATAGTTTTCGCACTGTAAAAGTAACGTTAAAGAAGAATAACGCCAAATGAGCCTAGAACTGGATTTGACTAATATGAATCACCCCTAAAGAACCACAGGCATCTGTGCTGTACCAATCGTCCATGTAGTGCCCGTAGATATTGATATAAGCTCTAGTATCGATAGAGCAAAGAACGTAGCCGTTGGGCGTTTCTCTCACATTTGAAGACGGATCGTAGACTAGGGCTGTTTGGACGGCATCAGGATTGCTATTGACGGAGTTGTTATTGATAGAATTATTGTTGACAGGGTTGTTGTTGATAGAATTATTGCTAACAGAATTACCGACGATAGGATTGTTGCCACGATCGGTGATCGCAACTGGAACAGGCGCAGAAATTGGAGCCGCAGAGATTGGGGATAGTGGTAAAAATGGGGGGTCACTACTTGCCGCAGCCACGCTCACAGATTCATTCAAATAGCTACAGACGATTCTGACCATATCGCGCGCTGCCTGAGACTGGGGATAGTGAACGACACCATCAGTTAGCGTTGTCCAGGCAGCGGCACCAACGCAGTGCGCTTGGCTAACAATTAGCTCATCGCCCAGCAGGTAGTTAAAATTAGCGTCGCTGTTGCCTGCGCTAGAAATCGAGTCGAGATCTATTATTAGCTGCTGCCCGCTATCTGCTTGCCCCGCATAGTAGTAGCTGGTTTGTGCGATCGCTACTGACCCAAGCCCAAGCGCTATGATACCGGCACTTAGCGCTAACGTACTGAAGATAACTTTCATCGAAAGAGCACTCTATAGATAGCTTAGTTTAAGAGAATAAGCGGGCTCTGAAGACAGGAATTTGCCGGAAATGTCAGTCGTAGAAAATATCATAAAAGAAGCGCAGCGCTAGCCGAAAAGGCTAGCGCTGCGCTCAGGTATAGTATGACCCAAAAAGTACGTCCTTAAAAAGCCTTTAAAAGTCTCAAAAAATGCTCGCTGATGTGGCTACCACCAGTTGAAGCGATCGCGCCTACTAGGCCGGTAGAAATTAAGCCGCTCAACCCCTGCATACTGACCAACACTTGCACCAACAGGGAAAGCGCTGAGCTGATAAATATACAAACCGTCTCTAGGATTTCTGGCCCTAAGTGCCACCGTCACCTGCTGACCCGGTTCTACAGGCGGATCAAAAACAACCGTCACTTTCCTTTGGGCTTGATCGTTTTCCACTGCGCTCAGCGACAGCCGCTCGCCGCTATCCGTCTCAAAGGCGTAACTGTCATCACTTTGATAGCGCGGATAGCCAACGCCTTCAATTTGATCAAAGACCAGTTTCTCCAACGGCTCTACCGCCTCTGCCGGAAAATCAAACGTGAACAGATATTCTGAGCGCCGCAGCTCCCAATTGTTAGGAACACGCACGCTGCTCACGCGCAGCGGTCGGCGAAAGCTAATAGCCGGATTAGTAGCCGGGGTGATCGCAGGAACTTCTTGAGCCTGGATGGGAAGATAGGTAAAGAGAGAAGATGCGATCGCCCCAGCAACCGCCGCAGTAACCGCCCCAGCCAAACGAGATAAATAAGCCATAGCCAAATAAGCCTTTAACTCAGCGCCGCACCACAAAGAAACTTCAGTCAACAACTTGAGCCGCACAGACTCAAGCTACACAGACCTTGAAATCATTATAGATCTTACGAAATAGATCTTACGAACCACTTAGTTCTTACATCGCCAGCACAAAAGACTTCAGACACGCATAAACTCACGCCATATACTAAGAAAGTAGCCGGTAGTAAATTAGTCAACTGGCCACCTAGCCACTCACCTAACCGCTCACCTAGACTCGCGTGCCCTCATGCCATACGCCCTTCAAGAGCAGTACATTAACTTACTGACCGATTTTGGCTTTAAGCGCGTTTTCAGCTCAGAGCCAAACAAACAACTGCTGATTGATTTTCTCAATACGCTGCTTCCCGCCCGCCATCCAATCACAGCGCTTTCGTACAAAAGCACCGAACAGCTTGGCAACACGCCCGTTGACCGCAAAGCTATTTTTGACCTTTACTGTCAGGAAGAAAATGGCGAGAGATTTATTGTCGAAATTCAAAAGGCTAAGCAAAACTACTCTAAAGACAGAAGCGTTTTCTACGCTAGCTTTCCCACTCAAGAGCAAGCGCTTAAGGGGCAGTGGAATTTAAAACTCGCACCCGTCTATTCCGCTGGCATTCTAGATTTTACTTTTAAAGAGACGGAAGAAGATCTAGACGATAGAGATACCATCGTCCACACAGTAGAACTCGAAGACCAGCACTGCAGCGTTTTCTACGACAAGCTGAAGTTTATCTACATTGAGCTACCCAAGTTTAAAAAAACAATTGACCAGCTATCGTCTCAGCAAGACAAGTGGCTCTATCTTTTTAGATACCTCCCTGACTTAAAAGGACAGCCTCAGCCCTTTCAGGATTCTGTTTTTCTACAGCTCTTTGAAATTGCTGAAATTGCCAGCTTTACACCAGCAGAGAAAAACTCCTATCAAGAAAGCCTGAAGCACTACCGCGATCTAAACAACGTTGTTGAAACCTCTAGACAAGAAGGATGGGAAGAGGGGTGCGAAGCAGGTGAAAAAGCGGCAAAGGTCGAGATAGCGCGTTCTCTGTTGGGTGAGCTGCCTATAGAGGTCATTAACTAGACCACCGGCCTGACCGTTGCTGAAATAGAGCGCCTCACAAGTCAGAGCTGATTGTGCAACACTATTAAAGCACTGTAACAAAACACTGTGATGGCAGTAGATTCTTCGTCTGCGTTTATCGAAGAACTCAAAGCTCGTGCAAAGCAAGCCGATCTTGAGCATCTCGTCATTCCGATTCATGGCGACATGGCTAAACTCGATTGGCCAACGGGCTCGCTCGATTTCCGTTGGTCTGAAGGTGCTGCTTATAATCTTGAATTTGAGCAGGTTCTTAAGCGCTGGCGACCTCTTCTTATCAATAGCGGCATTGCTGTCGTATTTTTTCGTTGCTATGGTCAGCGCCTCGGCAGGCTTCTGGGTGTTTTTGTATGGCACTCGATATTGGCGATCGCACAATCTCCATTTCTCTAACTACCGAGAGGCGGCAGACGAGAGGCGGCAGACGAGAGGCGGCAGAATTCTACACTTGGCCTTTGCTTTGGCTAGGGGGTTGATTTGTCAGTAGATCAAAGAGCCTCTGACTGTGTGACTGTTTCTAGTTCTTCCAAATCTCGTGGTAGGGACGATTTGTTGTTTGTTCTATTTCCTCTGAGACTTTAAAGGTTGGGGTCTCTTTCATCGAGTCGTAGGCGGCGTAACCTAGCGGCAACAGGGTGAAAAAGCCTAGGGCGACGCTGCTAGCAACGCAAAGGCCCTTGACGGCTTTGGAAGCTCTGAGCGCTTCTACATATTGGCCTTTGTTGTAGGCTTGCTTTACCTGGGCCGCCTGCACAAAGGCGGGAATAGCAAAGGGGGGAAATAGAAAGATAGTAGAGAAAGCAACCTGCCAGTTGCTAGGGGGACAGGGCTGTCCTTTGTACAGGTCGTAGGTTTGCTCCCAGTCGGGGCGGTTGACCTTACCAACGCGGCCAATTAGGCGAAAACGATGGACTTCGGCTATGTGTAGGGGCACTAGGTGCTCGCGAATAAGATCGGGCAGGGTGTAGTAGCTGACGCCTGTGCCGACTTCACGGTGAATGTGAATATCGAGCTGATGGCTGCTGTGCTGGACGCTGACGCTTAACCCCTTGGCTGTGAGCGGGGCGGCTAATACCTGAGTGAGCCGGGCATCGTAGGCGTCACGGTGCACAGCTTCTATCTTTTGTTTGGCAGACTCTAGGGTGAAGTCGTTGCAAATGGCGTATTCCCAATCGGCGATCGCACCCAAAACATCCCCGAGCTGATGTCGTAAATTGCCCCGCTGAAGATAGGCACTTGCAAAGGTTGGATTGGCCGCGATCGCACTGTTCAAATCAGCCAGGGCCCGCTCGTGCTCTCCTTGGGCCAGCAGCATCAGCGCCCGCTGCGCATAGGGCTGTGGATATTTGGGATGCTGGGCGATCGCATCTGACCAATCGGCTAGCGCCCCCAAGCTATCGCCACGCTGCTGGCGCAACAAACCTCGCTGATAGTAAGCTTGAGCCAAAGGAAGATTAGACGAGATATCGGCGCTAGTATCGGGGCTGGCATCGGACTGAATAACGGATTCAAAATCAGCGATCGCACCTTCTAAATCATTGACTTTTACCCGATTAACCCCGCGCCGCACCAAAGCCTCAAAGGATCTCGCATAGCCTTTGGCGATCGCCTGGGTAAACGCATCAATTGCCTGCGGATAAGACTGTTGCTGCTCACAGGCAAGGGCGCGTCGATACGCTAGCTTTGCCGCCTGCTGTCGATATACAGACTTTAAAGGTAATTGCATAAAGAAATCCTGGATATCCCAAAAATATTAGCTTTGGGGGCTTGGGTAAAGTTGTATGGTTTATGACTGTTTTTATGTCGGCGGCTGGGCCTGTTTTGAGATCGTAATAGAGCAGCTTAGGCTACGAAATCGGCGCTAAGACCGAAGCCTAGTCAACAAAACGAACAGCCACCCTTACGCATTTTTACCAATTTCTACACCAAAGATCTACTAAGCTAAGCCGCTGATGTCTCTTTCTACATACCCCTGTGGGGTGCTTTGATCAGGAGCATAGCTAAGATGAAAGGAGGAAAAAAGGACAGAGCGCTATGCTGGTCTTAGTTATTTTTAAGGCGGCGATCGCAGTGATTCCGATTGTAGAGGTCAAGCAGTTGACCAAGCGTTTTGGCGAGACAGCAGTATTAAGAGGCGTTAACCTTTCGGCAGAAAGAGGCACTGTGCTAGGCGTACTGGGCCCCAATGGAGCCGGAAAAACAACCGTTATTAACTGCCTGACCACGCTGTTGAGACCAGATGGCGGCACAGCAACCATTGCCGGATACGATGTGGTGCGTCAGCCGGAAGCGGTGCGATCGCTGATTGGCCTGACCGGTCAGTTTGCCGCTGTCGATGAAGTCCTAACCGCTCGCGAAAATCTGGTTCTATTTGGCCGCTTGCTGCGACTCTCTGGCAAAGCCGCCAAACGTAGAACTGACGAGCTGCTCACTCAGTTTGATCTGACAGAAGCGGCTAATCGCCCGGTAAAAACTTTTTCGGGCGGGATGCGGCGACGGCTAGACTTGGCCGCGAGCATTGTCGTTTCACCGCTGGTGCTGTTTCTAGATGAACCCACCACCGGGTTAGATCCGCGGAGTCGTCAGCAGCTATGGGCGGTGGTCAAAGATCTAAAAGCGCAGGGCATCACCATTATCTTGACCACGCAGTATTTGGAAGAAGCGGACGCCCTCGCCGATCAAATTGTGGTGATTGACCAAGGGCAGGTGATCGCCGAAGGCACGGTTGATGAGCTAAAAGACAAGGTTGGCGGTAAGTTTTGCGAGCTGCGCCTAGCGAATTTGGAAGACTTTGCCAAAGTGAAAGCGCTGCTGGCCGATATTGGCAATGTGATTACAGGAGAGATGGGGCAGGCAGGCCCGATTGCGATCGCAGCTCCCAACGGCGCGAACACGCTCACAGAAATCGTCGTCCGGCTAGAATCAGCAGGCATTTCGCTAGCAGATATCTCCTTACGGCGTCCTAGCCTAGATGACGTATTTTTCTCTTTGACGGGTCACACGACTAAAGACTAAAAACAAAGACTAAAAACAGAAACAAGAAAATTGGTAATGCTGTTACGATCAGGTTCGGTCAATTTTTATCCAGATCGCGTTTGTCTATTTTGAGGGCCATGACGTCTAATTTTGAAGTCGCTGCGATCGCACAGCAAATGATTGTTCAGCGCCAGGAAACTGGCTGGAAAAGGGCGCTAGGAGACAGCCTGCTGATTACCGGGCGCAACCTGATTCGACTCAAGCGCAATCCGATTGTGATTGTGGCTGTTGCCATCTTTCCGATTGTCTTTCTTGCAGGCTTTTGGCTGGTTGGCCAAAAGCTCATGGCCAATCAAGGCGTTAATTACATTCAGTATCTTGTACCTGTCATCAACTTGCAGGCTCTGTTTTTCTCTGGCCTGGGCTCCGCGCTCATGTTCGCCAAAGACATCGAGTCGGGGATGATGAATCGCTGCCGGGTTATGCCCATTTCGCGAATCGCGACCATTGCCGGACTCGTGATGGCCTATATGGTTAGGGCCCTACTCGCGACCCTTGTTTTGCTGATTGTGGCCTCTGCTGTCTTTGGCTTTCGCTTTCAAGGTAGCCTGCTCGCCGGACTGGGCTATCTCATTTTGATTGTTATTTTCACCGCTACTTGCATTACCGGCTACAGCATCTTGGCAATTAGGCTCAGACGGCCTGATTTGGTCAACTCAGTGGCCATTATTCCCTACGTACCGCTGCTGCTGCTGAGCAATGGCTTTAGCCCCACCGAAAACTTCCCCACTTGGCTACAGCCCATTGTTCGCTATCAGCCCGTAAGCGTGACCTGCGATGCGCTGCGATCGCTCGTTGCCGGAACCCCCGACAGCCTGCCGCTCTTTTTCTATAGCCTTATCTGGCTGATGGGACTGTGGATTTTATTAGGAATCTGGGCAGAAAAAGCCTACAAGCGACTCGTATAATGCCTGAACATATCTCAACTAAAAATATCTCGAATAGTCCGTTCAAAAACAACCCGCCACCCGCTAGCGATTCCTCGTCCTCTACAGATATTCCCGCGATAGATATTCCCGCGATAGACATTCCCGCGATAGACATTCCCGCGATAGATATTCCCGCGATAGATATTCCCGCAATGGTCGCCGCACGCCGAGAAGGCGGGTTTAGCCGTACGCTGCATGACATTATCATCGTCACCTGGCGAAATTTACTGATCGATTTTCGCAATCCGGCCTCGCTGATTGTCTCAGCCTTATTTGCTACCTCTTTACTCTTTGTCTTTACCGCCAGCTTTGCGAGAGTCGTCAACCCAGAGGGCGGTTTTAGCAGCTACGCCCAGTTTTTGCTGCCCTTTGCCATCGTTCAGGGGCTGTTGTTCAACACTGTCGACATTGGCGGCTTTTTCTACACCGATTTAGAAAACGGCATGGATATTCGCCTGCGAGCGATGCCCATTGCCAGACTCGCGGCGATTGGTGGCAGATTGCTTTCGTCTGGAGCTAGGCTCTTGATTCAGGTCGTTGCTATTGCGATCGCTGGCCATCTAATTGGCTTTCGCTTTCAGGGCAGCCTGTGGGAAACCCTCGGATTTTTTCTGCTACCGGTTGTCTTTACGCTCTCTATAGCGCTAATTGGTTTCTATGTGGCGGTAGGTGCTAAATCCGCCGAAACCGTCTCCGCAGTCCTCAACCCTTGGATACTGCCGTTCACCTTCTTAAGCGCGGGCTATGTCCCGGTAGAAGGATTTCCCAGCTGGGCACAGCCCTTTGTTACATACAATCCGATTTCTATTTTGGCAGGGGCAATGCGATCGCTGGCCAGCGGAGAGCCAGCAGTGCAAAACGTCTTGACTATTTTGCTGTGGAGTCTGGCGCTATGCTCACTGTTCGGGACGTTGACAGTACGTGCCTATCAGCGAAAAACGCTGTAAAATGTCTAACTTCTAATGTCTGGCTTCTCCTAGCTTTTCAACAGCACTGCGCAAAAACTGTTTGACAAACTCATCGCGTCGATTGAGCTGATACTGCTGCGCCACCACCGCCTGAATGCCGCCATCGCCCCAGTCTTGGTTTGACTGAAAATAAGTGATAAAGCTTTTCCCGGCAATCCGGGTCAGGTAGGCGGCGCTCGCTCCCTGCACCAGCTTACTGGCTAGTGCCGTCGCAATATTGACCTGCAGGCCAACAGCCAGCATTTTCATCACACCTTTGGCAATACTCAGTCCTGCCATCGTCTTGGCTAACGACACCGCTAGCGCCTTGGCCTCTGCAACGCTGACCTCCACACCGTACACGCGCCCTAGCTCAATTACCATCTGCGCATTGACCGCAGCAGTCGCTAGCATATCGACCACAGGCAGCGGGGTGGCAGCCAGCACGCCTGCCCCTACCCACTGATAGCGATCGACAATGGCCTCTGCCTGCTGCTGCCGCTGAGTGGTTAATAGCGATCGCGCCTCTTCGCCCAGCTTTTGAGACTGCAAAAGCACGTTGCCCACCCTCAGTTCGGTACTCTCTTGGCGCAAAATGGTGAGAATTTTCTCAGTCAGATTTGCGATCTCTGGATCGGGCTGAACCTGGATGCCGTCAGGCAGTACAGCCCATGAGGGCAAGGCCGAAACAGCAATAATATCTTCTGGCTGAAGCAGGGTTTTCGTTCTCTCTTTTAGGCGTGCTAAAATCTGTTCTTTTTCACTGGTTAGGTAGCGATCGCACTTATTCAACACCAGCAGCGATCGCTTTCCCGCCGCCATCAGCATCGCCAGCGGCTCATACTCCGCCCGGTGCAGATCATTATCAATCACAAATAGCAACAGATCTGCCGTTATCGCCAATGCCTTAGCAGCTTGCGATCGCGCCTCGCCCAACACCCCAGACTCTAACAATCCTGGAGTGTCAGTTATCAGCAGATCCAGGCTGCGACTTCGGCCAGCTTCAACTACAACCCGATACGTCTGCTCTATGCCCGTTGTCCCAATCGTCGCGGCGACCTCTCCCGCCATTTCGCCGACTAGCGCGTTCACCAGCGCCGTCTTGCCAGTCGATCCTAGCCCAAAGACCACAATTTGAAATGTCTCTTGCGCTAGGCGCTGCGCCAGCTCGTTTGATCGCACTGCCAGCGCCTGCCGAGCAATCTCATCTTCTATTTGCGCCACCTGCTGCTGCGCCGCCTGCAAACTCACAGCCACAACCTCATCTGGGGCAGTGGGTAAGGTAACTGTGCGCTTGCGCTTAGGCCGTAGAAATAGCCAGACATAGCGGGTCAAAACAGCGATCGCGCCTAGCAAAGCCAGCAAGACTAAGCCCAAAACTAGCCGAGCAAGCAGAGGGGAGATAACTGCGATCGCGCTATATAGCTGGGCTAGCGAACCGACTGTGACTAGCAGTAAGACTAGGCTAAAGAGGGTGGCGATCGCAGCAATGAGAACGGTGGACCGACGCATAGGCAAAACGAAAACGGTATGTATGCTTTCACCCTAAATCATTGCCGCTCCGGCAGACAGTCTTGGCAAAATGCGTTTGTATCAGATAAAAACGTTTACACTTTGTCGTGCAATCTGCTTTTTGTGCAACCCTTATTGAGTGCAACCGTAATGAGCGACACCGCAACAGGCGACACCGCAATAGGCAAAACCGTGACAAACAAGACCGTAGCAAACAAGACCGTAGCAAACAAGACCCTGACCAACGAAAAGGCCAAACCAGACTGGGCCGGTGACGATTTACTCTCTCGCTTTGTAAATTTGCTTATTCAAACAAAGCCGATTTATCGCCTCATGAAGACTCAAGCTAGAAAGGTGCTGATCCAAACCGCCGAAAAAAACGGGATTCCCTGGCGAGAAAATTACGAAGCTTTTGCGGCTTCGGGTATAGAACAGACGCTCACAGACGTTGCCAACTCAAACATTACTTACCCAGACTACTATCAGGCTCCCTTCCACGCCTATGAGCAGGGAAACCTTTGCTGGGCCGCTGCCTTTGAAGCCGAATCAGCCACCTACTCAATGGCGCTGCGGGTGTGGCCTAAGGAATCTCTCACCTGGCAGGCAGCCCAGAACCGATTGCGCAGCAGCTTTCACGACGTGCTAGCCCAGTACGGCCCATCCTCGGTAAAAGATATTCTCGATGTTGGCTGCTCGGTTGGTATTTCTACTCGCACGCTGCACGCCTATTACCAACAGCAGCAGAATCACCCTGTCCGAACGGTCGGGCTCGATCTTTCGCCGTATATGTTGGCCGTCGCCAAAGCGCAGGATAAAGATGGCAGCATTTCTCAGTGGATTCATACCAAAGCCGAAGACACCGGCCTAACCGGAGCCTCTTTTGACTTAGTAACGATGCAGTTTGTCATTCACGAGCTGCCTCGCCACATCACTCAGGCTATTTTCAAAGAAGCTTACCGATTGCTCAGAGCGGGCGGCGCTTTGGCAATTGTAGATAACAACCCTCAGTCGCCCGTCATTCAAAAGCTACCGCCCGTGCTCTTTACCCTAATGAAAAGCACCGAACCCTGGAGCGATGACTACTACACCTTTGATGTAGAAACGGCTCTAGAAAACACTGGCTTTGAGCCGGTAGTGACCGTAGCTAGCGATCCGCGCCATCGGACTGTAATGGGTCGTAAGCCAGTCGCAAACAGCCAGAATTAGCCTGTTTAATTGAACCTTAGCCTATGACAAGACGCGCTTTCTTACTGCGAATTAGGCCCGTACAGTCTAGGCTGATCGGTACTATAAGAAAAAGCTGCGGCCCAGTTTAGTAGGGTCACAGCTTTGCGTATTCAAACTTATGATTTGTGTATTTAGCTTGTGGGTTGAACAGCCGTTTGTGGGTTGAACAGCCGTCAATAGAGCCACAGAACTCATCAACGAGCGGGCGGTTTTTAGGTGGCGATGATGCCGCCAATTACCGCTGCTCCAGCCGACACTGCCGCTGTTAAGAACAACCACCAGGCCGCCGCTTCTGCCGCTGCCTTCGTATCTTCTATCTGCTTCTGGGTCTGCTCTTTCACCGCGATCAAACGGCTTTCCACCTGGCGCTCTAGGCTCTCAGCTTTCTTCAGCACGTTGTTCTTAGCAGCCTCTACCTGATCGATAACTCGATAGGCATCGCGCTCAGAGATACTGTCGTGAGAAGTCGCAATGGCCACTAGCGTATCGCGGTCGAAGTGAGAGAGGCGCAGGCGCATGGCCTCAAAACCGCTCTTAGGATCGTCTAGCATTGTGTTGACATCACGCTTGATGCCGTAGTAGTCCAGCTCTGGGCGCTCTAGTGACTGCAAATAGTCACGGATGCTGGCAAAGATGCGATCTAGCGCAGATTCTACGCTGCGCTGAATGCTGCGAAGCTGACCGACGACCTGGTTGCGTACATCGGCGACGCGAGCGACTGTTGCCTGCGCCTCTTCTTCAGTCATGTCTTCTCTTTGAGCTAGCAGCGCGACGACAGTAGAATCGTCCATTTGAGCGATGCGATCGCTTAACTTACTCGCCCCTAGCTTCGGATCGTTTAGCAGTAGCTTCAGATCACGCTTAATGCCGTCAGGATCTAGCGACTGCTTGTCGGTATTGCGCAAATAGTTCTCTAGCGCAGATTGGAAAGAAGCGGCCTTTACGACAGCTTCATTGCGCGTTCGTCGCGCCATTCGTCGGGGCGATTTCACCACCTGCTCGATTCCTGAAATTAGGTTGTCAATCGTTTGATTGATATCACTCTCTTCTAGGTCATCTCGCTGCGCTAATAGCTGTACCAGCGTGTCGCGATCCATTTTAGACAGGCGGTAGCGAATAGCCTGAGCGCCTGCTTTAGGATGATTGAGCAGCTTTTCTAAATCGCGCTGAATGCCTTCAGGGCTTAGCTCTGGCTTGCCTGTACTGCGCAAGTATTCGGCGATCGCATCTGTCGCCTCGTTGTACTTTGCCTGCGCCTGATAGCCTATTTTCTGGGGCGCATGTACCGTAGAAGCCCAGCTATCTTCCACAGAACTGATCACCTGATCAATGTCTTGCTCAGAGAATTCTTGCCGCTGAGAAAGCAGGCTTACTAGCGTATCGCGATCAAAGCTAGCTAGGCGTCCTCTGATCTGGCGCACGCCCTGATCTGGCTCATCTAACAGTGCCTTCACATCACGCTTGATACCCTCAGGGCTCAGCTCAGACTTACCCGTATTGCGCAAGTAGTTTTCTAGCGACTGCTGCTGCTGCTGCAAACGCACTTTAGCCGCTTGGTTCAGACCGTCCGCATCCGCTAAAATCCGCTTTAGCAACTGCTCATAGCGCTCGGCGGTTTCGTGCGCAGCGACATCGTCGCGCGTCAGTAAGAACTGTCGGAAATAGTCGGCGCTGAAGGTCATCAGGCGATCGCGCAAAACCGGCGCTTGCAGAGGCGCATCTTCGATAATGGCGCGGAAAGCTCGCTCACCCATATCTGAAGACAGCTCGCTCGCAGGCGAATACTTAAAGAAGCTCTCAATCTGGGCTTGTATGCGCTTTTCGGCGCTGACTGCCTCTGCTTCTGTGACGTCTCTTAAAACCGTTTGGCGAGTGATCTCTAAGCGGTCGCTAATATCTTTGATTTCGCTCTGAGTCAGCAGTCCACGCAGTGCCAAAATATCGACAAACAGTTTTCGACTAAAGCCAGAAAGCTGCTCACGCAGATCGGTTTCATTCGCCTCGTTGTCATACAGCACATTGCGAAAAGTCTCTTCCAGTCGCGCAGACTTTAGCTCGCTTACATAGGCGTGATGCAAATAGTCTTCAACGTCGGCTTTGACAATATTATCGTCGTCGCTAGGTGTGGCGTCCTTTAACGCTTGAGGGGCGCTGCTGCTAACTTTTCCAGCGATTTCACCCTGAGCAGACTTAATCTGCTTGATGATAGACTTTGCATCCAGATCAGAGAGATCGGCTTTACCCATGACCATACTGATCATAGTATTGAGGCTTTGAGCCGCAACCTGCTGTACTGGGCCCGGACCGCTGCCGCCATCTTGCGAGCCGTCTTGTGACGAGCCGTCTTGTGAGCCATCTTTGGAACGGTGCTGACGCAGTTCATAAATTAGCTTGTTCAGCTGACTGCCAATGCCTTCAGACGCTAACTGTCCGCCGGTTGCCGAGGCGACAAAGGTCATTAGTTCGGCTAGGTTCTGACTACTGCCGGTGTTCTTTTGCCACACGCGATACAGGCGCTCGGCTAGGCGCTTATTCTCTTCTCGTGAAAGATCGGTGCGATCGCCTAGCAATTCCTCAAACGTAGCCTTATCGATCTGAGGCAGCGCGTCGCGATCGGTCGTTGTCAAATCAGACTTGCGAATCAATCGCTCAAACTCTTTCTCGACAGACTCTACATCGACTTCGGGCGATCGCAGACTAGCAATATACGACTGCAAGCTATCTTGAATCCCACCAACATCCACGCCCGTTGTAAACTCTCGACGCACGGCCGCGGCGGCGGCTTCAGCCGTCTGCACCACCTGATCGCTCGCGCCTTTGGCACCCAGCGCTGCCGTTGCCGTGCCCATAAGGGTCTGAAAGCCACTGGTCGCAGACTTCACCACAGAACCGATGAGAGAGCCCACTGTCGTTGAGCTAAACCAAACTAGCAGAGTGAAATAGGTTGCCCAAATCACAAGGCCCGTGATGCCGCCCAGCCAAGGATCGTCGTACAGGCTGAGCCTGACAGCTAGCGAACAGGCACAAAATAGCGCAAACGAAACTGCCAGCAGCGTACAGATGCCAAACAAAAAGCCGATTTTCTTGACGCCCGAGCCGCTGCTATCAGAGTCTGAGCTGCTGGAATTACTGGAGTGCGCCATATAGGAGACGCCAGTCGCCACCGCCAGGTTTGTCAACAATAGCTGAAAGCCAAACGCCAAGATCACGCCTGATATTAGCGATACAAAAAACTGTGGCCCCGAAAAAAGCGCTTCTGGATCTAGCTCGCCGCCGACTTGGGCCAGCAGGGAATGAGCTAGCCAAGAGGGCAATGCCTGCGGCAAATAGCTGCTTGCGGCCTGAAACAGACCTTCATAAGGTTCCATATTTTGTACTCTTATCTCAATTCGAGAATAAAATCTAATTCTATTAATGCGTGTCTTCTGAGCAATATTCCTCCCCCCGCAGAAGGAGTCCCAAAGGAAGCGACGCCGTAAAACTCACTCTATTTTGCGGCTCGTTCTCTCTCTTTTGACACAGCGTATCAGTAAAGTAAGCTGTGCCTACGAATTCTCTATGTCCTCTCGCTGTGCCCGGTACTCAGATCGGGTCTGGGGCATCGTCTCATCAGCCCCATTCCCTGCACCGTTATCCTTGGCCTTCTCAAGACCCTTCTCAAGGTCTGTTGCACCCGACTCAAACTTAGCGTACTTATCTGGACGAATATTAGACCCAAAGCGATTTGCATAGACCTGCGTAAATTCCGCGCCGAATAAGAGAATCTGCGCCGAGTAGTAAATCCACAGCAGCAGCACTACAAACGAACCGGCTGCGCCGTAGGCAGAGGCTACGCTGCTATTTCCCAAATACAAACCAATCAGCACCTTACCTAGCGTAAACAGCAGCGCCGTAATGACTGCGCCAACGCGAACATCACTCCAGCTAATATCAGCGTCGGGAAGAATCTTATAAATCAGGCCAAACAGCAGGGAAATAATGCCAAAAGAGACGACAGCATTTAAGATTTGCCAGCCGAACGACCAGCCTAACAGCGTATCGCCAAACAGGTTGCTAACGGCGGCTAGTCCAGCACTCAAAATCAGCGATACCAGCAGTAAAAAGCCAATTACTAACAACATGCCAAAAGACAATAGGCGATCGCGCACCAGCTTCCACAAGCCCGCATCCTTTCTAGGAACCACGTTCCAGACCGTATTCAGCGCATCCTGCAATTGAATAAATAGCCCCGACGCACCTGCTATCAGCAAGCCGACGCTAATCAGCGTAGCCCATAGCCCATCACTGCCCTGGCTTTTGCTCGTGAGCATTTCTTCGACTAGCTGCGCGCCGCTTTCACCCAGCAGCCCCTGTAACTGTTCAACAATGCGGGCCTGTACCGTGCTTTGTTCAAACAAAAAGCTAGCGATCGCAATCACAATAATCAGCACGGGCGCTAAGGAAAATGTCGTGTAGTAGGCTAGCGCCGCTGCTAGCCGCGAGACCTTATCTCGCTGCCACTCTGCCACCGTCTGCTTTAACATCGAGAAAAAAAGAGAGAAAGACATAGCGGCTACGACTTAAAAGAAACAGTAAGATTAGATGAAAGAGTATTAGCTAGAACTGGCTCATAAGCTCCAAACGAAGAAGCCGAAGAAAAGAAGCCGAAAAAAAGAAGCCAGAGAAGAGAAGCCTGAGAAAAGAAGCCGAGAAAAGAAGCCTGAGAAAAGAAGCCGATATAGAGAAACCAGAGCCAGAAGAAACAAACCCTATAAAAAAAGCAATCCAACTGGATTGCTTATAAAGCTGTATTAGAAGCCGAATCCGGCCGAGCTAGCTAATCAGACCAGATCGTAGCGCCCTGACTGCAGCTTGCGTGCGATCGCTCGCGCCTAGCTTGTTCAAAATATTGCGCACGTGGGTCTTCACCGTGCCCACCGTCACAAATAGCTGCTCTGCAATTTGCGCATTGCTGCAACCTGATACAATACAGGCCAAAATTTCTAGCTCCCGCTCTGTCAGCGGATACGCCTCAATAATCTGCTCATATTCTGGGTCAACGGCCCTAATTTCTACCGTCTTAGCATTAAACGATTCACCCACGGCCACCGTTGGCTTTACCTGATTAAGTACTAAGCTGGCAATAGAAGGATCAATCCAACAGTTGCCCGCGCGAGTCTCCTCAATCGCTGTAATCAAATCTGCCGTTTCAATCTCCTTCGTACAGTAAGAGTCTGCACCTGCCGCAAAAGCCGCCAGCACCGCCTTCTCGCTGTCATGCATCGTCAGCATTAAAATGCGGGTCTCGCTCTGAGGATTTTCTTTTTTGAAGCGCTGAATCAGCTCGATTCCGTCAATATCAGGCAAGCCCACATCGACAATTGCAACATCAGGCGTCATCTCTTTTAACAACTTCAAACCTTTCTCGCCGTTGTCAGCTTCGCCCAAAAACCGTAGCCCCGCTTGCCGAAAAGCCGCTCTTAACCCCATTCTGGTCAGGTCGTGGTCTTCTACTAATGCAACGGTAATCTCTTGGTCCATCTGAAATGCCTGTGTCGTCGGTGAAGATAAGATATCTGTACTATGTAATATATCGGTATAGGCAGTATCTGCCAGTTGGGTGAGTCTATTCAAATCAGACTCATCCCAAAGGCAGAGAACAGCCTTTGTACGTATGGGCCAATATAAGACGCCACTATGAACTCTTTTCCGACGGCTGATTCAACCGCTAGTTTTGAAAACAATCCGCCATCAATGCCGTCAAAGATGCCGTCAAAGATGCCGTCAGCGATACCGTCAGCGATCGCACCGTCATCTTACCCAACGCTGCCATTTTTTGAGCTAGCCGCTGATATTATGTGCATCCTTGATGCGCAGGGCCGTTGCTGCCAAGTGAATCCGGCCTTTACCCAAACATTGGGATACACCAGCACGGATATGTCTGGTCAGGCGCTAGCGGCGATCGCCCATCCAGAAGACCGTGAGCACCACCTAGCCGCCATTTCGACTCTCCTGACGGCTACCTCCGCTACCAACACCTCTTCTAGCAACAGTAGCTTTACCTACCGCTATCAGCATCAGTCGGGCGGCTATCGGTGGCTAGACTGGCGCATTTCAGCTGTTAAGGCTCCTGAACCCAGAGCGCCCGAACCGGGGCCCGAGCGACTATACTGCATCGCTCGCGATGTCACCGACCAACTAGCTGACAGCAGCCAGCGAAAAGCAGATATCGAAGCTAAATATTCAAATCTACAGCAAATAGAGCGTCAAAACCGCAGCGATGCCCAGCAGGCTAAAGCAGAAGCCAGAATGTATGCAGATGCCGTCCAAAACATGCAAGTCGGTCTCTATATTTGGCAGCTAGAAGCGCCACAGCCAAAAGGTCCCCATACTGAGCCCACGCTAAAACTCGTTGGCGCTAATCCGGCTGCCAAAGAATTTACGGGCGTTGATGCCGCAGCATTCATCGGCGAAACGATCGAGGTCGTTTTTCCCGCATTGAAAGGAACCGACATTCCAGCGGCTTATATTGAGGTCGTCAAAAGCCAAGAACAGCGAAACTTAGGCGAGGTTTCTTATGGCGACGATCGGGTAAAGCCAAGCACATTCGAGGTCAAAGCCTTCCCGCTCAATGACCAGTGTGTCGGTGTCGCCTTTGAAAATATTACCCGGCGCAAACAGCACGAAACCGCCCACAGAGAAAACGAAGAGCAGCTACGTATCATCTTTGACCAAGCCAGCGTTGGCATGGCTAGGCTCAGCCTAGATGGCCGGTGGATACAGGTCAATCAGCAGCTTTGCGAACTGCTGGGCTATAGCCGATCCGCGCTGATCGGAGCGTCCTTTTCAGCCGTCACACACCCGGATGATATAGAAATCAGTCAGCTAGCCCGACAGCGGTTATTGGGTGATTCGTTAGAGGACCTGCAAGAAACCTTTGAAAAGCGCTATACCACCAGCGAAGGCAGTACCCTCTGGGTCACTGTCACCATCTCAGCGGTGCGCGACTCTGCCAACCAGCCCCGGTACTTTATTGCCACCATCCAAGACATCACCGCTCAAAAACAGGCAACCCAAACGCTTCAACGTCAAAAAGACGATCTAATTACGGTCAACATGATGCTCACCGAAACCATGTCTCGCCTAGAGGAGCGTAACCAAGAGCTAGACCAGTTTGCCTATGTCACTTCGCACGATCTTAAAGCGCCGCTACGCGCGATCGCTAATCTAGCCACTTGGATCGAAGAAGACCTAGAAGGTGAATTGCCCGAAGAAAACAAAGCCCAGTTTGAGCTACTCAAAAGCCGAGTCAAACGCATGGAGGGCCTGATCAACGGCCTACTAGAGTACTCCCGCGTTGATCGCACTCACCAAAGTCATGAGCGTGTTGATGTTGCTGACTTAATCGACGAAGTCGTTGATTCTATCTCACCGCCAGCAGGCTTCAAAATAGAGCTAGACCCAAACTTACCTGTTCTAGAATCTAAAAAAGTACCGCTGAGGCAGGTTTTCTCCAATCTCATCACAAATGCTGTCAAACACCACGACCAGCCCGACGGCACCATCCGCATATCAGCGCGCCCAGTGGACAGCTTTTACGAATTTACAGTCGCCGACGACGGGCCTGGCATTGAGCCCGCCTACCACGACAAAATTTTTGTTATTTTTCAGACGCTCCAATCGAGAGACGACTTTGAAAGTACGGGCATTGGTCTATCGCTTGTGCAAAAAATAGTACGTTCTGAAGGCGGCACCATTTCGTTGAACTCAACGCTAGGAGCAGGGGCAGCGTTTCGGTTCACCTGGCCCAAAGCCCCTCATCAGGGCATTCAATTCACCTGAGCAGCGTGACTACTCCCGACGCTCATCCTACGGATAGAACGCGGGCTTCATCGGTTGCCCGACAACTTTTCTGCTTCACACGGTCTTGCCTAGACTGAATGACTCCAACCCCGACAGATCCCATCCACAGACGTTTTGAATACCCGAAAGACCGCGGGCATTGATGACTTGAGCAGCCGCTATATCACGGAGCTTTATCGACCCACACTCATAACAGTGGCTAACGCGTACGCTCAAATCTTTCTTTGCTTTCGCCCCGCAATCGGGGCATTCCTGGGACGTGCCGTAAGCGTCCACCTTGCCGTAGTAGACACCGCGTTTGAAACACACCCACGGCAGTACCTGATCCACAAACTGGCCCAGCCCAGCATCAAGCGTATGCTTGCCCAAAAAACCCTTTGCCATGACTCGAAAACCGCCGCGACTTCATCCAGTCTTTTCGCTCACCAAGGGCGTAATTACAAACCCCTCGACAAGCTTCAAGCCAAGAAACCATACGGGCTTCCTGCTCCAAAGACGGATAGATTCGATAGCTGTAATTCATGGTCAACATGCAGCTGTTATAGCTTTTTAGGATGCAATATGTCACTCCCTAAGATTGTTCGTTTTAGCCGTATTGAACGGCACAACTCACCTACTATCATCCCGATGCTCAATCAAAGATTAGAGCGCAGGGCTGCTCACGAGCTAGCTAAATTTTTATGCCAAAAGATAGCCCCCTATCTCTCATTGGTCTCTCATTGGATAGAGATTTTGCGACAACATCCCATTAACCGCTACTTTTGCTGTGTAATTGTTAGTGACACTAAGACGTTATCAAAAGCCTAGCTTTCTCAAGGCTGATTTGCTCAGATCCGGGCGTGAGATGGGCGTGAGATGGGCGTGAGATTTTTTTCAATAAAGCATCAGCAGCATGGTTAGTAAAGAGAAATCGACAATCGCCGTTACCAACATTCTTTTGGTCGAAGATGACACGGTGGACATTATGAATGTTCAGCGCTCTTTTAAAAAGGCCAACATCTCCAACCCTCTTTACATCGCTCAAAATGGGATAGAGGCGCTGGCTATGCTGCGAGGTGAAGCGAGCGTTACAGTACCTACTAGTAGGCGACTAGTGCTGCTAGATCTAAACATGCCAAAGATGGGCGGCATTGAATTTTTGGGGGAGCTAAGGGCTGATAGCAAGCTGAGGTCGACGCCAGTGATTGTGCTAACGACTTCTGATCAAGAGCGCGATCGCATCGAAGCCTATAATCTCAATGTTGCAGGTTACATTCTCAAACCCGTAACTTTTGTCAACTTTGCCGAGGTAATGACCACGCTCAATCGCTACTGGACGCTCTGTGAGATGCCATAGACAGCATGCCGTAGAATAGTGCCATAGAAGGCGATCCATTATTCTCTACTCAGACCTTCTACGCTTTTCTTCTATGCCCTTCTTCTATGCTTTTCATTTTAGGATAGCCAAGCATATCTATTACTATCGGTACTGCTCGTCTATTGTCATTCAGACATAATGGTGATACAAACATTTGTCAAGTACATTCCCGATCTGTAAGCGCAAACTGCGGATATCGGCTGACTTGTGCCAAGCACTTTAATGAAAATGCATACTGTCTTACGAGATCCCCTAGAAATACTAATTGTCGATGATGATGAAGTTGATCGAATGGCACTTAAGCGAGCCTTGAAAGGCACCGGCTTTGTAGTCTCTATGTCAGAAGCAAACGATGCTGAGTCTGCGCTCAAAAGCCTTAGGGAAGGCGAATTCAACTGCGTTTTTCTAGACTATAATCTGCCGGGTAGAAATGGCCTAGAGCTGGCTAAACAAATTCGTCAGCAGGGAATTAGAGTGCCGTTGATTGTGCTCACTGGCCAGGGTAATGAGCAAACGGCTGTAGAGCTAATGAAAGCCGGTGCGTCTGACTATTTACCTAAAAGCAAGCTATCTTCAGAAGCGATCGCCCGTCTGATGCGTAGCTCTATCCAAATGCATACAGCTGAAAACATCGTTGAGAAAGCGAATCAAACCCTTAGAGCAAACAACCGCCTGCTAGAGCAGCAAAACAAAGAGCTCGCCAGACAGCGCCGCTACATTTACCAGCAAAACCTTCAGCTGCAAGAAGTATCACGGCTCAAGTCAGAATTTTTAGCCACCATGTCCCATGAGCTAAGAACGCCCCTCAATGCCGTTATCGGGTTCTCTCAAATTCTGTTGAGTAAGGCCAAAGGGCCACTCAGCGAAAGGCAAGACGACATGATTTCTCGCATTCTTGCCAATGGCAGAAATCTGTTAGAGCTCATCAACGATATCTTAGCCTTCTCTAAAATTGAAGCAGGCCGAATGGCCTTAGACCCCGCCAAATTTGACATTGCCAAACTCGTCAACACAACGGTCAAAGAACTGCAGTCGCTCGCCGCGCAAAAGTCACTTGCACTAAAAACCAGCATAGATATAGAAAATCCTATCGTGACCAATGACGCAGTTCGTATGCGGCAAATTTTAGTAAACTTGATTTCAAACGCCATCAAGTTCACCGATACGGGCAGTGTTCAGATATCGCTCAAAGCGCTGGCCGTACAGGCAGATGAACCCGAAAGGCTTTCGATAGCGGTGGCTGATACCGGCTGCGGTATCAGCGAAAACGACAAGGTCTACATTTTTGATCCGTTTCATCAGGCTGATCAAAAAGTCACTCGCAGACATGCAGGCACCGGACTAGGTCTCGCCATCACACACTCGCTTGTGAAGATGATGAATGGCAGTATCCAAGTCGATAGCCAGCTAAACCGAGGCTCAACTTTTAGCGTAGAGCTGCCTCGCGAGGTCACAGGAGAAAAAGACATCTCGTTTGAAGAGCTTGTCTATTCAAACGCTCGGCTAGAAGACATAGAAGCAGAAGCCGTGGAAACAGAAGCTGTAAAAACAAAAGCTGCGGAAGCAAGCTTTGATGAAACAGAAGCCGATGTCGCCAAGCTAGATGTTAAAGCCACTCGTTAAAAACCCCTACGCGCGGACTGCTCCGTGCGCACACTACGGACACAGGCAAAGGGTTAGCGCTAACGCTTCTATGGCCCCCAACGGTCTTCTGTGGCCCAAATATACTCCCATGGTTAGAACGGATGGCGAGTGGCGAGATGGTAAGCTTCTCCTCAAGTTTGCTTTTTGCTTTGTGCCTTGTTTATAGAACGCTTTGCGGCTTCGCGGTTTCGTTCTTATGACTCCGTTTTA
Organism: uncultured cyanobacterium; assembly: GCA_963833005.1. Taxonomy (GTDB): domain Bacteria; phylum Cyanobacteriota; class Cyanobacteriia; order Phormidesmidales; family Phormidesmidaceae; genus Phormidesmis. The sequence continues at coordinate 41,766 of CAWHWK010000007.1, read as the reverse complement.
GCGCTTCGGCTCTAGTTCTAGCGTCAGGCAGGCAGATCCACTTCTGTCTACTTCACTCTGTTTGTTTTTTTGTTTATTTCAAGGGCTGTCAGTCACCAGGCCCAGATTGTAGAGCCCAGATTGTAGAGCCCAGATTGTAGAGCCCAGATTGTAGAGCCCAGGCTACAGCGCCCAGGCTACAGCCGAGTCAGTTGCAGCTCAACTATTTCAATCCAATTCCATAAATTCAGTGCAGTTTAATAACAGTGCAGCTAAATACCGTGACCATCTTAGCCGTTGACGACATTCCTGATAATCTATTTATCATAGACTCAATTTTGGGAGATATTGATAGCTACCACCTAGAGTGCGTCAACGATGGGCCCAGCGCACTGAAGTACATCGCCCACAATCCGCCTGACCTTGTCCTGCTAGATGTGATGATGCCAGGAATGGATGGATACGAAGTCACCCGTCGTATTCGCGCCGACAAAAGTCTGCCCTACATTCCCATTCTGCTAGTTACCGCGCACGATCATTCCAGCCTAAGCGAGGGGCTAGACTCAGGTGCAGACGATTTTATTCGCAAGCCGTTCGATATTGATGAGCTGATGGCTAGGGTGCGATCGCTTATCCGCCTGAAAAAGAGCCTAGATGAACAGAGCGCTATGCTGCGCCAGCGAGACGACTTTGTAGCACGTCTTACCCACGACTTGCGCACGCCGCTCGTTGCCGCCAACCGCATGCTCAGTCTTTCTTTAGAAGGCGTTTTTGGTGAGCCGCCTGACGAAATGGGTGAAGCCATCGGCAGTGTTATTACCAATAACGAAAATCTGTTGCAGATGACCAATACCCTGCTTCAGGTGTACCGGCACGAAGCGGGCCAAAAAAAGCTAGTCCCCACGCCGCTATCGCTCTACAAGCTGTCTCAAGAAATTGTTCAAGAGCTGAAGCCATTAGCAGACGAGAAGGGAGTTACGCTCAGCATAGTAGCCGAAACCAACAGATCGTCATCAGAAACTGAATCCTATAAAACCAAAGGAGATGTCATAGAGCTTAGAAGGCTTCTGACAAATCTGGTGGGCAATGCCATCAAATTTACAGATTCAGGCAGCATCGAGGTCAGCGTTTCTGTCAAGCCAGCTAAGAATGAACCCAGCAGTGATTTGCTACAGCCAGAACTGATCGATGTTGCTATTACAGATACCGGGCCGGGGATTGCACCTGAAGAACAGGAAGAGATATTTGAGTGGTTTTTTCAGGGAGACCACATGAGAGCAGGCAGTGGACTTGGACTACACCTGTCTAAGCGGATTGCTGAACTCCATCAGGGCAGCCTTAGCCTAGAGTCTGAAGTCGGCAAGGGCAGCACTTTTACGCTCTCTTTGCCCAAACTGAAAGACGCCTAAACTAAAAGACATACAGACCAAAAGACACACAGACCAAAAGCAAAAGATGCATGAACCAAAAGACACATGCAGTTACCTTTATCTATGTCCTACGAGCAGACACACTTACCCATTGGATAGAGACATTCATCAGCTACAGACCTTATCATGATAGGTGTTAAATTAATTCGTTGGAGAATACATGTCATGGGACTTGATGATAGAGCAAAAGCTGCCGCTAAAGATATTGAAGGTAAAGTGCAAGAGACCGTAGGCAAAGCAACAGATAACACCGAAGCGCAAGCTAAAGGCAAAGCAAAGCAAGTAGAAGCCGATGCGACTAATGCTAAAGAAGACGCAAAAGATAGCCTAAAAGACGCTATTGACTAGTCTTTTTATTAGCTCCTTTGCTAGCGCTGTTTTGATAGAGACGATAGTGAAAGAATAATAGTATATTCTGCTATTACTCTTCTTAATACCCAGCATCTATCCCCGCAAGTTTGTTACTCGCGGGGATTTTATATGAACCCGATATGTAAGCCCGGTATATGAACCCAAAGTGAGCCCAGAATAAGCTCAAGCCTTCAACATCAACAATATCTTGCTTTTGACAGATGTGACTGCGGCCTGTAAGCTGTAATGTTGTCTAGATAATTAAACCTTAAAATATTCTCTTAAGGAGAGTTTAGCAATGGAAAATTCAAATAGTATCGAAAAAGATAATTTTGATAGAGGAATTGTCCCTGCCGAGACAGCGGCTAGAAAAGAACGTGAAGGCGAAGACTTTAAGCAGAAAGCAGACAAAGCAGAAGGATCTATTGATACCTCTGCTGGTGCAACTGTCAGCAATGAGGGATTGGCAAATAACTATGCTATAGAGCCTGAGATGTACATCGAAGAGCCTGGGGATTTAAGAGAAGACGAATAAAAAGTACGGGGTGAGCAAAAGCGTAGTCTCTTTATCTCTTACGTTTTGTTCACTGCTTACAACTTTTACATCTCGCCGAATAACTAATTTATTCAATAAAAGCTGGCTATGTTTCGCATAGTCAGCTTTTACTTTAAGAGCCGTAGGAGAGAAGCAGAAAGAGAAGCTTTTATTTCAGAAGCCACTATTTCAGAAGCCACAGACAAGCAAAAGAACAGACAAGTAAAAGAACAGATAGGCATGAAAAATGCTTATGGCAGGATACCACAAGCACTTTCGAGGTCGCTATGAAAACAATTGCTTTTAGGCAGCTGGCTAAAAATAATTATCGAACAGCAGCTATCGCATAATGTTTTTAAGCGTTACTTATCAATTTTGGGCACGGCGTCGGGACGCTCTTTATCTTCCCAACCGGTTGGACGCTTAGAGTTATACCAGGCAATGGAACCAATTGTAACCGCCGCAATGAAGCCGACAACGGCCACAGCCGTTAGAGAAAATGCATAGGGTGCAGACTCAGCAGCGACTTCTGCTTGTAATAAAACGATCATTTAAAACACCTATAGTAAGGTAGACAGTGGGATAAACTTATCAGCTAATATTACAATAAAGGGAGACACCAAAGCATCTCCCTTTATACTGACAATTTGTCTTTGTCTTGATCCTTGTCTTAAAGACCCCAGTGTATCCCTTTGTTAAGAGGATTTAGGGTACTTTCTCTATGTATTTCTTCTTTTGCGAAGTGTAACCCTACACAGTAGCAGGCGTCTTTAAGTTGCCTTCGCGATGTCCGGTAGGTGAGAGACTTTCGCCTTCTAAGAAAGACCTTAGCATCCACGCCATTTCTTCGTGCTGCTCCATTAGGCCAGTCAAAAAGTCGGAAGTACCTTCGTCGTGGTGCTCTTCTGCACACTGGTCAACGTGCTCACGCAGACTTCGTATGATCTGCTCATGATCGCTAACTAGGCGGCTGACCATTTCGTTGGCATTGGGCAAGTCGCCCGGATGCTCTTTAATCGAAGCGTTTTCCAAAAAGCCTTTTGCAGTCCCTACTGGATAGCCACCAAGCGCTCTGATCCGCTCTGCGATCGCATCAATGTTCAGAGAAATCGCGGTGTAGTGCTCTTCCCACAAAGTATGCAGTGTCCTAAACTGAGGACCTACGACATCCCAGTGGTATTTCTTCGTCTTGATGATGAGTAGGTAAGAATCAGCCAAGTCTTTGTTCAACAAGGTTGTTACGCCCTGTCTTTGCTCTTGGCTTAAGCCTATGTTTACGGTCTGCATATGTTTGATATTCTCCAATGTGTTCTTGCCTAATTAAACCAAAAACAAACAATCTAATCGTCTGTCAAAAGAAACGGTCTTCCATACTAAAGAGATATCTTTAGATAGAGTCATCTTGCCGACTCAACGTCACTACAGCCTGACGCCGCTATCTAACGCCCCTACAACTTAGCGCCACTGCCTAACGCCACGATAGCCGACTGCCTTCCTATTGCCAAAAGCCCTCGCCTTCGTAAGTTACCCCTGGGATGAACCAAGATTCTGGGCTCACATAGCGAAATTTGATGTCAATAGCGTCTAGCGTCGCCCGCGCGTCTGTCGACAGCTCATGCGGCGCGGCGGCAAAATTTTCTTTAATCCGCCCCGCATTCGTCGATTTGGGAATAACGACCGTCGCGCGATCAATCGCCCAGGCAATCAGCAGCTGCGCAGCACTGATACCCTCAGACTTGGCCAAAGCCTTCACCGTTTCATTTTCTAGCAACGGCGGCTCGTCTTTTGCTTTCATGCTGTCGGGGCGATCGCCTGATCCCAGCGGCGAATACGCCGTTAGCTGTATCCCTTTTTCTTGACAATAGGCCAATAGCTCATCTTGAGGATTGTAAGGATGCAGCTCTACCTGATTCATCGCAGGCACCACGCCAGTCTCAGCAATCAGCTTTTCTAGCTTAGACACGCTAAAGTTAGAAACCCCCACGCTTCGCGCTAGCCCCTTTTGCTTTAACGCCACCATCGCCTCAAACGTCGCCGACAGGGGGCACTCTGCGAGCGGGATAAAATCCTCACGATTGGACCCAAAGGTTCCTGGCTTCACTGCCACTGGCCAGTGCATCAGATAAAGATCAACATAGTCTAGACCCAGCGCCGTCAAAGTCTCTTTACAGCCCTTTTCGACTGCCTCTGGCGCGTGAAAGCTGTTCCATAGCTTAGAGGTTACAAATAAGTCTTCTCTTGCGATCGCACCAGCTGAAATTGACTCACCAATCCCTCTACCGACCTCGTTTTCATTGGAATATATCCAGGCCGCATCAATGTGCGTGTAGCCTATTTTCAGCGCTTCCTTGACGGCCTCATACACAGCATCTTTTGGAGACTTCCAAGTGCCCAAGCCAAAGACCGGAATCGTATTGCCATCATTCAACGTCAACGTTTTCATCAGTGTTCCTTATTGTTGCCGCTACTATTTTTTGGGCAGCTACTTTTTGGGCAGCTACTTTTTGGGCAGCTACTTCACTATTACGATACCGCTTTGCATCAGAACACGTCGCTAAGGTCGTAATTGACGAGTTAGCAGGAGCCTATAGCGATGACGAATGATAGCTGTGTGCATAGAAAATGGCAAATTTCGGGATAAAATTTCGAGATACTGACGTGGCAAGGCTATCTTATGCTGTTCTTTTTAATGGAACCAGTGGGGCAGACACTGCGATCGCCCATTGCGACGTTCGTACTGCTGCTGGCGATCTCACTGGTTATTCCCCCTATTTTTGAGCGCTTCAAGCTGCCTGGCCTAGTCGGGCTGCTAGCGGCAGGAATTGTGTTTGGGAGCAGCGGGCTAAGCTGGCTAGATCCCACTGCGGACACGATGAAACTGCTCTCTGAAATCGGCAAAATCTATCTGATGTTTGCCGCCGGATTAGAGATTGATCTAGCGCTTTTTCAGAAGACACGCAACCGCTCACTGACATTTGGCGCACTGACGTTTGCTATTCCGTTTTTGGGTGGCGTGCTGTTAGGTCTAGGGTTCAACTTTGGCTGGCTAGCGGCGGTGCTCATTGGCTCTTTGCTGGCTTCGCATACGCTGCTGGCCTACCCAATTGTGCAGCGGCTGGGTATCGTAGGCGATGAGGCCGTAACGGTAACAGTCGGGGCAACAATTTTCACCGATACGGCAGCTTTGGTGGTGCTAGCGATATGTCTGGGGATTAGTAGAGGAGACTTTACGGCGACCAAACTGCTAGTGCTGCTAGGCTCACTAAGTCTGTATGCGATCGCGGTTTTGCTGGGATTAAAGCAGCTAGCCGCTGCATTTTTTCGCGCAACTGGCAAAGATGAGGGCAATCAGTTTTTGTTTGTGATGCTGTCAGTTTTTCTGGCGGCGGTAGGGGCTCAGCTGATTGGCGTAGAAGGGATTATCGGCGCTTTTTTGGCGGGCTTGGCCATTAATAGCGTTATTGGGAACGGCCCCGTCAAGGAAAAAACAGAGTTTTTGGGCAGCGTTTTGTTCATTCCCATGTTTTTTATCAACATGGGCCTGCTGCTAAACCTGAGCGCGCTGAGGAGTCTGCTTCAGTTTGCTCAACTGCCCTTGCTGATTGTGGCGACGCTGCTGCTCTCGAAGCTGCTCGCGGCGCTAGGAACTAAGCAGCTATTTGGTTATAGCTGGCCGCAGGCCTGGACGATGTGGTCACTGTCTATTCCCCAAGTGGCAGCGACTTTGGCCGCCGCGCTAGTCGGCTATCAGGCAGATATTATCGACGTGCAGGTGTTCAATAGCGTGATTTTGCTGATGCTGGTAACGGCTGTTGTCGGTCCGCTGGTGACAGCTCGGACAGCTCGGGTCGTTGCCTTAGCAGATGCGGCGAAGAACGTGGCTCCCCTTAGCTGGCTACCGGTTCCCAGTGATGGCGCAGCCTTTAGCGACGAGAGAAACAGCGAAAGAGAGCACTTGCCGGTTCGCGCGCCTGATGACACACCCGTCTATAGGTCTGCCTATACGTCCCTCTATACGGTTGTGGTGCCAGTTTACAACCCGAGAACAGAGGTGCGGCTGCTAGAGCTAGCGGCCATTATTGCTGAGTATGAGCAGGGGCAAGTGGTCGCGCTAGCCGTGGCGATCGCACCTCAGCAGATGGATTCACCTCAAATGTCGCGCGCGATCGCCCACAGCCATCGGCGCTTGGACGCGGCCAAAGCAATCCACGACAAGCTATCGGTGCCGCTAGAGACGGTTTTACGAATTGAATACAGCGTGCCGCAGGCGATTTGTCACTTAAGCCGAGAAAAAAGCGCCAATTTGATTGTGCTGGGCATGGGGGCTAGGTCTAAAGCCGAGGCCGCGAAATCGAATTCAAGTAAGGCAAGAAATTCAAGTAAGGCAAGCTCACCTTTGTTGAACTCGCCTTTGTTAAACTCACCGCTGTTTAATTTCTCTCTTAACAGCGTTCACGATGCGGTGCTGTGGTCGGCCCACTGTCCGGTGGTGGTGGCTCGCCTGCTGGCATCGCCAACTCAGTTCAAACATGTTTTGCTACCGATAGAGACCCCCTCGCCGCTGACCGGACGGGTGCTGAGACTAGCTCAGGTATTAGCGGCGGCGAACCAGGGTAAGGTGACGCTGCTGCACGTATGCAGTCCGTTTGTGACGCAGAGCTATCGGGAGGCGTTGCGATCGCAGCTAGAAGCACTGATCGATCAGCTACCGCCTGCGGATTGTCATATTGAAGTGGTGCTAATAGTCAAAGACAACTGGATTGCTGGGATTGTTCAGTTTGCCCAAGGATATGATCTGGTGATATTGCGATCGCAGCGCCGCCGTGTGGGCAGCGGCCTTAGCTTGGCAACCACAACCCGACCTTTATTGGAGCGGCTGAGCGGATCGGTGATTTTAGTGGGTGAGCCTTATCCTTTAAGCTGAGAAAGAGAAATCGTTCATCCTCTGTAAAAATCTGGCAGAGATCAGCAATATCCAGCAACATTTAGCAATATATAGTCGTTTTTGCTGACTGAATATAAAGCTGTCTTTATTCAATAATCGGCAACTAACCGATTCACGTAAAGTATTGGCTATTGATCTATCGGCCTGATTTTATTCGGTATCTAATCTAATTGATGGGTGTTTGAGATAAGCGTTCGTTGTTCTAACAAATTTATTTGCAGCTAGAGAATCTTACGGATTGCTGTTTTAGGCACCATTCAAAAACCCTCCGAATAATCATAATCAAGCGGGAGCCCTACGGATGCCATACATTGCCGTGCCACAGTTTTTAAAGCGTAAAAGCTTCTTTTCAAAGCTGCTGCTAGGTGGTTTTGTGTTTAGTTCTACCAGCGTTTTTGCCTCAAGCGAAGTCCTTGCCGATCGCTACACAGATCAAGTTAATTCACAGCTTATATTTGCTGCAGCTGGGGCAGGATACAACGGTAACGACATGACTCACGATCCGTTTATTGGCAGTCTTGGCCGAGGCGGTAACGACAACATAACGCTACATTTAAGCCAAGGTGTTACCTACTCGTTAGTGGGTGTCTGTGACGAAGATTGTAGCGATCTAGACATTGTTCTTTATGACGATAACGGTAATATCGTAGCCTCTGACCTACAGCCAGACGATTTTCCGGTAGTGACCGTAACGCCCCGGTGGAATGCGCAATTCACGATTAACGTACGGATGGTTTCGTGCTCAATCGCGCCTTGTCGATTTGGGGTGGGCGCTTTTGGCCGATAGTGTTCGTTGGCAGAGTGCTTACTGGCAGAGTGCTTACTGTCACTGTCGGCGCTAGCTTCGGCGCTCGCTGAGATACGACGCGATCGCTATCAACATTTTATGATTTGTTAGGTTTTGTCAGGTGCTTTATGGCTAGAATGAGAGCCGTTTGTTAACGATGTTTTGACTCGTGCTTTGGTAAAAATTTTAAAGCTTTTGATCCGTCAGCCTGCAAGTTTTTATCAGAAAGCTTGCAGGTTGATGCTATGGGTTCTGCTTTTCCTGTGTTTATCAGGCATCTTTAGCCCCTCTCACCACGCTGCGCTCTATGCAGCAGAACCCTCAGTGCCTGCGGCAAGGGCAAATGTGGTAGTTGATGGCAGGCCAATTTTTCCGCTAACGCCAGCAGGCTCTTTTTCGGCTCAGCAGCGGGTATCGCAGGCCAATCGTCAGATAGCGATGCTGGCGAATGCCAACAGCAGCGTCAACGTAGAGGTTGTTGAGCGCAATCAACAGCTAACTATTGTGGCGAATGATCAGTACCTGCTAACCGTTACAGATTCGGACACTACCCCAGATAAAACAACCTTAGAGCAGGCTGAAGAGTGGACGAACTTGCTAGAAGCGTCGCTAGATCAGGCGCGACGCGATCGCCAGCCAGCAGAAGTCAGATCCGCCACTATCCGGGCGAGTTTGGCCCTGTTTTTAACGTTGCTGCTGCACTGGGGGCTCGGTTACTTTTGGCGCGGACGGCTCAAGCAAACCATCAGACAGGCTGTGCCCAGCATTCCGCAAACCGGAATGCCAGGATCGCAGGATTTTCACTTCTTACTGAACTTAAAGCTAACGCTGGTGCGGTTGGTGCTATGGGTGAGCACAGCCTGGTATGTCTCATCTCTGTTTCCCCTGCTCAGGCAGCGGCGCTATGACTTGCTCAATCGGTCTGCCGGAAGCATTCGCGCCCCTCTATTGAGCTTGGGCGGAGAGTCTTACACGCTGGCGGACTTATTAATTTTGATGGGGTTGCTCTGGGGGCTGTTCACCTTGATACAGCTATCAGCGCAGCTATTGCAAAATCAAATTTTACGGCGCACGCAGCTAGAGCGCGGATCAAAAGAGATTATTGCACAGACCTATCGCTACGGCTCTTTTGTGCTTGGCACCTTAATCCTGTTGCAGGCGTGGGGCATTGACTTGCGTTCGGTGGCGCTGCTCGGGAGTGCGCTAGGCATCGGAATTGGCCTGGGTCTGCAAGAGATTGCAAGAAACTTTGGCAGCGGATTGGTGCTGTTATTTGAGCGCTCTATTCAGGTGGGCGATTTTATTGAGCTAGAAGCTCATATGGGAATAGTGGAACGCATTGGCGTGCGAAGTATGACGCTGCGCACGCTAGACAATATTTCTGTATTGGTGCCCAACTCTCTTTTGATTGAGTCTCAGGTGATGAACTGGAATCACGACCACCCAGTTTCCCGGCTGCATTTGACGGTGGCGGTGGCCTATGGCAGCGATGCCAAACAGGTGAAACAGGTGCTGATGCAGGTAGCCGCTGAGCACGAGCAGGTGCTGCCAAAGCCCGCGCCTGATGTGTACTTAAAGAACTATGGAGACAATGCGATTGATTTTGATCTGATGATATGGATTCGTCGGCCCGAACTGCAGCTCAAAATTTGCAGCGACCTCTATTTTAGAATAGAAGAGATGTTCGACCACTATGACATCACGATTCCCTTTCCTCAGCGCGATCTGCACTTGCGCAGCGGCACGCTGCCGTTGACCTTTCCACCCGAGATTACAGAGGCCCTGCTAAAAATGCTGAAGCACAAAGACATGCCTGACAGCAATCGAAGCAGCAAGTCTTGAGGGCTACACATTTGGCTGCTGCACATTCGGCTACAGAGCGTCTAGCTATAGAACTATAGAGGTCTAGCTATAGAACTATAGAGTAGTTATAGAGAGCTATAGAGCTATGGCGCGTCCGGTTACAGAGTGTCAGCCTAAACACAGAACTTGAAGAAAAAGGACTCACAGAGTAATGGTAAAAATTGTTGGAATTGGTGGCAGCTTAAGAGCAGATTCATACAGTATGCAGGCGCTGAAGCTGGCTGCCAAAAGCGCGATCGCACTCGGCGCTGAAGTTCAGCTACTCGATCTCAAAGCAATGGACCTGCCCTTTTGCGACGGTGGCACTGACTACCCAGATCATCCCGATGTAGAAACGCTACGCACAGCCGTCGCAAGGGCCGATGCCCTAATTTTAGCAACCCCTGAGTATCATGGCAGCGTCAGCGGCGTCATCAAAAACGCGCTGGATCTTATGAGCTTCGATCACCTTTCTGGCAAAGTCACCGGTGTGATTAGCGTGCTGGGCGGTCAGCCCAATAGCAATGCGCTTAATGATCTTCGCATTATTATGCGCTGGGTTCACGCCTGGGTCATTCCCGAGCAAATTGCAATTGGTCAGGCATGGAAAGCGTTCGACAAAGAAGGTCAGCTAGTAGACAAAAAGCTCCGAGAGCGTTTCGATGCGTTTGCCAAAAGCCTTGTAGAAAACACAACAAAGTTGAGCGAGTAGTTGAGTTACTAGCGCGAGCTAGCAGTAATCGTTAAATAGTTTTCTCTATCGACTCTATACCTACACTCTTATACCTAGACTCTTATACCTAGACTCTATGCCTATGAGAAGCCTATGCCTACGACCTTAGAGGGACGCAAGGGCAGCGAGACAGGATTAAGGTAGCGAGACAGGATTAAGGTATGGTTTTCACTAGGTTGTCTTGGGTTTTCTACACTCTACAGCCTGAGTGAATTCCACCATACTTAAGATGTCAAGTAAGTAAAGAGACTTCAAACTATGAGCAAATTAATTCGCTACGGACTAGGTGTTGCACTTCCTCCTCTCGGCGTGTTCCTAACCTATGGCATTAGCCCTGCCTTTTTCATCAACCTGCCTTTGACGCTTTTAGGTTGGGTGCCCGGTAGCATTCACGCGGTGTGGGCCATTTCTAAGCACTATGAGGTTCAACACAATGAGACGCTTCAGGCCTCACGGGAGTCACTAGAAGCCAACGTTTAAACAGCAAGCAAAAAGCAAAGCATTTCAAACAAGTAAAGATAGCAACTCAAAAAGAGGACATAAACTATGATTGGTTTCTTGATCACGACGCTCGTGACCGCGCTCAGCCTGCTGGTGGTTGACATTGCAGTTCCAGGTGTTGGCATTGCCACATTCCCAGCAGCATTGGCCGCAGCAGTTTCGCTCGGCTTGGTAAACGGCTCTATTAAGCCCGTTTTGAAGGTGTTGTCTTTGCCGATCACCTTTTTGACACTGGGCGGTTTCTCTCTAGTGCTAAACGGCTTTTGCTTCTGGCTGGCGTCCCTTGTCGTTCCCGGATTTGCAGTAAATGGTCTTATCGGCTTTATCGTTGGACCCATTATTCTCTCTGTCGTCAGTACTTTCTTGACAGGCTACTTTAACAACAACGCCATTGACGAAAAGCTAGCGGGCGTTGGGCAAAAGTTCAACCTAAAGCAAGCGGATGGTGAAAGTGTCGATCAGAAAAAGCTAGAATCGACTGAAGTTTCTTAAGCAAAAACTTCTTAAGCCGAAGTTTCTTAAGCCGAAGTTTCTTAAGCTAAGATACAGCAGCTAGCGGCACAAGCCAAAGGCAAGAGTTGAACCATAAGACTAAACCATAAAGATCTCCAGTACTTTTCTTAGTGTTGGAGATTTTTGTTGCATATCTTAATTTTTAAATTCTCTTTTTTTAAATTCTTAGCTCTCATTTTTTAAATAATTCTTCCAGACGCAGAGCGGCTAAGATACTGACCCATTCCGGCTCTTCCTAGCCAAGTCTCACCATTGACTATTAGATGACCTCTAAGGAAAACTTTCTCTACTTTCCCCTGAACCTGACGACCTTCAAAAAGAGAATAGTCAACGTTAGAATGGTGCGTGCTAGCGCTGAGGGTATGCTGCTTTTCAGGGTCGAACAGTACGATATCACCGTCGCTGCCGATGGCGATAGTGCCTTTTTGCGGAAAGAGGCCAAACATTTTGGCAGGCGCGGTGGCGGTCAGCTGCACGAAGCGATTGAGGTTAATTTTTCCCTCGCGAACGCCACCGTCATACAGCAGCGATAGTCGCAATTCTATGCCGGGTGCACCGTTGGGTATTTTGTTGAAGTTGTCTTCGCCAAACCGCTTGGATTTAAGCAGCCCCATCGGATTTTCATTAAAGCAAAAAGGGCAGTGATCGGTTGCTACTATCTGCAAATCGTCAAACTGGAGACCACGCCACAGCTCGTGCTGGCACTTGCGATCGCGCAGAGGCGGAGTCATGACGTATTTGGCACTCTCAAAGCCAGGACGATCGTATTCGCTATGGTCAAGAAAAAGATAGTGCGGACAGGTTTCGGCAAAAGCGTGAATGCCGCGATCGCGCGCTTCTACCACCGCATCAAGGGCTTCTTTGGCAGACAGGTGCACAATATAAACGGGGACTTCTGCCAGCTCGGCAATTCGAATGGCGCGGTGGGTGGCTTCGCCCTCCATCAGCTGGGGTCGGGTGAGCTGATGAAATTTAGGGGAGGTGTTGCCAGCGGCTAACGCTTCTTCAATCAGGGCCTGAATGACGATACCGTTTTCGGCGTGCAGGTTGACCATGCCGCCGTGGTCACCGACTTTGCGCATGATTTTATAGATGGCCGCGTCGTCTACCATCATGACGCCAGGGTACGCCATGTAGAGCTTGAAGCTAGAGACGCCCTCATGGTTGACCAGATCGGGCAGCTCTGCGATCGCATCCGCATTAGCATCTGTCAAAATCACATGAAAGCCATAGTCCACGCTGCACTGCGGCTCGGCGGCAGCCCGGCGGCGATCGAGCGCTAGCTTGGGGCTTTCACCTTTAAACTGCTGGGCAAAGTCAATTAGGGTGGTGGTGCCGCCAAAGGCAGCTGATTTTGTGCCGCTCTCAAAGCTGTCGCAGGTATAAACGTCGTTGCCCATTGGCGTTTCCATATGAACATGGACGTCAATACCGCCAGGAAGAACCAACAGACCAGTGGCATCATGGGTTTCGGCGTCTTCGACCTCTAGGATGCGGGCGATCGCTTCAACTTTGCCATTTTCGATCAGAATATCAGCAGTGTAATCGTCTACAGCCGTGACGATACGACCGTTTTTGATGAGCACCTTGTTCATGGTAAGTTCATAATAAAACGAAGAACGAGAATAGCAGTGCGAGAGTAAGCGAGCGGAGAAAAGAGAGCGGAGAAAAGAGACAGGGGCAAAAGAACAAGGTTATTTTTGAGCTTTGAAGGCCGCCCAGCCGCCGATATCGGAAATATCGGGATAGTCGTTTTCTTCGATCAGCTTCTTTGGATAGAGCATTGCGATCGCCCGCTTGCCGTCTACTAGCTCAACTTCTTCGGGATACATGTCCGGGGGCTCAGTTGAGACCAAATATTCGTACTGTTCAGGGTTGAGTTCATAGATTTCACCCGGAATAGAAATACCGTCAGTTTCAGTGGCATAGATACCGGGGTGCCAGCCGTCTTTGACCGCGTGCAGGCGGTATTTCGGGGCGGTTTTAGCTTCACCCAAAAAGGTGGCGGACTGTAGGTTTTTATGATCGGGCTGGCCACGCAGGGCAGAGCCACAGATGAAGACATGCTTGAAGGGCTGGGCAGACGAGATTGAATCAGGCGAGGGTTTAGAAGTTTTGTCAGAACTGATGGCCATAGGAAATTTCTGAGCGCTTAGGGATAAATTTTATTTAGATACATTTTATACAGTCTCATGTCTGATAGTTTGTATACAGTATACGAATAGACAAAGTATCTACGAAATCAGCACTCTTGGTAATTCAATACTTTTTAATACAGATTTTAGAGACTGTTAGAAAAAACTTTCTAATACAAGCTCATTTCCACCAATACAAGCTTCTACTACAAGCTTATAGTGCTACGACGAGCTTACCAAAGGCTGACCAAGACCCTATCGAGACTTTTCGCACACTAGCTGAAGCTTGTCTATTCGCAACCGTAAGAAAGACTGTTTTCCATCTGCTGAAGTTTCCATTTGCTGTCGCTCAACCAAACACCAGGCTTCTCTGTCATGACGACTACGCCACCGTCCGCTGTAACCTACCTTGAAACCCATCCTGAAGCAGTTTCTGCCGAAACTAAGGCCAAAGTCGCAGGTGAGGCAGCGGGCGTTTCTCTTCGGTCGGTGACCAAGAAGTATGGCGATTTTACAGCGATTGAGAATATCACGCTCGACATTCCAGCCGGTGCCTATTGCTGCTTGCTCGGACCTAGTGGCTGCGGTAAAACGACTGCGCTGCGGATGATTGCTGGGCACGAAGACGTTACGTCAGGAGAGGTTTATATTGGCGATCGCACCGTCACACAGCTCTCGCCTGCCAAAAGAAACACCGCCATGATGTTTCAAAACTATGCGCTGTTTCCCCACAAAACCATCTGGCAAAACGTAGAGTTTGGGCTCAAGATGAAAGGCGTTGACAAAGCCGAACGGCAGCAGCGCGTTGACGAAATCTTAAAGCTAGTCGGCCTTAGCCATACGGCCCAGCGTAAGCCGTCTCAGCTGAGCGGGGGCCAGCAGCAGCGAATTGCCCTAGCTAGAGCCCTAGTCAACCGCCCGCAGGTGCTAATGCTAGACGAACCGCTCAGCGCCCTAGACGAAAATCTCCGAGTCAAAATGCGCAGTGAGCTGAGAAAAATTCAGCAGCAGTTTGGCCTCACGTTTATTCAGGTCACCCACCACGTAGAAGAAGCCTTTTCGCTTTCAGATCAAATCGTAGTGATGGATCATGGTCATATCGAACAGGTTGCGAGCCCGGCGGAGCTGTTTACGACACCGGCCTCTCAGTTTGTGGCCAAGTTTATCGGTGACAACAACATTTTTGCCGGTAAAGTAATCAACGCAGTCCCAGATGAAGGGGGTAAAGACCTAGTAGAGCTAGACGTAACCGGAGTAGGCTCACTCTTTTCTAAAGGCGTTGCGACGCCCCTAGGCTCAGACGCCGCCTGCTCTGTCAGGCCCGACTTAGTTAGCCTCGTATCTGCTTCCGAAGGGCGACGTGGGACAATGGCAAACGGTATGTCTCCGGCACCCGTGACCAACCGAGTAACGGCTCGAATCACTGGCGTAGAGCTGACCGGCTATGTAACGCGCATTTCGCTGATGCTAGAAGCCACCGGCGCGTCCCTGCTGTACAAGGCCAGAACCACTGACTGGGCCGTCGCCGGATTACAGGAAGGTCAGCTAGTCACGGTTAGCTGGTCAGCCTCAGACTGCGTTTTCTTGCCCTACTAGATTTGTTGCTTTATTGTCCGACTAGTTTTCTTAATCTCACTAGGTTTATGACTCGGATAAAGGCGCTGGCTGTGTTGTTCTGTCGATATCGTTTTGTTGAATTAGTACCCAAAGGTTTTCATAAAAATGCCCAAGTTTACTCGTCGCCGCTTACTGCAAACTGGACTGGCCACTGGCGCAGCGCTAGCAACTGCCCGCTGTGGTACTCCTAACAATCCGGCGACTGGCCCACAGGTAAATACCAACAGCATCAAAGACGTGACGCTGCGCTTCATCGGTACTGGCGTTGCGCAAATCAACGACATTCGCGACAAGGCGCAAGAAGACTTAGGCTTCAAAATTGAGCTAAAAGCCTTGAGCACCGAAGAAAACAACCAAATCGCCATTACGCAGCCTGATCAGTACGACATGTTTGACGGTGAGTACTTTAGCCTGCCGCTGGTGTTCCCTTCGGGCAACCTACAGCCGATTGACGTCACTCGAATCAAGAATTTTGACAAGATTGCGCCGTTTTTTACAACTGGCGAATTCAACGGCATGCCGATTGAAAATGCGCAGGGAACCGCGCCAATCAAGGTGATGTATGTAGAGGGCCAAGAGGCGACAACTTTTGCCGCAGCCCCCACTGACTGGGCCACCATGATTCCCTTTCAGTACAACGCAGATACGCTGGGCTATCGGCCCGATTTAGTCGGCAGGGAAATCACTTCCTGGGCCGATCTGTTTGATCCTGCGTTCAAGGGCAAGACATCGATTCTTGATATTCCTTCAATTGGCATCATGGACGCGGCCCTAGTGGTAGAAGCAGCAGGGCTGATGACCTTTGGCGATAAAGGCAACATGACCAAAGAAGAGATCGATCAGATTACTGGCATCTTGATTGAACAAAAGAGAAACGGCCAGTTTAGGGCTTTTTGGAAGACTTTTGACGAATCAGTCAACCTGATGTCCTCGGGCGAGGTGATTTTGCAGTCGATGTGGTCTCCGGCAGTCACAGCAGTGAAATCACAGGGAATTGAATGTGTGTATGCCCCACTCAAAGAAGGCTACCGGGCCTGGGGCGGCGGCGTCGGCTTTTCTAAGAATATGGAAGGCGCTAAGCTAGACGCGGCCTATGCCTATATGGACTGGCTGCTTGACGGCTGGGTCGGTGCTTTCCTCGGCAGGCAGGGATATTACAGCGCGGTGCCAGAGACGGCAAAGACATTTATGTCGCCAGAGGAATGGGCCTTTTGGTACGAGGGTGAGCCTGCGGCGGTCGATATGGTCGATCCGTTTGGCACAACGCTAGAGAAAGCGGGCGCGGTGCGCGATGGCGGCTCGTTTGAAGAACGAATGGGCAATGTAGTGGTTTGGAATTCGACGATGGATGAGCAGGTCTACTTAGTTCAGAAGTGGAACGAGTTTATTGCCGCGTAGGTCGGTAGTAGGAAGGGTGACGCGAAGCGACGGGGCGGGTCAGCGACCTGTGCAGTTAGCCGACTAACACTCAACACATACTCAGAAAAAGAATTTAAATTCTTTATAATAGGCTGTCGTTTTTACAGTGGTAGACATGAATGTATAGATCTTGGAAGACTCTTCAGCCCTACCTTTTAGCAACACCACAGGCGCTGATCTTCCTGATGTTTCTGGTGTTTCCTATTGTCATGATTTTCATTGTGAGCTTTTGGCAGTTTAATGGCTACGCCATGACGCCTGCTTTCTCGTTCGAAAATTATGTCAACGTGTTTACCTCACAGGTCTCTCTTTCTACCTACCTAAACACGCTAAGATACGTCGTTTTAGTTTGGGGAGTCTGCCTCGCGATCGCATTTCCAGTCTCCTATTTTCTCTCTTTTTGCATCGAAACAGAAAGCCTGCGGATTTTATTGTTTTTGCTGTGCACAATTCCTTTTTGGACCTCGAATATTATTCGAATGATCTCTTGGATTCCGCTGCTAGGCCGAGAGGGACTCATCAATCAGCTGCTGCTGAACCTAAACCTAGTGCAGCAGCCGGTGGAATGGTTTTTGTATTCAGACTTTGCCATTGTGCTAGGCATGGTGCACCTGTACAACTTCTTTATGATTGCGCCCATTTTCAACAGCATGATGAGAATTGATCGCACCCTAATTACAGCCGCTCGCGACATGGGTGCCTCCGGGTTCGATGTGCTTAAAGAGATTATTTTGCCGCTGACAGCTCCTGGAATTGCCATCGGCTCTATTTTTGTGGTGACGCTAGTTATGGGTGAATACGTCACGGTGCGGCTGATGGGCGGCGGACAGTCCGCATCGATTGGCAAGCTGATTAGCACCCAAATTGGCAGCTTGCAGTATCCTTTGGCGGCAGCGAATGCGGTGATTTTGCTGCTGATTACGCTGATCATGGTGACTGGCATTTTGCGCGTTGTTGATATTCGGAAGGAGCTGTAGGCCAATGGCAAAGCAGATCGGTAAAAAACGTCCGCTGTCTGATTATTTGCTGGGCGCGTTCTTTGGGCTATTTGTGCTTTTTCTGTATGGGCCAATGCTGGCGATTTTTACGCTCTCATTGCAGGGACCAGATGGCGCGCTCACCTTTCCGGTGCGCAGCTTTGGTTTTTACTGGCTAGGGCAGGTGTTTCAAGAGCAGCGCGTGGGTAGCTTTGTCGATTCGTTTCAGCGATCGCTGGGACTAGGGCTGGTAGTAGTGGCGATCGCAATTGTTGTTAGTGTCATGGGCAGCATGGCCTTTCGCACCCGGTTTAAAGGATCGCTCGCTTTATTTTATCTCACAATTTCTAGCCTGGTAGTGCCTGGGGTTCTAATTTCGCTGGGCATTGGCATTGTTTTTCAGGTGCTGGGCATTTCGACCAACTGGTTTACCTCAGGGCTTGGGGCTCACCTGACTTGGACGGTGCCGTTTGCCTTTTTGATTATGCTGGGCGTATTCAATCGGTTTAACCCGTTTTATGAAGAGGCAGCTAGAGATTTGGGGGCAAACGATGTCAAAACGTTTCAAGAAGTGGTTTTGCCACTCATTTTCCCTAGCTTGGTCGGGGTGGGGCTGCTAAGCTTTACGCTTTCGTACGATGAATTTATTCGCACGTCTTTAGTATCTGGGCAATACAATACGCTGCCGCTAGAGATTTTTGGCATGACAACCAACGTTACGTCCCCAGCACTTTATGCGCTAGGGACGCTGACCACCTTGTTTTCGGCAACCATGATTTTGACTGGCTTTGTCGCGTTCAAGTCTTTCTCAAAGCTGCGAGCGTGAGCACTGTAAGGCACACTGTGAGGCACACTGTGAGGCACTATGAGGCACTATGAGCCACACTATGAGCCACTATGAGAGTGAATAGCCTATTTTCTCCAACAGCGGCCCGGCTATCTGGTTGCAGGTCGTAATATCAGTCTC
This sequence comes from uncultured cyanobacterium, assembly GCA_963833005.1. GTDB lineage: Bacteria > Cyanobacteriota > Cyanobacteriia > Phormidesmidales > Phormidesmidaceae > Phormidesmis. The sequence continues at coordinate 23,035 of CAWHWK010000007.1, read as the reverse complement.
AGATAAGTCCGTTTTCCAGGCTCCAATCATGCCTTTGCGCACGTGATTTCCTTCGCCTTTATTTTTAGCATTACGAATATCAAAGGCGGCGGCGATGCGATCGCTTTCTTGCTGAGCAATAGGCTGTTCGAGAAAATCGAACATTGTTTTCAGCCGATCGGCGGTGTTTTGTTTGAGATCTTCGTAGTGAACTTTGAGAATGCGATCGCTAATACTCGGATCGCTTCTAAACTTTTCGCCTAGCTCAATCCCTCGCTTCCACTGGTCGACTAGGCTAGGTGTAGGCTTATTGGCCCACTTTTGCTTTGTAGCCCTCGCCTGCCAAGAGGCGCAGACGCCCCTAACGTCTCTAACCACTTCAATTACTTTGGCCTCTGGAAACGAGCTTAAAATCACATCCACATACTTGATATGCATCGGCGTTTTTTCTAGCAGGGTCTTACTAGAATCGCCGCCATACCTATAAAAAGCAGTGTCCAAGATAGACTCAATTAACGCGCTAGTCTTATCAAGGTCATCGCCATCGACCTTGCTAGCAGCTCGAAACAGATCTAGAAATTCTTCGTAGTCTATGCAGGTATGAGGCCCAGAGTTGTGCCCACTCCAGCGATAAAAACGATAGATTCGGGGCAGCGCTGCCCACATATTACGGCTGTTAAATCCGGTTAGGATCGGGCCTATGCCATAGTGTTTATAAATCCAGGCTTTTCGCTCAAACCGCTTGCGCCAGTCCATCTGCTCTAGATAGGTCAGCGGATCGTAAAAGAGCTTGTATAGGTGAGTTTCTCCCATCAGCTTAACGATGTCGGGATGCTGACCCAGCATATTAGCTGCCCAGCTAGTGCCAGAGCGCGGACAGCCGACGACGAATACTTTTTTGTACGGTGACGTTTGACTCATAGCGGGTAGATCAGCAGTGGGTATATGAACATATCGAGAGAACGAACAGCGCTTAGGCAGTTTGAGATATTGAGTTCGAAGCGTTTAGTTCGAGGCGTTTATTTTGGAATATATAGGTTTGAATATCTAGTTTGGAATATCTGGCTTGGAATATCCGTATATATACTGACACATCGTTGACAAGATATATTACGGTCTGAAGGGAGCAAGAATGGCTGCGGCTAGACAAAAGTAAATGGCGAGAACCCCAACGCTAAAGTTTGATAGAGGCACGCTGGTGCTACATCCGCCACCGCGAGGGAAGGCGTGGATTGACTTTGCGGTATGGGACGACCGGATTGAGCGATTTCGGGTGCCTGCGGATAAGTATCGGCTGTTAGTAACGGCGCTAAAGGCAGACGGGGTCAGCTTTGAAGACAAGGTGCAGGCGTTTGAGCCGCTAGATTTGCAAGATAAGTTGACCCTGACGCCCTATGCCCATCAGCAAGAGGCGCTAACGGCCTGGAAGCAAAGCGAACGGCGAGGGGTCGTAGTGCTGCCAACGGCGGCAGGCAAAACGTACTTAGCCCAAATGGTGATGGCAGCAACGCCTAGGCGGACGCTCATTACGGTGCCAACGCTGGATTTAATGCATCAGTGGTATGCCGATTTGGAAGCGGCGTTTCCAGGTGTGGAAGTTGGACTGCTCGGTGGCGGTTCGCGCGATCGCACCCCCATCCTCGTCGCCACCTACGACAGCGCCTCCATCTACGCCGAAGATCTCGGCTGCCAGTACGCCCTGCTAATCTGCGATGAGTGCCACCATTTGCCCAGCGACTTTCACCGCAGCATTGCCGAATATTCAATTTCGCCCTACCGGCTAGGGCTGACGGCCACGCCAGAGCGAACCGACGGCAAGCACGAAGACTTAGATACGCTGCTTGGCCCGGTAGTCTATCGGCGAACAGCGGCGGAGCTGTCGGGAACCGCGCTAGCCCCGTATCAGGTGGTGCAGATTAAAGTAAAACTGACCGAAGAAGAGCGCGATCGCTACAGCGAACTTCAGGTGCAGCGAAATGCCTTTTTGCAAGCGTCAAACATTTGGCTCAGCAGCCCTCAAGGCTGGCAGCGATTTGTACAGGCGAGCGCCCAGTCTGCCGCCGGTCGACGAGCCATGCTAGCCCATCGCGAAGCCAAAAACATTGCCCTGGGCACCGCCGGAAAGCTAACGCTGCTCGAAAAACTACTGACCAAACATCATCCCGAGCGCACCATCATTTTCACCAACGACAACGCCACCGTCTACAAAATCTCGCAAGACTTTCTGATTCCAGCCATTACCCATCAAACCCCAGTCAAAGAACGACACAGCATTCTGCAAAAGTTTCGCAGCGGCGACTATAGCGCCATTGTGGTCTCTCATGTGCTGAATGAAGGGGTAGACGTGCCCGATGCGCGCGTTGCGATTTTGCTGTCGGGCACAGGCTCTACCCGTGAATATATTCAGCGCTTGGGCCGAGTGTTGCGCAAAGGCAGCGATGGCAAAGTTGCGCTGCTATACGAGGTGATTGCAGAGCAAACGAGTGAAGAAGGCGTCTCTCGGCGCAGGCACCAGTCACCAGAGCCCCGGTCGCCTGTAACGCCAACTGTCGGAAGCCGTCAGCTATCCTTGGTCCCAGACTTAGCCGATCAGACGCCAGATAAAGTACCCAGTAAAGCTCGGCCCGTAATCTCTCCTAAAAAGAAAGAGAAATACAAGAAAGAGAGTCCTGACAGAAAAACGTTGCCCCTAGCAGCAGAAGACTCTCCTGACTGGCCTGACAAGTCACCTTAGGAAAAATTAGTGAAAAACTAATGCTCAAAAACGTTGTTGTATTGCCTTAAATCCAATTCTACAAAGGTGGGCAAGCAGGTAAAACACCGCTCTGCTAGCGCCCATCGATCTTCTCGCTTTAGCATGTCTGTTAATTTGTCGCGCAGCGCGTGCAAGTAGCGGACATCATTGGCCGCATAGCTGAGCTGTTCTTCGCTCAGGGCGTTGACGTTACCCCAGTCAGAGCTTTGTTGAGACTTGTCGAGCTCAATGCCTTCTAGTTCTTCTACAAGTGCTTTTAAGCCGTGCCTAGGGCTGTAAGTGCGCGCCACTTTACTGGCAATTTTTGTGCAAAATACGGGAGCGGTGACTATCGCTAGGTGATGTTGCAGTGTCGCCAAGTCGAAGCGGGCAAAGTGAAAGATTTTGGTGATGTTTTGAGCTTCGAGTAGCTGCTTGAGATGGGGGGCGACGGTTTGGCCAAGGGCTACGCGGATAGCACAAACGTATCCGTCAGGGTCGCTGAGCTGAATTAGGCAGAGGCGATCGCGCAGTGGATTTAGGCCCATTGTCTCTGTGTCTACTGCGATCGCTGTTGCCCCCATAAACCGCTCTAATAGCTGCGGCGATAAATCGCGATCGCAAACCTCAAAATTCTCCACAAAATCTCCTTACAGCTCAATCAACGACTTAATCAACAACCAACAACTTAATTAACAACCAACAACTCAATCATCAGCGCGATCAAAGACACACCAATCGCTTGCAGATCGCCCGCAGATCGTAGGCGTTCAGCACCGCCAAACGTCTACGATCTTCAGTCAAAATCTACAGTCAAAATCTACTCAAAATTCAGCACTTTTGCCACCGTCTGCACGTCTTTATCACCCCGCCCAGAGCAGTTAATCACAACCTTTTCATTCGTCAAAGTTGGGCACAGCGTCTCTAAATACGCAAACGCATGAGCCGTCTCCAGCGCCGGAATAATTCCTTCCAACCGCGACACCAGCTGAAACGCCGTTAGCGCCTCCGCGTCCGTCACGCTGTAGTATTCCGCCCGCCCAAGATCTTTAAAGTAGCTGTGTTCTGGCCCAACCCCCGGATAGTCTAGCCCAGCGCTAATCGAGTGCGCCTCAGTTACTTGACCTTCTTGATCTTGCAGCAGATAGCTCATCGCGCCGTGCAAAACGCCCGGTCTGCCCTTCGTCAGCGTCGCCGCATGTTTGTCTGTATCAGCGCCTTCACCTGCCGCCTCAATCCCAATCATCCGCACCGCTTTATCCTGCACAAACTCGTGAAATAGCCCCATCGCGTTAGAGCCACCGCCCACACAGGCCAACAGCACATCCGGCACACCGCCCCACTTTTCCATTGCCTGCGATCGCGTCTCTTTACCAATCACCCCATGAAAATCTCGCACCATCATCGGGTAGGGATGCGGCCCCGCCACAGAGCCCAGGATATAGTGCGTCGTTTCTACATTAGTCACCCAGTCGCGAATAGCCTCAGAGGTGGCATCTTTTAGCGTGCCCGACCCAGCACTCACCGGGCTGACCGTAGCCCCCATCAAACGCATCCGAAACACATTCAGCGCCTGTCGCCGCATGTCTTCTACGCCCATATAGATCACGCAGTCCAAGCCAAAGCGAGCGCAGACTGTTGCGGTTGCTACACCGTGCTGACCCGCCCCCGTTTCGGCGATAATTCTCTGTTTGTCCATCCGCTTTGCGAGCAGCACCTGACCCAACGCGTTATTGATTTTATGCGCACCCGTGTGGTTCAAATCTTCGCGCTTTAGATAAATCTGGGGACCGCTGCCGTCCGGTTTGGCATAGTGCTCGCTCAAGCGTTCAGCAAAATATAGCGGATTGGCACGGCCTACATAGTCCTTCAGCAGGCCATTTAGCTCTGCTTTGAACCCCGCTTCGTCGCGATATTGGTAATACGCCTCTTCCAGCTCTTTTAGAGCGGGCATGAGCGTTTCGGGCACATACTTACCGCCAAACTGACCAAATCGGCCCAAGGCGTCGGGGCGAACGGTGAGAGAAAGCGCATTGTCGTCAATGCTGGAAGTGTCAGTACTCAAAGTAGTGGGTTTGGAGAGAGGCGTAGTCGTCACAGCACTTGACCTAGATAAAATGAACAGCTATGGGGTGAACGGCAGTAGCTTTTAGCATAGCCAAATTTTAGAAGTCCCCCATTATATATATAGAATAGCTATAGGTACAGTCAGAAGTAGGCTGCGGGGTGAACGGGCTTGGTCTTTTCACTAAAATTACAATTCAAAACAAGTAGCATAGAACCCTTATACAGAAGTGCTTTTAAGCTGATTTTCTTTGTGGTAGTTTCGCTTTACCTTGGCCTTACGACCAAACAAGCGCACCCAAACAAGCGCACCCAAACAAGCGCACTGAGTTAGCGTGAAGTGCGATCGCCTTCCGGTCGCGAGCCGTCTTCTTCTAGACACGGGAAAATTGAGATCGCTGCTGTCTTCTTCGCCAAAGCTAGCATCCAGGACAGAAATCTTGTACGACCCAGCGACATCATTTAGACCAACGATATGCATGTTCTCATCTTCGAGTTATCACACCTCTATCACTCCTAAACGTGGATTGGCTACGTAATCAGGCTTGCGAAAAATATCGCGATCGCTGGAGTAAACGAAATCATCATGCAGTAAAGCGGCAAAGCGCTTGTCGTTTGTTTGAAGATAGGCATCGATCCACTCTTGTTCAAGCGCGAAGATTCCCCTAACCGATAATTCAGCTATATTTAGGCAGAATCTTTCTACCTAATCATCTTATTTGGGTAGATAGGTAGACAAAATTCCACCTATCTACTGTCATGACGTAATTAGGCAGAAACATTTCCACCTAATCTGCCATTCAGGGTAATTAGGCGGAACTTTTCCCTCCAATAAATAGTTATGTCGCACTAAGATCTTCACAAATAGCTTAGTTAACTTCAAGTCAGGTTTCCATGAAAGATATCTCGAACCTCCGTCGACCTAGCAGGATTGATGCGATCTTGAGGAGCACCCGAGATGCTGGCTTCTCTATGGCCTCAGAACCGCTGGCTTGTTCAATACTGCGAACCCTTGCTGCGAGTAAGCTGGGTGGTCGCCTGTTGGAAATAGGCTCTGGCACAGGTTTATCTACCGCATGGCTCTTGGATGGAATGGACGATTCTTCAACGCTGCTTACAGTTGACAATGATCCACACGTACTTTCCATTCTCAATAATCATCTGGGGCATGACTCTCGGCTCACAGTTGCTTGCCGTGATGGCGATGACTTTTTACGATCGCTATCCGGCAAATCCTTCGATCTTGTGTTTGCTGACACATGGTCGGGAAAGTACCAAATGCTTGATGAAGCGCTCAACCTGGTAGCCCCTGGTGGCATCTATGTTGTAGACGATATGCTGCCCCAATCTAACTGGCCAGATGGACATGCTGTCAAGGTAGAAGCGCTAATCGCCAACCTAGAGTCCCGTACTGGCTTTCATGTTACAAAGCTCAGTTGGGCCAGTGGCATAATCATCGCAACCAAGACAGCAGGACGTATGAGATGGATTGTGTAATCAGGTTGAGAAATCATCGTAAGCTTTGCGTATCAGTATTTGCGGCTATTTTCAACAGAACTTTCTGAACGCATTATATGGCAGCAGTTTCAGCCGTTATTTTTCTTATACCGCATACCGCAATGCCTCTATTAGTTTTTGACCAAAAATAATTTTGAATGCTGATTCCAAACGCTGAGCAAGCAGTTATTGACATTCGCAAACTGCGTGATTATTGTCTCAATCTAGAGCATGATGACGGAAAGCATAAAGCTCGGCTATTTTCATCAATTCTGGGTATGGTGACTACCGATGCCGAGGAGCTGCGCCAAATCCTGCTTGAAGTCGTCAAAACCGACGAAGCACAATTAGGCAGACAAGACGAGTTTGGGCAACGCTACACTTTAGATTTTATGATTGAATGGCAAAATAGAAGGGCAATCCTTCGGAGTGGTTGGATCGTTGAGCATGGTTCAGAAATTCCAAGATTAACAACCTGTTACCCTTTGTAGCTCAGTGGAGGTCTTGAGTATGGTGAGTAATGCTAAGTTACTCGATGTTGTAGCCTTGACGGTCGATCTTCCCCAATACGATTTGTGGCGTGGGCAGGTTGGTACAGTGGTTGAAATATTAGCAAATAGCACAGCATTTGAAGTTGAGTTCAGTGAGCGTGATGGACGCACTTATGAATCTGTAGGGTTACGTCCAGAGCAAATTATGGTTTTGCGTTTTGAACCAGCGCCTCCCGAAATGCATCCTGAAGTAGTCGCGATGTGAGCGACATAACAACCCGATTGGAGCGGACTGTTGGGAGATCTTGGTGGTGTTACAAAGACTACTTGCAGCCGCTCAACCGGAACGTTAGATTCCTTGCTGCCAAAGGAAATATTGCCCTTACGGCTTCGTGGTTACGTTCAATGTGGCTAATGGTCAAGATGGGAAGAAGCGATCGCCCTCTTTCGTTACTTTTAGTAAGTCTAGTTTTACGGTATTGCGGCTCGACATTGCGGCTCGACATCGGAAAATTAGATGGTTTGAAACAATCGTACAAAAAACGCTTTTCAAACGGATTATAAACAATAAAGTCTCGTATCAATTTACGCAACGAAAAAAGTGGCTGATAAGAAGTGATTGATACTAACAGAAGCTCGTATGAGGCGCTTGCTTATGTTTAAAATGCTAACTCTGAAGCCGTTAAGCTGTATCTTGACGGTAGCCCTAATGACAACTGCGACGCCACCCGTGAATGCCCAGGCCGAACCTTACCGTATCACCTGTCAAACGATGGGTTTTCTGAGCCAGGGCGGAATTTTGACATACCGACTGACGGGCAGCCTACCGGAGGCCACTACGGCAGAAATTCCTCAAAACACGGCTAGAACACCCTTGACTCTAGCGGTGCAGTGGCAAAAGCAAAATGGCCGCGTTCAAACCTTGCTCAATGCTTCTGCTTTGAGGAATTACGATCAGATGGCCCCTGATGCTGACTATTCTCAACTTCCCTTTGAAGAAACGTTTCGCGCTCAGCCCAATAATGCCGATCTCCTATATGGGACGTTAGCTTCGGTGCATGGGCTCTACGTCAGTCTGCGTCCCACCAGCTGCCCCAGATTTGGCCTCACTGCCGCCGTTTGAGTCAGTATTGGTGCAGCCAGAACTGATTCGCGCCATTGACCAGATGTGGCTAACGGCCAGCAACGGACGGTTTGGCCTCAGTGTTCAGTTGCGTCTTTGGCAGCAGGCACTGTCCGAGCATCCTAATAATAGAGAAGCGGCTGTCAATGCCTTTCGCGATCGCGTAGGCTGGCGACTGGCTGCTCCTCGCGCTGAAGTTGACTTCATCAGCAGTGACTGGTTGAATGAATCGGAGCTAACCTACTCCTTGCAGGCTCCGGAGGGACATCTGCCCTGGACTGGGGTGTCGGATGAGGTAGTACAATCAATTGCTATTCCCCCGCCAGGGGTACATTGTGGCAGTTGCACAACCGATGCCATGCAGCTTCGCAACGAACGCTTCTATGGCTACCTTCCTCAACTGATGGGATGGGTGGAGTTATCCTTAGACTGACCGGTATCCCAGACTTCGGAATCGTTCCAGATGCTGCACTAGCTGCACTAGAGGATGACTGGTGAGCAGCGGATCTAGTTGCTCAAGTTTTTGCCAGAAGGACGAAAGCTAACATACCCATACGCACCGACCGCCGAGGGTTTGTTGGCTATGAGTTTTATTGACTATAAGGCAAAAGCTATATGCGGCGGGTAGGGATAGAGCACGGTTGGCAAACTAAGTCTCAATCGCTGAACCAGCGTAAGCTGGCTGATGCAAAAGAAGAGTTGAGAATGAATTTACTGGGTTGTAGGCGTTATTGTGGAGTTCGCCAACAGTGTCGTGTAGGTTTTGCGAAGGGCAGATTAGCGTAATTTGGGTTAGCCAGTCAGCAGACCGAGTACACGGCTCAGCACCTCGTTCAGAGTGATTTGGGGCTGAGATCTTTGCTCTACTCCATAAAGCTCTGCCTCGCAATAGACAGAAAAAGAAAATGTGAATAGTTTTTACGGCTGGCGGCTGCGCTTTGTAATATTTGCTTACTGTAGAATTGCTTTCCGTCAGTAGAACTGACTTTCACCCCCCACTAACTCTATGGCACAACTACTCGCGGGAGATATTGGCGGGACTAAGACAGTCTTGCGTTTAGCTCAAGTAGACGATGAGACTATGCAAACGTCTAACAGCCATGAGCTAAAGATAGAAACGCTTTATGAGCACCGCTATCCGAGTCAGGACTATCCTGAATTTGTGCCGATGGTGAAGGCGTTTTTGACTGCAGCGGCGGTGGCAGTACCCTCAGTAAAACCTGATTCGGCCTGCTTTGCGATCGCAGGCCCGATCGTAGACAACACCTGCCAGCTCACTAACCTTTCCTGGTTTTTGCGCAGCGAATTTCTCAGCGGCGCGCTGGGGATCAAAAACGTACAGCTCATCAATGACTTTGAGGCCGTTGGCTATGGCGTCTTGGGCCTTCAGTCAGAAGATGTTTACGAGCTACAAGCAGGCGATCCGATAGAAACCTCGCCGAAGGCCGTGTTAGGGGCAGGCACTGGCTTGGGGCAGGGCTTTTTGCTGCCCTGCAACGGAGAATACATGGTGTTTCCCTCAGAAGGAGGGCACGTAGATTTTGCGCCGCAGTCGGAGCTAGAATTTCAGTTGCGAAAGTATTTGTTAGAAAAGCACGGCATTGCGCGGGTGTCTGAAGAGCGGGTGGTGTCTGGCATGGGGATTATTTCTATCTATCAGTTTTTGCGCGATCGCCAATATGCTAGCGAGTCCGACGAGATTGGTCAGGCGATGGATACTTGGGATCGTCAGGCAGGTCAGCGCAACAATTTGACCGACCCGGCCTCTATCATCTCAAAGGCAGCTACGGACAAGACGGATCTGCTCGCACAGAAGACGATGGAGATTTTTATTCGAGCCTACGGGTCAGAAGCGGGCAACATTTCGCTGAAGTTTTTACCGAGGGGCGGGCTGTATATTGCGGGCGGCGTGACGGCAAAAAATCTGCCGTTGATGAAAGGCGGAGAATTTATGTATGCTTTTGGCAATAAGGGCCGAGTCAGCCATCTGCTCGATAAGATTCCGGTGCGGGTCGTGATCAATCAGTCGGTGGGGCTGATTGGGGCCGCGCTTAAAGCTGCGCGAAACTATAAAGAGCAGATTTGGGAGAGCGGCACTGAATTTTCATAAGTTGGCTGTTTTCGTAAGTTAACTGTTTTCGTAAGTCAACGGCTTTCAGCAGCTTTCGCAAGCTATCGACCTTTGCAAGCTATCAGCAAACACCTTTCACTAGACATCTCTCACTAAACACCTTTTATCAGACCCCTTTACTGGGCGATCTCTATCGGTATTCATGGCAGGACATAGCAAATGGGCGAATATCAAGCGCCAGAAAGCAAGGGTCGATGCAGTTAGGGGCAAGGCGTTTGCCAAGTTTTCAAGGGAAATTATTGTAGCGGCAAGGCAAGGGGGCGGCGATCCTGACGGTAATTTTCAACTGCGTACAGCAATCGATAAGGCCAAAACAGCCGGGTTCCCTAATGACAATATTGACCGGGCGATCGCAAAAGGCTGCGGTAACTTAGCAGGCGAAGGCGACTTTGAAGCCATTCGCTACGAGGGCTACGGCCCAGGCGGAGTAGCCGTTTTGATAGAGGCCCTCACAGATAACCGCAACCGGGCAGCGGCTGATTTGCGCACGGCCTTTGGCAAAAATGGGGGAAACCTGGGCGAGACGGGCTGCGTGGGCTGGATGTTTGCCCAAAAAGGCGTGGTGACGCTGGCGGGCGATATTAATGAAGACACCCTGCTAGAGGCAGCGCTAGAGGCGGGTGCGGATACCTACGAGCTGGTGGACGAAGTCGATGAGGGCCTGCCAGGGGCAGAGGTTTTTTGTGAGGTGGCTAGCCTAGAAGCCGTGAGCGAAGCGCTAAAAGACCGGGGCTATACGGTGCAAGAAATAGACCTGCGGTGGATTCCAGACAATACGGTGCAGGTAGAAGATGCTGAGGTGGCGAGTTCTTTACTCAAGATGGTGGACGCGCTAGAAGAGTCGGATGACGTGCAGGCGGTAACGGCCAACTTTGAGCTATCGGAAGCGGTCATAGCAGAGGTGATGGCGTGAGGGCTTGGGCGCTGCTGATGGCTGGGCTAATAGTTTCGTTGGTAGCTCGGTCGGTGATTCGGGGTCGGTGATTCGGGTTGATAGATCTCGGTTAGCGCGTAAGAATGTAAAGGATTGTTGCTCTATTCAACTAAGCCCCTTTAGCTAAACCCTTAGGCCCTTTTGGGCACATAGCCGCCCTTTTTATGCTCGCAGATCGGCCTTCTCGCCACGCACAGACAGCTCCTAACATTTCGGCTGTGGATATCTCATTGCGATCGCACCAGTACGACGTCGTAATTGTTGGCGGCGGCATTGTTGGTCTGACCCTTGCCTGCGGCCTCCGAGACACCCATCTGCGTGTGGCGGTAATTGAATCCCAGACCGCGCAGCAGGCAGCGAGTAGACCCAGAGCCTACGCTTTCTCACCTGTCTCCGCCAAAATTTTAGACGGACTGGGCCTGTGGGATGAGGTGGGGCCGCAGCTCACCCCTTTTCAACAAGTGCAGCTATCAGACGCTGACTATCCCAAGGCGCTGACGTTTCGACCTGAAGACGGACGAGGCGACGCTGTGTACTATTCAGCGGAGCATACAGTGCTCATGAAGGCGCTGCAAACAGCGATAGGCTCAGCGCCAACGATTGACTACTGGTGCGAGAGCCGGGTAGTGCCAGCTAGCCAGACGACGGCTAGCCAGACGACAGTTGGACAAATGCTGACAGTAGAGCATCAGGGCGATCGCATCATATTTGAAACGCAGCTCATTGTCGGAGCTGACGGAGCTAGATCGGGCGTGCGCGATCTAGCAGGCATCCAAACCTTCGGCTGGAAATACTGGCAGTCTTGCATTACCGCTGTTCTCGAACCCGAGCAGACCCACGCCAACACCGCCTACGAACGGTTTTGGCCCAGCGGCCCGTTCGCCATTTTGCCCCTGCCCCACAACCGCTGCCAAATCGTCTGGACCGCGCCCCACCAAGAAGCCAAAGACATGCTGGCCTTGCCCAAAGACCAGTTCTTACGCGAGCTGTCGGCCCGCTACGGCAGTCAGATGGGCCCGCTAAAGCTGGTTAATCAGCCGATGATGTTTCCAGTGCAGCTCATGCAGAGCAAGCACTACGTCCGCCCCGGCGTTGCCCTCATTGGCGACGCGGCCCACTGCTGTCACCCGGTCGGTGGGCAAGGGCTAAACATGGGCATTCGAGATGCGATCGCCCTGGCCGAAGTTCTTCGACAGGCCCAGGCGAGCGGCGATCCGCTCGGCAGCCTCACCGTGCTCAAACGCTACGAGCGCTGGCGCAGAACCGAAAACTGGTTCACTCTCAGCCTGACGGACTTTCTCAACCGCGCTTTCTCCAACCGCTTTTGGCCATTAGTGATCGCTCGCCGCACCGGCATCTGGGTCATTAGCAGCATCAAACCGCTACGCCGACTGATATTGCAGCTAATGACCGGCTTTTTTGGCAAGCTGCCAGCAAGCGCGAGAGGCAAGCACGAGAGGCAAGCAGGAAGGGGAACAGGAAGCGTGAGTAATGAATGATGAACGGTGACTGATGAGCAATGAAAAATAAGATAAGGTCAGTACCTACTTCATCATTCCTTATATGCCCACAACGATATGCCTACAACGCTGGCGCTGACTGCTCACGATGGTCAAAAAGACGAGCTGGTTAGTTTTGTCCGTGAGTATGCAGCGCTGCTCGCTCGCTATCAAATTGTGGCAACGCAGACGACGGCAGAGCGATTGCAGCAGGGCAGCGACTTAGAGATTCAGGCGCTTTTGCCAGGGGCGATAGGCGGCGACGTGCAGATTGCAGCGCGGGTAGCTGAAGGTGAAATTGGGGCGGTGATTTGCCTAGCTGATTCGCTAAGTGCGAACAACCAACATGCGGACATAGGCACGCTGATCCGCATCTGTCAGATACATAATGTGCCGCTAGCAACAAACCTAGCAACGGCGCGAGCGGTGATCCTGTCACTGGCTAAAAGCCGAATTGCCCATCTGATCTTTAATCCGGTGTCTGGGCAGGGCGATCCGAATCAAGACCTGAAGCTGATTCGCAAGATACTAGAGCCGCAGATTCAGGTGAATGTGGTTTTTACCGATGAAGAGCTGTCAGCAGGGGAGCAGGCGAAAGAAGCGATCGCAGCAGGCGCAGATCTAGTCATTGCCTCTGGCGGCGACGGGACAGTCTCTGCCGTGGCTGAGGCCGTGATGCAAACAGAAACGCCCCTAGGTGTGATTCCTCGCGGGACGGCGAATGCTTTTTCGGTAGCGCTGGGCATTCCGACCAATTTGCGGGCGGCCTGCGAAACAATTTTGGCGGGCACAACGCGGCAGGTTGACGTGGCTACCTGTAATCATCTACCGATGATATTGCTCGGCGGCATTGGTTTTGAGGCAGAAACGGTAGAGCGGGCAAACCGGGAGATGAAAAACCGCTTTGGGGTGCTGGCGTACTTAGTCGCAGGTATGCAGCAGCTAGCTGACCAAGCCTCTTTTTCGGCAGAGATAGAGATCGATGGCGAGACCAATCACTTTGACTGCGTGGCGATTACAGTCGCAAATGCCGCGCCCCCCACGTCTGTGTTGGCGCAAGGCTTTGGCGAGGTCGTCAACGACGACGGACTGTTGGATGTGACGATTGGCCTGTCTCCAGCAGAGGCTCAGGGATTTGGGGCTAGGCTCCAAGGGATGGGGACGATTGCGAATCTATTTACCGCAGCGCTTGCCAAGCGCCCAACTCAAAACGAAGGCATCCTTAGCCTGCGGGTTCCGGCCATAAAGGTGGCAACGACGCCCCCTCAAAAGGTAGTAGTTGACGGCGAAATCATCGGCACCACCCCTGTGGAGTTCAAGTGTATTCAGCACGGACTAACGATACTAGCGCCCCTTTCTGAATAGACTCTTTTTGAATCATTTTTAAACCATTTTTATTTGAACCCTTTTTAAAGGACTGAAGCTGAACCCGCCAGTTTGAACCCGCCAGTTTGAATCCGCCAAACGGTGACTAGTTGCGGTTTTCAAATGTTTTCTATGCTCAGCTTGCATAGATTCTTGACTTCCGTATCAGTCAGCACATCATTTGCTTTTCAGCTTCTTGTAGCTTAAAAACCAGCCTATCGGTTATTTATCCCTCTTTCACTTATGGATGTTCAGCTCCTCGAAAAGTCTTTCCAGCAAGTGTCGCTACGAGCAGTTGAATTTTCGGCTAGCTTTTATCAAAATCTTTTTCGCCGCAATCCCGAGCTAGAGCCTTTGTTTGCCCGAACCAGTCAGCAGGCCCAAGAGAAGAAGCTAATTTTTTCGCTAGCGGCCATTATCGAGAACTTGCGAAATCCGAACGTTTTGCAGCCTGCGCTCAAAAGCTTGGGCGCAAGGCATTTTCAGGTCGGTACGCTAAAGGCGCACTATCCGATGGTGGGCGCGGCGCTGTTAGACACATTTGCAGACTACCTGCAGTCAGATTGGACGCCTGAGCTAAAAGCTACCTGGTCACAAGCCTATGAAGTGATTGCAGTAACCATGCTAGAAGGCGCAGAAAATCCGCAGGCTCATTTAGAACCCGAGCTAACTTTTTATGACTGGATAGATTTGTATGGGGAGGAAAGCCCGCAGGTGAAAGATGCGATCGCAACCCTCACTGACTTTCACTATGGCCACGCTGCCAAGCCATCTGTAGCCCCTAATCTGTAGATCCTAATCTATAGCCCCTTGAGAAAGGAGTAAAAGTAAAAGGAGCAAAAGCAAAAAGAGTACAGAGGCAACTAAAGCCCACATAAAAAGCCGATCAGCATAAAAGACTGATCGGCTTTTTCTTATGGTTTTTCTATGGATGCGATCGCTATTCAATCATGAACAACAGCGCTCCAAAGACCACTGACAGACTGCGAACTAGAGACTAAGGCGTAATGTCTTCGAGAACATCTTCAATACGGCCCTCGATAGTCTCGCCGTTAGCACTATTTGTGCTGATCATGTCTTCTTTGTCAGCCGCGCCCTGTACTTCGTTGAGGCCCCTTTCAGAATTTTTTGACACATTGCGCATACTGCTCATGTCGTTTTTACCACCTTTAGTGATGGCATCTTCAGACATTTTCTGCACGCTGTTGAGCTGCTCAGTGCCCTTACTAGGCTGAGAGCTGCTACCGCCAAACGCAAATGCAGGCGTTGCGTTAACGAAAAGTACAAAAGCACAGGTGGCTGCGATCGCAAAAGGACGCAACCGTGCGAATAAAACAGATACCTGATTAAAAAATTGCTTCATGGAAGTTTTCTCCTAAAGAAAATCAGTAAACGCGTTACTTTAGAGGTTCAGAAAAAGAGGTTAAAAAACCTGCTGGCTCTGCCCATCTGCCGGTTTTAGTTAGCCAGTTTTAGTTAAAGAAGTCTTTGACTGCATCTACGATGCTTTCAGTAGACTCCTCAATGTCGTCACCTGCGTCAGACGCCTTGCCTTTCAGCCGACCCGCATCGCGCTCTGCTTTGCCTTTCAACTGATCGGTGGCTCCTTCTACGCGGTTAGCTGCACCCTCTAGCTGACCTTCTAACGAGTCATCTAGCTGGCCTTTCGCCTCACCAAAACCGCGCTTAACTTTTCCAACAGAACCGTCAACAGCACCTTCTACAAAGTCGCTAGTACCGGCTCCAGCCGTTCTATCTAGCTCTTTGGCCGCGCGATCGAGCATTACATCGCCCGCTTTATCAGAACCAACCCCGACAGAATCTGCTACAGCGCTAGGCACCACAGCGCCGCCCCAAACTGTGAACGTCACTAGCAAGACGCACGCCCAGCGAAAAATCAACGATTTGAACTGCTTTGCGTACTGACCGCTGTGGTTTCTGTTAGATGTGGCCATGGTGCTTTTCCTTAACTACTTTTGAGTTCTGTATCTAAAATTACACCTTATAATGAAAGCCTGGGAGTACGCTCTAACAAATCCATCCTGTGATAGATTCGAGCGTATCTTTAGAGAGAGAGGTTTTTAGAGAGAGAGGTCTTTGGAGAGAGAGGTAGAGAGAGAGAACCAGCTCTATCGTCGGCTGCTTTTAACCATCGTCTTCGCGATTGGCTCTAAATTGACTATCCGATTGACCCCAAGATTGACTCCAAGATTGACTCCAAGATTGACTCCTCCAAGATTGTCCCTAGAGCTTCTTCTAAATTACAGACGCTTTCTCTATCTTCTTGTGCACTTTTAACGTAAAAGTCTTTGTCAAGATATGTCTTGCGCGCCATTGGCGGCAGTATCAATTTTGTCTATGCTTCGGCCTATTAACCTCGGTCTATCCTATTAACTTCACCCCATCCTATTGACTCCGCCCCATCGACTCCGCCCCATCGACTCCGCCCCATCCATGGATAACTTCTGAACAGTTGAGTTATAAGCAGTCGGATTCTGGCTTACTTTGACATCAGACTTTCGATAAGGCGCACAAAAATAGGTCTAAACGAGCAGGTTCAAGTAAGCAGGCCCAGACAAGCCACCACTAAGCCACCACTAAGCCACCACTAAGCAAGGTACGAATGACTGACAAAGTGACAGGCAGCAGCCTAGCCGATAAGCACCTAGATAATGCTCAGAAAGATACTATTAATGACGAAAGGACTAATGACGAAAGGACTAATGACGAAAGGATTAATGACGAAAGAACTACTAAACAGACCGTTGGTCAGCTAGAAAGGTCTATTTCTCAAAAGATGCAGGCACTGTACAAGCAGTATTTAGGTCATCAGCCTAGCAAGGTGACCTGTCAGCTCTTCAATTCTAAAATAGCTATCATCTTGGAAGGATCTATCACGCAGCCAGAGCAGCTTTTGCTAGAAGAGGGCAAAATCGACCTTGCCGAAAAAGTCCATAAAGATCTCGCTCAGGCGATTGAGCCTCAGATTAAATTGCTCATTGAAGAGGTTTTGGGCGTCGAGGTTTTGGACTTACTAAGTGATGCGACGATCAATACTGCGCTAACTGGCATCATTGTAATCCTTTCAGATACGCCGTCTGTGCGCAATCCAGAAGCTATTCCGAAGGCCAGAAAATAGGACAAGGAAAAAAGAAAAGCCAAAGAGAAAGTTAAGGAAATCAAAAGTAGGCAAACAACCCCATCTATATCAAAAGGTAGGTAAAGGGATAGTTGTTTTCCATCCAGCGGATGAGCAGACAGAAGACTGCACTCTCCTAAGATTGTCATTGAGGCAGGTTCGGGTTTTGGCAACTCATCGCTGTTTAACCAAGACTATTTAATCAAATCGTTGGAGATCTTTCTATGACAATAGAGCTAAAAGAGGATATTGCTTACATTCTGCTAAAGAAGATGAGCGATCGCCCCAGTTCTGAGAGCGCTCTTAACTTAAGTGCAACAGATTTTGTGGGTCGAAACACCGATAAGTCTGAAATTCTGGCTCATCTCGACTACCTCAATCAAAAGGGCTACATCAACGCCGACTTCGACGGAGATGCCTATGCAAACAGCGGGCCTAACCCTCTGCCAGATGCAGTCGATCTAAAAGCAGTTGAACTTACACCTAGCGGTCAAAAGCTGTTTCAACAGATGAGTGAGAACCCACCTGGAGAGCTTCAGTCTGGGCCGAGCACTGAGATTGCCACTAAGGACATGGACTTTCTCAAGAAAGTGATGTTGAAGGGAAATATTTCTAGCATTTACGATGCTCGCGACCTCACAGAAGTTGTTTTTCGCACGATGCGCGATTTGATGACAACTGCTGCTGTCGACGACGTAGCGACCGAACTGCACACCGAAGCAAGCAGTACCGACAAGAAAGCGGCACAAGAGGAAGTTGCCTTGCTGTGGCAAGACTCGAATCCTCTGGTTCGTCTATTGAGCAAAATTCGACCTGTGCTCAAGTTTGACGACGACACCTTCTTCTTTCGCATTGAGAAAGAAGGCGGCTTGCCTAAGACAACCGGCCCTCAAACCGTAGTGAAAGCTGTTTTTAGTGCGACCAAAGACGAGCTGTCAGCAGACAAGGTAACCGAGATCGCAGAATTTATGCCTGGCAAAGTACGCCAGCTATGGGAGGAATCATAATTATTATGACAACAGAAAACACAGATCCAAGAGAGCCCAATCAGGCTGATACAGAAAATATCAATCCGGGCGACAAAGAAGCACCCCCAACAGCTTCTGTTGAGGAAAAAAGCGAGAAGACGGCAGTTGCTTACGAAGATGTATTAGGCAATCCGGTAGAGGTGCCGACTTACTTTGAAGTAGAGGGCGAATCGGGCAAAAAAGAGGCCCTGCATCACGTCAAGGACGCTGAAGAAATTTCAGATGTCATTCGTCAGGCCCGCGTAGACGAAGACGGTGAGCGTACTTGGCGATAGCTATTTGCTAATCTTGTCAGTTTTTGGCTTCATATGTGGAGTGTTTTGTTTGCAAGCGACTCACTAAGTGCTTCACGCCCTAAGTGCTTCATTTAAGGGCCGCCTGCACAAGTAGGTAACTGCAGAGAGCTGACTACAGAAAGTAAAAGGTCGCTGGCGTTCTTTATGCCAGCGGCTTTCTGCTATAGGCCCAGTGCTAAGGCCCAGTGCTCAGGCCCAGCGCCGAGCATCGGTCACTTTACAATGGCTGAGCTAGAGTAGCTAGGTATATTTGCCAGCCAGTCTGATGCTGCTATCGTGACGATGCTGCTATTGACATAGCGCTACTGTAGTTTAGATATATCTGTAGGGCCACATAGGAAAATTTATGAATTCTCTATTACAAGAAGTTCAAACAAAGCTAATCGACTTCGCGACTCAGGGTATCTTTGCGTTGCCAGCAGTCGTGCTGGCCATTGTTGTATTGATTCTAACCCGGTCGGCAGCGCAGCTTGTGCGCAGAGGCGTTGGTAAAGTGGGCCAGCGGGCCTTTAAGAGCCTTTCGCTACAATCTCTACTGATGCAAGCGGGCTACACATTAACTTGGGTGGCGGGCATTTTACTAGCCTGTATCATTGCCTTTCCTGACGTAGGGGTAAGTGAGCTAGTTGGGCTGCTAGGGCTAGGGTCTGTCGCCATTGGTTTTGCCTTTCAAGATATTTTCAAGAACTTTTTAGCAGGTATTTTGCTGCTCTTGCAAGAGCCTTTTTCGCTGGGCGATCAGATTATTGTAGATGGCTATGAGGGAACAGTCGCCGAGATTGCGCTGCGCTCGACGCAGATTCGCACCTACCAGGGTGAGCTGGTGGTGATGCCCAATTCCATTGTCTATACGAGCCCGGTTCAGGTAATGACAGGCCGACCTCAGCGGCGAACAGATCTGGCAATTGGGGTGGACTATAATACGCCGCTGCCGATGGCGATTAGCACGCTGCATGAGGCCACTGTAGGCATCGAAGAAATAAAGAAATCGCCCGCTGTAGAGGTAGATGTGGTGGGCTTTGGCGACAGCTCGATTGACCTAGTGGTGCGCTACTGGACGCACTCTGAACAAAAGAGCGTTCGGCGAATAAAAACGCAGGTGATGGTTGCGCTAAAGCAGGCTTGCGACCAGGCAGATATCAACATCCCCTATCCCATCCGTACGGTTTACCACTTTGATCAAGAGAAGTACAGCGACCATATGGCGCTTGATTCTGCCAACAACTAAAAGATGACTATAAAAGGCAACAACTAAAAGATAACCAGCAACACTCTTGTTCTTTCTAGCTTTCCTCTCTAGCTTTTTCTCTGTAATTTCTCTTTAGGATCTGTCAAAACATTGTTTAAGCATATTTATCTCATCTTTAATCCCGCGTCGGGTCAGGGCGACCCAGACACAGAGCTAGCGATGATTCGTGAAGAGATTGAGGCGGAGACGCAGCTGAGCGTTTTGATGACAGAGCCAGACGTTCCAGAAGTTGAGCTGGCCAAAGAGGCGATCGCACAGGGCGCTGACTGCATTATTGCCTCTGGGGGCGATGGTACGGTGTCGGCAGTTGCCGGGGCGCTGATTGATAGTGAGGTGAGTTTGGGCATTGTGCCACGGGGGACGGCCAATGCGATCGCTGCTGCCTTTGGCATTGACACAGATATTCGCAGCGCCTGCCAAACGGTGCTTAATGGCATTCCGCGCAGAATTGACGTGGCTAGCTGCAATGGCGAACCCCTGATTCTGCTAGCAGGCATTGGGCTAGAGGCAGATGTGGTTTCTGAGGCCAACCGACAGCTCAAGAACAAAATTGGCACCGCCGCCTACATTCTCTCGGCCTTTCGCCAGGTCAGAGAAATTGATCCTTTTCAAGTTGAGCTAGAAACGCCAGACAAAATCATTACCGTCGAAGCCTCTGGCGTTACGGTGGCCAACGTTGCGCCCGCGACTTCTGTGCTGGCGCAGGGCCCTTCTGACGTGCTGCCGTATGACGGTTTGCTGGATGTGACAATTTTTGCCCCCGAGGGGACAGGAGGCGCGATCGCAGCCTCTTACAGTCTTTTTCAGTCCGCGCTCAACAAGCGATCGACTAAGCGAGCGGATGTGGGCTATTTTCGCTGCACCGCAGTAAAAATCAAAACCGATCCGCCGCAGAAGGTTGTTGTAGATGGCGATATTTTGGGAGAGACCCCGGTTGATATTCGCTGCCTAGAAAAGAGCGTCACGCTGATGACACCGGAGAACGGTAATTTTGACCCGTTAGAGAAGCTAGAGGGCTTGCCTGGGCTGGAAATTCGCTATAAGGACAATGATTGACAGACGCCTGATGAACGCTCAATGAACGCTCGATATACCTGATAGAAAAGGGCGCTTTTTTGCTTTGTCTGTGACTTTGTCTGTGACTTTGTCTGTGACTTTGTTTGTGGCTTTGTCTGTAGCCTTGTTTACGGCCCTATTCGCTCAGCGTCTGACTAAGGAAGGGTTGAGATACGGCTTGATCTAGCGTGGTCGGTAGGTTCATTGAATCGGAGACGATGCCGTGGCTGATGCCTGCGACTAAGCCGAAGAAAACGGGTAAGACGATAGGGATGAGCTTATCCATAAGAATCCAGAGGAGAATCAAGAAAACGTGTTATGTCTACAGGATTCCCATTTTGGCAGTTGCATTCCGGATGCCGCTATGGATCAGAATCTAGCTACACGGGATTTTTATATTTCTGAATAAAATCCTATTGTAAAAACACTAGAGGTGTAGCTGGCTGAGCCGCTTTTTGGTGCCAAAGATGCCTAGCAGTCGTCCTTTTGCCGTGAAGTCAACGTTTAGTAACTCTAGAAAAGATATCAGTGAGAATTTTTTGCTATTAGTTAGCAGGCTCAATTGGAGGACGCTGCCGGATGAGCTTAGGCAGTTGACGGAGTTGCGATCGCTGCTTTTCTACAACAATCAATTCGCTGTGCTGCCAGAAGCGATTAGGAAATTGAGGAAAGCACCGCCACGCTTGTACTGGTCGTCGCGACACTTCTTCCCAACGCCGCCACACTTGTACCGATCGCCGCGACACTTGTACCGATCGCCGTCACGCTCAAAGCGGTCGTCGCGACACTTCTTCCCAACGCCGCCATGCTTGTACCAATCGCCGCGACACTCCTCCCAAATGCCGCTGCACTTCTGCCTTACGCCGTCACGATTCTACTCAACGCCGTCACGATTCTTCCTAACATCGCCACGATTCTGCTCAACGCCGTCGCGATTCTCCCTAACATCGCCACGATTCTGCTCAACGCCGTCGCGATTCTCCCTAACATCGCCACGATTCTGCTCAACGCCGTCACGCTTCTCCCTAACATCGCCACGATTCTGCTCAACGCCGTCACGATTCTCCCTAACATCGCCACGATTCTGCCTAACACCGTCACGCTTTTCGCAAATTTGATGGCGCTTCTTCAATAACTAGGCGGGCAAAAGGCTGCGGATGGTTCAGTAGCTGTAGTTGGCCTGGGCTGACGCTATGCTAGCCACAGCAATGACGGTGGCGAAAACGGTGACTCAAGACGAATTGCTTAGGCTGATTGACAAAGCGGCGGCCTTGCGATCGCAACCAACCTCAGCAACAATTTAGCTAACAGAGCTGCCTAAGTTCATTAGAAAATCGACGAACTTGCGATCGCCTCCTACAGAAAGCCATCTGCGTAAGGCACATGCTAGCCTACAGAAGCGATCGCACCTATCACTCACATCAATCCTAAAGCTGCCTCCTCAGCAGACTCATCGCCTCTCCCTGCGCAGGCGTAATCACCAGCGCTTCTTCAATCGTCAGCACTGGGCTCCACAGAATGGTTTCGGTGTAGTGCAGCGTATGCAACAGATGAATGGTTTGGCGGATAGCGTCGGGTCTGCCCAGCAGAATATGACGGACGGATTCGCCGGGGGCATTGCCAAATGGTGTTCCGGGCGGCGTTAGGTAGGGCAGCGGTGAAGCTTGTGGGCTGGGCTGTAGGGCTGATGGAAAAGCAGTCGATTGCAGGTCGCCGGAAGGGCGATCAGCGAGGAAAGTTGTGGGTTTCACGGGTTTTCTCCGATACAGTAGCACCGCTCATCTTGAGCAGTAGGGAAAAAAGCCCCGCGAAAAATCGAAGCCACCCCAACTTGCTAAAAGTCAGGGTGGCTGTGGCATGATGATGCACAACCTCCATCACTGTTTACGGCAGTCTTGGGGGCTAGCTGGCGATGGTCTGTTCACAGCAGTCATCGTCAGCGGCTTAAATTTTTCGGGGCGGTGGGCTGCTAGCTACACTATGCCTATTCGGCGGGATGCCAATTCAGCAAAAGTAGCTAAAGCCGTAAAATCTAGCCTATCGCCCTGGTTTTAGCCTGTCAATTATTTGACAGAGAATCCTTACAATTTACGCAACCTTCATTCGAGATGTTCCGGTTAAAGACTTCTTCTAGGACGTCTTGTTGCTCTTTAAGTGACTCATCCACTTTTTTGTGCCAAAGATGCCTAGCAGCAATCCTTTCACGGTAAGGTCCACATCTAGAGCTTCCCAGTGCAGTCCATCGCCCGATGGCGTAACCTCTACGGCTGCGATGAGTTCGTCAGGTGCGTTTGATAGGCCCTGTGCAATAGCGGATGGAAAGCTGTAAACAGCACCATTTTTTAGATTGACGATGACTTGGCCTGTCTGAGTGTCGTAGTTTGCCGAAAGCGCTCTGGGCTCGGTGGCGTTGGCTATCATTGCGGCTTTTCTAGCGGCTGCGATTTGAG
>CAWHWK010000006.1:0-222291 GCA_963833005.1 uncultured cyanobacterium | reverse complement strand
CGCCAGACGTAATCTCTTCCAACCCAGCGATCATCCGCAGCAGCGTAGACTTACCGCAGCCAGAAGGCCCAACGAAGACAACGAATTCACGATCTTTAATCTCAAGATCGATGCCCTTGATGACTTCGGTATCGGTGTAGGTTTTACGGATGTTTTTAAGGGTAACGGTAGACATAATTTACTCGACTTACTGAAGGGATATTGAAGATTGGCTAAACAAAGCCAAAGGTGTTTTGAACTGGTGATTTGCGATGCCGCAGAAAGCTGAACGATTTACTACTTGACGGCTCCGAAAGTAAGGCCGCGAACTAATTGCTTTTGGCTAAACCAGCCGAAGATGAGGATAGGGGCGATCGCCATCGTAGAAGCCGCCGATAGCTTTGCCCAGAACAGTCCTTGAGGACTAGAAAAAGAAGCAATAAACGCCGTCAGCGGAGCGGCATCAAAGGTCGTAAGATTCAAGCTCCAAAAGGCTTCGTTCCACGACAGAATGACTGAGAGCAGGGCGGTAGAAGCAATGCCGGGTAGCGCTAGCGGCATCAGCACGTAGGCGACTTCCTGATACGTTGTCGCCCCATCCATCCGGTCAGCCTCAAGAATCTCTTTGGGCACTTCCTTAAAGAAGCTATAGATCATCCAAACCACAATCGGTAGATTGATGAGGGTGTAGATGATGATGAGTCCAATACGAGTATCTAGCAGCCCAGATTCGCGACCTAGAATATAGATGGGTACTAGCACCCCTACAGACGGCAGCATCTTAGTTGAGAGCATCCATAGCAGCGTGCTTTTAGTTCGCTTCGTCGGGAAAAAAGACATCGCGTAGGCGGCTGGTACTGCTAGTAGCAGTGCCAGAATAGTGGCTCCTACTGAGATGATCACGCTGTTCCAGGCGTAGTTAAAATACGAGGCTCTGGCTTGAACGTCGATATAGTTTTCGAGCGTCGGCGTGAAGAAAAGCTGAGGCGGGGTAGCGATCGCGGCGGCTTCTGTTTTCAAACTGGTGATGAACATCCAGAGTATTGGGAAAAACAGAATGCCAGCGACGGCCCAGGCTAATAGGCCGATTAGCCATTGATTTCTTTTTTTATTATCAGCAGCCATTTGTAGGTATCTACCTCGGATGTTTAGATTTAGAAGTTGTTGAAGGTTTGGGGTTTTTTTCTAAGTGTCTAAATTTTTAGCCACACTTCGCACCAAGAAAATTGCCACGATATTCGCTAGCACAACCGCAATCAATCCCCCTGCTGACGCACCGCCCACATCAAACTCTAGCAGTGCCTTTAGATAGATGTAGTAAGCCAGGTTCGTTGTCGCAAGCCCTGGCCCACCGCCTGTTGTGACGAAGATTTCTCCAAAGATGGTGAGAAAGAAAATAGTTTCAATCATAGCGACCACTGCGATCGCCCGACTCATATGCGGCAGCACCACAAACCGAAACAGCGCCAGTGACTTCGCCCCATCCATCCGCGCTGCTTCTATCTGATCGGTGTCCAAAGACTGAATCGCCGTCAGCAAAATCAACAAGGCAAACGGTAGCCACTCCCAAGACACAATAATAATCAGTGACTGCAAAGGAAAATCAGTAAACCAGTCGATAGCCCCTAGTCCTAGCCCTCGGGTAATCTGAGCAAATAGCCCATTCACCGGGTGCATCAGCATGTTCTTCCAAATCAGGGCGCTCACTGTAGGCATTACAAAGAACGGTGAGATTGCCAGCACTCGTGCAATGCCCTGTCCTGGAAATTCCTGGTTGAACAGCACCGCCAGCAGCGTACCGAGGCCGATCGTAATCAGCAGCACAGAGCCGACAAGAACAAGCGTAGTGCCGATGGAAATCCACAGAGCTGGGTCGGTCAAAATAAACGTGAAGTTCCCAAACCCGACAAACTCACGGTTATCAGGAACCAGGAGATTGTATCGCTGAAAGGCAAACCAAATGGCCATCGCCAGCGGCACAATCATCCACAGGAGCAGCACAACAACAGATGGAGCGACTAGCGCCAGCGTCGGAATCTTTCGCGATGATTCAGCTTCGGCGTGAGCCGGAGGCGTTGACCCCGGCGGCTGGTTTAATACGGAAGAAGTCATGATTTCTCTCTCTTTGCTTTTCTAAAGGCCCTTTCCCTACTCGATGTATCCGACGTGACGCATAAACCGTTCGGCTACCGCCTGCGAACCATCTAGCGCCTTATCCACCGAGACTTTCTCCGCTAATGCCTCAGCCATTCGCTGCCCTACCTGTGTCCCAATCACCTGGAATTCAGGAATATCTACATACTGAATACCTTTATACGGAGTCGGTGATGCAGAAGGATTTTCAACATCAGCAGACTCAATAGAGGTCAGTACGGTCTGGGCAAAAGGTGCCACTTTCTGATACTCAAGATTGTCGTAAGTAGAGGTGCGAGTGCCCGGTGGCACCGAAATCCAGCCGGATTCATCGGCAACCAATTGAATGTACTCCTTGGAGGTAGCCCAGGTGATGAAGCGCTGAGCGGCTTCGGGCGATCTTGAGGTCTCTGGAATTGCCAAAGACCAGGCCCATAGCCAGTTCGACCCATTTGGATAAGAGGCAACCGGCGCGGCGGCAAAACCTACCCGATCGGCAACCTGTGATATCTCAGGATTAGACAGTAAACCGGCAGCCACCGTCGCATCAATCCACATGCCACATTTGCCCGTTGAGAACAGGGCTAAGTTTTCGTTGAATCCATTGGAACTTGCGCCCGGTGGCCCATAGTCATTTAACGTATCCACGTAGAAATTAACCGCATTTTTCCACTCCGGTGTATTGAGCTGAGGGTTCCAGTCCATATCGAACCACTGCCCGCCAAACGTGTTAACCAACGTTGTTAGAAACGCCATGTTTTCGCCCCAGCCAGGCTTACCCCGCAGGCACATGCCGTAGACCCCATTACTCGGATCGTTCACCTTTTCGGCCCACTCACTCACCTGTTCGTAATTTGGATTTGCTGGCACCGCAATCCCTGCTTTTTCAAACAGGTCACGGCGATAGTACAGCATGGAACTCTCACCGTAAAACGGCAGCGCATAAAGCGTTCCATCTTGAGACAGTCCCTGGCGAATAGGATCAATCAAATCATCAACGTCATACTCGGTTGGTAGATGATCGAGTGGCTTTAGCCAACCCCGTTTAGCCCAAATTGGAGTCTCATAAGATCCAATGGTTAAGACATCGAACTGACCGCCCCCGCTGGCAACATCCGTCGTCGTCCGCTGTCGTAAAATATTTTCTTCTAAGACAACCCACCGCAGTTCAATATCGGGATTATCCGCTTCAAATTTGCGAGAAAGGTCTTGCATTACCACCATATCGCCGTTGTTGACAGTGGCGATAGTTAACTGTGTTTGGTCGGTGGCTTGCGGTTCCGCTCCGCAGGCGTGCAGCATCTGTATGAGCAGAACGCTTGCTAAAAACGTGGCTATTACCTTGGCGAAGCGGAATGAACGCATCACACGGCTCCTTTTACTTTGCTATTAATGAACTTTTTTGAGCTTTTGCCCGTTCTTTGGTCATAAGCTATATATTCAGAATATAGCGACGTTGCCGCTAATTATGAGAAGTTCTGTATCATTTGAAACATTTCTTGATGCGTTGTTCGCTCGCGATTATCAGCGCGGCGTGCTCTCTTCAGCAGCGGCAGTAATTGAGTCAACAAGGTAGAAATAACATGGCACTTTTAGGTGGAATAGAAGCAGGTGGCACTAAATTTGTGTGTGCGGTGGGCACAGGATCAGATGATATTCGAGCCTTTGTCCGCATTCCGACAACAACCCCTGAGGAAACACTCGCCCAGGTCGTTGAATTTTTTCAGCGGCAGATAGAACTAGAAGGTGCACTGGAGGCCATTGGCATTGGCGCGTTTGGGCCGGTAGACGTTCGAGAAAGCTCTCCCACCTTCGGCTGGTTTTTAGATACGCCAAAACCAAACTGGCAGCAAGTAGATTTTGCTGGCGTTATCAGCCGCGAGTTCAACGTTCCTATTGGCTTTGACACGGATGTGAATGCGGCGGCTTTGGGCGAACACCAGTGGGGTAATGCTCAGGGCTTAGAGACTTTTATCTATCTCACGGTGGGGACTGGCATCGGCGGCGGTGGTCTGGTGGGCGGTCAGCCAATTCACGGGCTGCTGCATCCTGAGATGGGACATATCTTAGTCCCGCACGATCTATCGGTCGATCCGTTTCCAGGCTGCTGTCCTTTTCATCAAGACTGCCTGGAAGGCTTAGCTTCTGGGTTTGCGATGGAAAAGCGATGGGGGGCGAAAGGAGTCTCTTTGCCTGAAGATCATCCTGCCTGGGAGTTGGAAGCCAGCTACTTGGCGACAGGGCTAGTCAACTTTATATTGGTGCTTGCGCCTGAGCGCATTATTATTGGCGGCGGCGTGATGGAACAGAATCGGCTATTTTCAATGGTTCGCAAGCAGGTTCAAGATAAGCTAAACAGTTATCTGAGCGTGCCTCAAATTACAAAGGGTATCGAAGACTATATTGTGCCACCGAAGCTAGGAGGTAAAGCAGGCATTCTGGGCGCTTTTGCACTAGCACAGCGAGCCTTGGCTATAAAAAACAAGCTTAAAACAACAAGCTAAAAAGGAGACTTACCATGCCACTACCGTCTGTACCAATACGTGGAATTTTGCGTACCACCCAGCTTGCGGCCATCACGGTTCTTACCGTTAGCTGTGGGGCTGGTTCAAAGCAAGATCTACCCGATTCTAGACAAACTTTACCTGATTCGGAGCAAACTCTTCCAACGGCAACAAGTTGCACGCCCTACGAAGAGGCTTTTGAGCTGCACCTGGCTCCCGAGGCCGTTAACTGCACGGATGATTTCCTTGAGGTAGCCGCAACAGGGCTGCCTGATTTGACCTCTGGCAGCAGCGAAGATGTGCCTATGGTCGGTATCCGCTCTTGGATACAAAGAGTTCCAGTACCCTACGATTATCAATGGCGCATTCCCCTCACACCCGAGTGGTTAAGCACACCCGTCGAAGCAAGCGCTAAGGGGCCAATCGCAGTTGCGATTGACGGCGTGCCTATTTTTCATTACGAACGACGCCCCGATGTCTCTACCTCCTTAGACAACTACGAGCAGCGCAACGACACCGTAACCGAGGGTGAGCTAGACCAGTGCGGCGGCCACTCCGGGCAGGGCGAAGACTATCACTATCATTACGCGCCGGTTTGCCTGCTAGATGAGCATAATCCCGATCTCCCGATTGCCTTCGGTCTAGACGGCGCACCCATCTACTACGGTGAAGGAGGCGATGAGTATTATGGACGGGGTAGATACACTGACCTTAGCTACCTACCTGACAGTGAGCTTGATGATTGCAACGCGCAGCAATTATCCGATGGTAGCTACGTGCATTTCACAACCAAAACGCCGCCCTATGTTGTGGGTTGTCATCACGGATTGTTTGACAGTAGTTTGCAGATTGAGCCTCGCCCCTTTGATACTTTGGCGCAGCGCACACCCAGCCCTTTTGGAGGTAGCTACGGCGAGCCTGTCTCTACGCTCATCACGAATTTTGAGGTAAATGAGAATGGAGAGTATCGTATGGCTTTTGATTCTCTAACGACATCTGGTGAAACCAGTGCTGTCGCGTATAGCCAGATTTCGGCGGACTGTTGGGCGTTTGAGTCTCAGCTAATTGCGGGGGAAGCTGGGCAAAAGGTTGAAGCCTGTAGGCCATAGCGATCGCTATTCCGTCAATGCATAACTCCTATAACAGCCGTCCGTATGACAGACTCTAGTTCAACCCGTCGCGATCGCAAACTTGACCAAGCAGCACGAGCAGCTTGGCTTTATTACATTGCCGATAACACTCAAGAGGAGATTGCAGCTAAACTGAACATATCGCGTCAGGCGGCTCAGCGATTAGTGGCATTGGCCGTCAGCGAAAAGCTAATCAAATTCCGACTAGACTATCCACTTAGCGACTGCATATCATTAGCAGAAGCGTTGCGCGATAAGTTTTTGCTGGAGACTTGCGAGGTAATCCCCAGCAGTGAAAGTAACTTGCAGACGGGGCTAGGCATTTGCGGTGCCGTTTATCTAGAAACGTATCTATTGGATAAGTCTCCTACGATTATCGCACTTTCTTCGGGGCGTACGCTGCGGGCGATGGTGGAACAGATTCCTTCGATGGATCAGCCTCAGCACAAGCTGGTTTCTATTGTGGGAAATTTATCGCACTACGGTTTGGCAGGGGTGCATGAGGTGGTGATGCATCTACGCGATCGCGTCAACGCCTCTGCCTACCCTATGTCTACGCCCGTTGTTGCTACTAGTGTTAAAGAGCGCAAGCTTCTCCAGACCCAAAAGTCATTCATTGCCGTCCAGTCCTTAGCCGCTCAAGCTAAAGTTACTTTTGTTGGCATTGGAGCTATTTCTCAAGATACGCCACTCCATGAAAGCGGTTTTATCAATGACGAAGAAATGACCGAACTCTTAGCGCTAGGCGCGGTCGGAGAGATCGCGGGATGGGCCTACGATAATAAAGGCATATTACTGAAAAAAGGGACTAACACGCGAGTTGCAGGCGTACCGCTTGAACATCCCGCTCTGCGACTCACGATAGGTATCGCAGGCGGCTCGCACAAGACAGAAGCCATACTGGCAGCGCTCCAAGGTAATTTGATCAATGGTCTCATAACAGATGAATCTGTGGCTGAAGCTATTCTTCAAAAGCGTTAATGCCTGTCCAATGTTTGTAGACTCAGTCAAACAGACTTTACAGTTGCTTGAGCCGCTTACATCTACTACTAATTTTTCTATAAGGTATGGCCTATTAACGATTAGCTAGCTAAAGCAGATCCATACAATCTAGCTATTTACCGTATTCAGCTATTTGAATTAGACTCCGGTTGGCCGGGTGCTAATAAAGAGAGGTCTTAACTCAATGTAAGCCTATCTTCTCTAGTTATGACCAGGACAAACGCACACGTTTCTTCATACTTCACCAGCGGTGCGTTTACCGTGAGCCAACACCTTCAGCAGGTATTGGTCATCCCATCCGGCTTTGAGCCGTTTGGCATGAGTGCCGCCCTTGGCTGAGGATTCCTGAGTCAATAAATTGAGTGCAATATGTCGAATCACGGCTAAATTTTCACCACTATAGCCAGCGGTAGCCCGCGAGCTGTCTTCTTGAAAGGCCACATCAAGAATCCAATGCAGTCGGTTCTCAATCCCCCAGTGCCCGCGCACAGCGGCCGCAAATCGTTGGGCATCGAGCGGCAGACTGAGCAGGTAGTAACGAGTCCCACAAACGAGGATATCGCCAACATATCGTTGAGATTCGACACAGCCGACGGTGGTGAGTTTAGCCCAGTTCTCGGCACCGACAAGATAGGCTGTGTTTCCCATCACCCAATAGCGCCGCGTTTCGATGCCGCCATGCCCCTGTTCTCGTGTTTCAAGATAGTCATGTTCAATTCCTGCGAACGATTGCTGACGGGCTTGTCCAAACAGTTGAACCACATCGTCAAATAAGTCTCCTTGGTTCCCTTTGAGCGCCAACACATAATCACCGTTTTGCGCCACAATTTGTGCGGCAATCGCCGTTTGGCAGCCCATTGCATCGATACTCACCACGGCACCATCGAGATCCAACACTTTCAGCAATTCTGGTATTGCGGTAATCTCATTCGATTTCTCATTCACCTTGCCTTGGCCGAGCACGATTCGATTCTGCGTCGCCCAAGCGCTCACCATATGAATCATGGCCCGCTTGCCGCCACGCTCGTAGCTTCCCCTTAAGCTTTTGCCATCAATCGCGATCAGCTGGCCCCCACTAATCTCAAAGACAGACTGCACCCAGCTGACAAAACATTGTTGGAGTTCTGCTGGTCGCAAGCGGGCAAACAGGCGTTCAATCGTATCGTGAGAGGGTATCCCATGCGGCAATTCTAGAAACGTTGCCAACCACTCTTGTTTGGCTAGGCCGTAGTTCTCCACGTCTACCCAACTGTCCGCCCCACAGATGACCGCACATATCGTCACCAGCATGATGTCCACCAGCAGGTGGTCAATGCTGTGCTGTGCCCGGGGGTCACGAACTTGACCGAAATGTGTTTTCAGACTGGAAAGGGCTGTATTCGTCATTAGGGTAAATCCGCTTGCTTGTTTGCTATGGCAAGCCTA
Source organism: uncultured cyanobacterium (assembly GCA_963833005.1). Classification (GTDB taxonomy): domain Bacteria; phylum Cyanobacteriota; class Cyanobacteriia; order Phormidesmidales; family Phormidesmidaceae; genus Phormidesmis. Next base: position 214,118 of record CAWHWK010000006.1, on the reverse strand, counting down.
AGGCGCACATCCTATTTCATTTGTTAAGAAACGTGTGCGTTTTCCCTGGGTTTCGAGGCATCGAGCGCGTCACGAAAGTCCATCACACAACGGTGATTAACTGGGTTAAGCGAGTCGGTGAGCGGTTGCCCGATGCCTATGACCCAGAAGAGATACCGCAAGTAGGTGAACTAGACGAACTGCAAACATTCGTCGGTTCCAAAAAAAAATAAGGTCTGGATATGGACCGTTGTTGACCACTTCAAACCTGGCATTCTGGGTTGGGTCGTCGGTGACCATAGTGCTCAAACATTTGAACCACTCTGGCTAGTTGCGAGCTTTTGGCAGTGCTTTTTCTACGTCACCGATAGATACAAGGTCTATCCTCAGTACATTCCAGATGGTGATCAAATTGTTAGCAAGACCTACATGACGAGGGTAGAAGGCGAGAATACACGGCTGAGGCACTACTTAGCCCGCTTGCATCGAAAGACGTTGTGCTATTCCAAGTCGGTGGAGATGCTCGAACATTCCATTCGCCTATTGATTCACTATCTCAAGTTTTGGGATGTCCCGATTCCCGGTCGATTCATCTTCATAATTCAGCAACGCCGAAACGCCCATAGCGTCACTTACCGTAAACAGCAGCTTACGGTAAGTGACGTTGACATCCTTCAACGCAGCTGCGTTGATGCGGTCATTAAGAATGTCTGAAAATGGTACGCCTGCTCGTTCAGACAGTTTGCGCTTGAGTATTTCAACAAAGTGCAGCATAGTAGAAGTATCTTTTTATGAGCAAAGGCCATTCTCCTTTATAGGTAGGGCTCTTGGCCATTTTTTTGGCTATGCTGCATTCTTAAGTCAGCGCCATTCATCACAGAGTGAGGATATTAATGCCTCTCTGTATGCTCCCCCTGTCATCTCGCAGATGCTGAAGATAAGAGAGTCTGACCTAATCCAATCTTTCACTATTTTTTGATCGTAGCAAGTGCCAATGACATCAAATCCTATGTTCCTTAGAGATTTTTCTAAGCACTGAATTGTTCCTGGCGTGTCCCAGTCAGCTGATAGATCATGAGGCCCACAGCTACTCTTATGCATGGGATGCTTATCACGTAAATTGTATAGTAGCCGTATTTTCATGGGACGTTACGAGCCATTAAGTTAATGTCATTGTCTGTTAGTTAAGTATGAGACTTATCTCGCTTTTTCTCTCACTATCTAGTAGTGAACCACTCCAGTAGCATACAGTATTCGACGAGTCGTATTTTTTAGGCCCTCGATAACATAAGCACATATGTTTAGCTTTAACTCTAGCGAAGGCCCCCTTTGCTGCGCCTACAGTCATCAAATCGTTGCATAATTCTTCTGCTATGTGTTCTTGAATATTAAATCTCTTAGTTCTGTAATCAGCTAGCCTGGATAGCTTCCCAATCCCAAGTATATATTTGTCCGGCTCATAAACAATATCAATAGTTCCATGAAAAGGTAGAAAGTGATGTTCACAAAAAGAGAGGAAGGGTATGTCTAGTCCGCTTATTAACCCTGAATATCTTTTTTCTTTTAGTTCCTCCGTTACCGATATGATGTCCTGAGCACTATCTATTTCATATCCCTGAAAAAGCTCCTTGTATCCTTTGCTAATTCTGCCAGGTTTGCTTTGAATGGTTTCTATGAATTGGCTGTGATTCTCCTCTGGCAGGAAAGTTGATAGCCATGCCGAAAGATTGGATTCTGGATGGTCTTGTTTCATTTTCATACTCTTAGATTAAAACTGTAAAGAGGTAGAGAAAAGGACTTTCTCACGCGTAGCTATACATGCTTTAAATAGTCTTCTCTTTTTTCCACCCACGTTAAATCTGTGGGGCTAGATAAGTATTTATCCAAAATCAATTACATAGTCTTTTCCAACCCCCCTGAGTACTTTGTCGATGTACTGCCTCAAATTATCTAGACTCTCGTAAGCCTCAAATTCAATCCACTCATATTTCATAAACCGCCACAGGATTTCAATCAAATTAAGCTGTGGTGAGTAGGGCGGCAACCAGAATATCTCCACATTTCTAGCTTTCCAATCTTCAATTTTTGCCTCAATGGCAGCACTCGTATGCACACTGGCTTGATCCATCACAATCACGGTACGGCATTCACAGGTTTGACTAAAATCATCAATACAGGCGATCATCACCTCACTATTAATACTCTGTTCAAATACATACGGGGCTAACTGATTGCGCCGATTCATCAACCCCAAGACATTGAAACGTTTGCTGCGTTGACTCGGCAGTCCCAGGGTTTCCCCTTTTTCCTGGCAAGCATAGGGTACATAGGGCACTTTGCAAAAGCCACTTTCGTCCATATATCGGAGATCTAACTCACCTTGCTCATCTTGGCGCTTAAGGACTTCTAACTGCTGCTTTTTCGTCTCATACTCGACGGGGTTGGGCTGTTTGGCCAGTGTCTTTCTGAGACGCCGCCAGGTCATCGAAAAGGATTTCAGGATACGTTTGAGCGTCGTTTTGCTCACCACGACATCCCATTTTGCCTTGGATTTTCGCCAGCACAGCATTGAGATTATTCGGTGTGGCTTTGGCCCAATCGCGGATTTGCTGCTGCTCTTCGTCGTTAAAAGTCATTTTTCGCCCTCGCCCAGGTCGGTCATATAACCCGACCAAGCGCGCTTGGTCCCAAGCCTCTAACCATCTGTAGATAGTTTTGCGAGTGACGGCAAAGATAACCATCAACTCGGTGACAGGGTAGCCATCGAAACTCAGAAGGATGCAATGAGCCCGTTGCCGGACTTGATGGCGTGTACTCCGTTGATAAATCCGCTGGAGCAAGTGAATGGTCTCTGGGCTCAGTTCCTGAATAAAACGCTGTTTCATTGAGCTAAAAGCGATTCTCTATCAGTTAGGTTGCCACTATTTATTATGGTGTAAATGTTTTTGGCGATCTACTTATCTTATTGGATCGCAATAATAGTAAGGCGTATCTTTAGAAATCAACGGGGATTTGAATCTATGTACGAATGGCACTGATTTAAGAATGAGATCAAGCGGCAACGCCCTTCTGTTTAAGGACAGCGCAAGGTTCATTCATCAACGGAAAAGCCTTTGGTCATCGCTTGCGTTTTCTTGGTTCGTATCTATCGGGGCGCAGTGGGAGAATCGTTTGAGCGACCATATCTAATAGCAACAGGCGGTATCTATCGCATCGCAGCTTGCCAGCCTCTGCCAATAAATCACGGTATTGATTAAATGACTGCCGAGCCCCTTAAACCGAGAGCCGTAGCGGGTCATTCCCTCTTTCTTTAGCCGCTTGCCACATCAGGTAGCGTAGTAGGTTGTAAGCCATCAGATGAGCATAGATTTCCTTGCGTACCATCTCTGGTGACTGGGCCTGAAGCATCTCCATCTTCAGGGTTGTTTTAACATGGTCGAGATTGACTTCTACTTGCCATCTGAGTCCGTAGAGCTGTGCTACTTTTGCTTTCGGATAGGCTTTTGAGTCTAGCAGTGTAGTCACGACAGTGACATTTTTGGTGCGCTGGCCCGCCTCGCGAATAGAGAAGTGTAGCTCTCGTACGGTTAGGGTATCGGGTAATGCTGCGAACTCATCCGGTGTCATCGCGTTAGGAGCGGATACCGGCTTGGACCAAGTGACAATATGGTCTCGCTTCCCTAGCCGTTTACCCCGCCGAAAGTCACTGTTGCGCCGCTGATGCTTACGAAAGACACCATCTGCTTTTTGCGCTGCCACCAGCGCCAAGTCCACATAGCTGCCATAGGCCCGGTCAGCCAAGGCGATATCGTCTACCGATAAGCTTCGATACCACTGGCGCGCCAGGGTAATTTCTGAGGTCTCAAAATCGGCTATTCGCACGGCGATAGCGGCGGCTATCGCCAACGAGAAAACAACCGCTAGTTTGGCTATCGGGAACCCACAGCCTACTTGCTGATTTTTGTGCTGTGGATAGGCCGATTGATTGGCCACCGTGTCGGCCATCACGACGTTAGAGCCATCGAGTATCTTGACCACTCGACCCTGCCATAGCCACGCACCTGTTGCTTCAGCAGACTTTTATCCGCATCTAGTACCTGATATAGAAACGCCCATAGCGTCACTTACCGTAAACAGCCGCTTACGGTAAGTGACGTTGGCATCCTTCAACGCAGCTGCGTTGATGCGGTCATTAAGAATGTCTGAAAATGGTACGCCTGCTCGTTCAGACAGTTTGCGCTTGAGTATTTCAACAAAGTGCAGCATAGTAGAAGTATACTCTCGACGGCTTATAGCTGAACTTTCAGAAAGCTGAAACCCAGTGCCCTCGGCGATCAGCCAGTTCAAATCTTAGTCGTCGGCAGTATATCTTTTTATGAGCAAAGGCCATTCTCCTTTATAGGTAGGGCTCTTGGCCATTTTTTTGGCTATGCTGCATTCTTAAGTCAGCGCCATTCGTCACAGAGATAGATCCTCTAAAACAGATGCGCTAAAACAGATTTTCTAGAACAGAACATCACCAATAAAGCCAGGAGCCTTCGCAGGTACATCTTTTGAGCCAGCGGTTTCTGCTTCGACAGAATATTGGTGAATAGAGATAGTTTGCTTAGCAACAACCGCAATCAGCAGAATAACAAAAGGGACAGAAACAAATTTAAACAGCAGGCCAAACCAAACTTCGCTGTCAGACTTTTGAGCGGCTGGCTTAGAAGGAAGTCTAGAGGGGAGTCTGGAGGTAGGTCGAGGCATCAGGAACTTTAGTAACCTCTCTTGAGGGTGATACGTCTATTGTCCCCACATCTATCTGAATTGCTGTTGTATCAAATGCCACAATGTGATCTGGACTGTCATCAAACGCTGTCATCGGCTGTCATCGACTGTTATCGAGCAGCCACCGCCGACTTATCTATTCCAGTTAGCCAACCGACCCCGACAGCCGCCCTCGCCGATAGGTCTCCAGCAATAGGTCCTCAGCAATAGAATAGGCAAGCCAGTTTGCCACTATGCAGATTCATATCACAAATGCGCGGCGCGGATTCATAGCACGGATTCGCAGCATTTCAGCTCAATTACGCCCCCCGCTAGTACAAACTGTAGTATTGTTAACCTTTGTGAAGTCACACCGAGTCGCCTGCGGCAGCTGCTCCACACCGGGGGCAGCCTCAACGCGTATTGCGATCTCGCCTTCGCTTTGTCAACTAACAGGTAATACGTGCAGCTAAGTACTCGTCCAGCCGGATCTATCGGATCCCAACCCCCAACTAAAGATCTGCCTTTCACCCTCAAAGATCTAAAAGAAGCCATTCCTGACCACTGTTTTGAGCCCTCTACGGCTAAGTCACTTTCCTATTTCTTTTTAGATATCGGCATTATTGCTGGGCTGTATGCCCTAGCTCATACAGCCTTAGCCCACGGCGCTAACGGCTGGCTATTATTTCCGCTTTTCTGGCTAGCCCAGGGCACCATGTTTTGGGCGCTGTTTGTCGTTGGGCACGACTGCGGTCATGGTTCATTTTCCAAATACAAGTGGCTAAATAGCCTAGTTGGCCACCTCAGCCATACTCCCATTTTGGTGCCTTACCACGGCTGGCGCATCAGCCACCGCACCCACCACGCCAACACTGGCAATATTGATACCGATGAAAGCTGGTATCCCATGTCCGAACAAACCTACGATGAGATGGAAAACGGTCCTAGGTTCTTGCGCTTTACCTTCTTTTTGTTTGCCTACCCGTTTTATCTGTTCTTTCGCTCGCCCGGTCGTCAAGGCTCTCACTTTTTGCCTAGCAGTCCGCTCTTTCGCCCCTCGGAGAAGTGGGATGTGATTACGAGCACCACCTGTCTCGTTTTGTTTGTTGGGTTTCTTGCCTGGATTGGCTTTACCGCTGGCCCGCTGTTTTTGCTGGGCTACTACGTCATACCGTATCTGGTGTTTATTATCTGGCTTGATCTCGTCACTTTTTTACACCATACTGATCCAGAAATTCCCTGGTACAGAAACGAAAGCTGGTATTTTCTAAAAGGCGCGCTTTCCACCGTCGACTATGACTACGGCTTCATTAATAATATCCATCACAACATTGGTACGCACGTCGCGCATCATATTTTCTTGAATATGCCTCACTATCGTCTAAAGGAGGCTACTGAGGCAATTAAGCCGATTTTAGGAGACTATTACCGACACTCGAAACAGTCAGTTTGGCAAAGTTTTTGGACGTCGGCCCGCGAATGTATGTTTGTTCCGAATGAAGGGCAGCAGATTTACTATCGACGTAAAGGATGACCGCTGGCCAACAGAAGCGCCTAGAACGCTAACAGAGAAATCTAACAGAGTATTCTCTTTGATTGATAAAAGCTGATTCTCCTGAGCGGGAGGATCAGCTTTTTTAGTGACATTTTGAAATTTGTCTTTGTTTACGCTTAGCCAAAGCAGAATGCGCTTATGCTGGCAGGCATTCACCTGGAAATAGCGAGAAGTCACCATGCGGCTTAACATTCAACTGGACTTGACCAGTGAGCAAGTACACCAGCAGTTGATGACAGGGATCGATCGCTGGGTGCAGCTGGGCTTGCTTTCAGAAGCGCAGGTGAAAGAAATTGCAGCAGTGCTCAGTCAGCCACTGCCCGAAGTCGCCAGATCTGAAGTAGCTAGATTTAAAGTGGCAGGAGAATATGAGACCGCGAGTCAGATCGCTGAGCCGTCCGCAGCGCAATCTGTAGATCAGTCTCCCGAAAGCGTGACACCGCTGCCGCCGCAGGTGAGCTGGGTATCGCGATCGCTCTCAGCCCTGATCGAAGAAATCAGCGTCATCTGGCTACTCGTCCTCGGCGTTTTTCTGGTCGTGGTCTCTTCTGGCGTACTAGCTGCCAGCCAGTGGGAATCTTTTTCGGCGGTGGGTCAGTACGGCATTTTGCTGGCCTATACGCTGGCCTTTTGGGCAGCAAGTAGCTGGGCGCAGAGACAGGAAAATTTGCAGAGCACCGGGCGAATGCTGGCGCTGACAACGCTGCTGCTAGTGCCTGTGAATTTTTGGGTGATAGACCGCTTTGGCGTATTGACCAGTCCGCTCGGCATCGGCATTGGGGTCATCGCAGCGATCGCACTCACCTATCTACCCTTGGCCCTGTCCACCGACCTCATGCCTCGCCGCCTCAACCGGCTCAATCTGCTCGGCCTAAGCTGGCTACACTGGGGCTGGGGCCTAGGGTCGGGAGGGGCCTGGGCCGTTTGGCCAGTCATCGCCACTTATCTGGGCACCATCGGCACTGCCGCAAACCTCACCGCGCAAGATCGTCAGCAGTCAGCCATCACCACCGCCGCCACCGCCGAAGCAGAAGCATCAGAAGAGAAGACAGGACTGTCTTTCGGGGTGCTAACCGTGGCGCTATCTGTATTGCTGCTGCTGGTACGTAGCCTTTGGATTGCGCAGGTGCCGCCGCATCAGCTCGGGCTCGCCGCCGGTATTTGCGGCTGGCTGCTGGTGTGGCTCACTCGCGAAAAGCACAGTCAGCGCGTTTGGGAAGAGGCGGGCTTTGGGCTACTGCTGCTGGGCTGGCTAGCTTCGGTCAGTCAATCGCCACCGTGGCAGGCGATCGCAATCAGTCTACTCACGGTTAGTCTGCTGTGGCAGCGGCTGCGGAAAACCTGGCATCGCTTCTATCTATTTGCCCTGCTGGGCGTGGGGCTGCAAACCTACGGGCTAATTTGGCCTACTTTTTCCGCTGCGCTGCGCGATCGCCTCCTAAGCTGGCTGGCCATCCAGTTCAATGTCGGCACCGTAACAGCTCTAAACTGGGCAGGCATCGGGCTATTTCCCTATCTGCTGCTCATGCTGGTGTTTGCTCGCTATCTACGCCGCCAGCCACAAAATTTGCCGCAAAATTCGCTCAGTCAAATCACCCAGCAGCTAGCCCTGGTATTGGGCTTTGGCCTCACCATCATCAGTGCTGGCAATCCCTTCACAGCCGCCGTTATTTTATCGCTTTCCACGCTCACGCTCATTGCCGTGCTGCGGCGACAGCCCTCTCATTCAGCTCCGTCTCATTCAGCACCCTCTCATTCAGCAGAGCTAATGGCCTTAGCGCAGGGTGCTGGCCTGCTCGCTATCACTAGCTGGATTCACTACTTTGCGCCAGAGCTAAGCCTAGCCAACTGGGCGCGAATAGCCCTGGGCATGGCGATCGCACACTTCGTTCTTCACCTGGGGCTGCGCCACCCAACCCTACAGCGCAACTTTTGGTGGGCGGGCCTAGGGCTCGCTGTCATCAGCTATGGCCTGCTAATCAACAGCTACGACGATCAGCCCCACTGGCTGTGGCTGCTGGTGCCTGTGACCCTCACCCTTGTGGCCCATCACAGGCAGGCCCCATACCCACAAATGGCCGCTGGCATCGCCATCGGTACGCTGGTGCTGCACGTTCCCTGGATGGACAGCTGGACGGCTGCGATCGCCGCGCTCACCGTCGGCACCCTCTGTGCCGCTTTCAACAGTCGTCTTCTGCGCGATCGCTACAGCGCCTTTTTCACCGTCGGCGTCGCCCTCCTGCTAGCGGGCAGCCTGGCCTGGGTCGGCCTCATCCGGCAGCTAGACAACAGCGTCAGCCGCATGATGATCTTCTGGGTGATTGAAATCGGCTCGCTGTGGCTCATTCAGCGCGGACTAATGCGACGGTCTAACGAAATGGCGCTGGTCTACGTGCGGGCCACCCGGATTTGGGCCGCCCTGATGCTGGCCATATTTCTGCTCTGGGGAACGATCGTAGCCGCCACCACCGCTACCGTCCCGGTCCTAACCGACGGTTTAGAAATCACTCACGCTCGCTATCTGCTAGCTGCCACCTGCATCCTCATCACCGCCCTAATAGAGTTTATTCGCTATCGCCCAATGGAATGGCGCTACTACAGCTTGGCCCTGGCCGTAGAAATTGCTCTGATCATGGCGCTACAGCTACAGGGATTCGGCCCGGTAAAGCTGGGCATTGTCACCCTGGCCCTGGCCCTTGTCGTTCAAATTGTCGCGGACATTTGGGTGAAGAGGCGTCCCCCTTACCGCAATAGCTGGCACGCTATTCCGCTGGCCTATGCGGGCATCGGCTGGCTGCTAGGCCACCTGTCTTTTCAGGCCAATACCGGCTTTTTCACTCTCGTAGTCGGCATTCTTTTACTTGGCATCGGCAGGCGGCGAACCGGCTTTGAAGGCTTCAGCTATGCCGGACTCCTAGCCGTTTCAGCCGGTACTTACGAGCTGCTAGTCTACAAACTGTTACAGGCTAGCGGCGGCTTTCCTGGCGATGGCATCACCCTTCTCGCTGGGCTGGCACTTGCGATCGCAGCCCTCTACCAGCTCTGTCGGCCCTGGGCTCCTACTTTCCTCAAACTATCTGCCCAGGCGATTAGCCTAGCCGGACAGGGCCACTGGGCAATCGGCAGCTTTCTTTGCCTGTTTGCCGCCGTAGAGGGCCTCAGCCAGCCCCGAGGCATCGCCCTCTGGACCGGATGCAGCCTGCTGCTAGCGGGCTACGCACTGCTCATCGGCAATCGCCGCTGGAGCGTCAACACGTTCAGCTTCAGCCACGCCGCTTGGACCAGCATAGGGCTAGCGGGCGCGCTGCTTTGCATTGCCTACGACCGCTATGTTTGGTTCCCCGATAGGGCCAGACTGTTCACCTGGGGCGGGGTTATCGCCTGCACCATTGGCCTAGCCCTCTACGCAGTGCCCTGGGAGCGCCTAGGCTGGTCTGCCTCCTGGCGACGATTGGGCCTATGGCTGCCCATGCTGACGCTGAGCATCACGCTAGGCTATGTACAAACCCAAGGGCTGCTGATAGTGGCGGCGTTTTATGCCTGGATGGCCAAACAAAGCGATCGCGTCCGTCTCAGCTATTTCAGCCTACTACTGCTCGACTTCTCGCTACTCGACTATTTAAGTATTAGAGGCTGGCTGACCCATATCACCCTTGGCCTTATGTTCGGTCTTTCTGTACTGTACATCGCCGAGGTAGAGCCGTATCTGCAAGAGAATGGCGGTCAGGGAACCAATAATAAGAGTGCCGCCAAACGACAGCAGCGTCACTGGCTGCGGATGCTGGCCAGCGGCCTGATTGGACTAAGCGCCCTGTATCAAACAGAAATTTCTGCGCAGTTTTTAGGCTTTGCAGCGATCGCAGTGCTAATCGGCATTGCCCTCATCTTTGCCGGGCTCATCCTAAAGGTACGCGCGTTCTTATACATAGGCACCGCAACCTTCATCGCCCAAATTTTGCGGGTACTGTGGCTATTTGTCAGCGCCAACTCACTGCTGCTGTGGGCAGTCGGCATTGTGCTGGGGCTAATCTTTATCTGGGTCCGGCCTGAGCTGGCTGCACTGGGGCTGGAGCCTAGGGTCGGGAGGGGCCTGGGCCATTTGGCCAGTCATCGCCACTTATCTGGGCACCATCGGCACCGCTGCCAACCTCACCGCCCAAGACCGGCAGCAGTCAGCCATCACAACCACCGACACTGCCGAAGCCGAAGCATCAGAAGAGAAAACAGGACTATCTTTTGGGGTGCTAACCGTGGCGCTATCTGTATTGCTGCTGCTGGTACGTAGCCTTTGGATTGCGCAGGTGCCGCCGCATCAGCTCGGGCTCGCCGCCGGTATTTGCGGCTGGCTGCTGGTGTGGCTCACTCGCGAAAAGCACAGTCAGCGCGTTTGGGAAGAGGCGGGCTTTGGGCTACTGCTGCTGGGCTGGCTAGCTTCGGTCAGTCAATCGCCACCGTGGCAGGCGATCGCAATCAGTCTACTCACGGTTAGTCTGCTGTGGCAGCGGCTGCGGAAAACCTGGCATCGCTTCTATCTATTTGCCCTGCTGGGCGTGGGGCTGCAAACCTACGGGCTAATTTGGCCTACTTTTTCCGCTGCGCTGCGCGATCGCCTCCTAAGCTGGCTGGCCATCCAGTTCAATGTCGGCACCGTAACAGCTCTAAACTGGGCAGGCATCGGGCTATTTCCCTATCTGCTGCTCATGCTGGTGTTTGCTCGCTATCTACGCCGCCAGCCACAAAATTTGCCGCAAAATTCGCTCAGTCAAATCACCCAGCAGCTAGCTCTGGTATTGGGTTTTGGCCTCACCATCATCAGTGCTGGCAATCCCTTCACAGCCGCCGTTATTTTATCGCTTTCCACGCTCACGCTCATTGCCGTGCTGCGGCGACAGCCCTCTCATTCAGCTCCGTCTCATTCAGCACCCTCTCATTCAGCAGAGCTAATGGCCTTAGCGCAGGGTGCTGGCCTGCTCGCTATCACTAGCTGGATTCACTACTTTGCGCCAGAGCTAAGCCTAGCCAACTGGGCGCGAATAGCCCTGGGCATGGCGATCGCACACTTCGTTCTTCACCTGGGGCTGCGCCACCCAACCCTACAGCGCAACTTTTGGTGGGCGGGCCTAGGGCTCGCTGTCATCAGCTATGGCCTGCTAATCAACAGCTACGACGATCAGCCCCACTGGCTGTGGCTGCTGGTGCCTGTGACCCTCACCCTCGTGGCCCATCACAGGCAGGCCCCATACCCACAAATGGCCGCTGGCATCGCCATCGGTACGCTGGTGCTGCACGTTCCCTGGATGGACAGCTGGACGGCTGCGATCGCCGCGCTCACCATCGGCACCCTCTGCGCCGCTTTCAACAGTCGTCTTCTGCGCGATCGCTACAGCGCCTTTTTCACCGTCGGCGTCGCCCTCCTGCTAGCGGGCAGCCTGGCCTGGGTCGGCCTCATCCGGCAGCTAGACAACAGCGTCAGCCGCATGATGATCTTCTGGGTGATTGAAATCGGCTCGCTGTGGCTCATTCAGCGCGGACTAATGCGACGGTCTAACGAAATGGCGCTGGTCTACGTGCGGGCCACCCGGATTTGGGCCGCCCTGATGCTGGCCATATTTCTGCTCTGGGGAACGATCGTAGCCGCCACCACCGCTACCGTCCCGGTCCTAACCGACGGTTTAGAAATCACTCACGCTCGCTATCTGCTAGCTGCCACCTGCATCCTCATCACCGCCCTAATAGAGTTTATTCGCTATCGCCCGATGGAATGGCGCTACTACAGCTTGGCCCTGGCCGTAGAAATTGCCCTGATCATGGCGCTACAGCTACAGGGATTCGGCCCGGTAAAGCTGGGCATTGTCACCCTGGCCCTGGCCCTTGTCGTTCAAATTGTCGCGGACATTTGGGTGAAGAGGCGTCCCCCTTACCGCAATAGCTGGCACGCTATTCCGCTGGCCTATGCGGGCATCGGCTGGCTGCTAGGCCACCTGTCTTTTCAGGCCAATACCGGCTTTTTCACTCTCGTAGTCGGCATTCTTTTACTTGGCATCGGCAGGCGGCGAACCGGCTTTGAAGGCTTCAGCTATGCCGGACTCCTAGCCGTTTCAGCCGGTACTTACGAGCTGCTAGTCTACAAACTGTTACAGGCTAGCGGCGGCTTTCCTGGCGATGGCATCACCCTTCTCGCTGGGCTGGCACTTGCGATCGCAGCCCTCTACCAGCTCTGTCGGCCCTGGGCTCCTACTTTCCTCAAACTATCTGCCCAGGCGATTAGCCTAGCCGGACAGGGCCACTGGGCAATCGGCAGCTTTCTTTGCCTGTTTGCCGCCGTAGAGGGCCTCAGCCAGCCCCGAGGCATCGCCCTCTGGACCGGATGCAGCCTGCTGCTAGCGGGCTACGCACTGCTCATCGGCAATCGCCGCTGGAGCGTCAACACGTTCAGCTTCAGCCACGCCGCTTGGACCAGCATAGGGCTAGCGGGCGCGCTGCTTTGCATTGCCTACGACCGCTATGTTTGGTTCCCCGATAGGGCCAGACTGTTCACCTGGGGCGGGGTCATCGCCTGCACCATTGGCCTAGCCCTCTACGCAGTGCCCTGGGAGCGCCTAGGCTGGTCTGCCTCCTGGCGACGATTGGGCCTATGGCTGCCCATGCTGACGCTGAGCATCACGCTAGGCTATGTACAAACCCAAGGGCTGCTGATAGTGGCGGCGTTTTATGCCTGGATGGCCAAACAAAGCGATCGCGTCCGTCTCAGCTATTTCAGCCTACTACTGCTCGACTTCTCGCTACTCGACTATTTAAGTATTAGAGGCTGGCTGACCCATATCACCCTTGGCCTTATGTTCGGTCTTTCTGTACTGTACATCGCCGAGGTAGAGCCGTATCTGCAAGAGAATGGCGGTCAGGGAACCAATAATAAGAGTGCCGCCAAACGACAGCAGCGTCACTGGCTGCGGATGCTGGCCAGCGGCCTGATTGGACTAAGCGCCCTGTATCAAACAGAAATTTCTGCGCAGTTTTTAGGCTTTGCAGCGATCACAGTGCTAATCGGCATTGCCCTCATCTTTGCCGGGCTCATCCTAAAGGTACGCGCGTTCTTATACATAGGCACCGCAACCTTCATCGCCCAAATTTTGCGGGTACTGTGGCTATTTATCAGCGCCAACTCACTGCTGCTGTGGGCAGTCGGCATTGTGCTGGGGCTGATCTTTATCTGGGTGGCCGCGACGTTCGAGTCAAGGCGATCGCAGCTCGGCACTCAGCTATCATCTTGGACATCGGCCCTAGAAAATTGGAATTAGTAAAGAGGACATTAGGCGGTGAAATACACTATCGACAACATCAATCAGCTCAGCCAGTCCGACTTTGTTGAACGTTTTGGCGCTGTATTTGAAGAAACGCCTGCGATCGCATCGCAAGCCTGGGCAAAGCGCCCTTTTGCAGACATCTCAGATCTGCACCAAAAAATGGTGGATGTGGTTGAAAACACTATGACCCCAGCCGAGAAGATAGATCTCATTTGCGCCCATCCCGAACTCGGTAAGAAAGGCAAAATGGCCGAGGCATCGGTGCGAGAGCAAGCGGGCGCAGGGCTCAGTCAGCTAGACGCCGCAGGCTACCAGCGAATTCAAGCGTTGAACCGTGACTATCGCGAAAAGTTTGGCTTCCCGTTTGTGATGGCGGTAAAGGGATTTGCGGCCAGCGATATTCTGGCCGCGTTTGAAGAGAGAGTGCGGGCGAAAAAGGAAGAAGAAACGGTGCGATCGCTCACCGAAATCTACAAAATTGCCCGCTTGAGACTGGAAGATATAGTTACAGACTAAACTTATAGTTACAGACTAAACTGCTCGAGAAACTATCAGCATATTGTTTTCTCTGCCGACAACAGCAACTCTGCAACCGGGCTCAATGGCGTCATCCATTGGATTGGCTAGCCGTGCAAACCAGTAAACGCCATGAAGCTGAACCCGCCCTTTCTCGCAGCCAGAGATTGACTTAACAACATTGGCCTTCTCCTGGAAATAATCTGCGCCTGGAGAAACATAGGTCGGAACCTTAGCAGGTGCCTTAGTAGGAACCTTGGAAAGAGTGTTATTCTTTGAAGCTGGTTTTGGGCTGTTGAGCAATAATCCAAGAAACATCAGCAATCTCCTTTTCGACTACTTTCACATTTCCAAGATTAAGGCAATTGCTTCTTAAACACACTGCATTTTTGTTTAGACTTGCTGGTTTTTACCTAGACGCAGCCTTAGTGTTTTCTTTAAAGCGATCAGCAAGGTTTGTAGAAAAAGGTCAATTATCTCGATTGATGGCATCTACCAACACAGTCAATCAAGGCAGTAGATTCTACTGAAGATTCTACTAATTTTGAGTCTGTGAAGGCGTCTGGGCTTCGGTAGCGCTCTCTGGCAAAGCGTCTTCATGGCCACCAGCACTGCTACTCGTTCCGACCGTTCGCTCTGCACCCGGCTCAGAAGCACCGCCGCTAGGACTATCACCAGTAGGAGCATCGCGGATAGGAGTATTCCTATCCGCCGCGCCATTAGGATCACCACTCGTTGACATTGTCGAATCGTCCACTGGCGGTACTGGCTCACTATTGACTGGATTGAAGTCTGATATGAGAACGGGATTAGATGACAGTGGGACTAGTGACGAGTCTGCTAGCGCAACGGCTGCGGTCGAGGGTAGAACTAAAACAGCAATAGCAAGCGTTGATCCTGATTTAAGCATCCATCTAAAGATGGCAGTCCTAAAAGGGACAGTTTGAAAAGCGGCAGTTCTGAAAGCAGCAGGACTAAAAGCAGCAGTCAGCCTTAAGCCACTGTTATAAAGCATCGTCACTTTTGATAACATCGCTGTGTCTCTCGTTTGTGTGTCTTTCGCGCACCGCTACAGCAGCGTTTTATCACTTTTAGCAGCCGCACACATCAGACATTATCCCAAACATTATCGGCTGCTGCTGTCGGTTCTGTCACTAGACGGAGGCTTACCCTGGTCGTAAGGGGGATTGTATCCAGCTAGGGCCGCTAGAGGAAATAGAGCAGACAGCATAAAGCTACAGGAAATTAATACTAATAGTTTAGATAGAAAAGAAGGTTGAACTAGAGATAACATTATTCGTCAAGGATGAGGTTTTCAATAGGTTTAAAATGCTGGTTGTAAATGCTACATATCTTTCAGCACTGCTTTCAGATATCGCTGAGTAAAAGCAACTGTAAAACATATAGTATATTTCTACATTAAACCTCAGATATCCGGAAGATTGTTGCAGTGTGAGCAATGCTTTTACAAAGCTTTTCACGACTCATAAAAGGCTTTACGAAACCATTACAATGGTGCCCATTTTAGCTCGCAAAAAACGCCCTTTGGGTAATTATTTCTTCGGGTAAATTTACCTTGCAGTGCTGACTCTAATTCATGTGCAATTTTTGTGCCGCGCCCTTTGTTTTTTGTAAGCGATCGCAGACCCAAACCGTTATCAACAACCCGCAAGCAGTAAAACTTTTCAACCCGCTTACCGGTCACCGTTAGCTCGGTTGCGCCAATCGCATGTCTGCCAACATTGCAAAGCGCTTCTTCAAAGAAACTACAGAGTTTACGCTTGCAATCAAGATCCAGATAGCTAGTCTCAACCGGCTCAAAAGAACGCGCTTGAATCTTCAGCGTTTGAAAACCCGGAAAGGTTCGGCCTAAAGTTTCTCGATAAATTTCGTAAAACAGCTCGTGAAGCGGCACATTCAGGTTTAACTTAGCGCTTCCGACCTGAATATATAGGTTTTCATCACTCAAAGCATTTTGCCTGAGCGATTCGCCAATTTCACGAATTTCATTATTTAGATTGCTCAGTTCATTACCGATATCTTGAGTCGTAATTTTATCGTCTCGAACTTGCCTCAGCAGATTAGCCAGCGTTTGCAAAGGACCGTTGTGAATAGTGTCGAAAGCATGCTCAATGGTCTTTTGTCGTTCCAACTTAACCGCAGCTAAAGCCAGATCTCGCTGCTGTACCAACGCCCGCCAGCGACGCGAACTTTGGGCAATCGTTAAATAAATAAAGCCATTAACCACTAACGCCAGCATAGCCGGAACAAAAGGCAGCCATAGTCCACCTAAAACAAAGCAGCCATAGCTAAAAAGTGTGAGTAAAGAGCTGACAGCAAGTAGCAGTACAAACCGGCTTAAAGTTGACTCGGCTGATCTCTTTATAAAAATACCAACTAAGCCAAAAACGACAATAAGAATGTATTCCCAAGGGACAGAAAAAATCCAAATGAGCGGTCTATTATCTAGCACCGCGCTTGTTATCTGGCTAACGGCATGAGCCTGTAGTTCTAAGCCCGTCAAGTTCTCACGATTATTGTCTAAAGCACCTGACTTAAACTGGGTCGCTTTACTATAGTTTAGCGAACCAATAATAACGATTTTTTCAGAGAGATAGTCGCTTTTATCGAAGCGGCCTTTAGCTAGTTTTGAAGGGGGTAAAAGGCTAAACGGTTCTTGACTTTCTTCGGTCGAAATCAGCCCGCCTCTAAAATTAATTAGCGTCTGAATTCCATAAATCGACTGCTCTCTACGATATCCACCTGAAAAAGGACTCAATCGCGGAATTTCTGTCTCGTTAAAACGCATTGCACCCCGGTCGCGGATGCCGTTTTCTATTTCAATATTACGAGCCCTACTTAGGTACTTCTCTGCCATCATCAGTGCAAATGACTTCCGAAAAGACTCAGGTTCTTCTGGAATCTTTGTCCACCCTAAAAACATTCGCCTAACATTGCCGTCATTGTCTAAAGAAAAATCATGAAAGCCAATTTGATTGCCTAAAACAGTATCAGAAACGCCCGTTAGCGGCCCAATTAAAGGAGGACGAATTTTTTCTACAGTCACTAGATTGCTATTCGCCTCTAGTAAATCTAACAGGCGAGATTTTCCCTCTCCGCTCAGATCTGCTTCAACAAGATCTATCCCAACAACAGCAGGCTCGTAAGATAAAACAGTCTTAATAAGGTTAACGAGATCCGTGTATTCAATAGAAGTACTCCGCTTACCTGTCGAATCGCTTTCGTCGATATCAATAAGAACAATCCGAGAATCAACGGTCTCTACAGGGCGAAGCTGCTGAAAATTGTCTAGCATTACCAGCTCTAGAAATTGCAGAGCCCCCAAGAGCCGCAAAGCAACAATAGCGCCAATTACACCAAAGCCTAGCCCGCCTTCTACCAAAAGCTGCCAAACTTTGTTACACAGCGCGGCTTTGGCCATTAGTCAATCAATCCCTTTTGCCGAGCCGAGATCTCTGCACGCGTTCTGATATTTTTGCCGTCTTGCCTTTCTTCGCTAGGATAAATCTCTAAAACGTCGTAAAGCTTGGTCCAGTAGTGGCGAACCGTTGCCGTTTGTACTCCAATCCGACGAGCAATTTCCTTATCTTGCAGCCCTTCTTGAAACGCTAGCTTCAAAACCTCTAGCCATTCGGGTTTCATCTCAACCCCTGGCTGAAATCCTTTTATTTCACGAGTATCGCTAAAGCCATTGAGCGCCGCGTCTACACGGGTCAACAGTTTTTGTGTAGACTGCGTTTTATCAATTACAGTAAACCCGCCCTGATGACCATCAATCTCTGGGCGAACTCTAATAAGAGACTTGGTGTAGGTGCTCAAAATAGCGATATTTTGAGAGGGGTATTGAAGCATGATTTGCCTAAGCGCACTGATGCCTGTTTCTGTGCGGGCAGTTTCCTCAGCTCGTTCAGGAATAGACAGATCTAGAATCACCAGATCGCTTTCGGACGTATCTAAGGATGAAAAGATTTCTTCAGCGGTGGTCGCGACTAAAATGTCAATCTCCTGATAGTGCTGTCGCAAAATAACGATAGTTCCCCCAAGCGTTGTCGGGTGGTCGTCAACCAGCAAGATTCTGGCAGAGGAGGGGCGGTCCAAAAGGTTGCTACTCATATCGGCCTAGATAACCAACTACTTACGCCACGCTACACTTAGATCACTATATTCAGAATATTCAGATAAATCTATGCATCAAACGATATCAGTGAGCGTCCGCTGGCCTGTTAAGACTGCATCTCTTTAGTCTATAGGCTGTCTGAGCGCGATCGCAATCAATAAATAGCTAAGTCTCATTATGCAAAAGTCCCAAGCGCCTTATACTTTCGTATAAAGTGCTCAGGACTCATTCGTAAGACAAGGAGGCTGCAAAGATAGGGCTGATCAAGCGCAAGCTATTGAACAGCGTACCGACTTTCTAGCCAGGTCCGCATTTCTGACTCTGACACGTCACGGATTGCTTTGCCTGTCATTCTATCGTTTGCATTCCACACCGTTTGGCCAGCGGCATCTTTAGAAGCCCAGACCCGTAGACTAGAAGAGTCGGTCAAAGCAGTGACCACGTCTTGGAATAGAGGGGCGAGCGCTGCGCTCAAGCGGTGCTGAAGCTGTTCGGCGGCGTAGCCCAGACGTAGGGGAGAATAGGCCTGATTGATTGGAGAGAGATTAGCTGAGTAGATGACGTTGGATTTCATTTAAGGTTCTGCCTTAATTTCACGATTGAATTAAGTATAAAAAATGGCTGAACCCGTTGCCAGAAGTAGCCCTCATCTCCTGCATGAGCAGATCGCATGTATTTAATCTGCCCTTAATACAGCCTTGAACTCCGTAGTCTTGAACGCTATAGTCTTGAACGCTATAGAAATTAAGGCTGTAGTCTCGAACGCTATAGCAATGCCTTGGCTTTAGCCGCTATCTTGTCCGCGCTCAGCTCGTTTAGGGTAAAGAGCTGGCTGGCACTGGCGGCTGTCTCGCCCCGTTTCCAGGCCATTACGTCCCGTGGTAGGGCGCTGCGCAGCATCAGCGGTTCTACCATCGCGCTTGCCCCGCCCGTAATCGCAATGAGCGCATCGCCTGCAAACAGCTCGGCAAACTCACTGTCGCTCAAAAACGCACCGTCGGATTCAGAGCAGCTTTCCCAGGCGACGTCGCTCGGGCGATAGAGCCGTCTTGGGCTGACAATTGCAACAATCTTAGAACCGATGCCTTGCTCATTGAGCGATCGCGCCGCATCCATCACCGGAATCAGCATCATATCGCCCACTACGCCAAACACTACTGTGCGATCGCCCGGCGTCTCTTGCAGCACAATCGCACCTTTTTCTAGCGCCTGACGATTCTGTTGAAAAGTGGTGCGAATAGGCAAAGGAGACTTGCTCGCTGTAATCGTAATCCCTTTGTTTTTGGTCGATAGAGCCCAGTCGTAGCACACCTGAATGCTATTGGCATCAATCGGAAATAGTGGAAAAATATTGCCGTTGCGCATCATCGCGGCAAAGTAGTTTTCAATTTCGGGGCGCTGATGCGTCCAGCCGTTGCGGCCCTGCTCTAGTGCGCCTGCGGTAAATAGGCAAATAGTAGACGGCGTAGGGCGGCGCAGCTCGGCCATTGCCTGTGTCGTTGTCTGCCAAATCGGCAGGCCGTTAATCGCAAACGATTCGTAAGAACACCACAGGCTGCGGGCTCCCATCAAGGCTTGGGCAGCAGCTAATCCAGCGCAGGCGTCTTCACTAAGCGGCTCGTAGACCTGACCTTTTGGCCCCTGAAAGTAGGTGGCATCTTCAGTGGGGTGAATAATTTTGAGCGCCTGGTTGATGTTGTTAATACCAGAGGCCGCGTTGCCGTCGGCGTTAGTAATGACAAAGTTAGGATCTTGCTTGCCGACATAGGCCACTAGCTCTCCCATCGCCGTGGTGGCAACCTGCTTGTTTTCACTGCCGACTGGAAATTCGTTCAGCGGCAATGTACCCAAGTCGGCTAGGGCCAGCTCAGATTCGGTAACAGCGGTTTGAGCAGATGGGCCGCCGTGCGATCGCACAAAATTTGTCCTCACCAGCGCCCAGGCTTCTGGAGCCATAGATCTCGCCTTTAGTGCCGCCACAATATAGTCTTTTTCTAGGCTGTCACCCGCATACAGATTATGCGACTGAGATCCGCGCTTGTGCACGCCCGCACCTTTAAGCTGTTTCACAATCAGCACGGTTTGCGTGCCCTCCATCGCCGACTTTGCCGCCTTATCTGTCGCTTCTAAAACCGCTTTAGTAAAGGCCAAGCGCTGCAGCATCGAAAACGCCGTACTGTCTACATACGGGCCAGATTGATCGGTATCGTCGTAGTCTTTGGCATCGACCAAAATGACCTCGCCAAAGCCATTGCCGCGCCAGTAAGCCAGCATCTGCTCATTGCTGTAGGTAGAGACAATGCTGTGGTGCTCTTGAGAAAATCCGTTCCATACCAAAATTGGTAGATAGTTTGTCACGCTCGGATAAATGGTGTTGAAATGGGCCAGGCTGCTCATGATGTAAGGCTCGCCCAGGCCCCCGTCACCAATGGTGACCGGAAATAGCTGATTGGGGTGCAGCTTGGCCGCGGCCATGGCAAAGTGCTGACCTTGACCAAGCGGGCCCGCCGGACTCAGCAAGCCTGGAATTTGGCCAGAAAGGTGACCGAGCAAGCCGTGGGTCTCGCGGTAGCGATCGCCTAGGTCTTTAACCGTTTTGATCCCCATTGCTTCTAAAGAGCTGTCCATAAAAACAGTGCTGTAGAAGCCAGGGGCATGATGGCCTACTTCGGTAATCAAATTTTTGTGACCCAGCATCACCAGCGAGGCGATCGCATCGGCAATACTCGCAAACCCGCCTGGATGACCCGACTGCTTACTGGCAGTCACGTGCAGGGTCAAATAGCGCAAAGCATCAGCGGCCAGCATCGTTTGGTAAATCGAAACCGGATCGCTCGCATCTGCGATCGCTTCTTGACCTTCCCCAATCGCCGGTATCTGCCCCCACTTTTGATACTCCGGCGTGAGCCCGCCAAAATACTGAATTCCCTCGCAGAACTCAGGTGCCCCGGTCGTCGGCAAGTTGGAAGTAGCTACGGTCATAGGTGAAAGTCCTTATTGTAGGGGGCTATGGAGGAAAGGGTTATGTAAAAAAGGGCGTTATGGAAAAGGGCGCTATGGAATGAAGGTGTCTTCTGCAACAGTAAAACAATAGTGACAAGGCTCAAAACCTAGTTGAAAAAGACCTGGTTAAAAGACCTGGGTGCAAAAGGCTGTTTTAAATTCTATCGAAAATACTCACCATAAAAATCAGCCCCAGGCCCATTACCGCGCAGCCCAAAACATCCACCTTCCACTTGTGATTAGTCCATCTGTTATCCGAAGGCTGCGCATCGAAATGGTGGGCATCGAAGTAAGACGGGTATAGCCAAAAACTCATCAGACGGCTAATCATCGGCATCACCACAACTGCCAAAACAGACGAAGTGACCAGCGTCGCTATCAGCATCGCCCCCGAAGGCGACCAGTCACCGATCAGGCCCGTCCCTGGAAACAGCTTAATTCTCAGCATCACCAGCGGATACAGGCCAAACACCACCGACAAAATTTGCTTCCAAGCCGGGGGCCCTAGTCCGCTTTGCTCTGCGCCCTCTACCCCCCGAGAAAACCATCCCTCTAGGCCGGTTGTAAACGACTTGAACCGATAGGCCCTAAAAATATCTTGACCGCTAGCAAAAATGCGATCGCGCGTTTTAGACTCCACCCATCCGTTTAGATGCCCCGGCGTATCAAAATGAACGATCGTATAGTACTTTGTCACCTCATCCTCACAGTCTAGCGGCGGGCTGTGATCCATTCTGACAAAACCCATTTGGCGTTTAGCCACCGCTTCTAACCCGCCAATCCAGCGCTGAAAGTCAGTCCCCCGTGACTTAGCCACGATGTGCTCAACCACCAAACTGCTATAAAACACCCGGCTGTCTGAGCTTTTACTGTCTGGACTTCCATCACCGTCTAACTGGCTATCTAATCGGCTTTTTTCAGATATCTCTTCTGTCACTAAACTCTCAAGACTGTCATCTTTCACGTCATAATACCTGCTGTGTTTCAAGTCCGGCTCAACAAAAATGGCCTAAAAAAAATGGCCTAATAAAGCCAACCAGCCTAAAAACGTGATTGTATACAGTAGACATACAGCAAAGCTAGTCCTTCAAACACACCGCTATTTGACTAAAATGTCATGTACACATCACCATTTCTTTTGAGATACGCATGGGCAAGCTCTTTAGCCAGACATACGTAGCGCTTCGTCAGGAGATTCTCTCAGGCAGTCTAGCTTCGGGAGAAGGGCTAGTTGAGCAAGCACTCGCCGACCGCTTTGCAGTCAGCCGCACCCCCATTCGAGAAGCCATCAGGCAGCTTCAGCAGGAAGGGCTAATTGAGTCAGACCAGCGCGGTGGACTGCGCGTTAGCATTATCACCATTGCCGATGCCGTTCATCTGTACGACTGTCGCATAGGATTAGAGCAAGTCGCAGTCGTTGGGGCCTGTGAAAATGCCACCGCTCGGCAGCTTGAAGATTTACAGGACTGCTTGGCCCAGGCGAATCTATCTAGTCCAACAGCAGCAGATAAATCGGCTACCTCAAATAGTCAAATGAGCCATCAGGCAAGCGATCACACCGCTGAGTTAGAAAATCGGCTGATGATTGATCAAAGCTTTCACCGACTGCTAGCCGACAGTTCGGGCAATCCGTGGCTAGCCGATCTGCTAGACCAAATCTTCAGCAAAATGGCGCTTTTGCGGCTGACCACCACCTACCGTAATCCTGACGTGTTAGAGATTTGGGCAGAGCATGAGCGCATTGTCAGCGCTATTGTGCAGCGCGATGCCCAGGCCGCCGCCGCCGCCGTTCGCGACCACCTGCTAGCCAGCAAAGCCCGCGTCGTTGACGAACTTCAGGGCCTTCAAGTTGACGCCCCTCTGCGCAGCGTCAGGATCTAACGCCATCACAGCACCATCACAACGCCATCACAACGCCATCACAATGACCCAGACTCTCTCTTTGACGGTGAACAGCGATCGCCTTAACCAAACTCTTGCAGACCTCGCTAAAATCGGCAAACAGGCCGACAGTACCATCAAGCGTCTTGCCTTTTCGCCCGAAGACTTGACGGCGCGGCAGCAGCTTACCGAGTGGATGAAAGCCGCAGGTATGAGCGTTCAAATCGACGCTGGCGGCAACATCATTGGTCGCTATTCGGGGCTAGCCGCAGACGCTAGGGCCCTAGCCACAGGCTCCCACATCGACACGGTTTTTTCGGGCGGACGGTTTGACGGCTCGCTAGGCGTCATCGCTGGGCTAGAAGTGGTCAGAGTCTTGCAGGAAAACAAGATTAGACTCCACCATCCGTTTGAAGTCATTGCCTTCGCCGATGAAGAAAGAACGATGATTGGCGCAAAGGCCATGTCAGGCACCGCGCCCGACGATCCAAAACGCTACGACACGGTCAATGACGAGCCGATTCAAGACTGCCTAGCTAGAGCAGGCGGTGACTGGGGAAACCTGCACTCGGCTAGCCGTTCACGGGCAGATATTGCCTGTTTTGTAGAGCTGCATGTAGAGCAGGGCGGCGTGCTAGAGGCCATAGAACGCGACATTGGGGTCGTTGAAGGCATCGTTGGCCAGCAGCGACACCGCATCACCATCGAAGGGCGTAGCAACCACGCGGGCACCACGCCCATGAACATGCGCCGAGACGCCCTAACGACCGCTTCTCACTTAATTTTAGCGATTGAAGACATTGCCAAACATTTTCCTGGCGACCCGGTAGCAACCGTTGGTACGCTGCAAATTTGGCCCAACTCGATCAACACGGTCCCTGGCGCAGTTGAGCTGAGCTTAGATATGCGTGATTTGTCTCAAGCTGTGATTGACCACATGATTGAACAGCTGCGCCGCAAGATTGAAACGGTCGCGGTGGCCACGCGCACGCGCATTCGCATTCGCCCAGAGCTACAGGTAGAGCCTACGCTAGCGGCAGAATCGGTGCAGGCAACTATTGTTGAAAGCTGCGAGGAGCTAGGTTTTAGCTATACGCATTTGCCCAGCCGCGCCAGCCACGATGCGCAAGAAATTGGCCGCTTTACGGACATGGGGATGATCTTTGTGCCCAGCAAAGAGGGCATTAGCCACTCGGGCGATGAATACACCTCACCCGAACAGTGCACGCAAGGAGCCAATGTGCTGCTGCGATCGCTTCTCAAGCTAGATCGGGTTTATCGCTAAAGCGAGTTTTGAGTTCCAAGCAAAAAGGATAAATCAGAAGAATTGAAGAAAAAGAAAAAATGTAGCTTTTAACACCTTTTCACCGTTGGCTTCGACTTAAGTTGTATACAATCTCAAATCCCTTGTTTCTCGAACGTTCCAAGGTTTTTTGTTTTAAGGCTCTTTGCTTTGCCTCTTTGCTTTGCCTCTTTGCTTTGCCTCTTTGCTTTGCATAGAATCCACACTGATCGCGATTTGCAACCAGCTCAGGCATTAATTGCGATCGCCGATTTTTTGTCTACCTCCGACGCTTGGAAAGATTCTCCTATGAATAGTCCCGACACGATCACCAATGAACCCGTCACGCCCGAACAGGTGTTGCTAGAAGCAGAGGCACCCGTTGAGCATGATTTAATCTACGGCTTAGAAGACCGCCCGCCCGTTCGTGAATCTATTTTCGCTGCCATTCAGCACGTTTTTGCCTGCTTCGTTGGAATTATCACACCGTCGTTAATTATCTCTGGGGCACTGGGGTTAGAGCCTGCTGACGGGGCTTATTTGGTCAGCATGTCACTGTTTGTATCGGGCATTGCCACCTTTATTCAGGCTAAAACAATCGGGCCGGTTGGCTCTGGGTTACTGAGCATTCAAGGCACCAGTTTTGCCTTTATTGGCCCTGTAATTGCCGCAGGCGCAGCGGTAACAGCTGCTGGAGGTACGCCCCAAGACGCCTTAGGCACGATCTTTGGAATGTGTCTCATCGGCTCTTTCATCGAGATGTTCCTCAGCCGGTTTATCGAACTTGCCAGCAAGATCATCACACCTTTAGTGACAGGTGTAGTAGTCACCCTAATTGGCCTAACCCTTGTTAATGTGGGTATCACCAGCATGGGTGGCGGATTTGGAGCTAGAGAGGCTGGTACGTTTGGCAGTCCGGCAAATCTGTTGTTGGCAGGCTTAGTGCTAGCCATTATTGTCGCTTTGAACAATGTAGGTAGCAGCTTTTTGCGCATGTCATCTGTTGCGATCGCCCTAATTGTTGGCTACCTAGTCGCCATTCCAATGGGCCTTGTAAGCTTCAGTAACCTGAGCAATCTAGCCCCCATAACAGTTCCCATTCCATTCCGATATGGCTTTGGCTTTAACCTTGCGGCCTTTATTCCCTTTGCCTTTTTGTTCCTCATCACCACTATTGAATCGATCGGCGACCTGACAGCGACATCCATGCTCACCGGCCAGCCTATTACCGGCAAAAAATACTTTGGCCGAATCAAAGGCGGCGTTTTGGGTGATGGGGTCAACTCAGGCATTGCAGCTATTTTCAACACGTTTCCTAACACTACCTTCAGCCAAAACAACGGCGTCATTCAGCTCACGGGTATCGGCAGCCGCTACGTAGGCTATTTCATTGCGGTAATTTTTGTGATTCTTGGCCTAGTGCCCGTCATTGCCGGGGTCTTTCAAACCATTCCCCAGCCTGTTTTGGGCGGAGCCACCATCATCATGTTTGGGTCTGTAGCCGTAGCGGGACTAAAAATTATCTCTACTGTCAACCTAGATAAGCGAGCCTCAATTATTCTGGCAACTTCTTTGGCTTTAGGACTAGGGGTCAGCGTTGTTCCCGATATTCTAGAGCAGCTGCCCACGCTGTTAAAGAGCATTTTTGCCTCTGGCATCAGCACAGGCGGAATCACCGCGCTAGTGCTAAATATAATATTGCCAGGTGCACGTGAATAGCTGCGAGTGAATAGCTGCGAGTGAATAGCTGTGAGTAAATAGCGATAAGTAGACTATGCTGCCACGCCATACAAAAATAGAGTCTAGATGGCTGTCTAGATAGCTTTCTAGGAAGCTATCGTTTAGAGCTAACGATGATTTAGAGTTAAAAAGCGGGCTATATTGGCTTTTTGTGTATCATCGGTTGTATGGCGGAGATCAACGTTAATCGGATTAAGCTTTCTCAGCTGCGGGCGCTAGTGGCGATCGCCCGCACTGGGACGTTTAGCGACGCAGCGGCTCAGCTAGACTTATCGCAGTCGGCAGTCAGTCATGCGATCGCTACGTTAGAAGACGAGCTAGGCGTCAGTCTGCTCAGTAGGGGGCGTCAGGGCGCGGTGCTAACGCCCGTCGGTCAGCAGATAACAACAGAAGCGCAGACCATCCTGTCGCACCTAAAAAAAATTGGCCGCAAAGCCCAAGATGCCAAAGGACTACAGGCGGGCCTCGTCAGGGTCGTCGGCTTTCGGAGCGTTGCCACACATGTGCTACCCGTTGTCATTGAAGAATTTAGGCGACTATATCCTGGCATTAGCGTGTCGATTGGCGAAGGCAATGACGTGCGCGGTGCAGAGGAAATTTTACGCCGTGGCGAAGCGGATATTGGCTTTACCTATCTACCCGTAAACGAAGCGTTTGAGGCATGGGAGCTGTTTCGAGACGACTACGTAGCGCTGTTGCCAAAAGAGAAAGCGCCTAGCGGTAAGGCCCCTCTAACTTGGTCGCAGCTCACCGCGCTGCCCCTCATTTTACCGCTGCCAGATGATGGCTGCCGGTACAACGTAGATCAGTATTTGCTCAACCACGGTCAGTCAATCAAGCCTGCTTACGAAGTAAAAGAAGACTCAACCGTCGTCAGCATGGTGCGCCGTGGGCTGGGCGCTACCATTATCGCCAAGCTAGCGGCTGAGCCCATTCCAGACGACGTGGCCGTCTGTCAGCTACCCGCACCGCTGCAAAGAGTCATTGGCGTCATTACCCTGGCCGACGCGCTACAAACGCCGCCCGTATTTGCCTTTTTAGATACGCTCAAGGCAACATGGCAGCAGCAGGCCGTCCTAAGGTGAACAGTCGTGAGTGACGAGCCAACATGCGTAAGATAGATCATTACGAACAGGTTGAAGTCTTTAGCCGTCAGGAGCTAAGGGCATGGCTTTTGGCACACTATCAGCAGCCCGAAAGCATCTGGCTCGTAACGTATAAAAAACATACTGGCAGTCTATACCTCGCCTACGACGCGATTGTAGAAGAATCTTTATGTTTCGGCTGGATTGACAGTCTTCCCCGTCGATTAGACGCAGATAGAACAATGTTGCTGTTGTCACCACGAAAGCCAAAAAGCGTTTGGTCTAAGCTGAATAAAGAACGGGTAGCGCAATTAATAGCAGCGGGATTGATGATGCCAGCAGGGTTAAAGAAAATTGAAAGGGCAAAGCATGACGGGTCTTGGATATTTTTAGATGATGTAGAGGCGCTGATTATTCCAGATGATTTGGCTGAGGCACTGGCGAAAAATGGCGTAGCGAAGGCAAGTTTTGAAAACTTCAGCAATTCGAGCAAGAAAGGAATTTTGCAGTGGATTAAAATGGCAAAGCAGCAGCAGACCCGACAGCAGAGAATTGAAAAGACGGTGAGCAAAGCAGCAGTCAAAGAGAAGGCCGGAGAGAAGGCGATTGGATAAGAGATTCGGCAGTAAATGGAAGAGTGAATGGAAGAAGTTGAGCGTTGAGTATGTTCACGCCAGTTGAAACCGGGGACGGCTCCGGTACGTTTTACTCTGAGACATTTGGGGAGTGGTTTCATAGCCGAGAAGGCGCTTGCAATGAGGCCCAGCAAACCTATGTGGTGTCTTCAAATTTGGCCGAGCGGGCGCTAGCCGATGAGCTAAAGATTTTGGATGTGTGCTACGGGCTAGGCTACAACACAGCGGCGGCGCTAGAAACAATTTGGCAGGTGAATCCACAGTGCCGGGTGGAGGTAGAGGCTCTAGAAATTGATATTGAGGTGGCGCGAAGTGCGATCGCCCAAGGCCTCACCCAGCCATACACCCCTAAAGTGCAACAGGTATTACAAGATCTCGCCGCGCACCAAAAGGCTACTCGCCAAAAGGCCACTCACCAAAAAATAGAACAAGCCGACCTCAGCGCCTATCCGCTCACTACATATTCCCTTGCCGCCAACCTCAGACTAGGCGACGCCCGCCAGCGCATTCAGCCCTTAGTCGCACAGGGCTGGCAGGCCGACATTATCTTTCTCGATCCGTTCTCACCCCCTCACTGCCCCCAGCTTTGGACCGTAGAATTTCTGCGGCGTGTTGCCCAGTGCCTACAGCCTAAAACCGGTGTACTGGTCACCTACTCCTGCGCGGCTGCCGTACGCTCAGCGCTAACGCTAGCAGGGCTGTTTATTGGCTCTACGCGCGCAGGTGGGCGAAAATGGCCAGGAACAATTGCTAGCTACCGCGCCGCCGCACTGCCACTGCTCTCACCCCAAGAGCAAGAGCACTTGCAAACCAAAGCCGCAGTCCCCTATCGTGATCCGAGCCTGCGGGCAGCTGCTGACGAGATTTTGAAAGCGCGCGCCCAGTCACAGGCCGTTTCTGATCTAATGCCGACTGGCCCGTGGCGGCGACGTTGGCAGCGATCGCACCAAAAATCATCATCATGAAAAAATCAATCCCTTCAGTCTCAACACCTTTTGCTTCCCGCCCTTTGGTAGATGTTCAATGGCTATTTCAACACGTCGATAATCCTAATGTCGTGATTATTGATACTCGCTTTTCGCTAGCCGATCCTGCACAAGGGCGATCGCAATATCAAGCAGGCCATATTCCTAATGCTTATTATCTAGACCTCAATCAAGACCTATCTAGCCCAGTGCAAACCCATGGTGGACGTCATCCGCTACCCAATTGGGAGGATTTTGTCGTCAAACTCAACCAGATCGGCATTCGCTCAAACTCACCCGATGGTCCCACCCAAGTGGTTATCTATGACGACACGCGCTTTGCATTTGCGGCTCGGCTGTGGTGGATGCTGCGGTATCTAGGCCATGAGCAAGTGGCAATTTTAGACGGTGGGTTTCAAGCCTGGAAGTCCGCCGAATTTCCTTTAAGCACCGAAACCCCGCCAGCGCGAACGGGCAGCTTTCAGCCACAGCCGCAGTCTGACTGGATCGTTGACATCGAAACCCTGCGGCAGCGTAAGGACCTGCCAAGCGTGACAGTCATTGATGCGCGATCGCCCGAACGCTGGCGCGGCGAAGTAGAACCCATCGATCCAATTGCAGGAAGCGTCCCTGGATCAGCCAATTTTTTCTGGAAGGACATCAGTACAGAAAGCGGGCAGCTCAAAAGTTCTGCTGAGCTAGCTCAGCACTGGGCCAGTGTCGACCCCGATAGCGAGGTTATTGTCTACTGCGGCTCAGGCGTGACTGCCTGCGTCAACCTTTTTTCCTTAGTAATAGCAAGTCATCCTATGCATCAGCTTTATCCTGGTGGCTGGAGTGACTGGTGTTCTTATCTTGTTTAGTTGGGCATTTAGATGGGCATTCGCATTTACGGCAATCGGGCCATCAAAACCCTGCCTGGAGAAGCCACTAGGCCGACCTCGTCGAAGGTACGAGAGGCGCTGTTTAATATTTGGCAGGGGCGAGTGGCTGGCGCAAGGTGGCTAGATTTGTGTGCGGGTAGCGGCGCGATGGGAGCAGAGGCGCTGTGCCGAGGGGCGGCCGTCGTTGTTGGCGTTGAAAAATCTGGGGCGGCCTGTCAGATTGTGACGCAAAACTGGCAGAAGCTGGCAAAGCCAAATCAGACATATCAGGTGATAAGAGGCGATGTCGTCCGACAGATGAGGGCGCTAAAGCTGAGAGCACTAGAGCAGCCGTTTGATCTCATCTATTTTGATCCGCCTTATGCAGGGGAGCTGTACCCACAGGTATTGAGCCAGCTAGCAGAATGTCTGACAGCCGAAGGAGAAGCCGCAGTGGAATATGGCGCTGAGCATTGGCAACCCAAAGAACCGACTGAGACGGTCGCCATAAATTTAGAGCTGGTTCGAGAAAAACGCTACGGCAGTACCTCTTTAGCTTTTTTTCGGCGTCGATTTTAGACGGCCTACGCTAATAACTGAAGCCAAAAGTTATCATCCTTATAAGTATTTTCTCTCATTATTAATGGGCTGTAGTGGGCAACTTACGGCACAATATGAATAAAGCAACATTGATGTTGCTAAACTCATCTACCAAACGATCGGCCGATCGTTCGGCCAAACGACTGGCCAGATGAGCGGTATAGCTAGCTGATGTTTTCAGCGCCGTACGCACCGCAGAAAATAGGAGATTCCATCATGATTGCTGTTGCGACTAAACCCAAAGAGCCTAATCAGAAGCGCCTGTCGATGCAGGTGGCCAATATTGCTGACGATACAACGACGCTTAGGTCGCAAGACTGGGACCGCGATCGCTTTGACATCGAATTCGGTCTGCAAAACGGCACCACCTACAACTCCTTCATTATTCGCGGTGAAAAAACGGCCCTAGTCGATACCTCTCACGCCAAGTTCCGCGAGCAATACATGGCGGCGCTTAAAGGCGAAATCGATCCAGCCGAGATTGACTATATTGTCGTTAGCCACACAGAGCCTGACCACAGCGGCCTGATCAAAGACGTTTTAGCCCTCGCCCCTAACGCGGTCATCGTTGGGGCAAAGGTTGCGATCGCATTTCTCGAAGACCTTATCCACCAGCCGTTCGAGCGCCAAATCGTCAAAAGTGGCGAAACCCTCGACTTAGGCAACGGCCACCAGCTCGAATTTGTCAACGCGCCGAACCTCCACTGGCCCGACACCATCTTCACCTTTGACCATAAAACTGGCATTCTCTACACTTGTGATGCCTTTGGTGCACACTATTGCAACGAAGATCTCTTCGACGAAGATTTGGAAGCGCTTTCCCCTGACTTCCGCTTTTACTACGACTGCCTGATGGGGCCAAACGCCCGCTCAGTCGTCTCAGCGATGAAGCGCATGGACAAGCTTGATGGCGATATCACCACCATTGCTACCGGCCACGGGCCGCTGCTGCGCCACCACTTAGACACACTCACCGGACGCTACCGCGATTGGAGTCAGCAAAAAAGTAGCGCCGAGACACTAGTAGCGGTGTTTTACGTATCGGGCTATGGGTTTAGCGATCGCATTTCACAGGCGATCGCTCGCGGCATTAGCAAGACTGGCGTCGGCGTTGAGATGATTGACCTGAACTCAGCCGATGTGCAAGAGGTTACCGAAGTAGTCAGCCGCGCCACGGGTATCGTTATCGGCATGCCCCCCTCTAGCGGCAAAAGCTCAGAAACCACGCGCGCTACCCTCGGCACTATTTTGGCCGGGGTCAGCGACAAAAAAACCTTTGGCCTATTTGAATCTTACGGTGGCGAAGACGAACCGATTGACCCGCTTCACACCAAGCTGCAAGACCTAGCGTTAAAAGTTGCCTTCGAGCCGATTCGGATCAAAGATACGCCTAGTGAAGCCACCTATCAGCGCTGCGAAGAGACAGGAACCGACTTAGGCCAAGACCTGGCTCAGAGCAAAAAGATCAAAAAAATCAAGGCCCTAGACGCAGACCTGCAAAAGGCACTTGGGCGTATCAGCAGCGGTCTGTACATCATCACCGCTGCCAAAGGTGACGTGCGCTCTGCCATGCTGGCCTCCTGGATTACGCAGGCCAGCTTTGAGCCGCTGGGCTTTACGGTAGCCGTCGCCAAAGACCGAGCGATTGAATCACTCATGCAAGTTGGCGATACCTTTGTGCTCAATGTTTTAGAAGAAGGCAGTCACCTGCCGCTGATGAAGCACTTTCTCAAGCGCTTTCCCCCTGGCGCGGATCGTTTTGCGGGCGTGCGCACGCGTCCGGCCAACAATCGCTCACCTATTTTGGCTGATGCCTTAGCCTATTTAGAATGTGAGGTTGCTAGCCGCTTAGAGCTAAACGATCACTGGCTGGTGTACTGCACCGTAGACGATGGAAAAGTATCGAAAGAAGAAGCTCTCACTGCCGTTCACCACAGAAGAGTGGGTAACTATTACTAATTATGGATATACAAATTCCCGCACCTGAGGCGGCTCAAGCCTCTGCTCAGCTCCAAGTCTTCTGGCTCCAAATCTTCCGGTGGCCGTGACGTTCAGGTAGCAGCGATCGCAGCCGATACCTTTGTTTTGCGATCGCGCTCTTGGGAACGCCTGCGCTTTGAAATCGAATATGCACTCGAAAAAGGCACCACCGCCAACAGCTACCTAATTCGTGGCAACCAAGTCGCCCTGATCGACCCGCCCGGCGCGTCTTTTACTGCCAAGTTTCTAGAAGCCCTCAAAACCGAAATTGACCCGCACGCGATTGACTACGTCGTGGTGGGCCACATTAACCCAAACCGAATTGAAACCCTAAAAGCGCTGCTACAGCTTGCGCCGCAGGCCAGAATTGTCTGCTCGCTGCCAGCGGCGATCGCGCTAGAAGCCGCTGAAATCCATCACCCCATTCAACCAGTCAAAAGCGGCAGCGACTTAGATCTCGGTCAGGGCCACCACCTCGAATTTATCCCGGTGCCAACGCCCCGCTGGCCGGGAGGCATGTGCACCTATGACAGCTATACAGAAGTGCTGTACAGCGATAAGTTTTTTGGCGCACATATCTGCGGCGAAGAAATGTACGACCTGGACCGAGAGTCGCTGCTAGAGCAGCAGCAGTACTACTTCGACTGTCTAATGGCACCCAACGCTCGTCAGGTAGAGACGGCCCTTGAAAAGCTGAGCGAGTATGCGCCTCGTCTATACGCGGTCGGTCACGGACCGCTAGTGCGCTATGGCGTGATCGAACTCACGCGGCGCTATCAGGACTGGGCCGCTAAGCAAAAAAATCAGTCTGAAACGGTTGCGCTGATCTACGCGTCAGCCTATGGCAATACCGCAACGATTGCCCAGGCGATCGCTCGTGGCATTACTAAAACCGGTGTCGCCGTCCATTCCATCAACGCCGAGCAGGCCACCACCGCCGAAATTCAAGATGCCGCCGAAAGCTCAGCCGGTTTCATTATGGGCTCACCCACACTTGGGGGCCACGCCCCAACGCAAATTCAAACCGCGCTGGGCATTGTGCTCTCAGCCGCTAGCAAAACCAAGCTAGCAGGCGTCTTTGGCTCTTTTGGCTGGAGTGGGGAAGCGATTGACCTGCTGGAGAGCAAGTTTACAGACGCGGGCTACAGCTTTGGATTTGAGCCCATTCGCGTTAAGTTCACGCCCGAGGCCAGCACACTACAAATGTGCGAGCAGGCAGGCACCGACTTTGCCCAGCAGTTGAAAAAGGCCCGGAAAAAGAAAACCGCGCCCAAAATCACGGCGTCTTCGGTAGAAAAAGCTATCGGTCGCCTGGTGGGGTCTGTGTGCGTTGTTACGGCCAAGCAGCATGGCATTAGCAGCGCTATGCTGGCCTCTTGGGTGGCGCAGGCAACCTTTACCCCACCCGGATTTACGGTGGCTGTCGCCAAAGACCGGGCGATAGAAGACCTAATGCATACGGGTAGCGACTTTGTGCTGAATATTTTGGCAGAAGGCAAGCACTTAGGACCAATGAAACATTTTCTCAAGCCGTTTGGGCCAGGGGAAGATCGCTTTCAGGGTATCGAAACGCGCGAAAGCGAGGGCGGACAGCTCATTTTGGAAGATGCGATCGCCTACTTAGAATGCGAAGTCGCCAGTCGAATGGACTGCGGCGATCACTGGGTGATTTATGCCACTGTTAGCGGCGGCGAGGTCATAGATGACAAGGCCAAGACCGCTGTTCACCACCGTAAGACAGGAACTCACTACTAACGTGCGCAACTGACACAGCTTTGCGCAGGCAAAATAGCGGTCGGTAAACAGCCGCAAAGTCATGTGAGTAGCTGCTAGATTTCTTCAACTGGCCTCAACTGGCTTTGACTGGTTCTGTCTAATATGAAGCGTCGCTTTGAGATCGGTAAACCGCATGGGAAAATTGAGCGATCGCCCGTCATTGCAACCTCATGCCAGTTGTTCAGCACGAAACCGATCTTTTTAATACAACGGAGACCGTTCGCTTTTTAAAGCAGTGCCAGCAGCAGGTGGCTCAGGCAGGCAAGGCGAAAATTGCCAGTCTTTCTTTTGAAGTTGAGCCTATCTCTGCCTGGGTGGTCTTACAGACGCTAAAAAGACCGCATCAGCGCCATTTTTACTACGACCCGCCGCATCAGCCCTCGATAGTAGGGCTTGATGTGGTGATAGACAACAGCGCCGAGGGGCCCACTCGGTTTGCCCAGACGCAGGCATTTGTGCAGCACTGGCGATCGCGCTTCGTCTACGGCCCGCCCCGCCAACCAACAGCAGAGCAGCCTCGCCCGCCGCTGGGCCACTTTTTTTGCAGCGCCACTTTTTTCGACAGTGCGACCAGTGGCCAATCCAGCAGCCAGTCCAGCAGCCAGTCCAGCGGCCAGTCCAGCGGGTTTGATCCGGCCTATGTGTTTGTGCCCAGAGTTCAGGTCGTCACTCAAGCCGCCGCCTCAGTCGTCACCTTCAACTTTTTGATCACAGCAGAAGCGGAAATCGCCCAGCAAG
The DNA here is from genome assembly GCA_963833005.1 of uncultured cyanobacterium. Lineage (GTDB taxonomy): Bacteria > Cyanobacteriota > Cyanobacteriia > Phormidesmidales > Phormidesmidaceae > Phormidesmis. The sequence continues at coordinate 179,329 of CAWHWK010000006.1, read as the reverse complement.
TGGATCAAGCCTATCGGCAGCTCCGGCAGCTAGCCGGGGCAGTCGCGACTCGTCGAACATCAGGCGCAACGCCAAAAGTCGTCACAAAGGACGTCGCAGGCTTTGAGAGAGCGGTAGCGTCTGTTTTACACTCTGTAAAAAAAGGGCCGCTGCACAAGGTGGTACTCGCTGACGTGCTAGACGTGGTAGCCCCGCAGGCAATTGACGAAGTGCGATCGCTCCAAGCCCTGCGGCAAAACCACCCCGACTGCACCGTCTTTTCGCTCAGCAATGGCCAGGGGCAAGCCTTTATTGGGGCCAGCCCCGAACGGCTGCTAAGCATTACCCAAGGGCGGCTCACCACCGATGCCCTTGCCGGTTCCGCCTCTCGCAGCGGTCTAAAAGGCATCGATCAGCAGCTCGCCCAGTCTCTCTTACACAGTAAAAAAGAGCGCTATGAGCACCGCGTCGTGGTGGAATTTATTGTGCAACAGCTGCGATCGCTCGGCCTCACCCCGCGCTACACGCCCTCACCCCAGCTCCTTCAGCTTCTACACATTCAGCACCTACATACCCCCATCAGCGCCCGCCTCAATCCCAAAACCATCTCCCCGCTAGAGATTTTGGCCAAGCTACACCCCACCCCCGCCGTTGCAGGTCTGCCCCGCCAGCTCGCCTGTCAGCTCATCCGTCAGCACGAAACCTTCGACCGTGGCCTGTACGCCGCGCCCCTTGGCTGGATTGACACCGAAGGCAACAGCGAATTTGTCGTCGGCATCCGTTCGGCCCTAATTGACGGCTGTAAGGCCAGATTGTACGCAGGTGCGGGCATTGTCGCAGGCTCCGAACCGGCCAAAGAGCTGGCAGAAATCAAGCTAAAATTGCAGACGCTCCTCAATGCGCTTGTATAGATACGCTCGTACAGCGGCTTTGTCTAGATGCGCTCGTATAGCGCGTCTGGATACAGCGCGTCTGGATACAGCGCCTTTGGATGTAGCGCCTTTGAATATAGTGTCTTCATATGCCCCTCGATTTTCGCAACACCAACAGTCTTTGGGCCTCTGTCGCCGCCGAAACCCTCTACCGCCTGGGCCTGCAAACCGTCATTCTCTGCCCCGGCTCACGCTCTACCCCGCTCACCTTTGCCTTCGCCACCCATCCTCACATTGAGTCATTGCCCATTTTGGACGAACGCTCAGCGGCTTTTTTTGCCCTGGGCTGTGCCAAACGTCAGCATCGACCGGTGGTTTTGGTCTGCACATCTGGCACCGCAGGCGCAAACTTTTACCCAGCGGTGATTGAGGCTTATGAGAGTGGGGTTCCTCTACTCATTTTCACCGCCGATCGCCCGCCAGAACTGCGAGACTGTGCGTCGGGGCAAACGATTGACCAGCAAAAGCTCTACGGCAGCTTTACCAAGCGCTACAGCGAGCTAGCTGTGCCGATGGCGGATATTGGCCTGCTAGCCTACCTGCGTCAGACTTTGGTCAGCGGCTGGGGCCGGGCGATCGCACCTCTCGCTGGCCCCATTCACTTCAACGCTCCCTTTCGCGATCCGCTCTCTCCCATAGCAGACAGCACTACCGAATCTCTTTCAAAAACCTTAAATGCGCAGCAGTTTTTCGCCGCTGTCAGTCCCCCGTCGCCAGTCGTTGAGGTTACTCAATCTGTGCCGGTTGAGCATCAGGCAGTTGAGCAATGGGCAGCGTGTCAACAGGGCGTAATTATCGCAGGGCCTAGCAGCACCGCCTTGCCGCGAGACTATTGTCAGAACGTGGGCCGTTTATCGCAGCAGCTAGGGTGGCCCGTGCTAGCAGAAGGGCTTTCGCCTTTGCGCAACCATCACCGGCTCAACGACGCGCTAATTTCGACCTATGATGTGGTTTTGCGATCGCCCCGAAACGCAGCCCGCTTAGCGCCCAAAATGGTGATTCAGCTTGGCCCTCTACCCATTAGTAAAGTGCTGCGTCAGTGGCTGCAAAAATATCAGCCGCAGCGGTGGATCATCGGCTCACAGCGAAATTTGGACCCGCTTCACGGACCGACTCAGCTATTAACAACAGAATTGAGTCATGTTGTAGCAGCCATTAGCTCAGTCGTCAGTTCACATGAGAAAAAGAGATTTGTTATAAGTGACTATGCCGAAAACTGGATCAACAGCGAACAGTCAGCAAGGCAAGCCCTCGACCGTCGCTTAACAACAGAATCAACTTTAGTAGAAAGCAAAGTGGTCTGGCTACTCTCGCAGCATTTGCCAGAAAAAACACCGCTGTTTATTGCCAACAGTATGCCAGTGCGCGACGTAGAGTATTTTTGGCCACTTAACAATAAACAGATTCAGCCGTTTTTTAGTCGCGGCGCTAACGGAATTGATGGCACGCTGTCTACCGCGATGGGGGTTGCCCATCACAACCAACCGACTGTTTTGTTAACAGGAGACTTGGCCTTTTTGCACGATACCAATGGATTGTTGAATGTCTCTGAGCTAGTCGGGCATTTGACCGTGGTGGTTATCAATAACAATGGGGGTGGGATTTTTGAAATGCTTCCTATTGCTGGGTTTGACCCTGAGTTTGAAAGGTACTTTGCGACTCCGCAGCAGATAGATTTGTCGTCTTTGTGCAAAGCGTATGGCGTTGAGCATCGGCGGGTTTTAGGCGTACAAGAGTTTGTTGACTGTGTCAGCGTGCTGCCTACGCAAGGGGTACGCGTGATTGAAGTGGTGTGCGATCGCAAGCAAAGTGCCCAGCAAAGAAAAAGTCTCTTGAATGCCCTCTCAAATGCCCCGTAGCCATGCCGCTGTTTCACTCGCTGTTTCACTCGCTGTTTTACTCAGAGCATCACACGCTTTACTACATCACCGCCGGAGAGCCCACAAAACCACCGCTGATGCTACTCCACGGCTTTTTAGGCAGTCACCAAGACTTTGTTCCTCTACTGCCAAAATTATCTCCACACTTCTATTGCATCGTGCCAGATTTGCCCGGTCATGGCCAAACAGCAACAGCGCCCGGCAGCTACACGTTTCCCTTAGCGGCTAGCGTTTTATTACAGCTATTGGGCCACCTTAATATTCGTCAAACTAACCTACTTGGCTATTCGATGGGCGGGCGGCTCGCGCTTTATCTTACCTGCAAGTTTCCAAACGGCTGTATTCGTACGGTGCTAGAGTCGGCCTCACCAGGGCTAAAAACGGCTGAGGAAAGAGAAAATAGACGACAGCACGATGATGCGATCGCCCACCGACTAGAAACAACGCCTCTCCCTATTTTTCTTAATCACTGGTATCAAAACCCGCTCTTTGCCAGCCTCCAGCAGCATCTCACCACATACGCCGCGATGATAGCGCGACGCCAACAAAACCAGCCGCATCAGCTCGCCGCCGCTTTGCGAGGTTTTAGCACAGGCCGCCAGCCGTCTCTATGGCCCGCCTTGCCAACCCTCAGCACACCGCTATGTCTGCTAGTCGGCGCTTTGGATGCCAAGTTTGTCCGGCTCAACCGTGAAATGCTAACTGACTTAACCGCCTCGAATCATGCGGCCCTTAATATTGTTGAAAACTGTGGCCACAACATCCATCTGGAAAACCCGGATGGGTATGCGATCGCCATTCTCCAGTACCTCCTAGCCTAAGCGATGAGACGCTTAGCCCCGCTGTCGTCTAAAATCACTTAAACGCAGCGCTACCCCCAACATTTGCGATGATCAACACGCCTTACTACCTGCTTCGCGCCAAAGCTACGGGCCAGTACCTCGTTGCCCGCCCACCCGTTAAAGACGGTCATCCTGAGCAGCCAACTGATCCCTTCCTATTGCTGTTTGTTGCCGACTTTGATGCGCTGAGCTACTTAAACACGCATGCGAAAGACCATGCGGCTCAGTTTGCGGTGGAATATTGCGATCGCAAACAGATTAAGAGTATCTGCGATCGCTGGAGCTACAAAGGCATGGGCATCGTCAACGACCCGCTCGTCCCTCGAATAGAATTCATGAGCCTTTGAGTGCGGTACTGTTCTCTCCAAGTCTAAAAATTCTAAGATTTGAGTCTGCATCATTACTGGCAGACTGACAGACCCAGCGAAATCATAGCCATTTTGACGAAACGAATCAGCCGCCGAACATAACCCGCTCCCACCGATCCCCCCGCCCGCTAGACAACTTGTATTAGACGCTTGCCTCTTTTTTGCAGATCAGCGATATCGGCTGTTTGTCGTAGTCGTCATGCATGACCACATCCACCTTCTATTAAAGCCATTGCCCAAGTCGAATGGTCAGTACTGGACATTGAGCAGCATCATGCACAGCATCAAAAGCTATAGCGCCAAACAAATTCTAGCTGTCATGACCCACTCCGGTACGGTTTGGCAACCCGAACGCTATGACCGCATCATCCGCAGCTCACGAGAATTCGACAACGTCTACAGATACATTCGTCAAAACCCAGTAAAAGCCAACCTGTCTAGGACGCCTAATCAATATCCCTTTTTGTGGCCGCTCTCCGAGGAATAGTCATCTTTATCTTTTATCACTTAAAACTTCTAGGCCGCTCATTTCAGGTCTATCTCTCAAGCGCTATCTCTCAAGCTCTATCCTCATCGTAAAAGAACGTCCGCCTTCACGGTTTATCACCTCAGAACCGGGTACTGGCTTAAATCCTGCGCGCTCGTAAAGCCGTAAGGCCGGATTGTCTGAGCGAATGCTCAAAGAAATCGCAGAGAACTCTGATTTGGCCATCTGCAAGATTTTCTTTAGCAGAGCCATACCAACACCGCTGCCTCGCGAAGCTGGCACAACAGCGATCGCCAACTCCGGAATCTCATCAGCCACATAGCCATAGCCCCGGTCATCTGCCGACCACAGCCGTAACCAAACAGCGCCTACAGGGATGCCGCCTTGCTCAGCGATCGCACCCAAATCCCCAGATCTACCCCACGCTTGCACATAGCGACTCAGCGCGGGGTTTGACTTCACAGCCACCAAAGACGACTCGTGCGCCGCGTACATTAGCATTGTCCAAAGAGTCGGTTCGTCTGCTATCTGCAAAGCTCGTATCGTTAGGTTATCTGGCTTTCTTAATGGCATTTCTCAATAGCGTCGGCCTTCTCTATACACATACATATTGATCGCGGCGATCGCAAAGCAAATCATAAAAATCATCAGCCGAATTCCGTAAATCGGCTCGTTAATCAGCCGCCCATCAGCAAACAGCGGCGTCAGCGACGGCTCTAGCTTAGCCAGCAAAAATCCCGTCAGAAACGCCGCAATCGTAGACATCGCCTGCGAAAACTTCTTAATCTCTTGACTCGTACTCGGCGAAATTAAAAAGCCCACCAGCCAGCCCGTTGCCCAGCCTGCGGTGCCAATCAAAACCGTCTGCGCAAACCCTTTATCACCTAGCTCCTGATGCACTGTTCGCGCGATCCACAAAATCACACCAAACACCAAAAAACCAATTAGTAGGCTGGCAAAAGAACGCGCTTGATTCATCGATTATCTGCCCATTGTTCACCAGTCATTTAGGTAGCCTAATTCAACCGCGATAGCTTGATGCGCGGGTCCACAAACGACAGCAATAAATCTGCCAGCAGGTTTCCAACAATCAGCATCACCGCGCCCAAAACCAGGCTGGCCATAATCAAAAACAAATCTTGAGTCTGCACAGCTTCTAACGTCAGCTTCCCCAGCCCCGGCCAGCTAAAGTAGGTTTCAACAATAAAAGAGCCGCTGAGCAAAGACGAAAATTCAAAGCCTAAAATTGTAATCAGCGGATTGATCGCATTGCGCAGCGCGTGCACGTAAATTACCCGGTTTTCCGGCAGGCCCTTGGCTCTGGCCGTTTGAATGTAGTCCTGCCGGAGCACATCCAAAAGCTGCCCTCGCATCAGCCTTTGTAGGCCCGCGAAGCTAGTGATGCTAAGCGCTAACGTGGGCAAAATCAGGTGCCAAGCCACGTCTAACGTTTTACCAATCCAGTTGAGGTCTTCGTGATACAGACTGGTGCGTCCACCGACCGGAAAAAGTGGCGCGGTGAGCTGAGCGAAAAAGAGCAGAAAAAGGCCCGTAATAATGGTGGGAAAGCCCTGGGCAAAGTAGCTGAGCACCCGCAAGAATCGGTCGGTGAAGCGGTTTTGATTGACCGCGCTGATGATACCGAGTGGAATTGCGATCGCCCATGTCACAAAAATAGACGCCGCCGACAGCAAGATCGTATTCGGCACCCGCTCCCACAGTAGCTCTAGCGCCGGACGGTTATAGGCAAAGCTAATGCCAAAGTTGCCCTCTGTTACCACCTGCTTTAGCCACAAAAAGTACTGCGTCCAAACCGGCTGATCTAAACCAAACCGCGCTTCCAAATCAGCAATGGTCTCTGGCGTTGTCTGCGGATTTTGACGAAACGGCGTTAAAAAGTCTCCTGGCGCAAGCTGCACAATAAAAAAGCTGAGCGCCGTTGCCAATAGCAGCGTCAACAGCCCTTGCAGCACCCGCTTAAAAATGTAGCGAGCCGACTCATTTTTAGACGATAAAACAGCCCAGCTGATACCCAGCGCCACCAGCAGCACCAGGGAGATGACGATGCCCTGTCTGAGCGGCGCAGACAGCAAAGCGTCGGCTGTAAAAAAATCAAGGTTCATAGCGTCTAGTCGTCAGCAAAAAAATTAATACGTAATCAGGCTCATCACCGGAATGTCCGCTGGCAGCTTATCCTTGCCAGAAAGGCCCTCTAGTTCAATTACAAAACTAAATCCGGCGAGAGTGGCCCCCGTTTTTTGAATCAGCTCAGCCGCAGCGGCTGCCGTTCCCCCGGTTGCCAGCAGGTCATCAACTACTAGTACCCGGCTGCCAGGTGCAAACGCATCCTGATGCACTTCTAAAGAATCTTCGCCGTACTCTAGGCTGTAGCTAACCTGATGCACGGCTCTAGGCAGTTTACCGGCCTTACGAATCGGCACAAACCCGCGTGATAGCCGGTCGGCTACCGGCATCGCAAAAATAAAGCCGCGTGACTCAATGCCCGAAATATAGTCAGCGCCCAGTTCCGCCGCCTGCTCGCTAAGTCGATCAATGGTGTAGCGTAGCCCAGCCGGGTCTTGCAGCAGCGTTGTGATATCTCGGAAAATAATTCCTGGCTTAGGAAAATCTGGGATATCCGTAATCAGAGCCTTAAGATCCATAGCGAAAAATGCCTTAAAAGATGAGAACTACGGGCATAGCAGCAACACCGAGCCTAAAATTGTTACAGGCATGAGCGCTTTATCACGGGTATCTTAGCAGGGGATTGGCCGAATCATTCGCCTATCGTCGAGGGAGTTTCGACTCTAACGTATTATCAAACCAGCCTTTTTTCCAAAAATAGAAAGATAGCCCCAGCGCAATCGTCACCATTACCCCCCAGCAAAACGGATAGCCCCAGTAGGCATTGAGTTCGGGCATATTCCACGGTGAAACGGCTGTATTAAAGTTCATGCCGTACACGCCCACAATAAAGGTCAGCGGAATAAAGATAGAGGAGATCACCGTGAGCGTTTTCATCACCTCGTTCATACGATTGCTCACCGAAGACAAATAGACGTCCATTAGGTTGGCCGTTAGCTCTCGGTAGGTTTCTACGATGTCAAGAACCTGTACTACGTGGTCGTAGCAGTCTTGCAGATACACCCGCACTTCCGGGCGAATCAGCGTATTGCCATCGCGCACTAGCTGGCTGAGCGCGCTGCGCTGTGGCCAAATCGAGCGCCGCAGGCTCATTAGCTCACGCCGAACGCGGTAGATTTTTTGCACAGTTTGTCTGCTCGGGTTAAAAATAACCTCGTCTTCTAGCGATTCTATATATTCGCCATAGTCTTCTAGGACCGGAAAGTAGGCGTCAATAACCGCGTCTAGCAGCGCATAGGCCAGATAGTCTGCGCCTTCTGTGCGAATTAGCCCCTGCCCGGTTCGAATGCGATTGCGTACCGGGTCTAGGCAGTCTCTTTGCAGCTCTTCTTGCACGGTCAGCAGATAGTTTTTGCCCAGCACAAAGCTGAGCTGTTCGCTGGTAAATCGATTGGTCTCATCGTCATCGTCTACTTTTGCCATCACCATGCGGGCAATAATCAGGAGCTGATCGTCGTAGTATTCAATTTTTGGCCGCTGAGGCACGTTGACAACGTCTTCAAGCACCAGCGGATGCAGGTGAAAGACTTCGCCTAGCCGATTGAGCACGTCTTCGTTGCCGAGCCCCTGCAAATCTATCCACGAGACCGAGTCAGAGTCTAGATAGTTAGCCGCCGCCTCGGGTGTGGGCAGACGCTTGCGAATAGCGCGGCGATCGCTATAGTCAATCAGCATCAGCTCGGTAGGCGAGGCATCGTCGTCTATCACCAACGTGCCAGGAGCCATCCCGATCGGGTCGTAGTGATAGTCCCAGTGACGCCGTTCTTCTTCTTCGGCTTCTAGCATGGGCGCGTTGAGGCTAGTCCAGTCATCTGGTTTGGCCTTTTTCATAGCACTCCTATGAGGGTGTTAATCTGAGCTATCATACTTTCGTCTTTGCTCGCCGCTGACAAGCCAACATGAATAGATCTGGAAATAGGTCTGGCGTAATTTCAAATAATACTGATTCAATTGAACCCAAGCAGCCTTGTCGAGTGACCGTAACGGCCTCTGGTTGGCACGGGGCTAGGGCTGCTGCGATCGCAGCCGGATGTGGCAGTCTTTCCGATCTAATTGAAAAGCTCGGACGCGGCGAACTAGCCGTGATCCCCAACGACGCCATGCGGCTAGACCCGGTGACTACGCCTGTTTCTATCGCACCTACTTCTACCGCGCTCATACCTACTACAGCAAGGCCCACTCTTAGCACCGTTCCCCAGCACGTTCACTATCACACTACCCCTTCTGCCATATCATCCACACCCAGCAGCGAAATTGACGACTACATCCCCAGCGAGCCGCCGTCTCTCCCAAAGCTAATTGCAACGGGTCTGTGCGCTGCTGTCATCATCGGCTCTTTGCTGTATGTCGCCGACCGGTTTATCACCATTACCTCCAGTGTGTTTACGGGCGGTGAGCCGATTGAAGAGATTGTTACACCGGTTACCGGTGACACCGTCGCGGGTTACGAAGTCAGCGATGAGTACGGTATTCGTCCGTTTCATCCGGTAACCGGAGAGCCCAATGTGCCGCATAACGGTGTTGATTTGGCAATGCCAGTAGGAACGCCGATTTACGCGGTAGGAAAAGCAGGAGACCAGGTTGAAGTAGAGTGCTGGTGGGATGTAGATGGCGGCGGCTGGGTGGTTGATCAAACCGCTGCCTCTTTCCCAGGCTATACCTTTCAGTCTTTACACATGTCTGAGACGGGCTGCCAGGAGGGGAGTGCGCAGGCAGGTGATGCGATCGCCTATTCTGGCAATAGCGGTCTGGGAACTGGCGCTCACTATGACTTTCGCGTCAAAATAGACGGCAGCTACGTCCCGCCAGCAACAAAGTACCTAGAGTCTGCGGTCACAGGCGAGCCGCCAGCCGATTTGTAAAGATTTTTCTTGATATAAGCGTTAGAATTCTAGCGTTGTTCGGGTTTGCTGCTCTGAATTTTCTACGCCTAGGAGAGATTTGTGTTTGAAAATTTACTTCCCCCGCTAAATAATCACAATTTGCCTTACCCCGACACGATTCATCCGATTGTGGTGCATTTTGTAATTGCGATGGTTTTGTTTGCTGTCGTCTGTGATGCGATTGGCTATTTCACGAAGAATGCTCGCCTGCATGAAGTGAGCTGGTGGAATATGGTATTTGCCACAATCTCTATTTTTATCGCCATTATCTTTGGCCAAGTCGAGGCCGGGCTAGCGACGCCTTACGCGGCGGCAGTTGGCGATTTGAACCTGCATACGCTCATTGGCTGGTCGCTATCGGCAATTTTGGCGGTGATTACAGGCTGGCGCTATATCATTCGCCTAAAGTCGCCCGAGTCGTTGCCGGTGGCGTATTTGGGCGTGAATGCGGCGCTGACGGTGCTGGTGCTTTTTCAGGTTTATTTGGGTGACAAGCTGGTATGGGTCTATGGGCTGCATACCGAAGCGGTGGTCGAAGCGGCGAGGGAGGGACTGTTGCGATGACCGGTGCAATCATCAGCTTGATAAACAGTTCGGTAAACGGCCTGCTGCTAGAAGTAACGTCAGGATCACCTGGAAATGGACTGCCTTACGTCATTCCGATTCATCCTAACCTGGTGCATTTGACGTTGGGATTGTTTATTGTAGCGATCGCATTTGACATTGTCGCGGCTCTCTACCCGCTCGAAAAGCCTATTTTCAAATTTTTGGCAATCCCTGTTAGCAGCGCCGGACTGTACGACGTTGGCTGGTTCAACATGGTCGCCGCAGCGGTTGTCACCTTTTTTACCGTTGCTGCCGGATTCTACGAAATTTTGCTGGCCCAGCCACCCCAAGACATGATCAGCCCCTGGGGGCTTAATGCCACCGACACAATGGTGTGGCACGGCATTGGCGGCGTGTTGCTGCTGGGGCTAATTGTAGGAATGACCATTTGGCGAGGCTTCCAGCGCTACCTCTGGCGCGAGGACAGGGCTCGGCAAGTAGAGTGGAGCTATCTGTTTTCGGGGCTGTTAATTTTTGGATTGATGTTTGCTCAAGGGACGCTAGGCGCGCATTTGGGCGGTGATTTTGGGGTCCATGTGACGGCTGATCGGCTGCTTAGAGCAGGCATCGATCCGAATGAGCAAATGTCGAGTAAGCCTGTACTTAAGTCGGTATCTGAGTCAGTAACAGCGCCGCTGGTTTCAGGATCGAGAGAGATTGGACCGCGAGAAGAATGAACCAGCCAAACCAGCCGTCAGGTCAGCCGTCAGATAGTGACGTAAACACCGGACAAGAAAGAACGAGAGATTTAGATCGAGTGCTCAACTGGCGGCAGATCGCTAATCTGACGGGGTTAGCGATCGCAAACCTGCTCATCAGCCTATGGATGGGCCAGCAGGCCTATAGCTGGATGCCGCCCCAAGCCTCTGCCGAGTCGGTACTGGTAGACAAGCTCTTTAGCTTTATGACGGCGGTTGGCACTTTTATCTTTATTGGCGTAATCGGCACCTTGCTGTACTCCATGCTGTTTCAGCGAGCTGCCAAATACGATCCGAGCGACGGCCCGCCCATTGAAGGCAACGTCAAGCTCGAAATCATTTGGACGGTGGTGCCAATCATGCTGGTGGTTTGGATTGGCTTTGTCAGCTATCAAACCTACGATCAGATGAGTATTTTGGGGCCGTCAGTAGCCCGAGAGATGAAGCAGGAAATGAAAGAGGCGGGCACTGTACCGCTAGAGCCGACTAAAACAGTAGATACGGGCGCGGAAGAAACCGCTGGCGAGCCGCCGATTGAAGTGCGATCGCGCCAGTGGGCCTGGGAATTTCGCTATCCTCAAGAAAATGTCAGCAGCACTGAACTGCACCTGCCAGTAGACCAGCGGGCCAAATTTAAGCTGGTCTCCGAAGACGTCATCCACGGCTTTTACATTCCCGCTTTTCGCGTCAAGCAAGACATTATCCCTGGCAAAGCCATCAACTTCTCATTTACACCAATCAGAGAAGGTCGCTACCGTTTAAGAGATTCTCTGTACAGCGGCACCTACTTTGCGGCCAATCAAACCGACGTAGTTGTTGAATCCGAAGCAGACTATCAGCAGTGGTTACAGATGGCAGCAAATACCGCCCCATCCCCTGCTGAAAACGTCGCCGACTCAGAATTTAGCCGCGCTGAAAAGAACGCCGTTAGCTTGGGCTGGGCCACCGTCAGACCCGCGCCCGCCCCTGTAGTGAACTATTCCAATAAACAAATTCCAGATAAGCAAGATCCAAATAAACAGATCAAAAAGCAGACCCCTCGCCTAGAGAAGAATCCTGATGAGTAACTCTACGTTAGAAAAACGTCGGCCCGATCAAGGGCCCGATCAGCAGCCAGACCAGGAACCCAAGACTTCGCCTAGTCAGCAGCCCGAACCCAATGCCCCTGATAACTGGCGCAGATTTTTCTCCTTTAGCACCGATCACAAAGTCATTGGCATTCAATATATTGTCACGGGGTTTGCCTTCTTTTTGTTTGGCGGGCTGTTGGCCATGGTGATGCGCGGCGAGCTGATCACGCCCGAAGCCGATCTGGTAGATCGCACCGTGTACAACGGACTGTTCACCATGCACGGCACCATCATGCTGTTCATGTGGACCTTTCCTATGCTCAACGGCCTAGCCAACTATCTAGTGCCGCTGATGATTGGCGCACGCGATATGGCCTTTCCACGGCTAAATGCGATCGCCTTTTGGATGGTCCCGGTCTTTGGCGTCATCCTCACTGCCAGCTTCTTTGTACCCGGTGGCCCTTCGCAGTCTGGCTGGTGGGCCTATCCGCCCGTCAGTCTGCAAAACCCAACCGGCAACCTAATCAACGGACAGTCTATGTGGCTGGTGGCCATTGCCCTTTCTGGTGTCTCTTCTATTATGGGCGCGGTCAATATTGTCACCACCATCTTTAGAATGCGGGCCCCCGGTATGGGCTGGTTCAAAATGCCCGCCTTCGTCTGGACCGTGCTTTCCGCCCAGTTGATTCAGCTCATTGGCCTACCAGCACTCACCGCAGGCGCAGTCATGCTGCTGTTCGATCTCACAGTGGGCACCAGCTTTTTTGATCCCACAAAGGGTGGCGACCCGGTGCTTTACCAGCACTTCTTCTGGTTTTACTCTCACCCCGCCGTGTACGTGATTGTTCTACCCATCTTCGGCATCTTCTCAGAGATCTTTCCGGTCTATGCCCGCAAACCCCTATTTGGCTACAGAGTCGTCGCGATTTCCTCGCTTTTCATCACCGGGCTCAGCGGCGTTGTGTGGGTGCACCACATGTTTGCCAGTGGCACCCCTAGCTGGATGCGCATGGCCTTTATGTTTAGCACCATGGCTATTTCTATTCCCACTGGTATCAAGGTCTTTGCCTGGGTGGCCACTGTGTGGGGCGGCAAGCTGCGGCTGACCACTGGCATGCTGTTTGCCCTGGGCGGACTGTTTATGTTTTTGTTTTCAGGCATTACCGGCATTATGCTCTCCTCCGTGCCCTTCGATATTCACGTCAACAACACCTACTTTGTGGTCGGTCACTTTCACTATGTGATTAACGGCGCGGTCGTCATGGGCTTCTATGCGGCCATCTATCACTGGTTTCCTAAGATGACGGGCCGCATGTACTACGAGGGATTGGGGAAGCTCCACTTTGCGCTAACTTTCATAGGCGTTAACCTCATCTTTTTACCCATGCATCCGCTAGGGCTGATGGGAATGCCGCGCCGGGTCGCCTCTTACGATCCAGAATTTGCCTTTTGGAACGTAATTGCTAGCTTGGGCGGCTTTTTGCTAGGCGTGTCTACCCTGCCTTTTCTGTTGAACATGCTCAGCTCTTGGACGCGAGGAGAAGAAGCCGGAGACAATCCCTGGCGGGCTATCGGTCTAGAGTGGCTAGTCTCATCGCCACCGCCCCACGAAAACTTTGAAGAGATTCCGATTGTCGTATCACCACCCTATGGCTATGGCAGCGATGAGCCTTTGGTATCCAACCATCCTGGCGGCACGTTTGTAGAACCGTCAAAAAGCACGCCTATTGCCAATCTTTCTGGGGAGAGTAACCCATCATGAGCAGCGCAAATTTGGAAGCCACACTAGATCCAACGCCAGATCCGGCATTGAATAGTACAGGGACTCATGCAGCAGAGCACGAAGAAGAAGACCACCGAATGTTTGGCTTCATTGTCTTCTTGCTGTCAGAGAGCGTCATTTTCTTTAGTTTTTTTGTGGGCTATATCGTCTACAAAACGAGTGCAACAGACTGGCTACCGGCTGGGTTTGAAGGGCTAGAGGTAAAAGAGCCGCTAATCAATACGGTGGTGCTGGTTTCTAGCAGCTTTGTCATTTACTTTGCCGAGCGCTTTTTACGCAAAGAAAATCTTTGGGGCTTTCGGCTGTTTTGGCTGCTAACGATGGCAATGGGCAGCTTCTTTCTATACGGACAGGCTGTGGAATGGATGGCCTTGCCATTTAGCTTTAAAGACGGCGTATTCGGTGGTACGTTTTACTTACTCACAGGCTTTCACGGGCTGCACGTGCTTACCGGGGTGCTGCTACAGGGGCTAATGCTGGGTCGATCTTTTATTCCTAATAACTATGAGGAAGGAGAGTTTGGCGTGGAGGCCACTTCGCTATTTTGGCACTTTGTCGATGTGATTTGGATTGTGTTGTTTCTGTTGATCTATGTGTGGCGCTAGCTGATGATTATTGACGACCAGCACTATGACATCATTATCGTCGGCACGGGAGCCGGTGGCGGGACGCTGGCGCAAAAGCTAGCGCCTACAGGCAAGCGGATTTTGGTCTTGGAAAGGGGCGATCGCATGCCGCTAGAAGAGCAAAACAGAGCCAACGTAGACGTTTTCCAAAAAGGCAGATATCGCTCACCCGAACAGTGGTATGACACAGAAGGCGAACCTTTTTCACCCCAGATGAACTACGCCGTTGGCGGCAACACCAAAATCTACAACGCCACGCTAATGCGAATGCGAGAAAGAGATTTTGAAGCCGTTACCTACCAAGATGGCATCACCCCCGAGTGGCCGATCAAATACGCCGAATGGGAGCTTTACTACACTCAAGCCGAACAGCTATACCAAGTTCACGGCGACCAGCAGAGCGACCCCACCGAACCCGCCCACAGCAAAACCTATCCGTATTCGGCCATAGACCACCCCAAGCTGATGGAGCCCATCGTCAAGCTGATCAAAGCCGAAGGGCTTCATCCCACCTCACTGCCTACCAGTCTCACCCGCCGCGAAGACGACCCCAGCGGAGACGCCGAAGTCTTTGGTATCGATCTCGCCCTCAAGTATGACAACGTCACGCTAAGAACCGCTGCTATCGTAACGGCGCTACATACCAACCCTACCGGCACAGAAATTAAGGCCGTTCAGGCGGAAATTCGGATAGACGCTCAGACTGGCACCCAGACAGATGCCCAGACTAACGCCCAAACCGGCACTGGCGCAGCGGCTGACACAGAGATCCAAAAAGAGACCTTTTTATTTACAGCAGACATTGTTGTACTGGCCTGCGGCGCGGTCAACTCAGCAGCCCTCATGCTAGATTCTGCCAATGAAAAGCACCCAGACGGCCTGGCCAACGGCTCTGGCATGCTGGGTCGCAACCTGATGAAGCACCTTATGACCGTCATCATAGAGCGGGATGCGACTCAAAACGACGGCACCTTTGTCCCTAGCATCAGCGTCAATGACTACTACTGGGGTGATCAGCGCGGCTACTACGACTACCCCATGGGCCATATCGAAAACAGCGGCGGCCTCCTCCAAGATCTCATTTTTGCCGAATCTCCTCCGCTGCTCTCTGTGCTTGCCCGCTTTCTCCCCGACGAAGGGCTTACCCGCCTAGCCAAACGCTCAATTGGCTGGTGGGCTCATACTGGCGTCCTGCCAAACCCCAACAATCGAGTTTACTGGCAAACCAAGTCACGCTACGGGCGACCGAAGAAAAAGCTACGCTATGAGTTTACGCCCAACAACCTAGAAGCGCACGATCGCCTGGTCTATCGATGGATGGGCGTGCTCAAAGATATGGAAAATACGGGGCAAGAGCTGCGGCAAAGCACGGTGTATCCTCGTGGAGAATCGCCGATTCAGGTGACAGGCTATCAGTGTGGCACCGCGCGAATGGGCACCGACCCAGCAACATCTGTTTTAGATCTAAACTGCCGTACGCATGAAATTGACAATCTCTATGTAGTTGATAGCAGCTTCTTTCCATCTTGTGCCAGCGTCAGTCCGGCTTTGACAGTGATGGCAAATGCCTTGCGAGTAGGTGAGCATTTGATAGAACGAGTCAGCGGTAGTCAGCGATAGTATGGAAAGGTGTCTTGGGAAAAGCCAGTAATGATCCCTCAGCCAAGTTCGACTATACCTATGGTCTTATCCCAGCGGTTAAAGGCTTCTCAGGCAGATGTTGCCGCCTTTTGTCAGCGCTGGCATGTAAAAGAACTGAGTCTTTTTGGGTCGGTTATTCGAGATGACTTTAGATCAGATAGTGATGTAGACGTACTCGTTGTGTTTGATCCATTCAATAAACCCGATTTATTTGGTCGAATGCAAGCCGAGCGTGAGTTGGCTGATCTATTTGGTCGAGCGGTAGACCTGACTGAAAAGCGACTGCTGAAAAATCCGTTCAGTCGGTTAGAAATTCTACAGACTCATCGCATTATCTATCCCTCTGAGCAGGCAAACTTTACGACGCTAATAGAGGCCGATAAACGGATGACAAATGATGTTCGCAATAACGCTGCTCTGTTAGATATGGTAGGTGCAATGCGATCGCTTCAATCCATAACAAAAGGATATGCATTCGACAACTACATCGATAATGAGCTACTACGTCTAGGTGTAGAAAGAGCGCTAGAAATACTAGGAGAAGCCGCTAACCGTCTTACGCCTGCTTTTCGCTCAGCACATGCCGAGATCAAATGGAAAGACATTGTTGGCTTACGAAACGTCATCATTCATCAATACGATCAGCTAGACTATGAAAACCTTTGGGAAACTGCGACAGAGAAAGCACCGCGACTCTTACGGCAAGTCGAACCTTTGTTAGCGCCTTTGCCAAACGAAACCGAGGAAGATTCGACACCATAAAATTCAGCACCATAAAATTCGGCGCTATAAAATTCGGTGCTATAAAAGAGAGGCTCACCGCCGCCAACGCCGCCTCTACAAGCAGATCCTCACCACCTTAGACCCTAAAAACGATAGTATTCTCTAGGCGACAGGAGAATAGGCCAATGACCCGCGTTTATCAGTCCACGTCTAACAGCTTTAAAAAGCTTCAGCGATCGCTACGCGCAAAAGTCGGTAAAGCGATCGCAGACTATCAAATGATTGAAGCAGGCGATCGGGTCATGGTCTGCGTCTCTGGCGGCAAAGACTCCTACACTTTGCTAGATATGTTGCAGCACTTGCAGCGTCACGCCCCCATTGACTTCGATATTCTGGCCGTCAATCTCGATCAAAAGCAGCCGGGATTTCCCACACAGGTACTGCCAGACTATTTTAAGTCAATTGGGGTCCGCTACCGGATTGTTGAACAAGATACGTACAGCACCGTCAAGCAGCTTATCCCTGAAGGAAAAACCATGTGTAGCCTGTGCTCTCGGCTACGGCGGGGCGTGCTGTATCGAGTCGCAACAGAAGAAGGCATGACTAAAATTGCCCTTGGCCACCACCGCGACGATATTGTCGAAACGCTGTTTCTTAACCTATTTCACGGCGGCAGGCTAAAGGCAATGCCACCCAAGCTGCTAACCGATGACCGTCATCATATCGTCATCAGGCCGCTAGCCTACTGCGCCGAAAAAGACTTGGCCCGCTATGCCCGTCACCAAACGTTTCCAATTATTCCCTGTACGCTCTGCGGGTCGCAAGATAATTTGCAGCGATCGCAGATCAAGCAAATGCTACAAGACTGGGAAAAGCAGTGGCCTGGGCGCACAGAAACTATATTTCGCAGCTTGCAAAACATTGCCCCCTCGCAGCTAGCCGACAGCACGCTCTTTGACTTTAAAGAGCTACAGACAGAAAAACTAGAAATAGAAAAACCAGAGACAGAAAAACTACAGATCGATTCTATAGCCCATTAGCCTGCTCAGTCTGGCTGACCTAAAAAGTCGCGCTTTCCAACCTCTACGCCATTGTGTCTGAGGATGTCGTAAGCTGTCGTGACATGAAAGTAGACATTCGGCAGCACAAAAAACGTCAGGAAAGGCCACCCCTGCATAGCCATGCTTTCTCCCTTGCCGATAGGAACTTCGACCTCTTTTTCGGCAGAACCGTCAATTTGATCAGCCGAAAAAGTCTCTAGGTAGGCAATGCTCTTTTTAACACGATCAATGAGTTCTAGAAAAGTCGTTTCGGTATCTTCTATCGACGGAGCCTCTATGCCTGCAAGTTTGGCAGTGCCGCGCCTAGCGATATCCGAGGCAATCTGAACCTGCCGAGAAAGCGGAAACATATCAGGGTAGAGGCGACTGTTGATAAGGACGGTCGGATCGATGCCTTTGGCCGCAGCGTGAGCCGCACCTTTTTCTAGAATCGCGGCTAAGTTATTAAGCGATCGCCTCAAAGGGAAAACCGTAGCCTGGTACATAGATATTGTCATAGTGATATTCTCATGTCGGTATTGCCATGCCGGTATTGCCATGCCGGTATTGTCATGTCGGTATTGTCATGTCGGTATTGTCACAGTGAAATCACAGCAAGTACTTCCGAACCGCTAGATAACTGGCAACACTATACATCGCTCGGTTCTGATATCGTTCGGTTCCGGCATCGCTCGGTTCAAAAATCTATCGGAGCTCGCAATGCCCGACCGCAGTCACTACCTCTACTTTTAAATTTCTTATCGCAATTTCCCCGGATAAATACGGATGCGGTAATGAAATTAACAACAATATGCGCAAGTCGCATGGTAATTTTCGATTATCGGCAAAACTCAAAAAGCAACTTTTATTAGGTCAGGTAACTATCAGGTACTTTTGTGCCTGCGTCTAACAGACGAAAGTCTTCTAGAAACGGCTACCAGAATGATAAAACTTCAAATGGAACTCGAATGATGAATCGAAAGGGCTTGTGTATACCTACGGTCAGTCGCTGGTTTCAGCGGTTGACGCGACTGTCGGCCAAATGGTTTAGCCAAAGCGCTGATGGCTGGGCTGTGCTGCCTGTTCTGCTGATTTTGATGGCGATCGCAGCCCCCGCCGCGATCGCACAAGAAGCAGCCGAAACGCCTTCTATTGCAGACAGCATTTTCCAGCCAATCGTCGATTTACTCTCGGTCTTACTATTTTTCAAGATCGGCGGCGAAAACGGCTTTCCCTTTATTGTGCTATGGCTATTTGTCGCAGCCATCTTCTTCACCTTCCGGATGGGATTTATTAACTTTCGGGGGTTAAAGCACGCCATCAGGGTAGTTCAGGGCAAGTTTGACGACGATCACGATGAGGGTGAGGTCTCTCACTTTCAGGCACTGGCAACTGCCGTATCAGGAACGGTTGGCTTAGGCAACATCGCTGGTGTTGCGATCGCCATTCAGCTCGGCGGTCCGGGCGCGATGTTCTGGCTCACCATTGCCGGACTGTGTGGCATGGTCAGCAAGTTTGTAGAATGCACCCTGGCGGTAAAATACCGTCGTCGCCTGCCAGACGGCACCATTTTGGGCGGTCCCATGTACTACCTCAATCAGGGCTTAGCAGCACGGGGGTTAGGTCCACTAGGAAAAGGCTTAGCGATTCTCTTTAGCATTCTCTGCTTAGGTGGCAGTCTGGGTGGGGCCAACATGTTCCAGTCAAACCAAGCCTATGCGGCCATTTCTGGGCTAGTACCTGGGCTTCCCGCTTGGCTCTTTGGCCTAATACTTGCCGCGCTATCGGCCTTTGTCATCATTGGCGGCATCAAACGCATTGGTGCGGTAGCCGAAAAGCTAGTGCCCGCGATGGCCGCGCTTTACGTTCTCGCCTGCCTGATTGTCATCGTTGTCAATATTGGTCAGGTGCCCGATGCTGTCGGCACCATTATTTCCGAGGCATTTGTGCCCAAAGCCGCTGTAGGTGGACTCGTAGGGGTCATGGTACAGGGTATTCGACGGAGTTCGTTCTCTAACGAAGCTGGGGTTGGCTCGGCTGCGATCGCGCACTCTGCGGCCCGCACCGATGAACCCGTACGAGAAGGGCTTGTTTCTCTGCTAGAGCCCCTGATTGACACGGTTATTATCTGCAACCTCACAGCCATTACCATTGTCTTAACCGGAGTTTATTTAGAAACTGGCGAAGAGCTTAGCGGTGTCGCCATGACGGCTAGCGCCTTTGGCTCTGTGGTCAGCTGGTTCCCCATCATACTGAGCATCGCAGTTTGTCTCTTTGCGTTCTCAACAATTATCTCTTGGAGCTATTACGGCATTCAAGCTTGGACCTATCTCTTTGGTGAGCAAAGTACTTTGCTCTTCAAGATTATCTATGTGGTGTGCACATTCTTGGGCTGCCTCACCAGTCTCTCTTTGATCATCGACTTTAGCGACTTGCTATTGCTAGGAATGGCATTCCCTAACCTGCTAGGCTGCTATATTCTCTCGAACGAAGTTGCAGGCGATCTGAAAGACTACTGGGGAAGGTTAACATCTGGCCAAATGGTAATGGTCGAATCGTAAACTGTCGTCAGCGAGTGGGCTACAGTGAGCTACCCGGTTTCTAGCCACGCTGCTTTTGCTGTTCGTTGACCCACTGTTGACGCGCTTGTGGCGATCGCACCGTGTACTCACCGTAGAACTGGCTGAATCTCCAGAACCACTGTAGACCTCTAACAACTAGGGGCTTGCGGTGGTTTTGTGGTGAGACATACTGGGATGCAGAAGAAGGTGCAGAAGGGGATTTAAAAGTCATTAGGAGTACCTTGAATGAAGATACTCCTAATGTAGCTACGCCAACTTGAAACAACAAAAGGCTAAGCAGATAGCGCCTATGCAAAAAGTCGATAGGCATAGATTGTGCGAAGGGTTTTCTCGAAAATCTGCTGTAAGAAGATCTGCTGCTTTAAGACTATTGCCATAGACCTATTGCAGCAGATCTACTGCTTTAAGACCAAAACCGGACAGTGAGCGAAGCGCACCACCCGCTCAGCAATGGAGCCCATAAAGAAGCGAGAAATGCCCGTTCGACCGCGCGAAGGCATCACAATTAGATCAATTTTTTGCTGCTCGGCGTAGTCAATAATTTCGGCAGTTGGATCGCCTTCTAAAATCGTAAAATTGAGCCCGATATACTCACTTTTCGGGAACTTTTCATCAAACAGCTTCAGGATTGTCTCTTTACGCTTATCGGTATTAACTGACTCCCATACGACCCCTGGCTCTGTCGCCTCCAAGGGCTTCAGCACATGAACGACATAGACATTGTCGTTTGCCTCAGCGAAGGAGATCGTTTCTGTCAGCGCCTGCAAAGACTTTTCAGAAAAGTCGATAGGGACTAAAATAAGCTCTTTTGCAAATAAAACCATTAGAACAAACCGTTAGCTATAACAAGTATCGGCAAATACGCAGCAGCAACGTTTTTATTGAGGGTATCGTCCTAACACTACCAGATACCTCAACACTACCAGATACACAGAGCATAGAGCGTACAAGCGCATACAATCGTAAAATATGGCCGTAAAATATGGCCGTAAAGTATGGCCTTGCTGTACATCCCAACCTTCCTATCCAGTTTTCCGCAATGACCCTCAACTTCAAATTTGCCATTGTCAGCGACTTGCACATTGCACTGCCACAGACAATTTGGGATGCGCCGCATCGGTTTCATCTAGTAGAGGTCAGTATTCCAGCGTTTGAGCAAATTTTGACGCAGCTAGAGGCGGACCCACCAGACTTTTTGCTATTGCCAGGTGATTTGGTCCAGCATGGCGAGCGGGAAAATCATGAGTGGGTGGCCAATAGATTATCGCAGCTGCCGTTTCCCACTTATGTTGTACCAGGAAACCACGATGTGGTCCGCAGAGATGGCAATGTGCCTGGTGACGATACAGACAAAAAAGGTGGTAAGGATCGAATTGCGCTCGCTGACTTTCCCGCCATTTATCAGCGCTTTGGCTACACCGATGGCAAGTGCCTAGACTATCATCAGGAAATTCTGCCGGGGGTGCATTTAATCGGGCTAAACTCTAATGCGTTTGAGGCATCCGGTGAGCAAATTGGCACGGGTGTAATCGACGACAATCAGTTTGCTTGGCTAGATGCCAAGCTGGCAGAACTAGCCGGTCAGTTTGTGATGGTGATGGTGCATCACAACGTGCTAGAGCACTTGCCGGGGCAGGCTAGCAATCAGCTCGGCCAGCGCTACATGATTCGCAATGCGCCAGCGCTGGTATCCCGGTTACAGGCGGCAAAGGTGCCGGTGGCATTTACGGGTCATTTACATGTGCAAGATATTGCTCAAGCAAAAGACTTTTACGCAATTACGACAGGGTCGCTGGTGAGCTACCCGCACCCGTATCGATTGCTGTCGTTGACAACAGATGAGCGCGGGCAACATCACCTCTCGGTAGAAACCCGGCGAATCGAAACGGTGCCAGACTGGCCAACGCTGCAAGAAACCTCTAAAGACTGGATGTGCGATCGCTCACTCCCCTTCATTACCCGGCTGCTGAGCGATCCGCCGCTGTGCCTCACGCCGAAAGAGGCAAAGGGCTACGCTGGTGAGATTCGCGATTTTTGGGCGACGGTAGCAGCAGGCGATGCGACCTTTGACTACCCTCAGCTACCGGCAGCCGCTCAGCGATATTTTCAGCGCTACAACGCGGTGGACACCGCAGGGCAGCCAAGACTGATTGATAACAATGCAGTTTTGACTTTGAGATAAGTTTGCTTGAGATAAGTTTGACCGTGATTTTAACCGTGAAGTAATGAGGAGTTGAGCGTGGACGCAGGGCTATCTTTGACTGACCAATATCTGGCGCTGATTGATGAGATTGTGCAGCAGACGCTGAAGGGGAACGTGCGATCAAAAGAGCAGGTGCGATCGCAGCTCGAATCGTCCGTCGAAGCGGGCACAGGCGAAATTTTTGAACGGGCAGTGGCCACGCGCATCGCCGAGATTGAGCCCAAAATAGAAAGCTCGCTAAAAGCGCCGCGAATTTTACGAGCACTCAAAACCATCGAGAGCGAGTGGCAAAAGGGGCAACAATCACGGCAGGTGGCCAGCGGTGTGGCCAGCGCGGCCCAAACGCTACAGCAGGCA
Source organism: uncultured cyanobacterium (assembly GCA_963833005.1). Lineage (GTDB taxonomy): Bacteria > Cyanobacteriota > Cyanobacteriia > Phormidesmidales > Phormidesmidaceae > Phormidesmis. Next base: position 156,485 of record CAWHWK010000006.1, on the reverse strand, counting down.
GAACCCGCCGAGCGGCCCGAAATATTTTTGGGCCTGATCGATCCAAATCAGCCCAACAGCCTGAACCGCCAGCAGCTCAAGCAGCTCGCCAAAAGTTTAGCCTCTGACCAAACAGCCTCTGACCAAACGGCCTCTGACCAAACGGCCTCTGACCAAACAGCCTCCAACCAGGCGGCGTCCGGCGAAATGGCTGCTTGGCGAACAGGCATTTTAGCCGGGCTAGCCACCTACGAGCGCCTAGAACCGGAGCTGGTGAGCTGGCTATATGCGCCAGCGGGTGCGCCCGTTGGCTTTGGCGAAAGAGAGCAGGCAGGCCCCTGGACGCTGTGGAAAAAGCTGTCGGCAGGACTGCCCAAGCTGCTGTTTACCACCCTGTCGCAAAACGAACCGGTAGAGGCCATCACGCGAACCGCAGTCGATGTCGCTAGCTGGGTCGATTTGGCAGTGGCCATGCACTTCTTGCAGCGCAGCCTAATCGTCTGGTTCGACAAGCAGCCCTACAGCGCCAAAGCAGGCAAGCAGCTATCCTACAGCACGTCTTTGATTTTTGCGGCGATTTGGGGACGACTCTCTCAGGGGTTTGCGGCAGCGGACAATCCGTCTTATCAGGCGCTCGGCAATGGCTGCTTTCAGCTGATGCTACAAGGGCTGCGAACGTTTGCGCAGCGAGACGATTTTCCGCTATATGGCGGCGTGTTCGCGTCCTTTTCAGGAGACTATCTGCAAGACACCCTAGACTACTTTAGTGAGCCGCTGCGTCAGGTAGAAGGGACGCAGGAAAAGGCGCGAATTTTAACCCTGCTGGGCTATTCTCGGCAGATGCTAGGACAGGCAACAGCGGCCAAAGCTTTTTATCAGCGAGCGTTGGAGATTGCTCAAGCAGCGGGAGACTTGACCTGTGAGACCGCAGATTTGTGCCACTTGGCGCGAAATGCGGTGCTAGAAAAAGACTTTGCGAGTGGAGTAGCAACAAGTCAGCGGGCGCTGATTTTGGCGCGGCAGCGGGGCGATCGCGTGGGCGAAGCAAATGCACTAGTGAACCTGGGCTATGCGCAGGTGTTGCAGGCACGGGCAAATGATGTAGGAGATACGGCGGTGTATGACACGGCGATCGCATACCTCAACCAGGGCTTAGAGCTGACTCTCAAACAAGGAGACTTTCAGTCTCAGGCGCTGGCTTACAACAGTTTAGGGATTGGCTATGTAATGTGCGATCGCCCCCAGGCGGGCCTCGACGTTCTCACCAAAGGCGCAGACGCTGTCAAAAGCTCTGGCAACATTTATCTGCAAGGGCTCTACACCCTATACACCGCCGAAGCGCATCATGGCCTAAAAAATCAGACGGCAGGAGAGAAGCCTTCCCCAAACGATTCCACACCAAAGCACAGCGAAGAAGCCATTTTTTACAGCGTACTGGCCATGTATTTGCTTGAAAACATTGGCTCAGAAGAATGGCGACAGGCCGCAGGGCTAGCCTCTATTTTGAAAGGTCAGCTTGGAGAAGAGAGATTCCAGCAAATTTTAGAAAAATACCGCCGTCAGCTCACGCCAGTTATGAGCATGGAGGGCTACGAGGCCCTGCCCGCCCTGCTACAGCGATACCGAGATCAATAAAGGGCCGCCACTTTCTGCCGCAATGCTATTTCAGAACGAGGAAATTACTTAGCGGTTGCCTCAGCAAAAACATGGCGAAGTACGCACTCCTCTCTAGCACTCCTCTCTGAGGGCGTTCGTGCTCATGGGCTACGCCGCGATCGCTATATTGGTTTAGCTAAATTCGGACTAAAACTGGTATCGCTTGCCTCGCCAAGATCCTTGGAGCGAAAGCAGCCGATTCCGATCAAAAACGACTTCAGGCCCTGTTTTAGACTTCGACAACGAACTGCTGGACGTCAGTTACGCCAGGGATTTTGAGGAATGGGCGTACGCCGACTCGAACGGCAGACCTCATCAATATAAACGATGCGCTCTAAAACCAAATTTAATAGGCTTCAGCATTTTCAGTTTGTAGGTTCTACCATTTGTCTACCAGCTAAGGTACTTTAAAGGCAATACCCGTGAATGAATGTGTTATGGACTAGGCAGCAGTGAGACCTGCTGTAGCGTAGAAAGGATATTCAACGTCCAAATCAGCGCTAGCAGCAGGTTTCAGATGAGCCAATCAATAGCCGAAGCCACCGATTTAACCGACCTAAGTTCCGATTATAGTCTGTCGCCGTTTGCCGAACGGTTGACGCCGCTGATCCGCGAGACCTTAAAAGTGCTGAAGAAAGAGCGTGAGCGTTACGGCACAAAACTAGTATCCTCGTTTGTAGTGTGGTTGGTGTTGGGGCTAACGATGCGCCGGGATAAGAACTGTATAGGGGTGCTCGACTGGCTGCTCTCAGGCTGTCGGTGGATGAGCTATCAATTACCGCAACAGTTGGTTTCAGAAGGTGCGATTAGCCATGCCCGAGTGCGGGTTGGGGTGCAAGTGTTCGAAGTACTGTTTAATCGAATGGTGGCGACCATCGAGCCATTGTCTCCTGATTTTCATCAGTGGGTAAGCGTGATCTTTGATGGCAGCACTGGCAGTATGCCTGATACGCCGTCCAATCGAGCCCGCTTTGGCAAACCGAAAAGCCGTCGAGCCGGAGAAGCGAGTGGCTACCCCCCAACTGCGCTGGATGAGTCTGCTCGCCATCGGTCCTCGGCTGCTGTTAGATGTGGCCTATGGTCCCTACGCGGGCAAGGGTACCGGAGAGCGCAGCCTGATGATGCATATCCTCAGCCGGTTACATCCGGCTAACTGGCTGTTTATGGTGGATGCGGGTTTGTACTCATTTGCGATGATGTGGCAGATCCAACAGCAGGACTGTGCCTTTGTGCTCAAGGTCAGTAGTCATCCAAAACTTCCTGTCCTCAAGCGGTTACCCGATGGTAGCTATCTCTCGCAGATGAGCGGCAAACTGCTCGACCCCAGCCGTTCTACAGAAAAGCGTAATGCCTGGAAGCATGAAACCCTAAACGTGAGAGTGATTGTCTATCAAATCCCAGGGTTCCGTCCGACTCGGCTCGTCACTAACCTACTCGACCCCCGTATTAGGGCAAAGGACTTTGTTTTTCATTATCACAAAAGGTGGGATATTGAGCTGTGCTTTGATGAAATTAAAACTCACCAATGTGCCACCCTCAGAGGCCAGATGCCCACCCTATTGCGCAGCAAACGGCCTGATTTGGTCGAACAAGAACTCTATGCCATGATGCTGCTCTATAACCTCATCCGAGAGCTGATGTTCCAAGCTGCCGCATCAGTCGATAAAGACCCTTTGGTGCTCAGCTTCAAGGACTGCCTACAGCTCATCATGGATGCGATTCCTCAGATGAGTAAACCCGGCACATCTGGTTTGGCCACTCAACAACAGCAGTATTTACTCGATTTGCTGGCCGTTGCCGAGATTGACCGACCTAGAAGACACCGAGTCAATGACCGGGTGGTCAAAGTCAAAATGTCCAAGTTCAAACGCAAGACTCGACTGCATCAGAGCCGTTCTAGAAACATTGAGAATGACTTAGAGATTTTTATCCCTGAGGCTGCATGAGACTTTCATTCACGGGTATTGGCTTTAAGCACTCGCGCTTGAACTCGTTGGAATAGCCAAGTTCATTGTACTGGTCGATAAACTGCGGTGCGACCCCGCGTCGCTTTGCGGCGCTAGGGAACGCGCACCAAGACGGCGGACACAGTTCACACAGATATGGTTTTACTTGCTTTTTTCTTCCCGTTTTTGCGGATATGAGTGGACTGACATTCTGGACATTGCATAGAGCGGAAAACCTCAATTCATACCTCTATTATGCAACACCGCAATTCTCGGTGAACTTTGTTACCTCTGATGACTTACTACTGCCTTGCTGATGGAGTAATTCTCTCAAGCCTTTGTTCTCGGCTTTCAGTTCCCCATTCTCTGACTCTAGCTGCTCGACGCGCGCCCTCAGCTCTGACACCTGGCGGCCAAGTTCTGTTAACACGCTTAGAATCTCTTCTGTCGGCATTGCCTATGATCTGCTGGATGCGATTTTCTGAAATCTATCACAGACTGCTTCTTTCAGAAAATAGACGTATATGATGAATAGACATATACGATGGATGGATAGAGGAGGAGAGTAACAACTTTGTGAATTATGATAGAGCTAAATCAAGTTGTCAAAAATGAAAAGCTATAAACACCGTTGCTTATTCTGTTTCAAAGTGTTTAATCAGCGACTTGCTGCACCTATACAAAAAAGCATGGCTATTCTAAGTGCTAGGAGGCAAGGGCGATCGCATAAGATTCAGGTTGATAGGCAAGATTGATTTTTTCAGAATCGATGCCCGACTTTACCAAATCCTCAGCAATGCCATATTCCATGCCATCGTACTCAATCAATACGCTGTCATCTTGTAGCGTAATGTAGATAAGGTTTCCTCTAACTCGCCGCCCTCTATCCCAGCCTACTTGCATCAGAGCATAGTGCTTCTGCCCATCATCAAAGACAGTATCCAGGCGGATATCGCCGTGAGACGGTTTCAACTTAGCGTATCGGTTGATAACCTCTTTTACGGCGTTTGAGAGCTGAGTGGTGGAATCCATTGCTGAACCTCTACAGTTTTTTGATTAACGACAATCAAGTTTAGTGGTAACTCACTGATGACAAGCTCTCCGATCGGTTCGCTTAAAATCTGATCATAGTCCAAATCGCTGACTGCTAGATAAAGACGACGATTTGGATCAATTTGGTCGAGCAGTAGTTGATAGAGGACGTACTGACCTATTGCTTGCTCTAGAGATGCGACCTCCGACGGCCCTCGAAATTCCTTTATTTCTACGGCGATTGTCTGACGACCCTTGGCAGCACCAACAAATCGCCCTTGAAAGCTGCCGAGCCCGTCTCTTTCAGTAGCTGCTAAATCAACGAACAAAAAACGCTCACCGTAGGATATGACATACGGGTCATCGGTAATTTGCCACCCGTCTTTGACTAAGGCTTGTTTGACTAAGTTGTGAATAGCATCTTTTCTAGGCATTAAAACAATACCGAGTCTGCGCCAAAACTCTAGTTTGCCAGTCTCTGCTTGACCAATTTGGTCACTCGCTAGAACTTACAGTATGGACGTACGCCGACTCGAACGGCGGACCTCATCGATGTCAACGATGCGCTCTAACCAACTGAGCTATACGTCCTTGGGTTCACTTTACAGTGGCTTTTGAATATACCACAGCGGTCTCGTTACAGGCAAGCGTTGATTAACGATCGGTGGGGTGAGGCTGCAAGTGATTAAAATAGAGCCGTTGGTCGATGGACAGGCGAAGGCGTTTTAAGATTTTATGTACTGGCAAGAAGTTTCTGGCAACTGGTTTTTAGTGCCGCCGCGCCCACGAGCGCTCGTTCACTTTTTAGGTGGCGCTTTTGTTGCGGCTGCGCCACATTTGACCTACCGCTGGCTGCTAGAAGCGCTGTATCAAGAAGGATATGCCGTTGTTTCAACGCCTTTTGTCAATACGTTTGACCATAGCGCGATCGCAGCTGAAACCCTTACCACCTTCGAGCAAGGTCTTATATTCTTACGAAAACAGCGCCCTGACATCCAGTCGCTTCCCATCTATGGCTTGGGTCACAGCATGGGCTGTAAGGTACACCTGCTAATTGGCAGCACGCTAGGCGTAGAGCGAGCAGGCAATGTATTTATCTCCTTTAACAATTTTCCTGCCCGCAAGTCTATTCCTCTGCTAGAGCAGATTGTCCAGCTCGCACCCGATTTTCAGCTAGACACCCGTTTAGAATTTACCCCTAGCCCAGAGCAAACCCTGGCAGCTATCGACACGCGCTACAGCACGCCTTACAACCTTTTAATCAAATTTCGCAGCGACAGCATTGACCAAACGCGTCCACTCAGCGACGTGTTAATACGGCGCTTTCCCAAAACCACAACCGTCAGAATCCTAAAAGGATCGCACACCACGCCAATCGCACAAGATATTCAGTGGACAGCCAGCAGTTCTTTTAGCCCAATCGACGCGCTAGGGCAGTTTGTTAAGCAAGAATTCTATCGGGATATTAAGGTGCTAAAAGCTGAGGTGCTGTACTGGCTGGCCGGAGAGTGATCTTTGAGGCGTGAGTCTTTAAGAGCAAACGCGATCGCATCTCCATTACACCAACCGCGCCGCTAGCTGCCAAGCCTGATCGGTAAGAGTAGAGATCTCTCTAGCTGCCTGCGTACGCGGAATTTCAATAACAAAGCAAGTCCCCCCACCAGGACGAGGGACACAGCTAATGCTGCCCTGATGCTTTTCGACAATAATTTCATGACTAATAGAAAGTCCTAAACCGGTGCCTTTGCCTACCGGCTTGGTCGTAAAAGAGGGATCAAATAGTTTCGTGCGAATGGCTTCTGGGATGCCAGGACCGTTGTCGGCGATTTGAATGATAGCAGCAGCATCAGGGCTCAGCTCAGTCTGAATGTAAATGCGGGGTGGCACAGTTGCCGTTTCTGGATGTGCTTCGATGTTGTCATAAAGGGCATCAATAGCGTTTGACAGAATGTTCATAAAAGCCTGATTAAGCTGGCTAGGATAGCACTCCACGGTATCGAGATAGCCATAGTCTTTGATGATTTCGATTTGGGTATCGCCCGCATTATCTTGTATCTTGCTTTGCAAAATTAACAGGGTGCTATCGAGACCCTCATGCAGATTGACCGCTTTCGTCTCAAATTCATCTAGCCTAGAAAAATTACGCAGCGACAGCACGATTTTTCGAATGCGATCGGCCCCAATTTTCACCGATTCCAACAGTTTGAAGGCATCTTCGGTCATAAACGCTATGTCAAGATTATCGATATGATCTTGCGGCTCCTCTTCAGGATCTGGATAGCAGGTCTGGTAGTGTTCTATTAAGCCGATCAGATCTCGAAAGTAGTCGTTAAGCAGGCTGTAGGTTGCCGTAGATAAAGTTGACAGGATTGTTGATTTCGTGGGCAATGACTGCCATCATCTGCCCCAAAGAAGACATTTTCTCGCTTTGGACAAGATGCATCTGAGCTTGCTTCAGGTCTTCAAGAACGTGCGTGAGTTCGGCGGTGCGTGCATGAACTTGCTGCTCTAGCTCTTGGGCGAGCTGCTGCTGCTGGGCTTCGGTTCTCTCTTGCTCGGCTATCTTCAGGCTGAGGAACTCGTTGTTTTGCGCTAGCTGTTTATTCATGTCGTGTAGCCGCAGGTGCATCCCCACGCGAGCAATCACTTCCTCTTGCTGAAAGGGTTTGGTGATATAGTCTACAGCGCCGAGAGTTAGCCCTTTTACCTTATCCGTAGCGTCTGCAAGCGCCGTCATAAAGATGATTGGAATATGGGCTGTCTGCTAGACTGGCTTTTAGCCGACGACAGGTCTCAAAGCCGTCTATACCTGGCATCATCACGTCTAGCAAAATCAAATCTGGCTGAGCATATTCGGCCTGTTCAATCGAGGTCTCTCCATCAGTCGCAAATAGGGTTGTCCAGCCTTGATCTTTAATTGATTCAGAGAGGACAGCCAAGTTTGTTGGAGTATCGTCAACAAGCAGTATCCTGACTGGCTGCGGCGCGGTTTCTTTCATGACTCCGACTTTCATGACTCCAAACAGGTAAATGACTTAATAAACTCTCTACTCTTCTTAGTTTGAAAGTTTTGGGCTAGAATTTTCAGCTCCGTGGTAAACCGCTTTAAATGAGGGCTGTCTATTTCAATCTCGCTTAGAATGCCCGTCAATCCCTATAGATCTCCTATCATAGAGAGGTGGTAGAGAGGTGGTAGAGCTTGTCTAAAACCACTTTGCTGGGAGGGATAGGCTTCACCTGATAGGTGGGCTGAGAGGCGACCTGATAGGTGACCTGAGGAAGAAAAACGGTAGCACCCGCCGCTAAGCTTTGAGATCGCTTTTAGCCTGGTTAGCCGCGTCGGTAATTTGCTTAGCTTTAGCCAGCGATCGCGTCCTTTCTTCTACTCGAATTATTTATCTGGCTTATTTGTCTGGCTTATTTGTCTGGGGTGTAGTACTCATGAGTAATAAAAGGAAGGGTGACAACCTGCGCGGTGGTGTCGTCAATTTCTACGGTTAGGGCAGGGCCACCAGCTTTCGTGCGGATATAGGCCAAGCCAAAGGTTTGAGTATCAGCATCGTTGGTTGCATCAGTACCTGTGCGAAGATGAGCAACGCTAGTGAGCTTGCCCACTTTGTTGCCTGCGATGGTGAGGGCTGTACCTACCGGTAAAGGGCGCTCTAAAATAATGCCCCATAGCCGCTTTTTGACGCCCTGGTAGGTGTTGAGCCGGGCAATGGTTTCTTGGCCAATGTAGCAGCCTTTTTCAAAGGAGATGCTGTCCCACAGGCCAGATTCTAGCGGGTTATCGTCGTCGGTTAGCTCGCACGCGGGCATGGGACGACCTTGCTGAATGCGCAGCTGCTCCCACTGATCTGGGGTGCCGGGCGCTGCGCCTGCCACGCAAAGCGCCTGCCACGCCTGTTCTTTTGCTTGCGCTAGTGTCTGCTCCGGTGTCTGCTCCGGGCTATTCTCCGGGCTAGCTTCAGCCGCGCCTGTTCTCTGGCCTGTTCCCCGGCCTGTTCCCCAGAGGGTATAGCCTGCTATGGCCAAATCACTGCCTACCGCAATCGTAACAGGCTGCTCGACGCCAGGCAGCGTGAGGCTTTGATGCGTGAATTCAGGCTGACCGATCAGAGCGTCAGCGCCGAGCGATCGCACCACATCGTCAGCCCCTTCTCCTAGCACCGTAAACATGAACGTCTGGGCAGTCTTATCTTGCAGCGTCACTTTGTCCGAAAAGAAAATATAGCGATCCATCCAGTCATAGAGCAGCTGGGCCATACCGGGCGAGACCACCAGAAAAAGCGCCTCAGGCATCGCATAGACCGAAGCCAAGTCAATCGTTCGCCCCGTAGACGTGACAAACACCGTCCGGCAGCCTGCCCCAGCTGAGAGCCGCTCAATATTATTAGTCGTTTGATTGTGCAAAAACCTGACGCGATCAGCGCCCGTCAACCGAATTCGGCCCCAGTGGCTGCGGTCGAAAACAGAGGGCTGCGCAGTCAAAATCTTGGCAGGTTCTACGGAAGCTAAGGCTGCTGACATATTTTTTCTTAAAGCTTTTTTCTACTTAAACGTCGGCCTAATCACAGTCACGATTTTCCTCAACGCCGTCTGGCATGATGGTGTGGCACAAAATGGCTCGGCTACGATTGACCCCGCGCAGATTAGCACCCGTCAAGTCAGCCCCACTAAGATTAGCCACGCCAATTACAGCAGCCGTCAGCTCAGTATTAATCAGCTTAGCGTTTTGCAAATCGGCATCTAGCAGATTTGCCTGGGTCAAGATCGCCCCGCTCAGATCAGCGCCCGTCAAAATAGCATCTTGCATCCTAGCGCCATTCATTTCCGCCCCAGTAAGATTGGCATTCGTGAGATTTGCGCCCACCAGCTCAGAGAGCATGAGGTTAGTATTGCTCAGGTCTGCGCCAGTAAGGTTGGCCCCCGTCAAAGAGGCGATTTTAAGGTTAGCCCGGTGTAACTGAGCGTTGCTTAAATCCGCATCATTCAGGATGCAAACAGGGCACGAATTATCCATCATCAGCATGTCAACATCTGCTTCGATGTACGCCCAGCTAGGTGTCGCAAAGCCAAATAAACCGATGGCCACGACGCAAACTGCGACCCATAGCGAAGCGAGACGCTTAACTTTCATGCTGTATTTCATTCTTTTTTTGGTTATATCTACAGATATCGTTTTATATTGTCTCACAATCCCTAAAAGCTGTGTGGGCGAGGTTCTCTGAGCGTGTTTAATTCAAAATCACAGGTTTTACTGCTTTACATCGCACTGGGGACAATTGTGATGGCCTTTGCATCCACAGACGCTTCGTGGCAGTCGCGGGTGGAGGTATTGCGCGACAGTGTCATTTTGACCTGGGCCGCTAGCCTAATGAACATTTTTCTATTTGGCGGTGGTTTAGGTCGGTTGTTCGGCATTCGTCCTCGTGAGCTGCGCGGGCTGCCGGGCATTGTGCTTTCGCCTCTATTTCACCGTGATTTTGGTCATTTGCTGGTTAACACGCTGCCCTTTTTAGTGCTGGGCTGGCTAATTTTGGTTCAAGGTGAGCTCTCAGACGCTGCCGATTTTTATACAATTACGGTCACCATTTTGCTCATTGGCGGCATTGGCACCTGGCTATTTGGCCGGGAGGCGATTCATCTGGGTGCTAGCGGACTAATCTTTGGCTACATTGGCTTTTTGCTCATTAGTGGCTACCAGGGCCCCACTCTTTTAACCGTCGGCTTTGCCGCAATTGTCTTTTTGCTATACGGCAATCAGCTATGGGCGATGCTGCCCAGCTCTAACGCCTCGAAAATTTCATGGGAAGGACATCTGTTTGGGTTTGCGGGTGGGGTAGTAGCCGGAAGCTATCCGGATTTGCTGCTAAGGGTTAGCGAAGCAATTGGCCGACTGGCACAGTAGCTGTGAGGTTAGTAGTTTTAAGGTGGTAGCTTTGAGATTGTCTGTATGTTTTTATCGTTTGCGTCTGGCGCGAGCTGAGGTCCGTACATACGTCAAGATTCCTCTAGAAGCCGCTTTTCCAAGCTATATTTTAAGAGGGATCGTAGTGGGTAGATGAAAGCGCTATTCGGCCAGCGCCTAAGTCTCACGCTTATTATTGTCTCTTTATTTCTCGATCTTTTGATTTTTCGGTCTCTTGATTTTTGTAGATAAAAAAAGATAAGTCGGGCAATATCAAGTTGCAAAACGCGCTGTGCTGCACTGTTAATAAGCGTTTTTCAAGAGGAAAGTTGCAATGAAAATACTAGGTATTCGTAAGCATATTCGCAAGACTGCTGGGAGCTTATCAGCGCTGGCTGTAGCGGGCACTATGCTGGGATTTAGCCCTTTGGTAGTGGGCGCAAATGCGCAGGTGTTTTCTTCTCAGCGAGCACGGCAGCCTCAGCCGAATGGATCGCAGCCGGGCCAGGTCTCACAGAACCAAAACACTGAACCATTTACCCTACAGGCCGCTCTAGAAACGTCAGAGACGCTATATCTGAATAAGAGCAACACTTACGACTACGATTTGGTCTTGCGCAGCGAGTCTAACTTTGGTGGCAGACGGCTACCGGTGGGCACGGTTATTCGCGGTCAGTTTCAGCCTGCGGAAGGTGGGCTAGTGTACGTGGCCAACTCTATAGAGCTAGCCGATCGCATTTTTCAAGTGAATGCGTCTTCGGAACTGCTGCGCGATGTGAAAGACCCCCGGCAGACCTCGACGGGTGCCATCTTGACGGACGCGGCTATTGGCGCGGCTGGTGGCTATGTGCTAGGTGAGGTGCTAGGCGACCCTGGGCTGTGGGAAGTAGTTGGCGGCGCGGCGGCAGGTGTGTTGGTGGGTAATACAACTGCGCCTTTTGTGGTGGTTGTTAGGCCAGATGACCTGATTGCACTGTCTTCTAATTAGACTGTCTTCCAATTAGGCTAATTGATTAGTATCTGTTGGTAAGACGGGTGATACGACAGGCGATCGCACTCGAATCAAAAGGTGAGTTGGGTGCGATCGCTTCTCCTTAGAACCGCTTAGACCAAAGCCTCCTTTAGACCAAAGCCTTTTGACGCTGACGAATATCTTCAAGTTTGGCGTCGGGGATAGCGGCAATGAGCTGCTGAGTGTAGGCCTTTTGGGGTGAGTTGTAGATAGCTTCGGACGGGCCGATTTCTTCGATGCGGCCTTTGTTCATAACCATGATGCGATCGCTCACAAATTTCACAACGCTTAGATCATGAGAAATAAAGATATAGGTGAGATTAAATTCCTGTTGCAAATCTTTCAACAGATTGAGTACCTGCGCCTGCACCGAGACATCTAAGGCCGAGACAGACTCGTCGCAGATGATAAATTTTGGCTCGCAGGCCAGCGTTCTGGCAATGCACACTCTTTGCCTTTGTCCGCCAGAAAACTCAAAGGGCATCCGGTTCATAGCGCTCGCATCGAGTCCCACTCGCTCTAACAGATTGGCTGTGCGCGATCGCATCTGCTTCTCATCGCCCCCTAGCCCGTGAATCCGCATCGGCTCCATAATCGCAGAGCCAATCGTCTGCCGCGCATCTAGCGAGCCATAAGGATTTTGAAAAACAATTTGCATCTCGCGTCGCAGGCGTCGCATCTCTTCGCTGCCCAAATCTAGAACAGATTTTCCGTCAAAGTCAACCGAGCCGGAAGTGGGCTCAATTAGCCGGAGCAAGCAGCGGCTGAGAGTGGATTTGCCGCAGCCTGATTCGCCCACTAGCCCTAACGTCTCACCAGGATACACCTCAAAGCTGACGCTATCAACAGCCCTGAACTCTGTTTTCTTACCAAAAAAGCCGTGGCTGACGGGGAATCCCTTGGTTAAGTCCACTACTTTTAACAGAGGCTGCTGTTCGATCAGGCTAAGGCGATGCTGTTCTACTTCGACGGGGCTCACTTCTGCTAGCAGATCTGCTTTTTCTGCCTCGGTGCGAACGGTGGCTATAATCTCTTTATCTTCACTGACGCTCATAAAGTCGCTGACGGTGGGCAGTCGTCGTAGCTGCTTGTTGGGCCGAGGCCGACAGTTCAAAAGCCCTTGGGTATAGGGATGCTGCGGATCGGCAAACAGATCGTATACAGGGGCAATTTCTACCAAGTCGCCTTTGTACATAACGGCAACACGATCGGCAATTTGTGAAACAACGCCCATGTCGTGCGTGATAAACAAAATTGCGGTGCCTCTAGCCGCCTGCAAGTCTCTAAGTAAATCTAGAATAGTAGACTGAATGGTGACATCTAGCGCGGTGGTGGGTTCATCGGCAATTAGGACCGCAGGGTTTCCGGCAAGGGCGATCGCAATCATTACCCTTTGCTGCTGTCCGCCAGAAAGCTGATGCGGGTAGCGGCCTAGCACCTGTTTAGGCTCGGGTAGCTTGACCTCTTCAAAAAGAGCGATCGCACTCTCTTCTGCGGCCTTCCCATTCAAATTTCGATGTAGCCGCAGCGCTTCTATTAGCTGATCGCCACAGGTATAAACCGGGTTTAATGAGGTCAGCGGCTCTTGAAAAATCATTGAGATCAGCTTGCCTCGATACTGACGGCGCGCTTCAAGAGACAGCTTAAGCAGATCAACAGGCTTGGCATCAGGCGCGCTTGGATCGCAAAACCAGACTTCGCCAGAAACCTGAGTGCTGCTCTCTAGCAGGCCAATCAGGGCCAAGGAAGTAACCGACTTGCCAGAGCCTGACTCGCCAACAAGCCCTAGCGTTTGGCCCGGTTCGATAGAAAAAGAGACTGACTTAACTGCTTTGATTGCGCCTGACTTTATCGGAAAGACAATGGAGAGATTACGAACGTCAAGGATCGGGAAAGTCATGGTCGAACCCTATAGTTTTACTGGCTGGAATTGCTGGCTATAAATTTTGCCGATTTCTTGCTGGTCCAAATACTGAAATTCGCTATAGCTGTCATTCGTCGTGACTGTAACAATACAACATAAAAACAAACAGACTGTAGCGAGCTAGGCGGAAGCATTGTCAAACATATGCCTTTAGAGGTATGCCCAAAGACGTGTTTTGCACGCGCAACGTCGAGCGGACAGCCGAATGTATCAATTTACGCATTTTGCATGAAAAGTTTCACGTAGATTTCTGTAATCCTCTTTAATCAACCCTTTCGTTGTATAACCGTTAGCAACAACACAGCAGTAGGACCTTAGACAAATATCATGCGCCCACACGTTTTTTTCAGGCAGCGACTGCGACGGATTCTTTTGGCGATTATGGCGCTGACACTAGCGGTCGTCTTAGTGAACTGTGGAGGCGGATCTGAAGAGTCATCAACAGCAGATACGGCTGGGGAATCGACAGCTCCGGCTGGCGCGTTGGTATTTGGCTCAGTCGGGCAGCCGGTCAATTTGACCCCCGGCGATATTACCGACGGCAACTCAATTTACGTACAGCAACAGATTTATAACTACCTAGTTGGCAATGAGCCTGGAAGCACAGAGCTAGCGCCAGAGCTAGCCACCGAGTGGACACCTTCTGAAGATGGCAAAACCTGGACATTTACGCTGCGTGAGGGCGTGACGTTTCACGATGGCACCGACTTCAATGCAGAAGCTGTTGTTTTTAACGTGAGTCGCTGGTGGGATCCAGAGTTTGAGTTTGGCTATCGAGATGCGGGCGCTCTGTATGAGATTTGGACCGATCTGTTTGGTGGATTTAAAGGCGATGAGGCGTCAACCCTAGTCGATGTGCGAGCAGTTGACGATCTGACGGTAGAGTTTGAGATTAAAGAGCCGTTTGCGGCGTTCCCGGCAGCGATCTCGTCTGGCTATTTTGGCATTGCCAGCCCGACAGCGGTGCAGGAGGGCTCTAGCTATGGCACGCCTTCTGGCGCGGCGGTAGGCACGGGTCCATTTGTGTTCGACTCTTGGATTAGTGGCGATCGCGTCACCCTCACCAAGTTTGAAGACTATTGGGAAGAAGGGATGCCCAAAGTCGATCAGCTCGTCTTTAGCTTTGTTGAAGATCCGGCAGCTAGGCTGGCGCAGCTGCGCGCTGGAACGCTAGATTTCACCGTGGATCTCACGCCCGATCAGCTCACTGAAGTTGAGTCAGACCCCAATCTAGAAGCGGTCTATCGCCCTTCGTTTAACGTGGGCTATTTAGGGCTAAATCCTAGCTATGAGCCGCTAGCGACGAAAGAGGTGCGGCAGGCGATCGCGCAGGCAATCAACAAGCCTGATATTGTCCAGGCATTTTGGGGCGATTTGGGTGAAACCGATGGCCACTTTGTTCCACCTTCGCTAGAAGACTATAGAGATAGCAGCATAGATGACTATACCTACAGCGTAGATGAGGCAAAAAGTGCGATCGCCGAAGCGGGCTATCCTGACGGCTTTGATTTGGACATGTGGTACATGCCCGTTAGCCGTCCGTACTTCCCTAACCCTAAGCCCATTGCCGAAGCCTTTGCCGCCGAGCTGAGCCAGATTGGCATCAACGTCAATCTACAAACCAAAGACTGGGGCGCATACCTCGCTGACCGCAACGTTGCGCCCGGTTTTCAGTCCTTTATGCTGGGCTGGACCGGTGACTATGGCGACCCAGACAACTTTCTCTATGCTCACTTTGGCCCTGGTGCCACGCAAGATTTAGGCGACTATCAAAACCCTGAGCTGTTTGATCTGCTTGAGCAGGCGCGAATCAACAGCGATCCGGCAGAAAGAGAGGCGCTGTATAAGCAGGTAGATGCGATCACGTTTGACGAAGCCCTCAGAATTCCGATTGTGCATTCTCAGCCGCTGCTAGCCAAACGCACTGCTCTCTCTGGCTGGGAGCCAAGCCCCTTTAGCTCAGAGCCGTTTGTGGCCGTGGAGAAAGGGTAAATCATCATGGGCAGATACATTTTCAGACGGCTGCTTCAGCTAGTGCCCGTATTGCTTGGCATTTCACTTCTAGTATTTGTCTTTTTACATCTCATTCCTGGCGATCCGGCAGTGACGATGCTGGGCGACAGAGCGACCCCTGAAGCGGTCGAAAAGCTGCGAGAGCGCATGGGCTTAAACGAACCGCTGCCGCTTCAATATCTGTCGTTCTTGGGAAATCTGCTCAGCTTTGACTTGGGCAGCAGCATTTTTACAGGTGTGCCTATCGCTGATGAGATTCGGCTGCGCTGGCCTGCCACTTTTGAGCTGTCAGTAGTGGCGATGCTAATTGCCCTAGTAATCGGCATTCCGGCGGGTGTGCTGGCTGCGGTAAAAAAGAACAGTTGGATCGACAATCTGACCATGACCGGATCTTTGATAGGGGTATCGATGCCGGTTTACTGGCTAGGCTTGCTGTTGGTTTATCTATTTGCCGTAAATTTGCAGTGGCTTCCCCCTAGCGGACGTACCGATATCAGCACTGCGTTTAGCTCTATTACT
This sequence comes from uncultured cyanobacterium, assembly GCA_963833005.1. Taxonomy (GTDB): domain Bacteria; phylum Cyanobacteriota; class Cyanobacteriia; order Phormidesmidales; family Phormidesmidaceae; genus Phormidesmis. Next base: position 140,493 of record CAWHWK010000006.1, on the reverse strand, counting down.
GGGTTCTTCATTTTTGATTCCATCATTCAGGGCAACTTTAAAGCTTTGGGCGATGTGCTGGCTCATTTGGTTTTACCTGCCATTACGCTGAGTACCATTCCACTGGCAATTATCGCTCGCATTACTCGCAGCGCCATGCTTGAGGTACTGTCGCAAGACTATATCCGCACGGCTAGATCGAAAGGACTGAAAGAGCTGAAGGTCATTGGCAAACATGCACTTAAAAATGCCATGCTGCCGGTGGTGACGATTGTAGGGTTGGAGTTTGGTACGCTGCTAGGCGGCGCTATTTTAACGGAGACTATTTTCTCTTGGCCGGGAATTGGCAGCTGGATTTACGGCGGTATTTTGCAAAGAGACTATCCGGTGGTACAAGGCGGCGTGGTGTTTGTGGCGTTTGTGTTTGTACTAATCAATCTTTTAGTGGATCTCTCTTATGCACTGTTAGATCCTCGCATTCAGTACAAGTAAGGGCGATCTGCGCTGTTTGTACTCAACCTATCTACCGCATTTCCTACTGTGTCTTATGGCGATCGCACCTTCTCCTTCCCCTACAAAAAGCAAGCCCAAATTTTTTAAAAATCGTGCCGTTCAGCGGTTCCTTGAATCAACCTCTGGACTAATTGGACTAGGGTTAACGACATTCATCATTTTGGCCGCGCTGCTGGCTCCCGTTCTCAACCCCTACGATGCCGCCTCTGCTAGAGACTATGCCGCTAGGCTACAAGGGCCTAGCGCGGCGCACTGGTTTGGGGCAGACGGGCTAGGCCGAGACATTTTGACCCTGGTTTGGTACGGGCTTAGAACCTCGCTGGTGATTGGCTTAGTCTCGGTTCTAATTGGGTTGTTGATTGGCGTGGGTTTAGGGCTTGCCGCTGGTTACTTTCGCGGTTGGATAGAAACGGTAGTGGGCTGGGTGACTGATGTGATGCTGGCGTTTCCGTCAATTTTATTGGCGATCGCAGTGGTCACTGTTACTGGCCCTAGCGTTATCAGCGTGATGGTCGCTGTCGGCATTGTTCAAATTCCCAAGTTCATTCGCCTCACGCGCAGTATGGTGCTGTCTTTGCGTGAGCAAGAGTTTGTTCAAACGGTTCGAGCTTTCGGGGCCAAATCACCGCGAATTGTCTTTTTACACATTTTGCCCGCTAGCTTAGCGCCTCTCGTTGTTCAGGCGACGCTAGCGATTGGAACTGCCACACTTGAAGCCGCAGGGTTAGGGTTTCTCGGGCTAGGCGCACAGCCCCCCACGCCCGAGCTAGGAACAATGCTTTCTGACGCCTTCAAAGGCGGCTATTCACTTTCAGCGCCCTGGACGATTATGTTTCCAGGACTGTTCATTACGCTGACCGTGCTAGCTTTCAATTTGCTGGGCGATGGCCTCAGAGATGCACTAGATCCAAAGGGAAGCCGCTAGGCTCTGTTAAGTAGGTCGGTCAAATAATCTATAAAACGCATAATGCAGCACCGCTGGCACAATGCCCGCTGCGCCGTTCGTGGGCGCGGTGACAATTTGTCCGCCTGCTGCATTCTCTTCATTCACAGCCAGTGCGTATAGATTTACCCAGTCTAACGAATCGAGTGGATTGGGCGAAGCCGCTTCTAACTGATGCGTCAAACACAGGTAAAGCTTGGCCGCTCGCCGCCTCACCTTTAGTCCACCGGGCAAAATTCCGTCAGTTTGACAGCCACGCTCGACGCAAGCCTGCATGACTGTCCATAGCTGCAACAGATCGGCGCGAATCTCTTTTTCTGTTCGCCATACTTTCTCATTCTCCATCACAAGCTGACTGATAGAGAGACCAGGACAAACGCTTGTCGGTTGGGAATGCTACAGGTCGGAATATGAGGAATACGGTCAAACCCGAGCTGTTTTAACCGAACGGCCTGATCGATAATTTTCTGATAGCGAGCACCGGGTAAAAAGGTGATAGAGACTTCTCGAATGCTGCGAGGAAGTTCACTCACGTCTGTTTTGGGCGTGACTTCGATAGAAAAGATCATGGCAAGAGTTGGTCGACAACGGTGGCTGCCAAAGACTGCCCAAAATATTCTACTGCGACCTTTGTGCCCGGTGCCGCATAGCCCAGCGGCAAATAAGCATAGACCACACATCGACCCAGACTGTAGCCGTAGCCCGCACTAGTGGCATAGCCAAGCACCTTACCCTCCTCGGCAACCACTGGCTCTTTCCCCATAATCACAGCTGTTGGATTATCCAGCGTTAAAAAACAGAGCCTGCGCGTAGCATACGCCTGTCGGCTTAGCAGGGTCTGCTTGCCAATAAAGTCTCCTTTGTTTGGTTTCACGGCAAAGCCCAGCCTAGCCTCATACGGGTCGTATTCAGTGTGGATATCGTGCCCCCAAGTACAAGAACCCTTTTTCTAATCGCAGCGTTTCAAACGCGCCCAGTCCAGCGGCAATCAGCCCGTGTGCTTGCCCAGCGGCCCAGAGTAAATCCCACAGCTTCAGGCCCGATTCTGTGGGCGCGTAGATTTCCCAGCCTGCTTCACCCACGTAGGATACACGCGAGGCCAGTACCGGGATGTAGCCAATGTAAAACTGCTGCTGAGTGAAAAACTTGAAAGCAGGATTGGAGACATCTGTTTGAGTAACAGATTGCAGTATTTGGGGTGCTTTGGGGCCCCAGAGACCGAGCGTGCAGTAGCTAGAGGAGATATCGTTGATAATGCTCTGCGCCTTGGATCGGCGACTAGTTTCTCGCTTCCCAACCTTGCCTAGGCGGAATTTCATAATCTGATAGCAGCTTGCGATTACTCTCAAACCACTGAGGCCGCTCCCACCCAGCGCTAAAGACAAACTGCGCGCCCAGCTCTTTTAGCCGCGGGTGAAACGGGCTGACCCTAAGCTCGCGCGAGTGGGTTTGCTGATCTAGCGGGTGAATAATGTCGTACACCTCGTCATACTGCTGCGCCCCGGCTTTGGTCACGTAGCTGGCACTCTTGCACACCTCAGCAAAGCGGTTAATATCCATCTCATGCAGATCAAAGCTAGACACACCTGTAGTCATCAGCTCGGCTACCACCTTACCCACACCGCCGCCATGCGTCACCCACACCGCCTCTGCCACCCAAAAGCCCTTGGTCTTAGAAGATTCTCCGACCACCGAGCCAGAGTCTGGGGTAAAAGAGAACATACCGTTGATTTTATAGGCGAGATCGGCAGTTGCCAAAGCGGGAAACAGCTCTTTAGTCGATTCCCAGGCCGCTGTGAAATGTTCTTCGGTAAACGGTTTGACCGACGGCATTACCGGCGCTTCGGCGTAGGGCAAAATGTTGTCCGGATCGACTAGCAGCGGCTCGTGCTGATAAGAGCCAATGCCCCAGCAGTCTTTATGCTGCCGAAAATACATAGAGCGATCCTGATGACGAATCATCGGCTGAGAGATTTCTTCGCTCTCATCGGCTAGCTCCGCAATCGGACTCGTGGTGACATACTGATGCTGAACTGGCGTTAGTGGAATAATCTCTCCTACCATTCGACCCACACGCGGCCCCCAAATGCCCGCACAGACCAGCACTTTTTCGGTAGCAATCCGACCTTTATCGGTGACAACCGCCACGACCTGATCACCCACAACTTCAACATCCGTGACCGTTGTTTGGCCATAAAAATCGGCGGCATTGGCTGCGATCGCCTCGTTCGCCATTGCCTCTGCCGCCCGCAGTGCCTTAGCAATACCATCAGTGGGCACATAGTAAGCCCCCAATATTTTCGTCTCATCAATCAAAGGCACCTTAGTTTTCACTTCCACAGGCGTCAGCAGGCAAGCACCCTCAATTCCCCAAGACTTTGCCCAGCCCATTTTCCGCTGTAGCTCAGCCATTCGCGCTTCGGTGTAGGCAACCTCAATTCCGCCCACAGGATAAAAGGCCGGGCCCTCTTCTGTACTGAGCTGGGCGTTGCATAATAGAGGTATGAATTGAGGTTTTCCGCTCTATGCAATGTCCAGAATGTCAGTCCACTCATATCCGCAAAAATGGGAAGAAAAAAGGCAAACAAAACCACATCTGCGTGAACTGTGGTCGCCAATTTATTGACCAGTACGATGAACTCGGCTATTCCAACGAGTTCAAGCGCGAGTGCCTAAAGATGTATGTCAATGGCATGGGTTTTCGAGGGATTGAGCGTGTCAAAGGTGTCCACCATACAACAGTCATCACTTGGGTCAAGCAAGTGGGTGAACTGTTGCCTGATGCCTATAACCCTGAAGAAATTCCGCAAGTGGGTGAACTGGACGAACTGCAAACATTCGTCGGTTCAAAAAAAAGAAAGTCTGGATATGGACGGTGGTTGACCATTTCAAGCCCGGTATCCTCGGTTGGGTCGTGGGTGACCATAGTGCCAAGACATTTGAACCTTTGTGGTTGGTTGCTAGCTTTTGGCAGTGCTACTTTTATGTGACAGATGGATTTAAGGTCTACCCACAGTACATTCCAGATGGCGACCAGATTGTTAGCAAAACTTACATGACTCGGGTCGAAGGAGAGAATACACGATTGAGACACTATTTAGCTCGATTGCATCGCAAGACGTTGTGTTATTCGAAGTCTCTAGTGATGCTGAAGCATTCCATCCGATTGCTGATTCACTATCTCAAGTTTTGGGATGTGCCAGTACCTGCTTGACCATAGATTCATACCTGAATTTAGCAACGCCGTTGATGTTGTTTCGACCCTCTGCCAATACCTTCTGCCAATAGCGACGGTTATGGGCAATTATGAGCACTTGCGAAGCGCTAGCAAGCCTCTAGATCACAGATATTTCACCTTAGATTGGTCTAGAGGTTGGGAAAGTTCTATTAAGATATAGTTATTGCTCGGCCAGCTGCTATGGATTCTCGAATGCGCGATCGTCAGAAGTCTTCATCATCTAAACCAGATTTAGATGATAAATCGAGTCGCGGTAGATCTCGTCGGCGATCGCATAAAACCGATCGATCGCCCTTGATTAAGGCTTTGCAGCTATTAGCGATCGCAACCACTGGCGGCGCGGTCATGGTCGGTAGCCTGGCGCTATTTGCCTTTTTACGTTCAGGCGGCCAGTTTTTTACCGATGTCAAAGCGGCGCTGACCGTAAAGCCGCCTGAAGAAACCGCAGATGTGCGAACGGTGGTGGTAGAGCAGGTGCAGGCAGTAAGTGAGCTGACGACGGCCATCTTCACGATGGAGGCAGTGGTGCCTGCGCAGAGCGATCGCAAGCTAGGCGAGCTGACGATTGGCAAAACCAATCTGCTTTACGTTGCCTATGGAGAAGTCCAAGCAGGCGTAGATCTTGAAGATTTAACGACCGCTGACGTAACCACTTCTGAACAAGGCAACGCCATTACGCTAGTGCTACCGGCCCCTGAGCTGCTAGATACCAAAATAGATGTTGAGCGCTCTAACGTGTACGACTACAACCGAGGTCTATTGAACCTGGGCCCAGATCGCGCCCCCGAACTACAGGCCCTAGCCGAAAGGGAAGCGCTGGTAAAAATAGAACGCGCCGCCTGCGAGCAAGGCATTTTGGACCAGGCCAACGACCGGGCCGCGCTGGTTGTTACTCAGCTGCTGCAAGTAGCAGGCTTTACCGACATCACAGTTGAAACAACACCAAGCGCAAATACGGCCTGCAAAGCGCTCAGCTAATGATCGGCTAGCCAATAGTTGGCTAATAAATAGTTGGCTAATAAATAGTTGGCTAATAAATAGAGCAATGAGCGCCTAGCCTGCGCTGCCAACTTGATAAATACGAGCCTTCACACGGTCTAAAATTTATTGGGCAGATGCGATCGCAGACTGGCTTTCCTTTTTAGTAAACGCCTCAGACGGTATCAGCTCAGCCAAAGCATCGGGATAGCGAGTCGGAATATACAGTTTGTCTAGCGCCAAAGCAGTTTATAAAACCGCCGCAAAAGTAGGCTGTTCATCTTCAGGCAATCTTTGGATTAATCTTGCACACGAGTACCCCCAAGGATCGAGGTCTAAGTAATACCAAACGGCTTTCAGCGCTTTTTCACTCGCCTGCTGGGCATAAAAACAAGCCTGGGCATATTTCTGAATCGCTAGCAGTCCACTTGCTGCCTCCAGATCATCCAATGATTGTTGATACCATCGATTAGCTTCTTGTAGCACCTTTTTCTCGCTCATAAAGCACCTTGCCCTCCCTCAAAAGCTGCGCGATAAAAGGTCTATCTTTACAGCGAGACAGTTCCTCAGGCGTATACACAATCGCATCTACCGCCCGAGGCGCATCCATCAGCAGTTTCAATACCTTGCCAATCCGCTCAATCGGGCCAATATCGCATTGCCACAGTACGAATAAGTCAATGTCTGAACGTCGAGTGGCCTCACCACAGGCCCACGAGCCAAACAATATAATTTTTTCTGGGTCAAACTCCGTTCGCAAACGCTCAGTCGCCTGATCTAACCAGGGTTGGATGCTTTGAATGTTTTGTCCCATCAGCTACACCGGGTAATTCTTTGGCTGTAAGCATCAATTTACTGCGTCCCGTTCATAATAAGAGAAGTTGGCCTATCCTCAAAGCTCAGTTCTTTCTTACTCTCCGCTATGAAATTCTTTGAAAAGCCCGGCGCAGATCTTGCCGATCGCGTTCCCCCCGGACAGCATTTAGCCAAAGGCTTTCCCGTCTTGACGTATGGTGATACGCCGCAAATTAGCACCGACGAGTGGCAGCTCACCGTCACCGGCCTCGCAACGCCCAAAACCTTTTCCTGGCAAGATTTTATGGATCTGCCACAAAGCGAATTTACCGCAGACTTTCACTGCGTCACCACCTGGAGCAAGCTAGATGTGAAATGGCGCGGGGTAAAAGTAACAGACTTTCTTCAGGCGATTGAGATAGATCCTAAAGCGGTGCATGTGATGGAGCACTGCTATGGCGACTACACCACCAACTTAGCTCTAGAAGATTTTGCCAGAGAAGAAAACTTTTTTGCCCACACCCTTTACGGCGAAGCCCTACCGGCTGAACATGGCGGACCCATGCGGACGGTAGTGCCTCATCTATATGCTTGGAAAAGCGCTAAATGGATTAACGGTTTAGAATTTTTGCCTAAAATGGAGCTAGGCTTTTGGGAGCGCAATGGCTACCACCACCGAGGAGAGCCGTTTGCCGAAGAACGCTACAGCCTATAGCCAGCGCTGCGTACCCCACACAATCAGGTCTTCATTCGAGACAAAAAGCTCGCCAGCAATGGTTTTAATTCGCACATTACCTTCAGCCGACAGCATCCCTTGAATGTGATACCAGCTGCCTCGTCTTAGAATCAAAAGATCTTTCCGAGAAACCTTTTGGCCGTGAGTCAAGCCTTGAGTGTTTTCAGGGTCAATTTTTCCGGGGCAGGCTTTACCATACCACACGTCCCACAGCTCAGTCGCTGGGGTGCGATACACCTGGCAGTCTTTGGGAATGTTGCACTGTTGGAAGTAGCAAGTGCCGTTGGTCCTTTGGCTGACCGGGAAAAAGCTGTTTTCCATTAAAATATGGCATACGGTTTCCCAGTAGATAGAGTCTCTGGTAACGATAGCGGTTAAGCTGTTTCTGACCAGCTTGCCAGTCACCACAATTCCTTCTTTTCGGCTGGTGAGTGTGGCTAGATCCTTGCCATAGCTGGCAATTAGATCGGTGCTAGAAAAATAGGTAGGCTGCTCGTTGATAAACGATTCGATAAATGATTTTAAATACTCAACGTTAGCTGGGCTGATGGATTGGTTAGTTGAGGCCGCTCGGCTAACAATAGTTGAATTTTTCTGGGGTAACTGCGAGAGCGGAATGGGCGATCGCGCCGAAAGTTCTCTCTTTGCAGCCTCTACTTCAGCGACGGCTTCATCTGTCTCTACGCCTGCGTCTGCTGAAATTGCGATCGCTCTCAAGGTAAACAAAGCGCCTGTCACATATCCAGTCGCATCTCGCATCGCAACCACATGCCCTTCCACCGGAACCATGTGAAAAGACCGGGTTAATAGCTGAGCCTGACTAGGCAGCGACATCACCCCTACACCTTCTAGCACCGCGCTCAAGGCTGCGTTTACAACAGAACCCGTAGGTTCTACCTTCCCGCCACTCTCTGCCGACTCATCTTTTTTCTGAAAAGCCAAAACATCACTCACCGGTCGGTCTAGCGCCTCGGCTAGGGGCCACTGTGTCATCGACTCAGCCAGCGCATTCATAAAGACCACATCGCCATGACGGTCGGTCGCAATCACCGCCTCACTTAGCGATTGAAAGGCCGTCGCATACCAGTGCTCGCTAGATCGGATAATCTGTTCTTTCTCGTGCTTATGTAAGGCTATTTCAATCGCAATGCCCAGCTCTTTTTCTTCAAAAGGTTTTAATAGATAGCCATAGGGATCGGTCTGATTGGCTTCTTTAAACGTACTGCTATCTGCGTTGGCAGTCAGAAACACAATTGGAATTTGCAGCTCTGATCTGACTTGTTCAGAAACATCAATTCCTGTCATTTCACCCTTCAGGTGAATATCCATCAAGATCACGTCCGGGCGGGTCTCTCTGATTTTTCTAAGCGCAATATCTCCAGAGGCGGCCACGCCCGCAATACTATAGCCCAGCCGCGTCAGGCTAGTTTTAATATCTAGCGAAATTACGCTTTCATCTTCAACAACCATTACCCTTTTGGCAGATGTTGGGACTGCGGTGGTCGGGCTAGGCGGGGGAGATTGAAAAACCTGTTGGAGTTCTAGTTGAGTGGTCATAGCGGCTGTCCTTTGGTTGGGTAGATGTTGATTTTAGAGTGTTGGGTTCGGAGTGTTGGTTTTAGAGTGTTGGTTTTGGGATGTCAATTTTAGGGGTAAATTTTAGGAGTGGTTTTTATAAGAGACACTGCCAAGAATAAATTTTAGACACTTTCTCTAGAGATTCCCTCCAGAGATTCCCTAGTTTGAGAGTGAAAGTTCGCTAAAGACAAAAGCTGCACCACAGCCCTTCTCACCCTTGCCAACGGTTAACTGGCCATCGAGCTGTTCTGTTAGGCTGCTGACTAGCTGTAAGCCCAGCGTAGTGGCATTTTCAATGTCCAAATCATCAGGCAGACCAACGCCATTGTCCTGATAGGTAATAGAAAAATGATTGCGGTCTGTCAATCTTGCCTCAATCTTGATTTCGCGTCTGACTGGTGCGCTCTGATTTAGCTCGCTCTGATTTAGCTCAATCTGATTTATTTCACTTTGGCCCGACTCACTCGGATCTAGCGCCCCTGGAATCGCATCTGGAAATGCATACTTCAAGGAGTTAGTAATCAGCTCGTTGATAATTAGTCCGCAAGAAACGGCGGTATCTATTTCTAGGAAAATACCGCTGATGTGAGTGTCAATGCGGATATCGCTTTGATTAACGCTGTAAGAGCGCAGCAAATGACTAGATAGATCTCGGATATAGTCTGCTAGCTCGACTTTTCCAAAGTCAGCAGACTGATAGAGCTTCTCATGAATCATAGCCATCAGCCGAACTCGGTTTTGGCTGTCTTGAAAATAGCTCAATACTTTCTCATCTTCAATGGCATTAGACTGAAGGTTTAGCAAACTGCAAATAATTTGCAAGTTATTCTTAACGCGGTGATGGATCTCTTTGAGCAGGGCTTCTTTTTCTTTAAGCGAGCTTTTAATTTCAGCTTCTGCCTGTTCCCGTTTGATGCTATCTCGCAAGCCTCGCACCCGGTGGCGCAGCAGGTTCCAATGGATAGGCTTTGTGACATAGTCTGTGGCACCCGCCGCAAAGGCCTGCTCGACAGACTGCGAATCATCAAGACTGGTGATGATCAGTACGGGCACCGAAACTTTTTCTATTCGCCCGGTGGATAGCTTTTCGCAGAGATCTTGCAGCGCAGCGCAGCAGCTAAATCCATCCATTTCGGGCATTACCGCATCTAGTAACACAATGTCAGGTTTCTCTTGCTTAAACAAGCGCAAACATTCAACGCCGTTGCTGGCTTCTATTACTCGAAAGCCTTCTTTTTGCATGGCGACTCTTAGCAACAGCCGTGCAGTGGGCTCATCGTCAACCACTAAGATAGACAGGCAAGACTGCGCTGGATCTTCAAGGGCAGCTTGAACCTGAGTGACGATGCGCTGCTGCTTGTCAGCGATCGCAGCGCTAGCTCTAGAGACAACAGTAGTTTGAGGCATGGTTTTTTGTTAAAGAACAACTGAACGAGCAAAGGGTTACTGAGCGTTTTTATAGGTCTCAATGGCGATCTGAACGTTTTTATATTCGTGCTTGACCTGTTCGATTAATGGCATTGCTGGCTGCGTCTGCTCGCTCTTACCCAGGATTTCCATTCGCTGAGCCATTTTGAAAAGGCCTATTGCCCCAACACAGCTACTAAGAGATTTTAAGGCATGAGCCGTGCTCTTGAGCGCTGATGGATCGCCTTTGGCGATCGCAGCGTCCACCGCTTCTATCCGGGCGGGCGCATCCGCCAAAAAGCTATCGCACACCTCAATTAAAAACGAGCGGTCAGTGCTAATGCTTTCTAGGGCATGAATATCTAGCGTAGGAGAATGCTGTGTATTTAGAGTCATGTTGCTTTATTACCTATTAGCGGCTGTCGGTCGTAGGCACATATGTCATCAAACTGGCTGTTGAACTGACGTTTAGGGGCTCAAAACGCCAGTTCAGTCCATGTCGGTAGTCAGCAAGGGCCTAAACAGAGATCACTGAACATTCTTCTGCTAGCTGCGGGCATTTTTGCAAAGCATTGAACAAATCTCGCTTGCTGATTGGCTTTCTGATGTACTCATCCATACCTGCCGAGAGACATTCTTCTCTATCGCCTTGCATCGCGTGTGCGGTCATGGCAACAATATAAGGCTGGTGGATATGTGGGTTTTCACGGATTCTGCGGGTGGCTTCTAAGCCATCCATACAGGGCATTTGTACATCCATAAATATGAGGTCATAAGTCCTGTGTGTTAGAGCTTCTAGAGCTTCTTCTCCATTATTGGCAACGTCGGCCTCATAGCCATAGGTAGAAAGCATATGTAAGGCTACCTTCTGATTAAGGACAATGTCTTCGGTGAGTAAGATCCGTAATGGTTTTTGATCATTGGCTGTTTTTGTGGTGGGCACTAGCTGAATGTCAGTGCTATGGCCACAGGCGTTGTCCATGGCACTATTTTTATTAAGCAAAAGCTGGACCAAGGCATCGTAAAAATGCGATCGCCGAATTGGTTTTCTCAGTAGCTTAGTCCGAACGTTTAGCTCGTTTAGCGGCTTTTCACCAGCACTCTGACATTGCAGCAGCACGAGTGGAATCTCTTGATATGCAGACAAGTTCCGAATTCGCAGAGCTAGCTCAATACCATCCATATCCGGCAGAGTGTCGTCGATTGCGATCGCATCAACCGGCTGATTACCTCCCAACTGATTATCTCCTGGCTGGTCATCTCCTGACTGATTGCCTTCTAGTAATGCCAGTGCTGCTGCCGCTGATTCAACAGTGCTAGCCTCTAAATTCCAAGATTCAGCCTGTAGTAAGAGATACTTCCGATTATTGGTGTTAGCCGCTACCACCAGCAGCCGTTTGCCACTCAAATCGATGTTAGGATCAACTTGAAGATTACGGCTAGGTTCTCCAGAAGACTCTAACAGCAGTGAAAAGTGAAAAGTAGACCCTTTGGTTGATTCACTCTCAGCCCATAGCTCACCCCCCATCATTTCAACTAAGCGCTTGCTAATCGACAGCCCTAACCCCGTTCCGCCATACTTTCGGGTAATTGAAGAGTCAGCCTGCTTAAAAGGCTGAAAGAGATTAGCTAGCTTGTCCGGTTCAATCCCGATACCTGTGTCCTCAATAGAAAATCGGACTCGATAGAAATTGGCCAATTTACTGTCATCTGTACCGCTTTCCAACTGGCCGCTTTCCAACTTTTCGCCTTTTATCTCGCCAAGCGTTTCCTTACTGATGTTGACTCGGACGCTAATTTCGCCTTCATCTGTAAACTTAATACTGTTACTGATTAAGTTGCTCAAGATCTGTCTCATCCGCACAGAATCGCCCTTAAATACAGTCGGAATATGCACTGGCTCAATGAGTGAAGTAAGCGCAAGTCCTTTTGATTCTGCCTGATGAGTAAACAGTGTCAGCACATCTTCAATACATTCGTGTAGATCCAGGCGTCCCTCTTCTAGCTCTAAGTTATTCGATTCGATTTTAGAGAAGTCGAGAATATCATTAATCACCGTTAGCAGGATTTTGCCGCTGTTTCGAATCACTTCAACAAAATCTTGCTGCTGATTATCTAGCTCAGTTTCCCCGAGAAGCTCAGTCATCCCCAGCATGGCATTCATCGGCGTGCGAATCTCATGGCTCATCATCGCCAAAAATTCGCTTTTGGCCCGGCTAGCGGCTTCTGCGGCTTCAGAAGCCGCTTTTAAGGACGCATTAACGCGCTTTTGTTCTGAAATATCATTAATGTGAGCAATAAACAACAGTGGATTATCTTCAGAATCTCTTAATAAAGAGACGCTTAGCTCAATCGGAACAATATGCCCAAGCTTATGAAAATAACGCTTCTCCAGTCGATAGTATCTGCGGTTGTTCGCGATCAGGTCATTGACCAGCTCCAAATCCGCTTCCAAATCATCTGGATACGTAATAGATTGAAAATCTAAAGCCAGCAGCTCTTCTTTGGAATACCCCACAATGTTTAGGATAGCTTCGTTTGCTTCTTTGAAAAAACCGTCTAAAGAGACCAGCACCATGCCGATTGGAATATCATAAAAAGCGCTTCTAAAAACTTTTTGATTTGCTTCTAACTCTCGCTGGGTTATCTCTTGCGCGTGCACCTCAGCTTCTAGCCGCTGATTAACAGAGTCTACATCGTGTAAAGCTAAAAATTGCGGCAGGAGTATCGTTAGCTCTACAGCCGTGAAGCCAGAAACTAGGGCAGTAAAAGCCCTCACTGTGCCCGATGTCCAATAAATTGGATACCAGAGCGTAACCACATCGAACACATGACCCAAGCCGCACAGAAAAATAAAACTACCGAACAGCAGCAGCAGCCGAACTGGGAAAAGATGCTTGCGCTTATAGACAAAGTACACCAGTGTTAAAGGGATGGAAAAATACGACAGCGCAATTAATAAATCACTAGTCATATGCAGCGCCACCAGTGGCGTCTGCCACAGATAGCAGTGTCCATGTGGAATATACTGAGATGAAGATAGGCTCAAAGAAAATTCGTGCCACATGAGAGTAGATTCTATATAGAGCGCGGTTTTGAAAGTCAGCAATGATAAGAGTTAGTTGTAAAAAGCTACCAATAGAACAAGCTAGACAGTAGAAACTTCATAATGTCGTCCTGCTCTTTCTATAAAACCCATGTTGGTAATAAAAAGGCTCGGTAGTAACGATGATCTTTGGCGCTTACTGTTTGATTGAAGTCGGTAGCATTGGCAAAATGAGCCTGAACGCGATGACGGGCGATCGCACAAGACCGTAAAGCTTCGTAAAATCCTTCTGCTGATAGGCGATCGCAGCTTCTCTTGAAACAAGCGGTTTAGGTCTCACCACTTTGAGGCAGGCTAAGATACAGGCTGAGCGATATGAGCGCAGAGCGATCGCAACAGAGTAACTACAGAGCAAAATTGCTGACTTACAAACGCTGCAATACCGTACGACCTCTGAGTTCCAACTTAAGAACAACCTTTACGAATAAGCCTATGTTTAAGCAGGATGTTGCTAGGTAAAGAATCGCTCGAGATTATGGCTAGAGCAGCGCATATCTACTGATTTTTGACACTTCTGAGTAAAAGCAGCGCTCTTTCAGATAAATATTTAACTGACACTTCCGTATACATTACCAGCCAATCTATAAAAGTTGTGTAGTTAATTTAAGTACTGGAGTTTGGACAAAAAATATTGAAAAAGCGCTCTGTTTTTTCTGCTCGCTCAATTGGCGCAACGTGAATGTTCTCTCGGCTTCATCACAGTTCATTTGATGCGATCGCCATTAGCGAGCCGCTCTTGGAGTATGACGCCGTCACAAACTAGAAAGAGCAAAAATCCCAAACAAACCGGTTCAGAACCGTCAGAAGAGACAACGCTCGGCATTAAAAACCGCTTCGCATCTTGTTGACAGAAGCTATTTTGCTCAGCCAGAGAGTTGCCCCGCAGATGATTTTGTCTTACGGCTATCAGGCAGAAGAGATTTGGCAGCCGCCTTGCACAGATGTCCAGCACATAAAATTGATTATGAGCTCAGTAACAGCGCTCATTGATTTCAGCTGGGCAACCTATAGGTATCTACAAGCAAACTAAGCAGTCTATATAAATAGTTTGACCAAATAATTTGACCAAACAAACAGTCTGGTCAGATAGTCATCAAGACAGTCATCAAGACAGTCTTTGCCCTTGCCAACCATGGATAGTTCTTTTGTGAGTACGTTTTTAGAAAAGACAACCCCCATTTTCTCAGATTTGCCACCTGAGGCCAGAGACTGGCTTACACAGCTGCCTTGGGCACAGCGCCGCTATATTTTATCGCTCTGTCATTTGGTCTGTACAACATCTGCCGATCAGCAAGCTCAGTTTTTGGATACCTACACCGCGGAAGGGCTGCTCTCTCATATTGCAGATGATCCAGATACTAAACAGCGGGTGAATGAGCATCTCCGTCGCTTTGGCTGTAGCACGCAGCTCAGCGACGAAACTATCCGCCGCTATATTCGCCATGTTTATGTGCAGTCTATGCAAGAGAACGAACAGCAGCGGCCCGAACTCTATTTAGAAACGGTGCTGATGTCGATGGGCAATGTGCGCAAGCGCAGCAGCTTGCTTTGCTATATTTTGGGCTTTGAAGTTTTGAAGCTGTTTTCTTCTATGAGCTGGGCGCAGCACGAAAGACTTTGCAACCTACAGGTTGATCAAGAAGACTTTTCGCGCACCTACCTTCAGCCAATACAGCGATCGCACAAGCGTCACAACATCGTTGTGCCCAAAGATGAAAATGACTTTTTTGCCCGCCGTGATTACTACATCAAAGTGCCGAAAGTTAGCCCACAGCAGCTAACCAACCTAGTAGGTGAAGCCTTCAGCGCCGACAGCATTATTGAGCTTGGGTTTTCTATCTTGCGTCATCAAAACGCCATTCACTTTGACTTTGACTACATTTATAACAGCGCTCAGGGCTCAGAAGTCTCTGAGCATCCTACTTTGCCGTTGGCAAACTAGTAAAAATAGAAACCACCCAGCTTGCAAGGCTAGCAGCCGCTAGGCGGTAGGCGATCGCCCGCATTGATTCTGTTGAGTCCTTGCAGATTGAGCAGTGTGCTGCTGTAGCGTATGGTAGTCGGGTTAATTTGGCGGCCACGGCGAACTTGGATCCTACCGCTAGGGCCAAAGTCTTTAAAGGTGTCTGTGCCGCTGATGACGCCAGCACCCTGCAGGCTTTGAACAGAAATACCCGTGACTGTATTTTCATTGACCTGGCCCTGCACGCATATCGCCTCGCCATCAACGTAGCCAAAGATGCCCGTCACGTTGTTGCCCAGCTTGCGAAAGAGAAAGGTCGTACCGCCATTAGCAAGCAACTGTTCGTTAGTGACAATAGCGTTGGGGCTAGATCCGCTCCAATAGCGGTAGTTGCCGTTTGGTAAAGCGCTAATCAAAGCGCTAATTAAAGGTTCAGGAGAGGGCGTTGGGCGGCTCACAATGTCAGCGCTGGCGATTAGACTGACGGTCTCACTCTCACCGCACTCTATGTTGCCCTGGCAAGAAAAGGCCGTAATGTTACCGGTCTCGTAAGTGAGTGCAACAACAGCACCGACGATATCTTGTTCACAAATTTCAAAATTGGCGAACTGAGTAAAATTGCGGCCATTGGCGTCTACTAGCCGAACGTAGCAGGCGCGATCGCCTACCGTCAGATTTGTTACCGTTGCGGTCGTAGGGGGCGGAATAACTTCTATCTCATCAATTTTATAGGTCAAGCGAATCTCGCTACCGACTAGTGATTGCTCACAAATATCGCCCTCGGCTGCTTCTACAAAAATATCGCCCGCATCATCAATAATAGAGAGGTTGCAGCGCGTCCCGTCTGTTTCTATTCCCAGCACTCGGCCTGTTATTGGCTGCTGAGCTTTACCCGCACTCGCCACGCATAAGACCGATCCAAATGCGATCGCAAAGCCACTACTACGAAGGCTTTTCAACAAAAACTTAGAAGCTTTAAGGGAGATATTCATAGAGGGAAGATATTCATAGAGGGAAGATACTTATAGAAGATAGATGGCAGCAGAAGCTATACGGCTAAAAGAAGTCATAACAAAAGCATCTTATAGGAAGACCCTTTTACAACGTGGGAATTAGAATAATTTGTCTCAAAAGCGCTGACTATTCTTAATTTATCTTAATTTTTTACAGCCGCTATTAGCAAAAATCAGCAGCAGCGGTTCTAGGCGGCTCAGCAATTTCTTTAGCTATCCTATTCTCTGGCCCTATTCTGTTAAATCTTCGCTTCGCTCTATTGGCACTTTAGTGGCAGAGACCTTGTTTAAAGGCGTCTCATTAAAAGGTCTCTCATCCGAAGGCATCTTACGTATAGATCTTTGCTCTATCGGTATTTGCTCTATCGGTATTTGCTCTATCGGTATTTGCTCTATTGGTTCTTGATCTATCGGTCTTTCACAAAGGCTCCCATCCGGCAAAATCGTTTCACTCAGGTTGGCATTGTCGAGCTGTTGTTGATTGAGATCGGCCCATCGCATCTCCGCATTAGCAAGATTGGCCTCCCACAGGTTGGCTTCCCACAGCGTCGTACTGCGCAAAACAGCCGCCCGCAAGTCTGCGCCCGTCAGATCGCTGCCCACTAAATCGGCATGACTAAGATCCGCGCCCGCTAAGTTGGCCCCTCGCAGATTGGCCCCTCGCAGATTGGCCCGCTCTAAATTAGCGCCTGCTAGGTTACAGTTTTGCAGATTGGCTTTGGGTAAGGAAATGCCGGTGAGGTTGGCTCTAGGCGCTTCTAGCCACTTGAGCGGGACGCCATCTCGATGCAGATCTTCTATCGCCTGAAACCGGGCGTAGCTGGTGTTGACATGGGCAGCAGCGGCAGTGTCAATAACGCGCCAAGCTTCATAGTGCTTTTGGGCCTTGCGATCGGGTACGCCTTTGATATAGAGGATGACCGCGACCATAATTGCGATCGCTTCAGCATCATTTAACAGCGTGTTTAGCACATGCTGCCGGTAGCTCAGTGGTTGCTCTGATGAGTCGTAGTTTCCGCGCACCAAGATAATAAATCCAGAGAGAACCATCACAGAGACCAGCGCGACTAGCCAGGTAGGTACTGCTTGCAGCCGTTGCTCTAGCTGACGAGTAGATTGATGAGACCAGCGAAAAGGGGGCCGAAAAGGGGGCATCGTAGCAGCTAGTCCTGTAGGTGTAAAAACTTAGTGCAAGCCGGGTGCACCCTAAACTTTTCAATATTTTCAAGATTGATCGTAGGTAGTTCGTAATGGCCCAGATAGTCGCCGCGATGCTTGGCCGAATTGTGACTCGTCTGAGGCACCAGTACTTTCAAAAAGCCGATTTTCCAAAGAATTTGCTTTAGCTCTAGGTAGTCAAGATCAATCACCCAAACGGCGGCCTGTTCAACGTCTATCTCACCGACAACGAGAGAAAGCAACAGATAGTCGAGGTCTTCTTTTTTGTAATAGGTTTTGCGGCCCCGAAAGACTTCAAATACGTCTAGCAGGTACGGATATTGAAAGCGATATTCTGAAGCCAAATCGCGCGTTTTTTGCTCGGAATAGGCTTCTTCGGCAGCGGCGATCGCACATTCGTCAATCCGCCTAGCCACCAGCGAATAGCCCACACACTCCACACACTGTTTACAAAACTGCAGCAGCTCACGCGGGCGCAATTGAGTGCGATCAATAATATAGTCCAGCGACTCCACATTAGAAGAAGACAGCTTCGAGACAAAAACCGTCTTCCACCGTTTAATCGCGCTCAGCTTAGCCGCATCGGGAAAAGAGTGCGCAATCCGCCGCGCAATCAGCTCTAGCAGTTCGTTTTTGCCCCAGCGAATCACTTCTACATCTTCACGAATTTTCTGTGCATCCTCGTAAATCTGAGGAATATTATCGAACAGCTCTTGGCGAATAGAGATATGAATGCGCAGATTGGGATTAAACAGATTGATTTTTTGAGTAGCCTGAAAAAGGCCCGCTAGAAAATACCTCGCATCTTCTGAGTTATCCCAGCCCTTATCTAGCTCGTCGATTAAAACAGTGATGCGGGTATTGCTCAAAACATTTTTTAGGCTGGGCAGCAGGGCTTTAATTTCTTCGAGATCATAAAGTGCCTGCAAGTCCGAGCGAATGCCGCCCTCATAAGACTCTAGCTTGACCCGCTCCATTCGCTTGAGGTAGTTAACCAAAATACCAATCGAGCTATTTTCGGTCACGATGCCGCTGCCGTTGACGTAGTTGTAAATATTTTTTTGCGCGCCGATCAGCAGGCCCCGCTTGTTTTTCGCAATCCGCTTAAAAATTAGGTTGTACAGCAGGTATTGCCAAGCCACCGAATAGGCACTTTGCTTACCCCAAGAGCCTTCCTTTTCACTGCGCATATATTCCGAGAGCAGCTCATACGAGTAGTCTTCGGGCGACAGCTCTAAAACCAAATTGCCTTTTTTACGCTCGGTAGTTGCAATGTACTTAAAAATGGCACTTTTTCCCGCACCCCGATTTCCCACCAAAATCGTTTTTCGCCCGTTTAGGAAGCGATGGTAGGCGTCATTTTGGTAGAAGTATTCAGCTAGGCCGACATCAATGTCGCGCTCGGCAGAATCTGAGCCCAGATTCAGGCTCTTGATATCTAATCGCATGGCACGGCGGCGTAGGCGTTTTCACTCAAGTTTAGTCTGACGCGCTGCGCTTGCAAAGTACCCGCTAAGGCGCTTGACAGATATGCCGCTATTGGTTGGTGAAGCTTACTAGAGCATCACTAGGCCAGCGCGAATACCGACGGTGACGGCTTCGGTGCGGCTGGTGACGTTGAGCTTGGAAAGGAGGCTGCTGATATGAAACTTGACGGTGTGCTCGGAAATGTGGAGGGCGATCGCGATCGCCTTATTCGTCAGCCCACCTGCTAGCTGATTGAGCACCTGAATTTCTCTAGGTGTCAGCGGTTCGGTGACTGTTTTAGATAGGCTGTCGGCAGTAGAGATTAGCGGGTCAGAAGCTAGCGGGTCCAAGGCAGTATCGGACGCCAGCGAAAGCATTTCGGTAATGTCGGGATGAAAAACGGTGAAGCCGCTGAGGATGGCCGCGATCGCAGCTCTTAGTTCATGCGCCGAAACCCCTACGGGGAGCAGGCTAACCGTACCCGTGCTAATAAGCTGCAAGAGTGAGGTGG
This sequence comes from uncultured cyanobacterium, assembly GCA_963833005.1. Taxonomy (GTDB): domain Bacteria; phylum Cyanobacteriota; class Cyanobacteriia; order Phormidesmidales; family Phormidesmidaceae; genus Phormidesmis. The sequence goes on along the minus strand of CAWHWK010000006.1, from coordinate 121,087 downwards.
GTGCGATCGCAGCCCCATCATTCACCAGCCCTAAAACAGACAGCCGCGTCCCATCTAAAAAAGTCTCGCCTGGGAAAGTCTCATCTGAGAAAGCGTCAACAATGTCAAAAATTGCCGCCAGATCGACAGCCCCCAGCGCCGACAGTTCCACCACCGCCAAATCAGCCCCCTGAGTTTGCAGCCACTTACCCAACGCCTGCAAGCTATCCACCTGGCCAACTACCTCAGCAATCGTTCCGGTCGTCGTTCCAGAGACCCGGCCAGAGACCATCGCCGACAGCCCCGCCCGCATTACCGACTGCGCCGCACAAATGACAATATCAGCCATCGACTAGCGCTCACCCACCGTCACCACCACCGTCTGCAAATCGCCGCAGCGCAGCAGCGTCACCCGCAGCGCTTGGCCCACACTCTGCGGCCCCAGCCGCGTTTGCACCTGCCGCAAACTCTCTAGCTTTTCATCATCAAACGCAAGCATCACATCGCCAATAGTCATACCAGCTTGATCCGCGCCGCTATCAGGTTCAACGCTGACCACCATAATGCCAACCTGATTCGTCAAATCATGCTGCTGCTGAACATTTTCTGGCAAAGGAATCGCCTGCATCCCCAGCCCCAAATAGCCCTTCGTTATCTTGCCGCGCTGCTGCAACTGTTCAACCACCGCATTCACCGTCGCCGCCGGAATCGTCAGCACTTTTCGCCCAGGCCCAAACGTATTGAACCCTACAACCTGGCCACCATGATTGATCAGCGGACAGCCCGCACTGCCTCGCCGCAGGCCCAAATCCACCTCTATATACTGCTCAATTTGACCACCGCTTTGACTGCGCCAAGCCTCGTCTAGCTGGCTAACCATGCCTAGCGCCGCAAATCGGCGACTGCCGCGCCCCTGCCTAGCTGAATAGCCAACGGTAGAAACCAACTGACCCACGGCCAAGGTCTGCGCATCGCCCAAAACAGCGAGTGGCAAATTAATGCTTTCAGGCAGATCTTCGGGTAGTGAAAGCACCGCCACGTCGGTCGTCGGATCGCTGCCCAATAGCTCCGTTTCAACGGTCTCTCCCGCTGGCAGCGCCAGCTTAAAAGTGCCCTCTGCCTGTAACGCCTCGCACGAGGTGACAATGAGTCCCTTGCGCCAGTGAATGCCCGTGCCCGCAGCGCGTCGCCCTCGAATCGAGACGATAGAGCGGTTTGCGCGGGTGATGATATCGGATAGATCTTGCGAAAAGGTTTCAAAAGGGGTGTTCATAGCAGTTAACAAAAGTGAGATAGGTTTAGGTGATGAGTTTTATTGTGGAGTGCGATCGCCCCTCAGACATCGCCGATACGGTTAGGAGATACCCCAGTGCTGGCCTACCCAAATGACTAGGGCCAAGTGACTAGGTCTTGAGCGTTTGATTTTTGCGATCTACCCCTACATGGCACAATTAAAAAGCCAGAGGATAGAGAACGCAAAAACAATGAAAGAGACCTTTAAGATGCTGAAGCGGTTTGCCGCCCTATTTATAATCGTGCTAGCGCTAGGCTTGCAGAGCTGCTCTTCAGGAACCAGCTTGCAGGCCTACAACGACAGCTACGAAGGCTACGAGTTCCTGTATCCGACGGGCTGGGTGCCCGCACAGGTAGACGGCGGCCCCGACACCATATTTCACGACATTATCAACAATGATGAAAACGTCAGCGTTGTCGTTAGCCCTGTCTCTGGCGGCAAAACCCTGCCCGACTTAGGGACGCCTAGCGAAGTCGGCTATACCCTTTCTAAAAGCATCACCTCGCTGGCACCAGACGACCGCAATGTAGAGCTAGTAAATGCCCAGTCTTTTGAAACGGGTGACAAGCTTTATTACGTTTTGGAGTACATTGCAAACTTGCCATCTGGGACTCGTCACGATTTGGCGAGCGTGATTATCCGTCGCGGTCAGCTCTATACGTTTAATGCCTCTTTGCCCCAAAGCCGCTGGGAGAGTATGAAAGACACCATGAAGCAGACGGTGGCTTCTTTCTCTGTGTATTAACTGCCCTTTTGAAAGGTTGGTCGGCAAATAAAACACTAGCAGACCTCTAGAAAAACAAAGGCGCACTCAGCTGGACTTCTCGCTAGCGAGTGCGCCTTTTTAGTGCACTTCTTCGGTGGGGTTCTGTTGGTTTCTTTAGTGCATTTCTTTAGCGAATTTCTTTCGGTTTTTCTTGCTACGCTAGTGCTCTCACGTACACTCTTCGCGCTTTACCCATGGCTGATACTCAATTCGTACTGGCGTCTGCCTCTATCGCTCGCCGAAATCTACTAATAGATGCCGGTATTCAGCCTTTTGTCTGTCCGAGTAACTTCGATGAAGATCAAGTAGTCCTTAGCGACCCACGCGAGCTAGTGCAGGTGCTGGCGGTGGGTAAGGCTACAGCCGTCGCGCCACAGTTTCCAAGTGCGCTGGTACTGGGCTGCGATTCGATGCTGTCTATTAACAATGTGGTTTACGGTAAGCCAGAGAGTAGGCAAGAGGCCGTTGATCGCTGGCGAGAGATGCGGGGCGGTACGGGTGAGCTGCTGACGGGCTACGCGCTAATTGCGCCAGGGAAAGAGCCGCTGGTGCGACATCGAATGACAAAGGTGTTTTTTGCCAATATTACCGATATGGAAATTCAGGCATATATCGACACGGGTGAGCCTATGAACTGCGCCGGGGCATTTGCGACAGATGGCAAAGGCAGCATGTTTGTAGAAAAAATTGAGGGCTGCCATACGAACGTGGTGGGCCTGAGCATTCCACTATTGCGGCAGATGATGGCGGAGCTAGGCTACCGGGCGATTGATTTCTGGGGCCGGTGATTTCTGGGGCCGGTGATTTCTGGGGCCGGTGATTTCTAGGATTAGTAAACAGGGCGGGTAGTCGGTTAAGAAGAGGCGAATTGAAACAATGGCAAGAGCTTCAGATAGATACGCACCCGTTCCGGCAGATGGCTTAGAAGCGGGCCGACCAGGCAAGCGACGTGGGGTTGCCTCGGCGAGCCGCTGGATAGTGCTCGGTGGGCTGCTGGTGCTAGCGGTGGCCTACGCGGTGACCTACTACCTTGCCGAGGGCCTGTGGTTCGATGAGCTGGGTTTTTTAAGTGAGTTTGTGGTGCGATCGCGCACTCAAATCATTCTGGGCACCTTTACCCTACTAGTCAGTCTGGGCTTCACCTTTTTTAACTTCAACGTGGCCGAACGCCTTCAGTTCAACCGCAACTGCCTGCTGCCCAACCAGGCAAACCTCGGTATCGGCATGGGCCTTAGAGCACTGCTGCCCGTACTTTTACTCATCGGTATTGTCATTTGCGCAGGGCTTTTTCACTACATCCAGCTTGCTGCCACTGAGCTAACGACCGTGCGATCGCCCATTCCCACCACGCTAGGGCTAAGCTTTACGGCAAACTGGGCGCTAGGGCGACAGCTGTTAGCGCAGCCAGTGGCGCTAGGGCTGGTAGTTGGCGGCGCGATCGCACTCACCACTGCCCCCATGTTTCTGCTACGGCTCTTGGCCGTCGTGCTCAGCGCCTGCTTTGGCATTATTCTCACCGAAGAATGGGCCAGAGTGCTGCCTGCGCTTAATCCCACCTCATTCGAGCAGCTAGACCCGCTCTTTGGCCAAGACCTCAGCTTTTATATCTTTCGCCTGCCGCTGTTTGAGCTAGTAGAATTCTGGGTCTCGGGGCTGCTGGTATTTGTGCTAGCGGCAGTGACACTAGAGTATCTGCTAGCAGGCAATACCTTTAGCCAGGGGCGATTTGCCGGGTTTTCATCCGGTCAGCAGCGGCATTTATCGGCGCTGACCGCTGCCCTACTGGCCGTCACTGCCATCACCCACTGGCTCAACCGCTACGAGCTGCTGTACTCTCAGCAGGGCGTCAGCTATGGCGCAAGCTTTACCGACACCTACGTCAGCGTGCCGGTTAACGTGGCGCTCAGCATTATTTCGCTAGGGCTGTCACTGACGCTGCTGTGGCGAGCCTTAGGCAAACGCTCTATGTCTCACCGGTTGGGGGGGGGTGTTTTGAGAGCGCGACCGATTGTAGGTGCGATCGCGCTCTACCTGCTCTTTGCCCTGCTTGGCAACACCCTCGCGCCTTGGATAGTACAGCGCCTTGCCGTCCAGCCCAACGAACTGCGCCGAGAGCTGCCCTACCTAGAGCGCACCATCGCTTTTACCCGCAAAGCGTTCGATCTTACCAACATTCAAACTAGAGAATTCAACCCGCAGGGCAATCTGACCACCGCCGCCCTCGAAGAAAACGAACTCACGGTAGGCAATATTCGCCTGTGGGATACCCGGCCCCTGCTAGAGTCAAACCGTCAGCTACAGCAAATTCGCTCTTACTACGAATTTGCCGATGCGGACGTTGACAGATACAGCCTATTGGCAGATAACCAAGAGACCACTCGCCGTCAGGTCTTAATTTCGGCCAGAGAGCTAGACTACGAGCAGGTGTCTCCCGATGCTCAAACCTGGGTAAACGAACACCTAATCTACACCCACGGCTACGGCTTTACCATGAGCCCGGTTAACACAGCTGGCCCCAGCGGCCTGCCCGAGTACTTTATCAAAGACATTGCCCACGTCCCTAGTTCAGCCACCATTGAGCGATCTATCCCCGTCGGCAAGCCGCGCATTTACTACGGCGAGCTAACCAACACTTACGTCATGCCCGGATCGCGCGACCCGGAGCTAGACTACCCTAGCGGCAGTGAAAACGCCTATAACCGCTACGACGGGCGCGGCGGCATTAACATTGGCTCTCCGTGGCGCAGGCTGCTATTTGCCAAGCATCTGGGCGACTGGAAAATGCTGCTAACCGACAACTTTACGCCCAACACCCAGATTATGTTTCGGCGCAATATCAAACGCCGAATCCAGCGGCTGGCTCCATTTCTTCAGTTTGATGGCGATCCGTATTTGGTCGTCGCAGATGCGGGCGATGAATTTTCGCCACCCGGCGAAGAATCAGGCAGCAACTATCTGTACTGGATGATCGACGCGTATACAACCAGCGATCGCTACCCCTATGCCGACCCTGGCACTAATGGGTTTAACTACATTCGCAACTCAGTCAAAACCGTCGTTGACGCCTACAACGGCTCTGTTCATTTCTACATCGCCGACGATCGCGACCCGATTGTTCGCACCTGGTCAGCAACCTTTCCCAACATGTTCGAGCCGCTCTCGGCCATGCCCGCTGCGATTAAGGCCCACATTCGCTACCCGCAAGACTTCTCTGCCATCCAGTCCGATCAGCTCTTGACCTACCACATGACCGATCCGCAGGTTTTCTACAATCGAGAAGACCAGTGGCGCGCCCCTAACGAAATATACGCCAATAAACAGCAGGTAGTAGAACCCTACTATTTGATTATGGAACTACCTGGAGAGCAAGACGGAGAGTTTGTTCTATTGCGTCCGTTTACCCCAGCTAGAAGAAACAACCTGGTCGCTTGGCTAGCCGCACGCTCAGACGGCGAACAGTATGGGCGTCAGCTGCTCTATCAGTTTCCCAAGCAAGAGCTGGTGTTTGGCCCCGAGCAGATAGAAGCGCGCATTAACCAAGAGCCCGAAATCTCTCAGCGAATCTCTCTTTGGAATACACAAGGGTCACGGGCCAATCAAGGAAATCTGTTGGTGATTCCAATTGAACAATCTTTGCTGTATGTAGAGCCGCTGTATTTAGAAGCAGAGCAAAATCGGCTGCCGATTTTGGCGCGGGTGATTGTGGCCTACAAGAATAAAATTGTCATGGCGCAGACGTTGGAAGAATCGCTACAGGCTATTTTTAGTGAAGGTGAAAGCCGCGCTCCGGCCATTATTAGAGAAGTCGGAGACGAGGAGGGAATAGAAGATTTGCTGTTCTCGGGTGATGGAGAGTAGGCAGTGAGATATCGTATAGTCCCGTATAGCCCATAGTAGTGACTAGCCTCAGCAGTATCTATCTCGTTTTTTATTTTTGGTGTTTATCTAGCGATCGCAATATGCCATCTCCTTCTCTGATTTCCCAAGACGCTCCCTTTCAAGACACCTCAGCTCAGCACCCTTCATCCATCAAACCGCTCACCGTTTATTGGCTGGTCTGCATAGCGTTAGGGTGGCTATATTTGCGCCCAGAAATTGCTCACATACCGGCGATCTCAAGCCAGTCTCATCTGATCTCGATAGCAATTGGGCTAGTGACGACGGTGACAACGATGGTTACCTACGATAGAGTAGCGACGACTGGAATGCGATCGCTTCACCGGCCCACCTTCATCATCTTCCCTATCGCCAACGGCATTCTTGAAACCATTCCCTTTCTGGTGAGCTTCAAAATTGGCACTGTATTAGCGGCCCCCTTCACCACGCAGCTCATCATGCAGCCGCTGTGGCTCTTTCTTGCAGGCACCGTTACCTTCTTTGCCTATCTAGCCGCCATCCACGCCCTGTTCTGGCTAAAGGTTCTGCCGCCTCATCTCGACAAACGCCCTGCCGTCAAAAAAGCCCGCATCGCTTGGATTATCAGCCTCACCGCCGTCAGCTTGATGTGGGGCTGGCTATACTTTGCCTACCAAGACTTTTGGAGCGTTGCTATCCTCCACACCCTGTTTGACGTAGGCATGGTGTACTCCATCCGCTACCGCTTCTAGCACAGTAAAAAGGCCACAAAATTAGAAAAGCTGGATCAGAAAAGTTAGAGTCATGCCTCGACATTCTGTAAATAACCCAGCCATTTTGCTATAAAAACTGGCAACAACCGTCACAAAATAACGACGCATTTCTCCGTAGCCTATAGGGAACCGACCGATCAAACCCCAGATCACATCTAACTAGAGGAAAACTCATGAGCGGACTTGGCGGACTCAATAAAGCACCCAACGGCGTCGTAATCGGCATGGTGCAATCGCAACTGCCCACCGTCGTCACTCCAGCAGACCTATCTACCCAAACCCAAAACATCGTTGACATGGTCGGCAAAGCCCGCCGCAATATGCCCACTATGGACCTCGTGGTTTTCCCCGAGTATTCACTGCACGGCCTCTCGATGGATACCAATCCCGAGATTATGTGCCACCTAGATGGCCCTGAAGTTGCCGCCTTTAGCCAAGCCTGCATAGATAACAGCATCTGGGGCTGCTTTTCCATCATGGAATTTAACCCCAACGGTAACCCCTACAACAGCGGCATCATCATTGACGACAAAGGTGAACTCCAGCTCTACTACCGCAAGCTCCATCCCTGGGTGCCCGTAGAGCCTTGGGAGCCGGGCAATATTGGCATTCCTGTTTGCGATGGGCCCAACGGCAGCAAAATCGCCCTGATTATCTGCCACGACGGCATGTTTCCTGAAATGGCCAGAGAATGCGCCTACAAAGGGGCCGACATCATGCTGCGCACCGCAGGCTACACTGCGCCTATTCGCCATAGCTGGCAAATCACGAACCAAACCAACGCCTTTTGCAATCTTATGGTCACCGCCTCGGTCTGCATGTGCGGCACCGATGGCACCTTTGACTCCATGGGCGAAGGTATGATCGTCAACTTTGACGGCGAGCCCCTTGTCATGGGCAGCCATCGCCCTAATGAAATTATCACCGCCGAGGTTCGCCCCGATTTGGTTCGCGAGGCCCGCCAGCACTGGAGCGTCGAAAACAACATCTATCAGTTTGGCCACCGAGGCTACACCGCAGTCAAAGGCGGAGCCCAAGACTGCCCCTATACCTATATGAAAGATTTGGTTGAGGGTAACTACCGGCTACCGTGGGAAGATGACGTGGCATACACCGATGGCACCTCCTGTGGGTTTGACGCCCCCACCCGCGAGTACACCGGAGAAGAGTTGCCCTCAGAGGTGGTTGCTAAAGTCGCGAAATAATCACAAGACGAGACGGCTTTGGCGCAGTCGCCTTCTCTGCCAATCTAGTAGCCGTTTTATGAACTTAGATCCCCAAAAATTAGATTCTCAAAAATTAGCGCCTGAAAGCTCAAGTCTTAAAAGACCAGATCTCAAAATCGAAAACGCTACGTTGGTCGGGTATCGAACACCCCAAACCATCACCATTCAAAGCGGTCTAATTACAGAAATTGCGCCGAGTCACGATTTGAGTCAGCCCCTTCCGGTTAGCGCTACAGGGGCCGATTCAGCGTCAAATTGTGAGACGATTGAGGCCAACCGTAAGCTGGTGATTCCCAGCCTAATCGATCCGCACCTTCACCTCGATAAAGCGCTGCTTTTAGAACAGCATCCGGCCCAGCAGGGGACGTTCGCAGAAGCCCTTGCAGACACCGCTGCGCTCAAGCAAAATTTTACCCTTGAAGATATTCAGTCGCGGGCTCGGCGCGTGATTGAAAGTGAAATTGCCTTTGGCACCACGACGATTCGCACGCATATAGAAGTTGATCCGATCCTTCAGCTCACGTCACTTGAAGCGATTTTGCCCTTAAAGCAAGCGTACACCTGGGGCGTCGATCTGCATCTGGCTATTTTTGCCCAAGAAGGCATCACCAATCAGCCCGGAACCGAGAAGCTTTTGCATCAGGCCCTCAGCCTGGGTGGCGATCTAATTGGCAGTGCGCCCTACACCGACACCGACCCGATTCGCAATATCCAAATTGTGTTCGATCTGGCCCAGACGTATGATTGCGATGTCGATTTTCACCTCGATTTTTTAGATAATCACGAGCCGCTGCTGTTGCCAAACGTGATTAAAGAAACCGTCAAGCGGGGCTGGCAAAACCGTGTTTGTTTGGGCCATATGACTCGACTAGCGGGGCTTTTACCGGCAGAACTAAGTGCGATCGCCACCGATCTAAAAGCAGCCGGTATCTCTATTTTGGCCCTACCCGCATCAGATCTTTACATGATGGCCCGCCAAGATACGCACAACGTTCGGCGAGGCGTTGCGCCCGTTCATACGCTGACAGATTTAGGCGTTAACTGTGCGATCGCGACCAACAACGTCCAAAACCTCTTTACCCCATTCGGTGATGGCGACCCGCTCAAAATCTGCACTCTGCTCGCTCAGGTTCTTCAGCTCGGCACCCCTAGCCGCCATGCCCAATGCCTAGAAATGGCCACCACCCGCGCCGCCCGCGCCATCGGCATTAACAATCACAGCATCGCCATCGGTCATCCGGCCAATCTTGTCATACTCGACGCCCGCACCGCCTCAGAAGCTGTCGGCAGCCCGCCCGTTGGACGGATGACATTCAAAGCAGGGAAATTGATCTCTCGCACAGACACACACGAGCAGCTAATTCCTCACTAAAAAAGCCACTAAAAAAAGGCTTGAATCTCGAAAAGCTAAGATAGCCCAAAAGATCACGGCGATCTCTCGGGCTGTTTAACTTTTATCTAGGCTCGGCGGTCAGGTGCTCCGTTACCAGGTGCTAGGTTGCGAGATTAAACGTCTACAAACATCGATTCAGTAATCGAATCCACGCTCGTATTCATCACCCTAGCGAGAATATCGTCACCGCTAGCGATTAGCGTATTCTTGCCTCGCTTCTCAAGCGTTAGCTGACCAAAGGTAAGCCCGTTAGTCAAGCCGAACAGGTCTTCTCCAACCACGAAGTCCATAACGCGAGCGTCGCCATCTGCGGTAATCACAAAGGTATCGCTACCGCTGCCGCCAAAGAGACTGTTGTTAAGCTCGCCGCCGTTGAGCAGGTCATCGCCGTCGCCGCCGCGCAAAATGTCTCTGCCCGCTTCACCAAATAGCTGGTCGTTGCCGCCATTGCCGTTAATGACATCGCGCCGTAGACCACCCGAGATGATGTCGTCGCCTTCTGTGCCGTCAATGACATCGCTGCGGTCAGTGCCGAATATTTCGGTTGGCGTCATGCCGCCTCCATCGCCGCCATCACCATCACCGCCACCCATGACATCGTCAATTACGGTGTCTTCGCGGAAGGCGAGGTTCTGCAAGCGGGTGTCTTCGGCGCGAGTCGTATCTGCTGCGCTAAAAGGACTGCCTGGCCCAAAGTTAGCCGCCCCAAAGTTAGCTGCTAGATACTCTGCGAGTGCGTCTTGCTCCGAATTATCAGGGGCAAAGGTGGCCGCCCCGGACCGAGGTGCGTCTTCGTCTGCTGTTAGGTTGACCACGTCGCGCATGGGGAACGTGTAGCCGTCGCCGCCGTCTGCGAGGAAGCCTAGAGTCACCATGCGAAAAGTGCGCGTTGGATCGCCCACTAGCTCGCCGTTTTGCGCAATCACATCGGCGTCGTTGCCGTTTTCGTCTAGCACAACTAGAGACTGAACTCTGCTGTCAGGCTCGGCAGTGAGATCAAAGCTAAACTCAATGCCTGCCACCTGCGGAAAGCGCCCCTGCGTGTTCTCGTCGTCAGGCGAGCTAGCCGCAACGCTGTATTCAATCACGCCAAGCAATTCCGCTGCGGTGATGGTCAGCAGCGTGAGGCCGTTGTTAAAGCGCAGGCTGTTGCCAACATCGGTTTCAGAAATCCCCCCGGCTGGCTTAACGCCTGGAATCTCTTCGTTGGGCAGCTGCTCTGGTTCGCCCGTGCCCCCCGGTGGAACAATGAGCTGACCGATAGCATCACGAATGCCGCCGCCGTTTTTGAGCGAAAGCACAACGTCAGGGTCAATTGATTTCGCGATCGCTAAATTAGCATCCGCGGTCAAATTCCCCAGGTTCGTCTCCTCTGTTCTAACGCTGCCGCGCAAACCGTTAAGATAAACATCGCTGACGCCAAATACATTGCTCTCTTTGGCCACAATTACTGTTTCTAAGGTATCGATAATCGCCTGAATTTCAGGATCGACTAGGCCCTCTGCGCCTAGGTCTGCAACGCCTTGCTCATCAGTCGCATAGGCACCGCTCACCTCGGCGTCATAGCTTTCAGGGATGAGGTTGCCATCGGCGTCGAAGTCAACCACTAGGCGACCAATGTACTTGTAGTTGCCATCGGTGTTGACAATGGCGATGGGCTTACCATCAGCGTCGGTAGAAAAGATGGGGTAAGGGCCCTGATCTGTATCTCCGGCGCGAGCGCGATCGTTCTCGTCAAATAGGCGAGTATTAGAACCGCCCGCAACGATAATATCTACATTGCTCAGGCGAGTCGCTAACTCTTGCTCAATCGCAATTTGCTGCATATGAGCTAGTACAACCACCTTGTTCAATCCAGGGTTGGCGGCCAGCAGCTCGTCTACATCTGTTTGAATTTCAGCGGCCAGAGCGTCTAGCTGCTCGGGTGTGGGCACGCCGTCAAACTCGGTGGGTAAAACCGTGACATCGCCAGGGCTAGAGATGGTAGGCAGGGTGGGCGTGGTGGCTCCGACAATGCCAATTTGCTCGCCGTTAACGTCGATGACAGTGGTCGCGGCAATGCTGTTAGGCAAAGGCGCTTGGTCGTCAGCAACCACCAGATCGGCGAGGTCTTCGCTGGTGCTGAAGTCGAGGTTGCTGCTGAGATAAGGAAACAGCGTGCCGCCAAAAGATTCGTCGATGTCAACGGTTTCAGGGTCGTCTTCGCCGCCAGCAATCAGGTCGCGCACTAAGCTGGTGCCCAGGTCGAATTCGTGGTTGCCAAATGCGATCGCCTGAATCCCCAATTCGTTTTGAATCAAGATATCCGCACGGCCTGCACCCCCGTAGGCTTCTGCACTCGCCGAGAAGAATACGCCCGGAATAATGGCATCGCCCGCAGAGAGCGTTAGCGTATTTTCGTAGTCATCTCTAAGCGCATTGAGCACCGCAGAGGCACGAGGTGCATCGTCTAGCGCCGGAATACCTGCCTCTTGGTCGGTTAAATGAAGCAGTTGCAGGGTAAAGTTTTCTGTGTCGTTGGGGGTATTAGGGTCGGGGTTGTCAGTGCCCGAGCCGCCATTCTCTGAGCCGCCATTCTCGGATACGTCAATCTCATATACAGCCACGGTGTTTGAAAACTCATTCGCGACCGTAAGCAGCGGCTGACCGTTGGGGCTCTCTTCTGCTGAGATAAAGACCAGACCCTCTGGGGCAATATCGGCATCGTTGCGAACGTACTGTACAAACGCTGGCTCACGAGGATTAGATAGGTTGTAAACCAGCACGCCGCCCCCGGCGCGCTCTAGGCCAACAAAGGCATAGGGTGTGCCGTCAACCACACCCGTGGTGATGGCCTCAGGCTCTGCGCCTTTGTTATCAGAGCGGCTGTCGAACTCGGCAGGGTCGCCGTCATCTGCATTGAACAGTTCGGGCGATAGCTCGGCGGTAATGCGAGCAATCTGATCGCCACTGTCGAACACAATAGTGCCGCTGCTGTCTAAGACAGAGAAAGAGCGGCCACCATAAGCAACAATCTGGTCAAGATCGCCATCGCCGTCTGTATCGCCATCTAGCGAAGAAATAACCAGGCGACCCAGTGCCTCGTCGTCTAGCAATCCGGCTTCTACTGCCGCGTCAAATCTTTCGTCAAGCGAGAGCCCGCTGCGACCAAAAGAGGTCACATCCGCCAAATCTTTGACTCGAATCGCATCGCCACGCGCATCCGCGTCCGCATCGCCTCTATCGTCGCCTTCGTTAGCAATCACATAGAAGGTTTCGCCAGCCGAGTCAAAAGACGCAATCGAATCGGGCATGTACAGGCCAAACACCAGCTCGTTGTCAATGCTAATCTGGCCGCCTTTATCACCTTCAATGTCAATGGCACCGTCTCTATCGCTGGCATCTATGCCGTTGCCAGGAGCGCTAAAGTCTTTTAAGCCCAGGGGTTTGATGCTCTCTACTGTTGCCGTTGCAATATCGATAATGGCGATCGCATTGTTTTCTTGCAGCGTCACAAAGGCTTTAGTGCCATCGGGCGAAACCGCAATGTACTCAGGCTCAAAGTCTTGAGCTGCGGCGGCATCAGGAAAAATTCTCACGCCGCTAGCGCGCAGCTCAGCCTCTTGACCGTTAAAGCGCAAGAAATCAGCCGTTGATACCGCTGCCTGGCTGAGGCTAGCAAACTCGCCGGACACATCGATAACGCTGATCGAACCGTCGGGGTCAACCACGCTCTCGGTGCCGTCTTCATTTTCTATTGTATCGGGCTCGCCTTCGTTAGCGACTAGCACTTTCGTACCGTCTGGTGTAAAGGTAACCATGTCGGGCAGTGCGCCAACGGTGAACACCTTGACTGCGTCTAGAAGGTCTTCACTGGCACTTTGATCGGCACCTTGACTGGCACCTTGACTGGCACCTTGGCGCGATCGCCTGATCGATATTAACCAGCGCAACCACACCATTATCAGTCTGGTTTTCGGCTGCTAGGGCAACCGCGAGCAGCCCGTCCTTAAACGCTACGCTGTTAGCACCACCAACTGGCGCGCCAAACTCAGCAATATCAATCGCGGCTACTTGGGCTGGCGCGCTGGGATTGCTCAGGTCTAAAACCTCTAAGACCGTACCGCCAGAAACGACATACAGTAGCGCCCTTTGCGCATCGTAGGCCGCAATTTCAGCGCCAATTTCGCTGGTAAAGCTACCAACTCTCTCTAAAGATATCGTCATAGGAATCTGAGCCTTTATATTTTCTCTTGCTATCTAGGTGAAGCGCTATGTAATAAAAAGCGGCGTGATAAAAGTTTTTGCGAATAAAGCGCCGTTAACAGAATGCATAGATAAAACAGATGCAGATGCAAAGCAAACTTAAAAATAGACCTGATTCCAGTGATAGTGGTCGCGTTTACGCACCTGTTATCACTCACCTACAGCAAGGTATCAAGAATCTCTAGATCGTAGGTAAAGAAAAGGTTATGAGGGGGTTATCAAAAGTCTCTTTTGTCTGTGGAGGTTAGCTAGTAAGCTGAATGAATAATATCTTTTTGCATTGAGTTTTTACGTTGAGTTTTTGTATTGAGTGTTTACGTTAAGAAGCTAATCGCCCCCGGAAATTAGCGCGCCTAGCGCATGCTCAATTCTTGATGGGTCAATCATTCTCGTGAGAGATCTTATGAAATGCTTTTATGGCCAGACGTCGAATCCATCGAGTAATTTTGGGGCTGCGCTTAACTGCTGGCTATGGCCACAGCTAAGCCCGCAGATGTTTGAGGGGCAAAAGCTTTTGGAAGAAAAAGGCGATGCGTCTGGGCATTCGTCTGGGCATTTGTCTGGGCATTGGACAGAGTCATCGGCTGTGTTTCTCGGTGCGGGCACGCTGCTTAATCAAAAGACCATCGATCAGGCATTGCCTGCTACAAAGCTGGTGATATTTGGCACGGGCGTTGGCTACGAACCGTCGTTAAAAGCAGTTCCGATTTCCTGGGATATTCGCTGTTTGCGCGGTCCGCTTTCTGCTCAGCGGCTGGGTCTGCCTGCTAGTAAGGCGATTACTGACTCAGGGCTGCTGATTGCCCAAGTGTTTGAAGCCTCTTCGGCGCGCTCGGGCTGTAGCTTTATGCCGCAGGTTGACCATGCGAGTCTTGCCGCTGATAGCTGGCAGCGCATTTGTCAGCAGGCAGGCGTACGCTATATCGATCCGCGCTGGCCAGTAGAAAAGATTTTGCGGTTAATTGCAAGCAGCGATCGCCTTCTGAGCGAGTCGCTGTATGGTGCGATCGCTGCCGATGCTTTGCGCATTCCGTGGCTACCCATCGTCAGCAGCCCGCGCATCTACAGCTTTAAATGGCAAGACTGGTGCAGCTCACTCAATCTGTTTTACCATCCCTACCGACTACCTGCCCTCAAAGACTACAGCCGCTACGACCAAAGCCTACAGTCAACCCGGCACTGGCTAGAAACGATTCTAGAAGGCCCCATTTCGACCTACCAGTACGAGCTACTTGCCGATGAAAGTGCGATCGCCCACCGCCTAGCCAACATTGCCAAGCAGGTTCCCTTATTGAGTGCAGAGGCAGTCTTTACCCAAAAGCTCGATGCTTTGCAAAACTGCTTTGCTCAGTTTTGCCAGCAATATATGCGAGATAGGGTAATGCAATAGCTATCGACTGACCGGCTCCGACTGATTGCGGGTGCGACTGATTGCGAGTGCGACTGACTGCGAGTGCGACTGACTGCGAGTGCGACTGATTGCGAGTGCTTCAAGCAAACGCGCAGTTTCAGCCTTCCAATTCCAACCTTAAGGCAGATTCTAATCTCAGCCGATGAGCCTGATAATCAGTTAGTACATAGTTACTTAATGCTCATCATGTCCCTAGACGATCTAAGACAAAACAACACGATGGCCTATATTCTAGACGCCCTAGACGAGGGCACAGATATTGGCCACTACGGACGGCTGACGTTTGCGATGGTGGCGCAGTATTTTGCTGACGAGCAGGCAATTGTCAGTCAGCTCCGCAAGGACGAAGATTTTACTGAAGAAGAGGCGCGATCGCTCTATCAGCAAGTTACTAGCAAGCAGTACAGTCCGCCTAGCCGAGACAGCCTGCTAGAGTGGCAAACTCAGCAAGACTTTCAAATTGTTTTAGATCCTGACGATCCCGATTCAGGAAATGTCTATCAAGATTTGACCTTTCCTGAGCGCGTGTACGAGAGTATTTCTAGCTACAACCAGGAGAAAAGCAGCTAAAGCAGCATTTGGCAGATCGGCGTGATGCTTTTGTCTTAAGCAAAAGCATCTACGTGAAAACTAGAACGCTTTTGTGTGTCATTTTTGACTTGTGGTTTGTAGCTCACTTGCGGTTTGTGCATTGCTTACGATTTGCAGCTTAAGGGCTTGCTCAGGCGGGCTAATTCAGTATGCTTTTTAGGTGCTACCCTGAACTAGCAAAGCCTAAACAAGCCCTATCAATAACGCATAGCAACAACGCATAGCATC
The DNA here is from genome assembly GCA_963833005.1 of uncultured cyanobacterium. Taxonomy (GTDB): domain Bacteria; phylum Cyanobacteriota; class Cyanobacteriia; order Phormidesmidales; family Phormidesmidaceae; genus Phormidesmis. Next base: position 105,326 of record CAWHWK010000006.1, on the reverse strand, counting down.
TACCATGGCAAACCTAATATTCGACTCACTGACAGCACCCAACGGAGTTGCCTTTGATAACAATGGTAATTTCTATCTGGCTAGCCTCGCTTCTGTCGCCAGCATTGTCCCAGGTATTCCTCCAACACAGGCAACCATTTTTAAATTCGATCCATCTGGAAATTTGATCGGCGAACTGCCGGTCATGAGCTTTGCCAACCCCAAGTTAGAGTTTGTTCCTGAACTTAATCTATTGGTCTCTATTGAAGAGAACGGCCAGCTCCTACTCATCGACCCGACAACGCTCTCTATCACAGGCTCTATCAATCTAAATCAGTTGCCGGTAGACGCCTCTACTGTTCTAGACATCACAACGAACACTCTTCAAAACTTGAGTGGCTTTATCCAAAGTGGAACATCTACCTACGGAGACTTTGATATTCGAGTTGTTGATAACAGGATTCAGTTTTTTATCTCAGGGCAAAGCCAGGCGCAGAGCTTTCCATTTGTGCTAAGAGTAACGCTTGAAAACGGGGAGCTAGCAGAGTCTAGGGTGCTGTTCTCGTCTACAGCTGACGCTCAGTCGATTGCGCCTCAAAGTCCAAGACTAAGCCGAGGCATTGCCGTTAACCCACAGGGCACTGTATTAACGACACTTCCCTTACCATCCACTCAGCAACCCCTCGATTTTGTGGTTGCTTTCAACGCCGATGTTGAAGTTGCAGATGGTATTGGCGAAAACGAGCTTTTGTTCGTCAACAACCAAGTAGACGTTTACAGCCAAGGTCTAACAACAGATACAATCGGCAACTTTTATATCACGACCAATTCGGTCGGTAGCGGCGTGCTAGGTGTCGCTGGTGAGGGCGCACTGATTGTTGTACCATCTGATGTCAGCACATTTACATTTGCCCAAGGCATAGGCGTATTCGGCTCTAGCTTTAGAGACGTTGCTATTAACCCTATAACGAACGTTCCCTTTGCAATTGTAGATGACGGCCTATCCCCTATATCGGGCGGCGGCGATCTGTTAGTTGCTTTTCCTGAAGCCGTCACACAGCCAGCTGTAGGTATCGCCCAGCTCTCTACTGATAATCTCTTTACTGACGGCTTTTCTGCTGATAATCTCTCTATCAACGGCATAGAAGCTGATAGTTTGCTCGCTGTCAACGCGTTGACAGCAGTAGAAGATGTGCGCACATATCTATCAGATTTTGATTCTCTACTTGACTCTGTAGAGAGTAACTTGCAAAGCCTTTCTCTCTCGGACATCTCTACGTATGGAATAGATCTCCAGGGAATAAATCTCCAGGGAATAGATCTCCAGGGAATAGGCGAGCAGGTAATAGATACTGCAATGGCTGCCTTGTCAGAAGGGGCTGCTATTTTCGATAGTTCTATTGTGAGCGAGCTAATTGACGACAATTGGGTCGATATTATCTAAATCCTGGTGGCCCAGTTCAGCACCTGGCAAATCCTCGCGGCTATGCATAGGTTCAGCTACTGACAATAGCTAGTCGTCCCTGAAAAACTACTCAAAGCTAAGCTAGATAGCGGCTTCAGGCAATCCCTATGACGGTGCTACGCTCAGCGATGTGATTGAACAGACGAGCCGACTGACCGACGTCGCACCCAAGCAAGCAGCGGTAGACAAAGGCTTTCGAGGCACAAAGCATCACCCGGATGGTCTACAGGTGCTAGTCGCAGGCACTCGCAAGTTCACCGGGGTGCTCAAACGCTTGGTTAAGCGACGCAGCGCCATTGAACCAGTCATCGGTCATCTAAAGCATGACCATGCGTTAGGGCGCAACTTCCTCAAAGGAACGCAGGGTGACCGCATCAACGCGCTACTAACGGCCTGCGGCTTTAACCTCCGCAAGCTCTACCGTTGCTGCCTGGATGCGGCAGGCGATTTCGCAATGGCGTAGCTCGGCTCTAGGCGATCACGTAGATCTGAGTTGGGTTTTTCAGGGACGACTAGCTACTTTTATCTCGAACCCCTTTCTCTCAAAACCGTTCAATAATGCTAGCCTGAAGGTTGTACTCGTTCGACAAAGAAGTCAAGCTGGTTTGCTGAACTGGCCTACTGAACTGGCGGTCTTGTGCGATCGCATCCATTCTCCATCTCCCTCATGAGCAAAATTGTCGTTGGTCTATCCGGCGGAGTAGACAGCTCTGTCGCTGCCGCTACCCTACATAACGCAGGCCATGAAGTCGTCGGTCTGACGCTTTGGCTAATGAAGGGCAAAGGGCAGTGCTGCTCGGAAGGGATGACGGACGCGGCCCAGCTATGCGAGGAAATGGGCATTGACTACAAAGTCGTAGACTCGCGCGAGGTCTTTGAAAAACACATTATCAACTACGTAGTGGATGGCTATGCGCAAGGCATTACGCCGCTACCCTGCTCGCAGTGCAACAGCACCGTGAAGTTTGGTCCTATGCTCAGCTATGCCATCAATGAGCTAGGGGCCGACTATATTGCTACGGGCCACTACGCTCGCATCACGCACAACGCCGATACCGGGCGCTACGAACTTCGCCGAGCCGTAGATCGTAATAAAGACCAGTCTTATTTTCTATATGATTTGAGCCAGACGCAGCTCGCTGCAACACAGTTCCCGCTCGGTGAAAAAACTAAGCCAGAAACGCGAGAAATTGCGGCAGCGCTGGGCCTGCACACGGCTGAAAAACCAGAGAGCCAGGATCTGTGCCTCGTCGAGCAGCACGGCTCCATGAAGACTTTTTTAGAGAAGTATTTAGCCCCAAAACCTGGGAATATCATCGACACAGCAGGCAAGGTACTCGGTCAGCATGACGGCATTCACAACTACACCATTGGCCAGCGCAAGGGCCTCGGCATTGCCGCCCCTAGTCCACTGTATGTGGTCAGCCTGGATGTAGGCCGCAATCAGGTAGTGGTGGGTGAGCGCGATAGCGTTACTTCAACTGAGTGCAATGTTCACCGAGTGAACTGGGTGTCGATTGCTCCACCAATCGGGCCAGTTGCCGCAGAAGTGCAGATTCGCTACCGGTCGCAGGCAGTTAGCGCGACGATTGTGCCAATTGCTAGCGACGAGAGCGCTGAACGCGTCAAGATAATTTTTGATCAGCCGCAATTTGGGGTAACGCCCGGACAGGCGGCTGTGTGGTACGAAAGGTGTGGTCGGGTGCTAGGTGGCGGTATTATTGAGCCTGTAGGCTTGACTATCGCTGAATAGATACCGCTGAATAAGGACCTACCAGCAAGCCCTTTTTAGCTACCTACGAAGCAGAGATAAAGATATTTCTGTGATGATTTGGCTGCAAAGAGGCACCCTTACAATCAATAGCGATTGGTTCTAGAACGATTAGTTCTAACCGGACGATCGCTTTAAACCGATTGGAAAATTCAAGACGCAGAACCATAGAGGAGAGATCTCTTGAGCGACGTAAAAGATACTATTGCCCCCCACGGCGGGACGCTAATTAATCGCCTGGCTAGCGAACAGCAAAAGCAAGAATTTCAGAGTAAAGCAGACAACCTGCCCAGCGTGAGCTTAGACAAGCGAGCTGCGTCTGATTTGGTAATGATTGCCATTGGCGGCTTTAGCCCGCTGACTGGCTTTATGAAGGAAGCGGACTACAACACTGTAGTCACAGATATGCGCCTTGCTAGCGGCGTGCCTTGGTCTGTACCGGTGACGCTTTCTGTCAGTGAAGCAGTCGCTGAGCCTTTAAAAATTGGACAGCTCGTTCGCCTAGATGATGAGAACGGTCGCTTTATTGGCGTGCTAGAACTCAGCGAAAAGTACACCTACGATAAGAAAAAAGAAGCCATCAACGTCTACCGCACAGACGAAGAGGCGCATCCTGGCGTTAAGGTCGTTTACGATCAGGGGCCTATTAACCTTGCGGGTGACGTGTGGCTGCTAGAGCGCGATTCGCATCCGCTTTTCCCTGACTACCAAATCGATCCGGCTGAGTCTCGCAAGCAGTTTGCCGAGCGCGGTTGGAAAACGGTCGTGGGCTTCCAAACTCGCAACCCCATCCACCGGGCCCATGAGTACATTCAAAAATGTGCGCTGGAGACGGTAGACGGTCTGTTTTTGCACCCGCTGGTGGGCGCAACCAAGAGCGACGATATTCCGGCTGATGTGCGGATGCGCTGTTATGAAATCATGATGGAAAACTATTTTCCTCAAGATCGGGTGATTTTGGCGATTAATCCGTCGGCGATGCGCTATGCCGGTCCTCGCGAGGCCATTTTCCATGCGCTGATTCGCAAGAACTATGGCTGCACTCACTTCATTGTGGGCCGCGACCATGCGGGTGTGGGTGACTACTATGGCACCTACGACGCGCAGGCTATTTTCGATGAGTTTGAGCCCGGTGAGCTAGGCATTTTGCCGATGAAGTTTGAGCATGCGTTCTACTGCACCCGCACTAGCACCATGGCCACGACAAAAACGAGCCCGGCTAAGCCCGAAGAGCGGATTCACCTGTCGGGGACAAAAGTACGGGCGATGCTGCGCGAAGGCAAGCAGCCACCTCCGGAGTTTTCACGTCCTGAAGTAGCCGCTGAGCTGATTAAGGCGATGAAAGCTTAGGCTATTGGCTCCTAATGTAGCAAGGTTGGCTGAAGTAATCGGCGCTATTAGGTCTGTTACTTTTTTTAGCAAACCCTAACCCTTAAGTGTTCAAGAATTAAGTGTTCAAGGATTCAAAACTTGGGCGCTTAAGGGTTTAAGCTACATAGGAGAGGAAATAAGAGGTGTGAGCTCATGGGTTCTAAGTCAGGTGATAACCGGGGCACAGAAGGTTTGAACCGACGCGCATTTATCCAGCGGGCGAGCGCTGTTGCCTGCGCTTTGGGCCTAGCTGAGCTGCCTTTTGAGTTCAATATTTCTGATCGGGCTAAAGACTATTCGCAGGCAATAGCAGATACTAACGGGCGCAAGCTAGCGCTGCTAATTGGCATTGACAACTACGCTGACAACACGCTATCTGAAAGTCAGTTGGGGCCTAAGCCGCTAGTGGGCGCGGTGACTGATGTGGCGCTGCAAAGAACGCTGCTCATTCATCGCTTTGGCTTTTTACCTGAAGATGTTGTTTGCCTGACGAATCAGCAGGCGACTCGACAAGGCATTTATGAGGCTTTTGTCAGCCACCTGTACAACCAGGCGGCGGCAGGCGACGTGGTGGTTTTTCACTTTAGCGGCTATGGATCGCAGGTAAAAGTCAAAGGCTCATCCCAAGATTGGATTGGCAATTTGACTGAGAGTTTGGCTGGAAATTTGATGGGCTCGGCGGCGCTGCGATCGCTGGTGCCCTATGACGGTTTGTTGCCAACAAAAACACGCTCTACTGTTAACGATATTTTAGAAATAGAGCTAAAGGCTCTGTTGAAGCAGCTCAAAACTAAAAAAATTACCACGGTCATAGATGCCGGGTTTGTGGATGTCGCCCTGCCGCTGTCGGGCGGGCTGCGATCGCGCACTCGCTCGGAGGTGATCACCGGCCAGATGCCAGCACCGTTCGAGCTGCTAGTGGATAAACGCCCTGTTAAGGACGGGGATTCTTTTCCGGGCGTCTTACTGCGGGGCGCAGACGTTGACGATATTGTGCTTGAACGTCAGTGGAATGACTTTAATGCGGGGGCATTTACCTATGTGCTGACGCAGTATTTATGGACTGCGCCCGCACCGGTTACCACCCAACGGGGGCTATCTAGAGCGCAAGAAACGCTGCTGCGCTGGGGCGGCAGCAGTCAGCAGCCGATGATTAGCGCCAGTCAGCCGAAAGAAACGCCGATGTACAACACGCCTTTGCGAGAGGGCACCCGTGGTGAAGGCGTGATTACAGACGTCAGCAGCGATGGTAAATCAGTGACGGTTTGGCTAGGGGGACTGCCGCCTAGAGTGCTGGAATATTTGAAGCCCCCTGCTGTGATTACGGCTGGGGGACGGCGGCTAAGCGTGCGATCGCACACCGGTCTGATTGGCAAAGCCAGACTGATAGACGGGGCCAAAAGCAATACGCTGCTGCAAGTCGGCGAGCCGATTTTTGAATCTATTCGCGCCTTGCCAAAAAATCCGATGCTCGTTGTTGCGCTCGACAGCCGCTTAGAGCGAATTGAGCGTGTAGATGCGACTAGCGCCCTATCTTCACTGTCTTTTGTCACCTCCACGTCGGATACAGGTCTCCCTGCCGACTGTTTGCTAGGCAAGCCGCTAGACTCGGTATCGGGTACGCTCACGGCTAGCCTAAACCCGTCAAAGCTAGCCCAGTCCGAGTCTGCGCCTGCGCCCGATCAAACGTCTCCTAATAATTTAGGCGGCGTTGGCTACGGTCTATTTTCGCTGACGCGATCGCTCATCTCTGGCACTCTCTCCCTACAAGAAGAAGCCATCAAGCCCGCAATCAACCGCCTAGGTGACAAGCTGCGATCGCTAATGGCCTTAAAAATGCTGCGCCTTAGTGAAAATAGAGCCGCTTCTAAGCTGCCAGTACGCGTTACCTTAGAAGAAATAGGCAGTAAGGAGAACAAGCTGATCATCAGACGACAAACCTTCAAACTAGAACAAACAGATGAAAGCGAGATTGATGGCTTTATCCCAGAGGTGCCCGTCGGCAGTCGCGTTCGCTATCATCTGTTTAACGACAGCACCAAACCGCTGTATTACACACTCATTAACGTTGATCCTAGAGAACGCCTTTCTGCCTTTTGTCCGGCAACTGTCGATACGTCCGCCTCGCCCGCCTCAGATTCTAACAGCAGCGACAACGGTATTTCAGCAGTTTCATCTGCTAGCATTCCGTCTGGCGGCTCGGTAACTGTCCCTAGCGTAGATTTAGACTGGGCCGTCACGCTGCCCGCAGGCCCCATAGAAACCTATGTCGTCTGTACCACCCGCCCACTGGATAAAACCTTCAATCTGCTGCTAAAAGACATCAACAACGGCGGTCAGCGAATCAACCCCTTGCCCGCACCGCTCGACGTTATCAGAGCGATCTTGTCTGATATCAGCAGAGACGATGATACAGACACCTACACGCTAGACATGTCAGAGTGGGCCACTCTCAACTTTACGTATCAGGCCGTATAGTCGGGCCATATAGTTAGGTCGTACAGTAGTCAGGTTGTCTCGTCAGGCCGTGTAGATTGAGCTGGGTCTAGCAGCAGGCCCCAAATCTCGCTATAGGGATGCACCTCGCGCGTTGGCAGAGTTTGGCCCCCTTTGGTCGTGACCAAAGATCTGCCCTCATTTGCCCACTGAAAGATAGAGCCTTCCAAATTCATTACAGAATAGCCCGCTGCTGCTAGCGCCTGCCCCAATCGCCCCGAACGATAGCCAACAGAACAATAAACAACAACCGGCACATCTTGAGAGATTCCGGCAGCTTTGACCTCACCTACTGTCTTAGCCCTGTAGGCACCGGGTAAATGACTCACTGCGTACTCTTTTGGGTTCCGCACATCAATTACAATAGGGCGATCTGTTGTTTCTGCGGCTGTTGTTTCTGTGGCTGTTGTTTCTGCCGCTGGTGTTCCTGTATCTAGTGCACCTGTATCTAGTGCGCCTGTATTTAGCCAGTGGGCAAGCTCTGTGGTAGACAGGGTAGGCACCGCAGGAAAACGCCGCTGAACCCAACGCTTAACGCCTTTCCACGCTAAGGCCCGTGCATGGTGTGAAGCATAGGTAAAAAAGCACGGGTTGGAAGTTTGTAGCGTTTTATCATTGGCGTTTTATCATTGGCTTGGAGCGGCTATCCGTCTGATGCGGCGATCGCAGCCTCTTTTTCTGCTTCGCCTTCAGGTGTGTCTATTTCAGCTATATCTGTCTCAGCGGTATCTATCTCAGCGGAGTCTTCCTCAACCACTTCCGCGACTTCTTCGGAGACAATTTCTGTTTCTATGGGTTCGGGTTTTGCCGCTTTCACCTTAAAGGTAAGACCGGTTGCCTTGCTCATACTAATTTTGAGGGTGCTGCCTTCGGTAAAGCTATTCTCCAAAATCAGGGTAGCGATTGGGTTTTCTAGCTCGCGCTGGATGGCTCGCTTGAGCGGGCGAGCGCCGTAGGCGGGGTCGTAGCCTTTGTCGGCCACAAAGTCGATGGCGGCTTCGGACATTTCTAGGCCAATTTTTTGATCGGCTAGCAGGCGGAAGATACGCTTGAGCTGAATGGTAACAATGCTGCGCAGCTCTTTTTTGGTGAGGGCGTGGAAGAGAATGGTGTCGTCAATGCGATTGAGAAATTCGGGGCGGAAGTGCGATCGCAATGCTCCCAACACTCTTGTTTCCATTTCTTCAAACTGTTCATCGTCACCTGCCACATCCAAAATATGCTCACTGCCAATATTACTGGTCATCACAATAACCGTATTGCGAAAGTCAACCGTCCGCCCCTGCGAATCGGTAATGCGACCGTCATCTAGCACCTGCAACAGAATGTTGAATACATCAGCGTGTGCTTTTTCAACTTCATCTAAAAGTACAACAGAATACGGTCTGCGCCTGACCGCTTCTGAAAGCTGACCGCCTTCTTCATAGCCCACATAGCCAGGGGGCGCTCCCACCAGGCGAGAAACTGAATTTTTCTCCATATACTCCGACATATCTAGGCGAATAAGTGCCTCTTCGGTATCGAATAAAAAGGACGCCAACGCCCTAGCCAGCTCAGTTTTACCCACACCAGTGGGGCCCATAAACATGAACGAACCAATTGGTCGACCCGGATCTTTCATACCCGCACGGGCTCGGCGAATCGCCGCTGATACTGCCGTTACCGCTTCTGACTGGCCAATCACCCGCTCGTGCAAATGGCTCTCTAGCTGCAACAGCTTTTGCCGCTCAGACTCCATCAGCCGATTGACCGGAATGCCCGTCCAGCGCGCCACAATTTCAGCAATATCTGCTTCAGTGACTTGTTCTCTGAGCATCGTCAGGCCCTTCGCCTGCAAGTCTTGCTGGCTGACTTCTAGCTCTTCTAGCGCCTGCTGAATCTCTTCCAATCTACCGTACTTAAGCTGAGACGCCCGCTCTAAATCGTTGGCCCGCTCTGCCTGATTCATGCGCAGTCGCGTGCGTTCTTCTTCTTCCTTTAGCTCGGTAATGGCATCAAGCATTTCTTTTTCAGTGTGCCACTGCTGATCGAGCACCTGTTGCTCTTGCGAGAGTTCTTCAATCTCTTGCTTAATTCCTGCCAAGCGCTGCTTAGAGGTTTTGTTGCCAGAGCCCACCGCTTTCTCACTTTCTAAAGAGAGTTTTTCCATCTCTAGCTGCATCAGCCGCCGGTCGATGGTCTCTAGCTCTTCTGGTTTGGAATCAATCTCCATTTTTAGTTTGGCAGCAGCTTCATCGATCAAATCAATTGCTTTGTCTGGCAGAAAGCGATCGCTAACGTAGCGGTCAGATAGCGCGGCGGCGGCGACTAGCGCCGAGTCAAGAATAGTTACCCCATGGTGAACCTCGTAGCGTTCTTTTAGCCCGCGTAAAATTGACACCGCGTCTTCTACGCTGGGTTGGCCAACGTACACCTGCTGAAATCTGCGCTCTAGGGCCGTGTCTTTTTCAATATGCTTACGGTACTCGTCTAGCGTGCTGGCCCCAATGCAGCGCAGCCCACCCCGCGCCAAAACGGGCTTTAGAATATTACCGGCGTCGACGTTGTTGGCCCCGGCCCCGGCCCCAACTACGGTGTGTAGCTCATCAATAAACAGCACGACTTGGCCACCGGAATCGGTCACTTCACCCAGCACAGAGCGCAGCCGCTCTTCAAACTCACCGCGATATTTGGCACCCGCAATCAGGCTACCAACGTCTAGAGAAATCAGCAGGCGATTCTTTAAAGACTGGGGAACGTCGCCGTTGATGATTCGCTGGGCGAGGGCTTCTGCGATCGCAGTTTTACCCACGCCCGGTTCACCAATTAGCACCGGATTATTTTTCGTACGCCGCGAGAGCACATGAATGACTCGGCGAATCTCCTCATCTCGGCCAATTACCGGGTCTAGCTTGCCTGCTCTGGCTTCTGCGGTCAGGTCGCGGCCATACTGATGCAGCGCGGGATATTCCTCGTCGGCAGAGGCCGTCGGGGAGACAGGTTTTTCGGTTACTTCAGGTGATCGCAATGTCTGAATCGCTTTCATAATGTGGGAAGTATCCACATCAAAGCCGCGCAGCAACCGCCGCCCAATCCGCTCATCTTCTACAAAGCCCACCAGCAGGTGATCGACCGAAATCAAATCGTCTTGCAGATTTAGCCGCGCCCCGTCCGCCGCGTCCAGCATTCGGTCTAGGCTCTGCCCTAAGTACAAATTGCTATCTACGGCTACTCGCACGCGCGACTGTCGCTTGGCAAACGTCTCTAGCTCCTGCAAAATCTGCTCAGGCGATAGCCCTGCCTTCGACAAAATCACATCCGCCTTACCTGCCTGCTCTAGCATTGCCAGCGTCACATGCTCTACCTCCAGGTACTGCTGCCGAAAACGGCGAGCCACGTCTTGCGCCTCGACAATGGCGTCCCAGGCTTTGGCGGTAAATTTATCAGGATCGGTTGGCTGCATAAAAAAGGGGCTATGGGCGCAAGGTTGGTGCAGTTTTCTAGTATAGCAATGGAAGGGGTTCTGGCATTTTAAGCTCGCTAAAACAACCTATTGCCGTGTGATTGTCAAAGGATTATCTACCGGATAGAAGCACTGCATTGTCGAGGGGATGAATGGACATTTGTAATTCTCTTCGATATGGGTTCCTGTTGTTTTTCTTGTCTACAGTTCATCACCTTCAATAGGTGGCAGATCTGAAACCCTGGCTAAGATGCTATCGAATTTTGCATAGTCAGCTTTTTTTGCGTAGCTTTCCAACAATTGATGCGTTTTGTCAAATTCATCTGTTACAGCAGTTCCGTTTTTCCACAGCTCGTGTTCGCTGATATCGATGTCTTCGTTCCATACGAGGGCGTAGCCGCCGGGTTCGATTTTGAAGTTCTTAAAGAAGGCGGGTTGTCTCAGTGGTGCAAACATTGGTTTTTCGAGCAGGGGTCGAATACTGTATTGTCTAATCTCTTGGTTTGAGAAATGGACAATCAAGATGTGGTCAGCAATAGCTTTTGCTTCAGTGATTCGTGGATACTGCATACAGTTTTCCAATACTTAGGTGCTCGCCCATTCAAGGACTAATTTCTGAGCGCAATCCGGGAGGTCTCCTTCAATGATTTCTAACGCCTCAATGCTAATAAGCGCATTGTGCTCACCATAAACGGCGTGAAAATGCGGCGGCGGGTGATCTCCAAAGAATACTTTGATGATAATTCCGTAAAACCTTGTAATCTCTGGCATTTGATCCTACGTGCTCTATTAAATAACGAGTTGACTTAGTAACTGGAATGATGGTATCGCCTGGGATTGTGATCGCGGCGCTATCCTTCCTCTCCACGATCCACAGCCCCCATCAGCTTCAGCGCTGTCCGCTGCCCTGCGCTTAGCCCGATCGTGCCGGTAATGTCTAAGCCTGCGCAGACGCGATCGTCTATCACGCGGATGCACTTGCCCGTCTGCCACCTCCCACACTCGAACCGTATTGTCAGCACTAGCGGAGGCGAGCTGCTGTCCATCGGGGCGATACACCACCGACAAAACCCAGTTTTCATGGCCTTCTAGGGTGCGCAGGCACTTCCCCGTGCTGGGGTTCCACAGCTTCACCGTCTTGTCAGTCACTGCCGCTGGCGAGCTGCTGTCCATCGGGGCGATACACCACCGAATTAACCCGGTTTTCATGGCCTTCTAGGGTGCGCAGGCACTTCCCCGTGCTGGGGTTCCACAGCTTCACCGTGTTGTCATCACTGCCGCTGGCGAGCTGCTGGCCATCGGGGCGATACACCACCGACAAAACCCCGTTTTCATGGCCTTCTAGGGTGCGCAGGCACTTCCCCGTGCTGGGGTTCCACAGCTTCACCGTGTTGTCATCACTGCCGGTGGCGAGCTGCTGTCCATCGGGGCGATACACCACCGAATTAACCCAGTTTTCATGGCCTTCTAGGGTGCGCAGGCACTTCCCCGTGCTGGGGTTCCACAGCTTCACCGTGTTGTCAGCACTGCCGCTGGCGAGCTGCTGGCCATCGGGGCGATACACCACCGACCTAACCTAGTTTTCATGGCCTTCTAGGGTGCGCAGGCACTTCCCCGTGCTGGGGTTCCACAGCTTCACCATCTTGTCAGAACTGCCGCTGGCGAGCTGCTGTCCATCGGGGCGATACACCACCGACCAAACCGCGTTTTCATGGCCTTCTAGGGTGCGCAGGCACTTCCCCGTGCTGGGGTTCCACAGCTTCACCGTGTTGTCATCACTGCCGCTGGCAAGCTGCTGGCCATCGGGGCGATACACTACCGACAAATCCGAGTTTTCATGGCCTTCTAGGGTGCGCAGGCACTTCCCCGTGCTGGGGTTCCACAGCTTCACCGTCTTGTCAGAACTGCCGCTGGCGAGCTGCTGGCCATCGGGGCGATACACCACCGACCAAACCCAGTCTTCATGGCCTTCTAGGGTGCGCAGGCACTTCCCCGTGCTGGGGTTCCACAGCTTCACCGTGTTGTCAGAACTGCCGCTGGCGAGCTGCTGGCCATTGGGGCGATACACCACCGACCAAACCCAGTTTTCATGGCCTTCTAGGGTGCGCAGGCACTTCCCCGTGCTGGGGTTCCACAGCTTCACCGTGTTGTCAGTAACTGCCGCTGGCGAGCTGCTGGCCATCGGGGCGATACACCACCGACCTAACCCAGTCTTCATGGCCTTCTAGGGTGCGCAGGCACTTCCCCGTGCTGGGGTTCCACAGCTTCACCGTGTTGTCAGAACTGCCGCTGGCGAGCTGCTGGCCATCGGGGCGATACACCACCGACCAAACCTCGTTTTCATGGCCTTCTAGGGTGCGCAGGCACTTCCCCGTGCTGGGGTTCCACAGCTTCACCGTGTTGTCATCACTGCCGCTGGCGAGCTGCTGGCCATCGGGGCGATACACCACCGACCAAACCAAGTTTTCATGGCCTTCTAGGGTGCGCAGGCACTTCCCCGTGCTGGGGTTCCACAGCTTCACCGTCTTGTCAGCACTGCCGCTGGCGAGCTGCTGGCCATCCGGGCGATACACCACTGAGTTAATAGCGGCTGAGTGGCCCAAACAAAATAGAACAACTTGCCCGGTAACAATGTCCCAAACTTGCAAAACGCCTTTATCGTCACCGACTGCTAGATGAGTCCCATCCGGGCTGTAGGCAATTGAATTAACGCTGCCCAATACTTTAGAGAAGGGCACTTCCGCTAGCTGAGCGCCCTGCAAATTGACCCGACGCAGGTATTGCCTCGTGAAGTCAACGCCCTGTAGCTTGGCCCCGCTCAAGTCAGCGTCGCTCAGCGCATGGGGCGTCTGCGCCAGCATCATTTGCGCCACATTCCCGCCCAGGTAGCCAATCTCTTTGAGCGTTCTGGTCGCCGTTGCCTGCAACAGTGGCAGCAGTCGCTCTCGCATAGTTTCTCTTTCCAGCATCGGATGCGCCAAATCCAACACTGCCTTAGCTAGCTTGCTGCGACCTAGCAATGGCAGCAAATCATCTATGTCTAGTTGCTCAAACCGGCTGAGCCCAGCTATCTCCTCCGGCTCACCCTGCTCATTACACACTCGCTTAAAGTAGCGCTCCCACGTATAGCCCTGACTTGGCAGCGCTTCATCAAGATGCGACTGCTGTTGCGCTATCTCAGTAAAATCTGTCGCCATCGCACCCAGCGAAGCAACAATCTTGTACGCCACAAAAAACTCCAGCAGCGATCGATGCGCCGGGGTGTAATCCCCTTCTGCATTGCGAATCAGCATGGTCTGGCCCATCATGTCGTAGCGCCAGTGGTCTAGTTCTTTTTCGTCCTGTACCCGGTCTGCAAACATCTGTTGCAGCTCGTCTGGAAACGCCCGATAGTTCAGCGTCATCTGGTCTGTTGATAGCATCTTCCAAGACAGCTCACACAGGAAGTAGAGCTTGTCTGCTAGCGACGTAAACGTTCGCTCGCTAGTGATATTGCGCTGCATCTGACGAGTCACCGCGTACAGATACACCCGTGCCATATCCACCCGCTTACCCGCCTCAATCTCTGGCAGCGCCTCCACAATCAAATCCACCATCACCGGACGCCGCGCCAGATCCAATAGCTGCGAATTTCCCATCACCGCTTGGACAGTTTCTTTTTTCGGCTCTCGCCCTTCATCCTGTGCAATCTTCTGCACCTTCCGCCACAGGATCTCGGCAATTTGTTCATCATTGAACTTTGCTAGCTCTAGCACCTCAAACTGCGGCGGCTCCCCCGTTAGATTAGCCGTTGAAGCCTTCTGCTGAGCGCTCAGCGTGTCCCGTCCCTGAATCGCATCCGGAAAATGCTCTGTCCGACAGGTCAACAGTGCCTTAGCCCCTGGCACCACCACCCGCGCCAGCTCCCAAAAGTTATCAATCATGGCCTGCAAATCGGTACGCGCTGCCATCTCATCGAAGCCGTCAAAAATCAGCAGCAGCTTTCCCATCCGATTCAGCCGCTCAAATGCCGTATACCCCGGCAGCGGAATCTCGTGCTTCCGAAAGAAAAACTCCGAAAACAGCGACTCCATACTCACCGCCTTGGCATAGTCTCGCAGCGGAATTACCAGCGGCAGCCGAGGCCGCACTATGCCTTTCTTTTTTGCCGCCTTGTATTTCTGCAACGTTAGCCAGGCGTAGTGCATTACAAACCAGGTCTTGCCCGTACCAAACTCTCCTAGCACTGACAGATGCTCTTTAGAAGAATCCGCTAGCCACTGATCCACATAGCCTTCAATCCAGCCTTCATCTTCACCGTAGTGGCTCGTCCCCAGCGGAACCTTCGTCTTCGGATCAATCTCTTCTTTTGAGCAGCCTAGCGAAATATAGTTTTGATCAATGCCTCGCGACGTAATTTCATCTTCTAGCCAGGTCACATAGCGGCTAAAGTCCGCATCCTCATCCAATAATTCATCTAGGGTATAGCAAGAAATCTTCTCACACTGCGACTCTTCAGACACCGCCTTTCGCACTCCGCTGCTGACTCGCATATTAGAAACCAGCCAGCCCTCATCCGCCTTTGACCCCTCGACAGAAGCCAGCAGCGCCTGCAAATCCGAGAGCCCCGCTTCCCCTTCTATTCCACGAACCACCACCCGGTCGTACCGCTGCCGCCGAATCGGAATGGTGATCATCCGCTCAAAGTATTTATCTCCTGACACTCGGTGCGCCGCTTCTGTTCCATAGCCCAATACCTTAAACCAAGCGTCTAGCTGCTCTGCCAGTGACTCCGGTGCGCTTGTCGTTGCGATCGCATCCGGCAACAATGCCTGCAACCGACTCTCCAGCAGTTCGATTATCCTTTCAGGTAATGAATCTAAATTGCTGACTTGGGTGAGCTGCGATCGCACTTTCTCTAAATCTTTGCGTACCTGACCTAGCATCACCATCTGCAAGTATTCTTTCGGCGTTTGGCTCCGCTTCACCACATCTACAAACGCAGAAAAGAAAACCGTCACCTCTCTTTGAACATCAATATCCTGGTTGCGAATAGCTGTGGCAACAAAGTTCCACTCACTGTCGCCAGCCTCCCAGTTCAGCCGCCGATCAAGTCCCTCGTCTAGAGGTGTAATGCTCCAGTGGTCAAACGCCTGCTTGAAAGCCGCCTTAATTTCAGGATCGCTAAACAGCGCTAGCAGCGTTTCTCGCTTCTCTCCTTCATAGGTCAGCCCGTATTCCACCAGCGCATAGGCATAGACCCCACTAAACTCAGCCGGAGGATGCTCCGGGTCCAAACCACATTGCTTAAGCACCCTGATAAAAAACTCGTTACGTTGCGCTGAGCTAGCGACCGCTGGTGTAACAGCCTTCGCGACAATCGCAATAATATCCAGTAGTGGTTTCATCAGTCGCCTTGGGTCTTAGTCTGTGCACTATTCTGTGAACACTATTCTGTGAGCACTATTCTGTGAGCATAGTAATACGGCTATCACTCAACATCACGCTAAACGCGGACAACGCTGAAAACCAGAGATCAGCTAAAAATCATCTAAAATTATAAAGATGGGCCAATAGGTTTGTGGCCAGCGTCTCTTGCAACAGCTCATCACTTTAGTTCACTAGCTAAGACATTTACTTTTGCCAATGATAGGAGAGCTTTCCATTAAGTAAACAAGCCTCACAGCCTTGCGAACAAAGGTTGCATCTGTGCAAATAAGCCTCACAGCCTTGCGAACAAAGATTGCATTTGTGCAAACAAGCCTCACAACCTTGCGAACAGAGGTTGCATCTGCACAACTATCCCTCGTAGCTTTGCGAACAAAGGTTGTATCTGTGCAACAAAGCCTCGCAGTCTTGCCAAGAAAAATTACATCCGTGCAAACAAGCCTCGCATCTCTGTAAACAAAGGGTTTAGGCGTATAACCAAGCCTTGTGGTCATGTGAGTAGAGATCGGGGGCGCGATTGCGACCAAAATACTTAGCACACCAAACTACTTAGCACTATGTTTGACTGGGGCACGATTGCTCAGATAGATCTTAGATCTATAGCTTAGTGCCCACGAGTTTCTAGTGAGCATCAACGGGTAATGCTGTCAGCAGCACGAATAGTCAGCAAGCGTACGAATGACCACTAGCTGTCAGGCTGTCAGGTCTTCATAGCCTCAGCGATGAAAGCATCAGCCAGCTGATGACTGATCGCTCACCCGCGCCCTTCAATCAGCTCAATCTTGTAGCCGTCAGGATCGGTAACGAAGGCAATGACCGTGCTGCCGTGCTTCATTGGCCCTGGCTCGCGGGTCACCTTGCCACCTTGCGACTTAATCGCCTCGCAGGTGGCATAAATGTCATCAACTCCTAACGCAACATGGCCATAGCCATCGCCCAAATCATAACTTTCCGTTTCCCAGTTATGCGTCAGCTCTAGCACCGTATGGTCAGACTCATCGCCATAGCCGACAAAGGCATTGGTAAACTTGCCGCCGGGATAGTCTTTTTGCCGCAGCAGCTTCATGCCCAGCACATCACAGTAAAAATTGATCGACTGCTCCAAATTGCCAACTCGGAGCATGGTGTGTAGCATACGCATTGTACGGATCCTCTCGTTGTGCCTTATTGTAATACTGTCTATTTTGACGGAACGTGCACATCTTACAATCACACATAAAAAGGCGTAGAGCATGATAGATTCCCTCGACACGGCCATTGAAGCGATTCAGGCAAGAGAGATCCTAGACTCCCGAGGAAGGCCCACCATTGAGGCTGAAATTTACCTCACAGGCGGTGCATATGGCATCGCTCAGGTGCCTAGCGGCGCATCGACTGGTAGCTTTGAGGCGCATGAGCTGCGCGATGGTGACAGCAGCCGCTACGGTGGCAAAGGCGTTTCTAAGGCTGTGGCAAATGTCAACGATGTGATCGCGCGTGAGCTGATGGGCGCAGATGCCCTCAAGCAAATCGAAATTGATCGGACGATGATTGCCCTAGACGGCACGCCCAATAAAAAAGAACTAGGCGCAAACGCAATCTTGTCGGTTTCTTTGGCGACAGCCCATGCCGCTGCTGCCGCGCAGGCCATGCCGCTCTATCGCTATCTGGGTGGCCCGCTCGCCAATGTTCTGCCTGTGCCGATGATGAATGTCATCAACGGCGGTGAGCACGCTAGCAATAATGTCGATATCCAAGAGTTCATGATTATGCCTGTGGGCGCTAGCAGCTTCCGCGAGGCCCTGCGCTGGGGGGCAGAAATCTTTGCGCAGCTCAGCAAAGTTTTGGATGCTAAGGGCTTGCTTACGGGGGTAGGTGATGAAGGCGGCTTTGCGCCTAACTTGGGCTCTAACCAGGAAGCGTTAGACTTTTTGATGTCGGCGATTTCAGAAGCGGGCTATACACCCGGTGAGCAAGTGGCGCTCGCTCTAGACGTTGCGGCAAGCGAGTTTTACAAAGAAGGCCAGTACATCTTTGACGGCTCTGCTCACTCTCCATCGGCAACTATCGACTATCTAGAAGGACTGGTAAACAACTATCCGATTGTTTCGATTGAAGATGGTTTGCATGAGGATGACTGGGAAAGCTGGAAGCAGCTAACGGAGCGCATTGGCAACAAGGTGCAGCTTGTTGGTGATGATTTGTTTGTGACGAACCCAACTCGTTTGCAAAAGGGCATTGAGCAGGGCTGTGCGAATTCTTTGCTAGTGAAGCTCAATCAGATTGGCACGCTGACTGAAACGCTAGAAGCGATTGATTTGGCTAAGCGCAATCAGTTTAGCTGTGTGATCAGCCACCGTTCGGGAGAAACTGAAGATACAACAATCGCGGATCTAGCGGTCGCGACTCGGGCGGGGCAAATTAAAACGGGTTCGCTGTGCCGCAGTGAGCGCGTGGCTAAATACAATCAGCTATTGCGGATTGAGGACGAGCTAGGCGACCAAGCTGTCTATGCCGGGACGATTGGGCTAGGGCCTAATTAGCGGCTTAGTTCTTGGCTTTTGAAAGGCTCCGGGGAAGGGCTTCGGCTCTAATACTGGGGCTCTGAGGCCGGGGCTCTGAAGCTAGGTGTACCTTGGTTTTTGGGGCTGATAAGTGATTTACTTAGCTTACATTAGAAGTGAAAAGAAGGAGCGGTAAATCATTTCGGTTTGCCGCTTTTTTCTATTGTTATTTATGCGCTTCCTACGTTGCTATCAGGGTTCTCTCATTCTATCTATACAGGGCTGTTTTACGTTATGAGTATTCCTGTTGCAGCATTATTTAGGACAAGAAGTGAAATGAGTACTTTAAAAGGCAAAAGATTTTCAAAGGGCGGGGCTTTGGTTGCGGGTGCACTTGGCGTTGCGATCGCACTAACCGCCTGCGCCACTAGCCCTACTGCGCCACAATCTAGCAGCCCAGCACCAGCAGAAACCGCTGAGTCTAGCACCGCCAATTCTCCCGCAGACAGCGCTTCTAAAACATATGCAGAAGACGGCGTGGCTATTAGCGGCGCGGATCCGGTCGCCTACTTTACTGACGAAGCCTATGTACCTGGCAGCGCAGACTATACGTACGAGTGGGAAGGCACTACCTGGCAGTTTGCCAGCCAGGAGAACCGCGATTTGTTCGCGGCCAACCCAGAGCAGTACGCGCCTGAATACGGTGGCTTTTGCGCTTGGGCCGTTGCGGCTAAAGATGCCCTCGTTCCTACCGATCCCAATGCTTGGAGCATTGTTGATGGCAAGCTATATTTAAATGCGAATCAAAAGGTGCAGTCTAATTGGGCAAAGGATATTCCAGGCTTTATCGCCCAGGCAAACATCAACTGGCCATCACTGTCACAATAGTTGAATCTCTCTGGGTTCATTCCCCGCCCCATGGGGCGAAACAATAGCCGGGGCTCGCCCCGTGGGTTCATACTAATTCATACAAATGCACAGCTATTGTGTAGCGGCTGTTGCCAGGTTAGTTTTTTCGCTGCGTGCTTTTACGAGTCGCTCTCTAGGGGCGTTTACGCGCAGTGAAGGAAGGGCAACCTGAGTTACTGATAGAAAGGCTGCTTGTTTTCCTATGTATGACCTGACTCAATTGACGCTATCGAATGTGACTGAGATGGGCGCTCATATGCGCAAATTAGGCAAAGAAGCTGATTGTTTGGAAACAGTTGCTACTTTGTGCGTGCAATACTTGCGTGATTATTTGGTCAATAGGCAGTCGGGACAGTCTGCTTGCACACTGGTTCGCTTTTTTAAGACGCATTCGTACGGAAGTTTGCCGACGCGGCTTCAGGCCCAGGCAAGTGAGGCGATCGCCCAGCGGGATTTAATCTCTGACAATATGAAGTGCCTGACGCTGATGGCGACAGTGGGCGATCGCCCGGAATGGTGCGATCGCACAGCCTCAACAGGGCATCAGGCGATTCCACTTACCAGTGAAACAGCGGTTAGCCAAATTCCAATGATCTCACAGCTTATTCAAAGCTTTGGGCTAGCTGTAAACAACATTTTATCGCCCGATCCAGCGCTACTAGTTGAGCTAGAGCGTAAGACTTGCAATGTCTTCTATATTTCAGAGGCACTAGGCAGCGAGTATATCCCGGCTCAGACTAGCTTTGTTGAACCCTACGGCATTAAGTCTGTTATTGGATTTGGTGGCATGTTGCCGTCTGGTGATTTGTTTGCAGTGATTTTATTCTCAAAGGTGGTAGTACCAGAAGAAACGGCCCGCCTGCTAAGAACGCTGCCGCTCAATCTTAAAATGGCGATGGTGCCTTTTCTTAACAAGGACTCTTTTCGAGCATTGCAATTGACATAAATAGCGGTTTTAACCTGGTTCTATGCTCAGCTTTTTCTGCTCAGCTTTTGCAAACTGCCAATTGACTAGTCAACAACAATGCCTGTAAACAAAACAACTGGATCAGAGACTGTTCAGATAGCGGCTAACAATAAGTCTAGTCATGAAGGCGAGACCGAAGAAAACAGATCTTTAGAACAGGAAGCTTTAGTAGAAGAGATCGCTGAGCTACGTGAACAGGTAGTGACCTTAGAAGAACTGCTGCAAGTTTATGAAGAGTCAGCAACTGAACAGTCAGAAAGATTGCAGGGAATGCTGAACGATTTACAGGAAAAGGCGCAGCAGCTAGGTCATGCCCAAGAAGCTCTTCAGACGTTACAAGGTATATTACATAGCATTGGGGATGCGGTGATTGTGCTGGGTGCAGACGGGCAGGATTTGTTTGTTAATCCGGCAGCAAAACAACTGCTAGGCGGCCAGTCTTTAGAGGTTTCTTTTCAGCATTGGCTAGAAGATCACTGTATTTTTGACGGTGATGGCGATACGCTGCACTCGTTTGAGTCATTGCCGATGGCTAGGGCGCTTCGCGGTGAGTCTGTAGATGCTGAGGAAATTCGAGTGCTTTCACCTAGAGGCGATCGCACCCAGTGGCTGAGTGTGACAGCAAGGCCTATTCTTAATGAGAAAGCTATTAATAAGAACGTCACCAACGAAAAAGCCGCTAGCGAGAGCGCCGCTAGCAAAAAAGGGCTAGGTGCGGTAGCCGTCTTGCGCGATGTGACAGAGCACAAGGCGTTTGAAGTAGCGCTACAGCAATCTAACAACGAGGCCCAGCAGCAGGCTCGCCTATTAGAAAATACTCTGCATGAGCTAAAGCAGACCCAGTCTCAGCTGATTCACGGGGAAAAGATGGCCAGCTTGGGTAAAACGGTGGCGGGTATTGCGCATGAGATTAACAATCCGGTTAGTTTTATTCATGGCAACTTGGCTCATATGGCCCGAGCGTTCGACGATTTGCTATTATTAGCGCGGCTGTTTCAATCAGTCTATTTGGAGCCTTCTAAGGCAACTGCTTTGCCTACCTGTCATTTGCCTGCCTACCAAAAGATTGCACAGGCCATCGAAGATATTGATGTAGACTTTTTGGCAAAAGACATTCCCGCTATGCTCGATTCGATGACAGCCGGGACTGATCGCATTCGTAATATTGTGCGATCGCTACGAGTATTTGCCCGGCTTGACGAGGCTGAAGTTAAAACCGTTGAAATTTGTCAAGGCATTGATAGCGCCATCATGATTGTTCAGTCTCAGCTAAAAGACCACCCCACCCGCCCAGATATCGCGCTTTACCGCCAGTATGTTAAGAACCCACTGATTGAATGCCACGCTCGTCAGCTCAATCAGGTATTTGTTCACCTGCTCTCAAATGCGATTGATGCCCTTAGCACCCAGCCCGACATCCCTCAGATTACTGTGCGCACCCAGGCTGACAAATCCGAGCTGACTATTGAAATAGAAGACAACGGTCAGGGCATTCCCGCTGAGATTCAACCCAAAATATTTGATCCTTTTTTTACCACCAAGCCAGTGGGCACAGGCACAGGGCTAGGACTCTCAATGTGTCATCAAATTATTGTCAGTATGCATAGAGGGTCTATAGAGTGCTTTTCGGAAGTTGGTAAAGGCAGTCGGTTTGTTGTAAAGCTGCCAATATAGGCTTTTTAGGGCTGTGCGCTCAAATAATGTACCGACAACTTTGGCTTTTCGCGCCCTCATCCCCAGCCCTTTAAAGACACAATGCATTTACCCCTTGGCAGCATAGTGCGTTTTCTCTCGGGAGAAGGGAGCCAGATTCAAAGTCCCTCTCCCACGGGAGAGAGATTTAGGGCGAGGGCAGAGCGGTATGTTATTTGTTTGCAGTTCCCTTACGCAGAGATTATGTGAAGATATTTTCGAGCTTCTGATCCGAGCTTCTGATCAATGTCGGCAAACAAAGGTCTAACGGTTAGATCTGTGCTCATGCAGGCTGTTTTTAGCTGATGCAGACTAGCGATGATAGTTTGTGTGTTGCCAGCGTTCTCCCTCTCGACGTTAGCCTCAGCTATGGCTTCACCTGTCGCTTTACCCGTCGCTAGACAGTATCCTAAAAGATCTTCTAAAAGACAGCCAAATGCTCTGACTTCTATTCTTTCCAGCGACTTATCTGCTGATATATCGTAAAACGACGCTGCCCCAAAATCGCCTAAAATACTGTGCCCCGCAGCATCAATCAAAATGTTGTGAGCATACAAATCGCCATGCATAATGCCCTGACTATGTAGATGACAAGCCACTGAAGCAATGCCTTTTGCAACCGTCAAAACTTTCTTTAACGAGAAAGAGCGTTCGGCGCTGTAAGTATCACGAGTGCAGGTTTCCAGGCTAGGCGGGTCGCCCAAGTTAGCATAGCTGGATGAAATAAAGGAGAAAACAAGTCCAGTTTTATCACCGTCACGATACTGGCCGAGTACAGTCACTAGGTTAGGATGAGACCCGGCAGCGATGCAGGCTTTCATTTCGTCTAGCGGTGAGCCATCGCTGGTAATTTCACCTTTAAAAATTTTCACCGCAACCGTTTCGTTTGTTTGATTTCTGTTCCACTGGTCGTTCCATTGGGCTCTGTAAATAATGCCAGAGGCCCCCTGCCCGAGAATTTCTTCGAGCTGGAGTTCATTAGCGCTGATGGTTTGGAGGGACTGCTGAGTGAGCGTAGCCGGTTGAGTGAGCGTAGCCGGTTTAATAGAACAATCAGGATTACCTGCATAGGCCAGCCACGATAGGCGCGGCAGCGTAAATAACCAGTGAGGGAGAGCGGATAGCCGGTTGGCGGACAGTCGAATCAGCTCTAGGTTTTTGCAGTTGGCGAGCGATCGCGGCAGTTCGGTGAGTTGATTGCCTGCAAGCATAAGCTTTTGTAGCTTTGGCAGATTGCCAATAGTGGGCGGCAGTGAGGCTAATTTGTTGTTGGTGAGGATGAGCCAGCGCAGGGTAGGCGAAAGAGCAGAAGGGGGAATGCTAGCGATCGCATTGTTTTTGAAGCTCACCATTGAGAGCTGTGGGCAATCGGCTAGGACCGTAGGAAAGGTTTCAAAGTGATTGTTATTAAAAAAAACGATTTCTAGCTTTTTGAGCTGAGCGAACTCTGGCGGGAGATGCCGAATGCGATTATTAGATAGGTTTAGAAAAGTGAGGGAATCGGCGAGTGAGAGTATTTCTGAGGGAAACGCGCTGAGCCCATCACATAGCTTTAGACTGCTACAGCCTGACAGTCGCCCCGATGCAATGCCAGATTGAAGAGAGCTGAGGGTTTCCATAGTAGGGTAGTCGGTGAGCTAGCAGGTTATGGGGCAGGCGTATTCAGTACGCTGGTGACAATATCGCATGAGCTGCTCTCTTCTTGAATAAAAGTTGTCTGCGCGGCCTGAATTTCTTCTCCGTAAAGCTTGACCCATTTTACTAGCTGCTGTTTGGCAGGCATAAAATAGGTGGACTCAGGCGGAATCTGGCAGAATTCTCTGACCATCGGTAGCCAGCGGCTGTTGGTAGCGTGATTGATGCCTTGGTCAAATAGGGCTCTGTCTGGGATCACACTGTCTGGAATGGCACTGTCTGGGATTGCACTATCTACAGTCACACTGTCTGCGGAGCGGGCGAGAGTGGTTTCTGAGCTGCCTTCTGAGGTCTTTTCTTGAATGGCAAGGGCCCCGCTACCCGGCTGGCGCTGGTGTATAGAAACAGCTGTGCCGATAATGGCGATAACAGAGGCAAAAAGCGCTAGCTTGATGTAAAGCCAAGCGGCATCAGATATGCGTTTAGCGGGTACTTTGGGTGTAGAGATGATGGTGACAGGCCGGGTGATGCCAGGTAGCTGCTGTTCTATCCAGGCTAGATCAAAAATTTGGGCATACAGTGGATTGGCTATTTTTAGGGTTAGGTTGTTTTCTATAACCAGTCCTGACCGGATCAAGACAGCTTGTTCGGGGCTATTGTCAGCAGCGATCGCACCGCGCTGCAATACTTTTAGATAGCTCAGCAGCACCAGATCCCTATTCTCAGCTTCGGCGAGCTGGTTGGCAATGCCATTGAAATGAAAGGCCGCTCGGCTGCTTCTCCAATTAGAGAGAATCTCTTTATCAACAATCTGATCAACAAGGTTGCCCGCACTGATTTCGTCTAGCCGTGAGGCGCGTTTATTAACGGACTCAATCATGTACTGACAGAGGATTTGAGTAAGCTCAACCTGTGCACCGGCCCAGTATTTGATGCGCTCAGAGATTTTGGGAATGGCATAGGCATCTTCTATCTGTGGAAAGATGGTTTCCCACAGCTCTGCTAGGGCCGCCGAAAGCTGCTTTTGATGAGCGGGATGACGAGCTGGAGTGGACATATCATTTGCCACGGCTGAAGGCTGGCGACGCGAGCGAAGTGAATGCAATCTGTAGGTGGATAAATCGTCTTGGCTATTTTGGTTGCGGCCCATCAGTGTTGCCTCTTGGATAAGTTAACGGGTTGGTAGGATGACCGGTTGGTAGCGTGACCGGTTAATTTGGCGTGCTTTCAACCAGAGGGCAAGCTTGCTGTGATTGGGCATACAGGCTAGTAAAAGCCTGCTGAATAGCTTCTGGATAAAGAACGATCCAGTTTTCTAGCTGCTGTTGGGCCGGTGCAAAGTAGGCTGAGCTAGCCGGAATGCTGCAAAACTGCTGAAGCATGGGTAGCCATCGACCACTAGTGGCGTGTTCTAGCCCCGTATCGAAGAGCGCTTTGCTATCTAGCTGGCTGGCTGGCTGGCTGGCTGGCTGGCGAGCTGTTGAATTGGCAGGAAGACGATAGGAAGAGGGTGCGATCGCGCCAAAGCTATTAGATCTGAACGCACGCACTAGCTGTAAGCACATCAACACAGCTACGATAGCCAAAATCAGCGTCCAGACAGGCAGATTTTTTTTGGATGAGCGGTTTGCAATTTGCGGTTTTTCTGGCTGGGCCTCTTGAACAGACGGCCCAGCGAGCAGGTCAATGTGTGAGCCAGCGAGTAGGTCAACGGGTGAGCCAGCAGATGAACGGGTAGGCGAGCGACCTGACGGACTAGCCGCCAGTCTAGCCGCTGATCTGGTTGCTGATCTGGCCACGATAGGCTTAGTCGCTTGTGGGGTCGCCGCCTGGGTAGAAAAAGTGACTGTGCGTGCGTTTGTGCGTCGCTTGGCAGATACTTTTTGAGCATGAATGGGGATTTGCCGATCTACCCAGGTTTTGTCAAAAACGCCTGCATAAATGGCATTGGCAATATAAAGCTCGCTATCAATGCATTCAACCAAGCCGGAGCGTAATAAAACTGCCGCCTCCGAATCTACGCTAGGCAGCGCGTCTACAGAAATGCTGCCGTGCCAAAGAATCTGCGTATACGCGATCAGCAAAGCATCTTTGGCCTGCTGGCTTAGCAAGGTTTGTTCAATACTTTCAAAGTGAGCGGCGGCGGCGTTGTACTTCCAGTTTTTAATAACTTTTTTCTGGACAATCTCATCAACAAGATTAGCGCCTTCCGCCTTAATAATTTGAGCAGAGTATTGCTGAATATACTGGTAAATAAGATGGGTTAGAAACGGCTGTCCGCCTGTCCATTCGCTTGTTCTGTCAACGATGCTGGTCGCAGTCTGAGCGTCTTTGATTTTAGGGAAAAGAGCTTTATCAAAATCGACGACAGCCAAATCGGCGATCGCTAAGCCCTGTGATGGATGCGATGGTGCGTTCATTGTTTTAAGGCCGCTTTTTCGTTTTCAGATATAGCAAATGTCCTAACGCATAGGGGCATTCACCGGTCGAATTACTCTGTCTAATAGTTCTACCTAGTGGCGCTGTCTATTAGAAGTTGTCTAGCAGAAGCTATCTAGCAGAAGTTGTAGCCTTTGCAGCCGCTCCTATAGATGTAGATACGCGCCTGAGCTAAAGACTAGATACGCCTAAGCTAAAGGCAATGTAAACAACGGCTCAACGGCTGTCAGCTTACTCAGGCTAAACAGGCTCAAGCTATAACTAAAACAGGTATGACTGAGCAGGTATGACTGAGCAGGTATGACTGAGCAAGTATGACTGAGTAAGATACAGCTAAACTAGATGCGCCTGAGTAGATGCGCCTGAGGCCAGAATAGATGCTTTGTATGTAGGATTTTGTTCAAACGGCTTTGATACTGTTCAATTGTTCTTAACAATTTCATTCGAATGGTTCGATAAATCACGTTCCAAATTCAGTGACTCTCAATCCTACATCTCCCTTAGGGCGCAGTCTATCATAGGTCAAAAAAAATGTTCCACCGCACAGGCTGTTTTATTGTTGTATCAATAGATGTATAACAGCAAGACAGCTTACGTAACAATACTGAATTTGGATTTCGTCAGGAACATAACCAACCGGCCAGGTTCGTATGCAGACTGCATATCTACTAACGGCTGTCTGTGTGATTTTCTGTGTGTTTCATGGTGTGTTTTTGTTGGCTGCTATGGTTTTCTTCGCCCAACGTCACTTTACAAAGCGCCAATGTGCATACATAACCAAGGCGTACATAACCAGAACGTGTAGGAAAAAACCGTATGGGAAAAAATGCAGAAAGTGTTCTATTATCAGGACACTTTGTTCTATTATCAGGACGCTTTGTTCTTTCTCTAGGACGCTTTGTTCTTCTTTTAGAACATAGTTGTTCTATTGTTAAGACACTTTGTTCTTTCTTCAGAACATGATTAAATTATTAGCTGCCAAAAGAGTAGAGTGAGCCCAAGGGTAACGCTGTGCTGGGGAAGGAGTTTTTGCCACGGCTGTCGGCCCATTTTTTGTGTGAAGATAAGGCTTAAGACTGCGCCCGCTATGAGTGAAACACCTTGTAGAAACGCAATGACGGCGGGGTGGGCGCTGACGCTGAGACTGGTGATGAGCTCAGCGATGGTGCCGGTAAGACTGCTCGTGATATTGGGGGGCCAAGTCGCCCAGAACGTGGGGAGAATTTGACCGGCTTCTGATAGCCCCAGCAGCAGGTAGTGGGCGAGGCTAGCAAAGAGCAAGAGGGGCAGATAGCCATAGGCCAGGGTGAGAAAGCTGCGGTTTGGGCCTTGGCCTTGAAGGCGGCTGCGGATTTGGTCGGCGAGAAGAGCGATCGCACTGGGCAGAAATAAAGCAGCGGTGGCAGCGATCGCATGTCCGCCAAAGCTTTCTAGCAGCCGGGTGTCGCCTAGCACCAGGGTCGTGAGCTGCGGCAGCCGATGCACCAGCACCGCGCCAAACAGCAGCAGCAGTAGCGCTATTTCATAATAGGTGCCGTTGTTTGTAGTCCATAGCTCTATGCCCGGTGGCCGCAGGTTTAGCTCTACTGACTGGTGCGGACAAGCTTTGAGGCAGGTCATGCACAGCACGCAGTTGCGATTATCTGTGAGCTGGGCGGGGTGAGAGTAGACCGGGCACCCCTGGGTCGCTTGGCCTTCACCTTCGGCAGGCCCACCTTTGTAGCAGTGATAGGTATTGCAAGACGCTGAGCAAATGCCCTGCTGGGCCCGCAGCTCAACTATAGAAAGCTTGGCAAATAAACCGTTCATACCGCCGATGGGGCAGAGATATCGGCACCAAAAGCGACGCTCGAACAGTACAGAGCAGACGATTGCGCCCGCTGTAATAATTAGCAGCAGCCAGGCTGAAAGGTAGGCCGTGTTTTCTAGGTGCCACAGCTCTTCCCACAGCAAAATCAGGGCAAAGCCGCCGTAGAGAATCCAGCCGCCCCAGTGCTCGGCCCAGGCTCTTGGCCAGCCTTGCAGCTGCCGGGGCCAGGCTTTTAGCGACAGCTTTTGGGCAATTTCGCCATAGATCATAAAGGGGCAGACGGCGCACCACAGCCGCCCCACGAAAGGAAAAGTGAGCAACACTAGCGGCCACCACCAAGCCCAAAAGAAGTTGAGGGCAAAGTTTTGGTCGCGGGTCTGGGGCCCTAAAAAGAGAACGGCAATCACAATGGGGTAGAACCAAAGAGTAAAGCCGTAGTTGATGCGATCAGGCCACCACGGACTCAGCAAAAAACTTCTGAGTTTGGGATAGCCCTTTAGCAAGTTGAAGCGGAAGCGACGTTTGGCGCTTTCTTCGGGCCAAAAGACTTCTTCGGTAAGGACGGCTCGGCTGCCGGACTGGCCAACGGCGCGCTCGACCATGTTTTCGAGTTCGGTGAGGTTGCCAGGAAAGTCGTAGCTTTGCAGGCGGCGCAGGGCGGCAGGGTCGAGGCGGCGTTTGTCTAGGCCCTCTTTGCGGCACAGGAGCTGGGCAAAGTAGTTGACCTGAGCTTCGATGTCGGCTTTGCGGATGCGCAGGGGCGGCGTTTTGATTTGCTTGGCGGCACACTGAGAGAGTTCAGGCAGGGCTTTTTCGGCTACCATCAAAATCCAGGCGGGGCTATATCGAGATTCTGAGGGGGTGTCTGTTTCGGGGGTGTTTGTTTTGGGGGTGTCTGTTTGAGAGCTGTTGGGTGGGCGAATGGGGGTATAGCTGCCAGTTTGAACCAGCTTTAAGAAGGCGGGTTTGAGGCTGTCGTCCAGATCTTGAACGTTGTTGAGCAGGAGGGTGCCTGCGCCTAGCCAGTCGAGCAGTCCTGGCTGGGTCTGGCCGCGTCCGAAGAGGTCTTGCGATCGCAAATTTTCGCAGTTTACCCGAATCATCGGCTCTGCTTTGTTGGCTGAACCAAAGTGGATTAGCGCGGCTAGGTTGTCTTTGTTGAGTCCGGGCTCGCCAAAGATAATCACCGGCTGCCGTCTAATTTTTTTGGGAATATCTGGCTGACCTTTTTCTGATTGGCCTTTTTCTGATTGGCCTTTCTCTGACTGATCTTTCTCTAGTTGGTCTTTTTCGGGTTGAATCTCTACCGGCTCACTGCGGGTTACGTCTCTAATTTGCTGCCTCAATCGGCTGGCGTACCGACTGTTGCCAACGACACCTCGCTTTACGCGCGTGACCAGGTAGGGCCGGAGCGCTTTTTGCCGTTCTTGTTCGTAGACGAGCTGCTCTGAGACTTGTTCTAATCTGTCGGCGAGCAGTCTGGAAAATTCTTGGCTGAGTTCTGAAAATTCGCTGATGAGCTGTTGAAACTGGGCCGCGTCTAGCTTTAGCAGGATGCAGTCGGTAAGAGAGATGACTGTTTTGGAGGTGTTTTCTGCAAGCAGGAGCGATCGCAAATGCAGCACCTCGCCAGCGTCTAGGGTGGTGCTGTTGGCCATGCTAGATTGCTGGGTGCGATAGCTTTCTAGCTGGCCAGATTTGAGAATGTAGAGGGCGTCGGGCCAGGTGTCTTCTAAAATGAGGCGGCGATTGGCGGCGAAAGAGATTTCGCTGAGGCGAGAAGCGATCGCACTCAATAGCTGCTCGGGCAGTCCGCCAAAGAGGGTGTGTTCGCCGAGCCACTGTGCTAGGGTCTGCGGCATCTCCTCCGCAGATTCCGGAGCAGATTCATCAGGGGTAGAAGCTGTATCCATGATGCGGGATAATACCAGAGTGGTACTTTGAGCGGTGAAATTACTGTATCACCTCTTTTTATTGAGCCTGCTAATTGCCTCTGCTCGACCCTGCCCAACTTCCGCGCAACTTTTCTACCGCACAACTTCCTACCGCTTAACTTCTGCCTGCTTAACTTCCTAAGAGAACTGTTATGACGACTGATTTAATTTGCCTACTTCTTCTAGCGCTATGGTCAATTCCGTTGAACCATATTCCGGCGCTGGCCCGTGTTTCTGAGGCGGGATTGGCCTGGGCCGCGAGTAATCGTGAGAAGCCAGTAGAGGGCCCGTCTTGGGTAGGCAGAGCGGACAGAGCGCAGCGGAATCACCACGATAATTTGGCGATGATTGCGGCGGTCATTTTAACGGCGCAGGTGAGCGGTCAGGCAGACGCGGTAACCGGGTGGGCGGCGATCGCCATTCTTGCGTTTAGGGTTTTGCACGGGGTGGCCTATATCGCAGGGGTGGCTGTGATGCGATCGCTTGCCTATGTGGGCTCTATTATTGGCATTGGTGTCATCGTGTGGCGCATTTTGGTCTAGCTTTTGATAAAGTCTAGTTTTTGATAAATACTCTGTCCCTTGCAGGTTTAAGCAAAAAGATAAAAATCAAAGCCCCCTTGTCTTCAAATTGAAAAAGAGGGGGCTTTAGTTAGATGCGATTAAACCTTCAATCTGTTTTCGTCACAGGCACGCGGCGCGCAGTCACCGGTGCGCAGTTACCACAATGCACGGGGGCTGTTGTTAGCAGGGGTTGTGGTTGTAGACGTAGGCGCTGCGCTAGATCCGCTAGTACTTCTGCTGGGTGTCGCGGTGCCATTCTGCATAACAGGAGAGGCCGGAGAAGTCTCAGCCGCCGCGTCGTCTCTAGTTACACCTAGCGCGTCTTCATCAGATTCCACATTAGTAACGCTGCCGCTGCTAGGCATCATGGTGCCATCTCGCATCACCGGAGAAGCCGGGGAAGTCTCAGCGGCTGCGTCGTCTCTAGTTACGCCCAGTGCGTCTTCATCAGATTCCATATTAGTAACGCTCAGTTACGCCCAGTGCGTCTTCATCAGCTTCCATGTTGTAACGCTGCCGCTGCTAGGCGTCATGGTGCCATTTTGCATGACAGGAGAAGCCGGAGAAGTTTCAGCCGCCGCGTCGTCTCTGGTTACGCCTGTTTGCGCCGAAGCCGATAGGGATAGTGTTGCTAGCAAACCTACTGCGGATAGTGCAGATACGGATAGAAACAACCCCTTACTCAGGCGCTTACTTGCTTTCATCATTGAGAAAAACCTTTAAATTATTGTCTGGAACCTCACGACTCGTAGCTACCTAGGTTGTTAGTCATCTGCTGTTGAGTCATTCAACCATAGTCCCACGGGGTTGAGCTTTGTCTCTCTGTCTAGCGTTGTGTTTGATGACGTATGGAAAGTGTACAAATAGAGGTAGCTGCGACCCAATAGTTAGTGGGCGACCTTCCTTTTTACCGATGCTGTGGAGTGGCATAGTAAATTAATTGAGTGTCGGTTGTCTGTACTGCCTAGCGTCTGGCATCGTTCGGTGGCTTCGACTCCGATTAGCCACCGCTACCAGTTCTATAACGGCACCTTCTCTAGTTTTTCCCGATTGTTTAGCAACATTCTTCTTGTGAGTAGATAGCAACTAGCTGCTTACCCACGAGCTTTGCTGCTAACAACAATTAAAGGAAACTGACATGGCAACTATCAAAGGGACAAACGGCAACGATAATCTGAACGGGACGAACGGACGCGACGAGATGAACGGCCTCGAGGGTAACGATGTGCTGAGTGGGCAAGGCGGCAACGACGACATCGAAGGCGGTCTTGGAATTGATGTGCTGTTTGGTGGCAATGGTGACGATTTCTTGGAAGGAAATAAAGGCACCGACTTTATGTTTGGTGAAAATGGCAACGACATCATGGAATGGGATGATGGCGATGGCAGCGACATTATGGACGGTGGCAGTGGCTATGACACGGCTAAAGTAGATGGCTCTGTCAAGCAGGGCGATGAGTTTGTCTTGCAGCAGTCTTTGCAAAAAGGAGAGACCAAAGCCATCTTTGATCGCCTCAATCTGGTGCCTTTTAACCTCACGGTCGAAAACACAGAGGTGTTTGATGTAAACGGCGAAGGCGGCGACGACAGCTTTATTGTGGGCGATCTATCTCAGACGGCGGTCAAGAAGGTGATTTTCTCAGGGGGATGATGGTAACGATACGTTAGACGCGCCCGAGACTGCTACGCAGATTGAAGCAGATGGCGGTAAGGGGAATGATTTTCTCGCTAGCGGCAGCGGTGACGACACGCTAGAAGGTGGCCACGGCGACGATTTTCTTCAGGGAAGAAAGGGCACTGACATCATGCGCGGCGGCGCGGGGAATGACGTGATGGTGTGGGCTAACGGTGACGGTAGCGACATCATGAGCGGCGGCAGTGGCTTTGATGTGGCGGGCGTTAGGGGAAGTGTTCGGCAGGGCGATGAGTTTGTGCTTCAGCAGCGCGGAAACAAAGCTATTTTTGACCGGGTGAATTTGGTGCCGTTTCGGCTGACGGTAGATACAACAGAAGCGTTTGCCATTCAGGGCGAAGGGGGCAACGATAGCCTCAAGATTGGTAATCTGGCGAAAACTGACGTCCAGCTTGTTCAGTTTTCGGGTGGCAATGGCAATGATTTGCTCAACGGCAGCGGCACCCATACGACCATTAATGCGACTGGAGACGGTGGCCACGATGTGTTAATTGGGGGCTCTGCTGACGACATGCTAGATGGCGGTAGCGGTAAGGACATTATCAGCGGTGGCGGTGGTGATGACTTGCTGACGGGTGGTTTGCAGGCCGATGCGTTTGTGTTTAGCTCTGGGCGGGCCTTTAGGGCAAAGGACTTTGGGGTAGATACGATTACTGACTTTAATGCGGCGCAGGGCGATCGCATCATTTTAGACGCAGCTACTTTTGGTAATATCACTGCGGCAGATATTGCAATTGTGGAGAGCGATCGCGCTGCGCTCAGGAGTAGCGGTCTAATTACCTATAGTCAGAAAACGGGCAATCTGTTCTTTAATGAAAATGGAGCGGCAGCCGGTTTGGGCAAAGGCGCTCAGATTGCGACGCTAGAAGGCTCAGGCGTACTTGCTAGAGATATTTCGATTGTCTCTGAGTTTGCGCTTTAGATCCCTCATCCCCTGGCCCCTTGCTTCCCGAGAGAGGAGGGGCCGTGTACACACAAGTCGGCGAGCTTCGTCACGGCCCGCCGCCCTCATCCTCTGGCCCCTTGCTCCTCTCGCAGCGTAGGGCGACTGGCTGAAAACGATCAGTTATTCAACCCTCATTCCCCAGTCACAGTCGGCAACCATTCAGTCACAAACGGGACTTATTCAGTGGCAGTCGGCAATCGTTCTGCGCCGGTCGTAAACCGTTCTGTACCAGTCGGAAACCGTCCTGCGCCGATCGGGAATCGTTCTGCACTGGTCGGCAATCATTCTGCACCGGTCGGCAATCGTTCTGCACTGGTCGGCAATCATTCTGCACTGGTCGGCAATCATTCTGCACTGGTCGCGAATCATTCTGCACCGCCCTGCATCAATTCCGGCTTCATCTCACCACCATTTCCGCCCGCCTACACTTGACTCATCGCAAAAATCAGCCTATGTTCTTTAGCTAAGGTAGTGATGCCGATCACGCCTATTTCTCAGAACTCATTTGACTCAAGCGTCACAGGCAGGTGTTACCCGCACCCACCCGTGACTAGGCTGACAAACTGAACTAGGCAGTCTGTAGCTTAAGGGCCACTGTACCTTAGCTACCCCGATTTGCACTACATTTTGCGGCGTAGCTTTGGCCATCTGAGTTCTGGTTTCCTCAGTTCACTTGTCTTTACTGGAGACCAGACACTCATGTTTATCCCTTCTATTTCGGGCGCTGCGGCGTCCACAGTTTCGGGTGCCCTGCCCAATACCGACCCCGCCGCTATTCCACCCATACCCCGCGATCAGGTGCGCCATTTGCTATTTGGCACCCTGTCCGCCGTGCAAAACACCATTCGGCTGCTGCACAAGCTGGGCTATGCCGAACCCAACGACTGGAGTCGGCCTATGTCTACCGGCAGGCCAAATGAGGTGATGGCAATTTTGACGAGGCGGGTGGGGGTGGAATAGGCACAACGTAGCGCTCACCGCTTATTCGACTGGTTATTCAACTGGTGCTGGCACGGGTGTAGTTGCTGAAAAAGAGAGAAACCTGCCCTGAACCCAGCCCTCTGTGTAAGGCGGATTTTCTAGACGAATATGATTCCAGGCAGCGGCCTGATCGGCCTCGGGTAGAAAGCTGGCAATTTGTTCTAGCACGGTGACGGCGCTGCCATTGGTGCCGTAGCCGACGCTAGGCTGATTGGCCGCAGGGCGAAGGTAGAGGGGAATGGGCGAGTCGGCTCTGGGCCCAATGAGAGTAGCGGGTTTTTCGATGAACTGGCTGCTTTGAAGCACGGCCCAGCTAGCGGTAGGGGCTGTAAAGATGAGCGCGATCGCAATTGTAAGCGCGATCGCAATTTTCAATAGCCGCTGTCGAAGACTTATTCTCAGAAGATTTATTCTCACTGGCTAATTCCCTTTGCCCGCCCTGTTTTTCGCTTCTAGCATACTGCTGTTTGGCCTATCGAGCTGGCCAATTGAACTGGCCTATCGCTCTGGCTAACTGAGTCAGAGAGCGCTAGCGCCAAAAAGCCTGAATGCACTCTACCAGGGCGGCTTGTTCGGCAGGGGTAGTGATGGGGGATGGGCTTTGTCTAGTGAGAGGCGCGAGGTCTAGCGTTTGTTGAGACTCCCAATTGGCAGCGGGGGTATAGGGAGGCGAAACCTGGGTGATGCGAATGATGCGATCGCCTGCCGCCTGCCCGCGCAGGCAGTGCAAAACGCGGGGGCGATCTGGCTCAATATTTGGGGTGCGATTTGGGGTGCGATCTTGAGGGCGGTTTGGGGTGCGATCGCCACTAAGCTCAATGCCAATGACTGCCGATCCGCTTTTGCGAAGAATCCAAGTGCGACCACTGCGGTGACTGCTGTGGTAACCCGTGTGATCTTGTTGTTCTTCTAGCAATTCATCAGACCATAAGCTACCAGACACGGGCTCAGCAGCGGTATAGCGATAGGTGCCAGTTGGCTGAGTCTCAAAGGATGGCTCTGTGGATGGCTCTGTTGAGCGTTGAATCGAGAGATGAGCGGAGGGGTGAGTGGAAGACTGAGCCTGGGTGCTGACAGGTAGCAGGCTGAGCGCGATCGCGAAAATAAAAAACAGTGTTGAGCGTGACCGAGCAGATTGTGTCATAACAGCTATATGGAAATACCGAGACAATCTGCTGAGACAATCTGTAAAAAGGTAGATCTTTTTGGTCGCAGACTTCCTAAGAATAACAGAGCCGTCAGGTGTGCAGACTGCCAAAGCGTCAAAGCCTTGGCCCCAGATCTAAAGCTAAAGATCGCTAAAGAAAAGATCGCCAAAGATCAAAGCTAACGTTTTTTTATAACCTTGGACGTACCTAGTGCTAAAACAGCAGGCCACAACTCTATTTTCTGAAAATTTTAGCAACGCCAGCGGTTCTACCCCGCCCCCTGGATGGTCGCAGACACTGCTAGAAGGAAACCCTGAAACGGATCAGTGGCGATTTGATAACCCAGGCGATCGCAGCTTTTTAGAAGAAGCCCCCTTCGAGGGAACAGCAGCCATTTACGATAGCGACGCGCTTTCTAACGACGACACGCAAGAAAGCGTTGCGTTAATCTCTCCTATTTTTGACGCCTCTGCTGCCGAAGGCGCTTTTCTACAGTTCGACCAGTGGTATTTTGGCTTTACAGAAGAAGAGTACGCCAGCCAAATTTACGTTGAAACCTCCACAGACGAGGGCGCAACCTGGGATGTTGCCTATGTCGAAGACGGGGCCGGACAGTTTAATGGGGCGCGTTTAGTTGACTTAACCGACGCGGTTTTGGGCAGCGACTCGGCGCAGCTACGCTTTCGATTCGATGGCGACTGGTCGTACGCCTGGGCGGTCGACAATATTGAGGTGGTAGACTACCTCGCACCTGGGGTCATTTTGCCAACCGGAGAGGTAGGCGTCAGTGAAGACAACGTCCCCGATCCGTTGGATTTTACGTTTACGCTGCAAAGTCGCCCTACCTCGGACGTAACGCTAAACTTTGTAGTAGATGGCAAGCAGCTTCAAAACATTGACCCGATTACGTTTACGCCCGAAAACTGGTTCGAGCAGCAGGTGACGGCTGTCGCTGCGATCGCCGATGGCATCGACGAAGGCGAAGACCAGCTCAGCAACGTTGAGATTGAAGTAGTCAGCGAAGACAACGCCTACGACGGCCTATCGCTAGCGTCGGTGCCCGTGCAAATTACCGATAGCACCATTCCTGGCTATGCCAGCTACCGCACCGTAGAACAAACCTTTCGCGATCTGTCGGGCCTAGCCGAAAGCAACGCTGACATTGCTAGCTGGGTAGATATTGGCGACAGTTACGACAAAGTAACCGCAGGCGGACCGGCGGGATACGACATTCAGGCCCTACAGCTCACTAATAAAGCAACAGATATTCCTGGCTACGAGAAGCCGATTTTATATGTGCAAGGCGCAATTCACGCGCGTGAATATGCCACCACTGAGCTAGTAACCCGCTTTGCTGAAGATTTGATCGCGGGCTACGGCACCAGCCCAGAAGCGACCTGGCTGCTGGACTATACCCAAATTCACATCGTGCCGGTGGTAAACCCAGACGGTCGCAAGCTGGCAGAACAGGGCTACTCTTGGCGAAAAAATACGAACCCAACGCCGCCACCCGGAGAAGAAGCGGCCCCTTTCCCTAGCTATGGCGTAGATCTCAACCGCAACTACGATTCTACCTTTGGGGAAGTGCCCGGCGGCTCTAGCGGCGATCCAACATCAGAGACCTATCGCGGCCCATTCCCCTTTTCCGAACCCGAAACCCAAGCCGCCCGCGACTATCTGTTGGATCTGTTTCCTGACCAAAAGAACAAACCTCAGTTTTCACCAGCGCCAGACGATGCCACTGGCGTGTATTTAGACGTGCATAGCTTTGGCAACCTAGTGCTGTACCCGTTTGGCAACACGGATGAGCCTGCGCCTAACGCTGAAGGGCTACGCAACTTGGGCCTAAAGTTTGGCTATTTTTCTGGGCTAGATGGCGAAGCGTATGACGTACAGCAGGCAATTGGGCTGTACCCCACTGACGGCACGACCGATGACTGGGTATACGAGACTTTTGGGTCTGCGGCCTACACGATAGAGCTGGGCACGGAGTTTTTTGAAGACCCTGAGTATTTCGAGAACACGATTGTGCCCGAGTTTTTGCCAGCGCTTTACTATGCGGCAAAGTCGGCATTTCGGCCTTACCAAACGTCTGAAGGGCCCGATTCGGTTAACGTTGAGGTGAACTTGCCGACGGTGATAGCCGGTGAATCGGTTTCGCTATATGCGATCGCCAACGCCACCCGTTATGACGATGGCAACCTCAGTTCTGACGGCATCACAGAAGGGCTAGATCTACCCGAGTTTAAAACGATTGGTGGCGCTCGCTATAGTTTTGATGCGCCGTCTTGGGTGCCGGGCACAGCGCTGTTTGAGATGACGGTGGCAGACGGTGAGTTTGACAGCACGGTAGAGCAACTGCGGGCCACCAGCATTGATACGTCTGGGCTGAGCGCTGGGCGGCACACGCTGTTTGTAGAGAGTTTGGCCGCAGATGGAACCTACGGCGTGCCAACGGCTGTTTTCTTGGATGTGGTTGCAGCGCCAGAAGGTGCGCCGATTGTAGGAACAGGCCAGGCAGACCGGCTAAAGGGCACGGACACCGATGAAAAGATTGAGGGACTCGGCGGCAGCGATGTGATTGCGGGCGGTTTGGGTGATGACTTTATCTTGGGCGGCAGCGGCAATGACATCCTAAAGGGAGATTTGAGCAGTCAAGGCTCGCAGAACGGCAGCTCGCAGAACGGCACGGCGGGTGGCGACGATGTGATCTATGGCGGTGCGGGCAGCGATCGCATCCTTGGTGGGGCTGGCGACGACGTTCTGTACGGCGGCAACGGAGACGACAACATTATGGGAAACAGCGGCGATGATGTGATTTATGGCGGCAAGGGCGATGACCGGGTGAGCGGTGGCTCAGGCAGCGATACCTTCGTACTGGCGGTGAGAGAAGGGCTCGATACCATCCTAGACTTTGAGCTGGGCGTAGATCGAATTGGCCTCGAAAAAAGTCTCTCTTTTGAGCAGTTAGAGATTGTTCAAAAGGGCAAGAGCGCGACGATTCAGTTTGCCAATGAAACGCTAGCACAGCTCGCAAATACAGCGGCTGACGCACTGACAGTTGATTACTTTACGCCTGTTTAAAACGCTATACTTTTTTGTACAGCCCCTTTTGCACAGTCCCTAAGTTTAAGTGCCCTAAGTTTAAGTGCCCTAAGTTTAAGTGACGTCAATGTTTAAGCCGCATAAATTATGACCTGTCAGGTTCATTCATCTGCGATCGCCCCGCTGTTAAAAGCTGAGTACACGCAGGCCGATCTGGCCGCGATTTGGCAGGCACTAGCGGCTAACCAGACTTTAAAGTTTGTCACTACCCAGCACCATCTTTTTCCGGCTGCGGCTACCGCCGATGCAGACAATACGGGCTACCGATATGTGTGGGTGCGAGACAATGTATACGTTGCCTATGCCCATGCGGTAATGGGTCAGCACCCCGCCGCCGTCGAAACGCTGGCGGGGTTAACGGCCTATTTCAAGCAGTTTCAGTTTCGCTTTGACAACATTATCAATCAGCCCGAGCTAAAAGAACAGGTGATGCAGCGGCCCCACATCCGGTTTGACGGCGAGCACCTCAGCGAGATTGATGAAGACTGGGAGCATGCCCAAAACGATGCGCTGGGCTATTTTGTGTGGCTGTACTGTCGGCTAGCGATGCAGGATGAGACGCGACCGTCTGTTGGTCTGTCTGCGATGCGATCGCCAACAGACGGCCTAACAGACAGCCCAGAAGATGGCTCAGCAAACAGCACAACAGACGGCCAGATGCTGCAGCGCTTTGTGGCCTATTTTGCAGCCATTCGCTATTGGGAAGATGCGGACAGTGGGCACTGGGAAGAAGGGCGTAAGGTATCGGCTTCTAGCATTGGGGTGGTGGTAGCAGGGTTAAAGGCGCTGCGATCGCTGCTCGCTGCTGACACCGTAAGTCTTGACGTGCGCTCAGCCTTAGAGTCTTCAACAGACCTAATTTCTCAGCTTATCGAAAAAGGAGAAACCGCCTTAAACGAGATTTTTCCTTGGGAATGCCGCACCCCGGAAACTGAACGCCGCTATGACGCGGCTTTGCTCTATCTCATCTATCCGCTCAATGTCTTTAGCCAGTCGCAAGCCGAAGTGATTTTATCCGATATAAAAACATCGCTCACCAGCGAGTACGGCGTTCAGCGCTACCCTTACGACACCTTTTGGTGCCGAGACTTTCAAGATTTAGACAAGTCAATTCAGACGGCAAAGTATACCAGACGCGAGCGTTGGCTAGCCGAGCACAATCGCACCGTGCAGCGCGGGGAAGAAGCGCAGTGGTGCATTTTTGATCCGATTATGTCGGCAATTTACGGAGAGTGGTTTCAATCGAGCGGCGATTCTGACTACCTGGCACTGCAAACACTGCACTTGAACCGGGCCCTAGGCCAGATTACAGGAGAAGGCCATACCGTCTTGGCCGGACAGGACAGCCATGAGCCGGTTCAAATTCCAGCCGAGCGCTGCCCTGAACTGTATTACATTCAGCAGGATGAACACGTGCCAAATGTTTCAACGCCGCTGCTGTGGACGCAGGCAAATCTGTGCATTGCCTTGAAGCTGATGGAGCGCAGTTTGGCCTAATTTTTGATCGTCTAGTTCTTGATTGCCTAGTTCTCGATTGCCTAGTTCTCGATTGCCTAGTTCTCGATTGCCTAGTTCTCGATTAAAGATAGCTGCTGATTGCGACTATAGATTTGCCAGTAGCGCAGCCAGCCGCCAACCATAGCACCACTAGTGACAATCGCCACGTTTAGCACCGCAAAAAACACTGGCTGACGAGCGCCAAACAACAGGTTTGGCAAGACATACAACAGCGAAACCATTAGACAAAAGAGCGCGGCATGAAAAACGGGCGCACGTCTGGCAAAAAAGGCCGTTATATAACCAC
The DNA here is from genome assembly GCA_963833005.1 of uncultured cyanobacterium. GTDB lineage: Bacteria > Cyanobacteriota > Cyanobacteriia > Phormidesmidales > Phormidesmidaceae > Phormidesmis. Next base: position 65,266 of record CAWHWK010000006.1, on the reverse strand, counting down.
TAAGCGCCGCAAAAATGATGCCACAAACAGCCGAAAAAGCCAAGAACTGAGAGGTAATTCTATGGCCATCGCCGCTGAGATAAGCGACGTAGAGTGCTTTGGTGCTAAGGCAAAGCGTCAGATAGCCCAGCCCCAAGCCTAGCAGGGTGAGCGCCGAGTTGCGAAACCGAAGCGGGAGGGATTTTAACACAGTGTTATCTCCGAGAGACTACGTCAGGTGATACATCAAAATTAGTTTTTGAGTTCTGCTAGCAAGCATGCCCACATTTTTTCTCAACCTTTCGCCTCAACCTTTCGCCTGCACCTGACTATGCGCCGAAAACCGTCACAACTAGCGGCACTTCCTTTCAAGACAACGGCCTCTATTTCTCAGTTACCTATCAGTCACCTATCAGTTACCTATCAGCCAAACTAGCCAGTCGGAGCGTGAGCATCCGCTGATGGCAAGGCGCTGCTGTGTCAAGCTGCTATGTCAAGCTGCTATGTCAAGCTGCTATGTCAAACGGAATAAGCTCTCGTCTACATAGAGCGATATCCTGAATAGCGATAACCTTACGGGCATTAACGATGCGTATTCCGGCTGCGACTTACCGCTTACAGTTCACGCCTGATTTTGGCTTTAACCAGGCTAAAGAAATAGTGGCATATTTGGCTCAGCTAGGAATTTCTGATATCTATGCATCGCCAATTTTCGCGGCGCGTAGCGGCAGTCAGCATGGATATGACGTGGTTGATCAAAATCGGCTGAACCCTGAGCTGGGAACACCCGCAGAGTTTGAGGCGCTAGTTGACGAGGTGCAAAAGCAGGGGTTGGGCTGGCTGCAAGACATTGTGCCGAACCACATGGCGTTTAGCAATCAAAACCCATACCTGATGGATGCGCTAGAGCATGGGCCGAGTTCCGCCTATAGCGATACGTTCGATATTGATTGGACGTCGTTTCACAAGGAGCTGGAGGGGCGGGTGCTAGCACCGATGCTAGGTTCAAACTACCTAGAGTGCTTGGCGGGGGGAGAGCTACAGCTAGGGTATGGGGCGGATGGGCTGGCGGTGCACTATTACAGTTTGCAGCTACCGATTTGTTTGGGGACCTATGCTGATTTCTTTGAGTATGATCTTTTTGAACTGGAGAAGCAGATTGGCGATCGCGATCGCTACGCTGAATTTACAGGTTTGTTAAAGGCAATTGAGACAGAGGTTTTGCCGCTGTCGGGTGAGGCGCGATCGCGCGCGGCTACAGACGTAAAGCAGCAGCTATGGACACTAGTTGAGTCTGTTGAGGAGATTCATGGATTTGTTGAGAAAACCTTAGCAACGTTTAATGGTGTTGCGGGTGATGCTGAGAGTTTTTCCCTGCTAGATTCGCTGTTAGAGAAACAGTTTTATCGGCTCTCTCACTGGAAAGTGGCTTCAGAGATGCTGAACTATCGGCGCTTTTTTACGGTGAATGAGCTGATTTGTTTAAATGCGCAGCATCCACATGTGTTTGATCAAACGCATGAGTTAATTCGGCGGCTGGTGCAGGAAGGCAAGATGACGGGCCTGCGGGTTGACCATATTGATGGGCTCTACGATCCGCTGAAGTATTTAGAGCGGCTGACTGAAGAGACTGGCAGCGTCTATACCCTAGTTGAAAAGATTTTAGAGGCGGTGGAAAAGCTGCCGGATGACTGGCCGATTCAGGGAACGTCGGGCTATGAGTTTTTGACCTATGTGAATCGGGTGTTTTGTCAGTCGGAAAATGAGGCGGCGTTTAGTGAACTGTATGAGAGCTTTACCGGGTTAGAAGATAATTATGAGCGGCTGTTTTTAGAGAAAAAGCGGCTGCTGGCTGAGTCGGAGTTAGTGGGCGATATTGATAATCTGGCACATTTATTGGTTCAGGTCGCTGAGCAGATGGGTGAGCGCCTTCCGGATGAGTCTCTTCGGCTAGCGCTAAAGGAGATTATGATTGCGTTTCCGGTGTATCGCAGCTATATCAATGAGGATGGACGCAGCGAGAAAGATGAGCACTACATTCAGGAGGCGATTGCAACGGTCAAAGCAACAGTCCAATCTGAAAAGGGTGCTGAAAAAGAAGCTGACTTCTCAGAAGCGCTAGCGTTTATTGAAAAAGTGCTTTTGTTAGAAGATAGAGAGAGCTTGTCTGACGAGGCGCGATCGCACCGACTACACTTCATTATGCGGATGCAGCAGTTCACTGGGCCGCTGATGGCCAAGGGAATAGAAGACACATTGTTCTATGTGTACAACAGGTTTACGGGGCTAAATGAAGTGGGCGGTGCGCCGGGTGAATTTGGCCTGTCAGTGCAAGACTTTCATACCTACAATCAGTATCAGCAAGCCCACTGGCCACAGAACTTGAACGCTAGCTCTACCCACGATACCAAGCGAAGTGAAGACGTGCGATCGCGCCTTAGCGTCCTTTCCGAGCTACCAGAAAAGTGGAAGGCGCAGGTAATCGCGTGGCAGGAGATGAATGTGGACAAAAAGCGAACCGATCAGCCGCAGCCCATTCCAACCGCCAACGACGAATATTTTTTGTATCAGACGCTAGTGGGCGCTTACCCATTTGACGAAGCTGAGTTTCCAGGCTTTAAAGAAAGAGTTCAAGCCTATGTGCTAAAAGCTGGACGAGAGGCCAAGGTTAACACTAATTGGACAAAGATAAACGAAGCATATGAGACGGGATATGCCAATTTTATTGAGGCTTTGTTGAACTCGGCGCAAGAGAACGCCTTCCTAGAGAGTTTACGCAGCTTTCAGACAGAAGTCAAAAAGTATGGCGTCTACAATTCGCTTTCTCAACTGTTGATCAAAATCGCTTCACCCGGCGTTCCAGACTTTTATCAGGGATCTGAGCTGTGGGATTTAAGCCTGGTGGATCCAGATAATCGCCGCCCGGTAGATTACGAGAAGCGATCGCAGCTTTTGGCCGATATGCAAACGCAGTGGCAAAGCGATCCGGCAGCGCTAGTGCAAGCGTTGCTGAATAGCTTAGAAGATGGGGGCTGGGAAGACGGGCGGCTGAAGCTGTTTTTAGCCTATAGAGGGCTGGCAGCGAGGCAAAAATTTGCAGCGCTATTTACCAAAGGTGACTATATGCCGCTAAAGGTGATGGGCACTCATGCGGATCGGGTGATTGCGTTTGCGCGGCAGTGGGAAGAGAAGATGGTGGTAGCGATCGCACCTCGGTTCTTCGCTGGTCTGGTTTCTTCAGAGGTGCTGCCTGTTGGCACTGACGTGTGGGGCGATACGGCTATAGAGCTGCCTGCGGCCCAGCAGTTTAACTGGACAAATCTGCTGACAGATAGCCCAGTTGAGATGGGACTACCAGTTTTGGTCGGATCGCTGTGTAAGCAGCTACCAATTGCACTACTTGCCGGAGAACAGATCGCCAAAAGCAAATAGCCGAAAAGAGTTCAAGCCGAAAAGAGTTCACAATGACCAATAACAACTTTCCTACGCCTGAGCGCCTCACATCTAAACGCGTTGAGGAGCTGAGAGGCTATATTAAGCAAACCTGGGCTTTGCTGCGGCGAGGCCATGATTCTTTATTGTCGGCGGCTAAAGACCCTAAGCTTTCTCATAAAGCGGGCGATCTTTGGCCTGTTTACCTTTCTAAAAAAGAGAATCTTGAACAGATTAAAGAAACGCTGAGTCGTGAAATTCCAGAAGACTTTGAGAAAATCTCTCTGCAAACGCTACCCAAGAATTTTAGGGACATGGAAACGCACGGACTGCTCTATCTGCCCGGAGACTACGTTGTTCCGGGCGGGCGATTTAATGAAGCCTATGGCTGGGACAGCTATTTTATTTTGCTGGGCCTGCTAGAAGACAATGAGCTGTTTTTAGCAAAAAGCCTGACGGCGCAACTACTGTACCAGGTAGAGCACTATGGCGCGGTGCTGAATGCGAATCGCACCTATTTCTTGAGTCGTTCTCAGCCGCCGCTGCTGTCGCGGATGGTGCTGAAGCTATATGAACATACTCAAGATGCAGACTGGCTGCGGGAAACGCTGCCGACGCTGGTTGCCTACTATCAATACTGGCTAGCAGAAGAACATAGTCATAAAAGCGGACTGTCTCGTTTTTATGACTTTGGTGAGGGGCCAGCTCCCGAGGTAGTTGCTTCTGAACAAGACGAGGCAGGTCGAACCCATTTTGATCGGATCAAGACTTTCTATCAGAATAATGAGGTAATAGCTTACGATGTGTCGCTTTACTACGATGCGGAGAAAGATGAGCTGACAGATTTGTTTTACAAAGGCGATCGCACTATGCGCGAGTCAGGCTTTGATCCAACCGATCGCTTCGGCCCTTTCAGCATCGATATTCTGCACTATTTACCCGTTTGTTTGAACTCACTGCTTTGTCAGATGGAGCAAGACATGGCTGAGATTTATCGGCTAGTTGGCAACAATGGTGAAGATGTGCCTAAAAGTAATGTGGCCAAGATTGAACAATGGCAAAAGCGAGCAGAGACGCGATCGCAAGCCGTCAACGACTACCTGTGGGACGACGCGCACGGCCTTTATTTTGACTATCACTTTCCGACCGGGCAGCGCCGCCACTACGAGTTTGCCACCACTTTTTACCCGCTCTGGATAGGCATTGCCTCTGCGCAGCAGGCGCAGCGCGTTGTTGAAAACCTCAGTAAGTTTGAGGCCCCAGGCGGGGTGCGCACCAGCACAGTCACCTCTGGCAATCAGTGGGACGATCCGTTTGGCTGGGCCCCCTTGCAGCTCATTGCCGTTGAAGGGCTGTGGCGATATGGCTACGAAACAGAGGCTAAGCGACTAGCGCGGAAGTTTGTCTCCATGCTGGCAGAAGACTTCGAGCGGTGTGGTTCGCTGGTTGAAAAGTACGATCTCAACGCTCGCTCTAGTGAGGTTTCTGACGGCATACGCTACGGCTATAGCAGTAACGAGATTGGTTTTGGCTGGACGAATGGCGTATTGTTGAGCTTGCTAGAGCGGCTCGATTTATCGCAATAAAGCTATTGCGAATAGAGACCGTCACAATCAAAGACTATCGCAATCGGAAACTATCGCAATCGGAAACTATCGCAATCAGAAGAAAATGATGAAAACGACAGAAGGATCTGACCTACCGGAACTATTACTAGAGCAGGCTTTGGCAGCAGGGGCAGAAGCGGTAGAAGTGTATCAGTCAGATTCGCTAGAGAAGCCGATTATCTTTGAGGGAAACCGGCTAAAGCAGGCAGAGACGACGCAGGCGGAAGGGGTAGGGCTGCGGCTGTGGCGCGACGGTAAACCGGGGCTAGCGGTGGGCTATGGGCCGATTGAACCACAGATTTTGGTGGAGAAGGCGCTGGCCATTAGCCTGCTAAATGAGCCAGAAACGCCGAGGCTAGCAGCAGGCACGGCCAAAGATTTTGGGGCGGTGGGCAAGCCGATGGCGGTAGAGGTGCTAGTAGAAAAAGGCAAAGAAGCGATCGCACTCATCCGCGATCGCTTTCCAGAAGCGGTCTGCGAAGCCAGTCTCTCTTGCGATGTAGAACAGGTGCGGCTGCTGACCTCAACCGGGCTAGACTACCGCAGTCAAGACACGACCCTCAGCGGCTATATCAGCGCCGAGCTAGTGGGCGAGAATGATTTTTTGTGCGTTAGCGATGGCATGGCGAACCGCAATAGCCTAGACATGATGAGCGTGGCCAATAGTATCATCCAGCGCATGAGCTGGGCGGGGCGGACGGTTGCGCCTGTGCGCGGCCAAGTGCCGGTGATTTTTACAGCCGGGGCGGCAGGGCTGCTGTGGGATACGCTGAGTTCGGCGCTAAATGGAAAGCGGGTGAAAGAAGGCACGTCACCCTGGCGAGAGAAGTGGGGCGATCGCGTCATTTCTGAAGCCCTGACGCTATACCAAGATCCCGCCATTGGGCCGTATAGCTGCCCGTTTGACGACGAAGGGCTGCTGACCCGGCCAGTCACCTTCATTGAGAAAGGGTGGCTCAAAAGCTGGTTTAGCGACTTAGCGATTGGCCATTCTAATAGCGATATTCAGGGGTTAGGCAGCGGCTCTACGGGCAACGGGATTCGCCCTGGGCTGGGCAGCTATCCGACGCCTGGGCTGATTAATCTGCTAATTAAACCAGGAGATGTTTCCTGGGAAACGCTGATTGCAGAGCACCCAGAAGCCGTCATTGTGGATCAGGTGATGGGTGAAGGGGGCGATATTACGGGCGATATTGCTATCAATTTGGAGCTAGGCTACCGCGTCAGCCAAGGTGAGATTATTGGTCGGCTCAAAGACACGATGGTCTCTGGGAATGCGTACGTTGCGCTTAATCAGGTGCTGGCAGTGGGCGATCGCGCTGAATGGAGTGGCGCTACCTGCACGCCTGCGATCGCGGTAGGCGGACTGTCCGTTACCGGATAATAGCAGCCTGAAAAATCAGCCTGGGAATCGCAGCAGATATGCCTTGCCATACGCCTCTGTTTCTGGTCATATGAGCCATGAAAGGATCTAGCGAACAAGAGCTAGCGACCACATCAATTCGCTGGTTTTTTCATATCAATAAGCATTTCTTGTCGTTATCGTTGAAATTTTCTATAAAAATTGAGAGTCAGTACAGACGAATCTAATATAGACTTATATCAATGCAAAGTTTATTTACATAGTATTTAGTCTATGCTCAGAAAAACATCCGTCCGCTCAGCTTGGATACTGCAGGTTGGATCTCTCTTAACGTGCAGTGAATAAATAGGGTTTACTTTCGCAACGAGAAAGGGAGCTTATGCAGTAAGGTCACCGCCGCTATCATCGCCTTACCAAGCGTTCGGTTAATCGCTGCTTAAATGACCCAGTTTAATGAATTGGATTAATGAATTGGATTAATGAATTGGAGAGAGTCCCATGCTATGGCTATTTGTAATTGCGATCGCGCTAACATCAATCCTGTTAGGCAAACACCTGAGTGCAACTGATGAAATCTATGCGCTTGCCTGCTACATTACGGGCGGCTTTAGCGGCTTGCTCGGATTTGCGATCGCGCCGTCATCAGCCCAATTTATCCTGGAGCTGTTTACACTCGGAAGCGTTCAAGCAGGCTTTTTGCGGTCCTAAGCTCAACTTTCTTTCAATACTTCTCTCTTTCAGCGCTTTTCTCTTTCGGGACTTCTCCTTTTTAGCTTTTCTTCTCGTCCTTTCTCTTTAAAAGAGCCCAACAGCCTTTAGCACCGCTGGGCTGATAATACAAACGTTTATCTACTAATGTCTATCTTAGAAGCTTTGATCTTGGCCACCATTTTCTGTGGCTTTTTTGGCATCCTCCTCAAAAAGAACCTGATGATGAAAATCATCTCTATGGATGTCATGAGTACCGGGGTGATTGGACTCTATGTCTTAGTCGCCGCGCAAACCGGTTTGTTTTCCCCTATTGCGAGCCCAGAAAATCCGGTATCAACAGCCTACGCAGACCCAGTGCCTCAGGCAGTGATTTTGACCGCGATTGTCATTGGCTTTTCCATTCAGGCGCTCATGCTTGTTGGCGTGATGAAGCTCTCTCGCGATAATCCCACTTTAGAGTGCAGCGCTATCGAGAGAAATAACACCCAATGACAGCGCTGACACTAATCTGGATTATCCTCCCTCTATTCGTTGGATTCAGCATTTACCTGCTGCCTAGCCTAGCTCGCGGTTTGGCACTAGCGGTTTCAGGCGTTTCACTCGCCTACGGCCTATGGCATGTGCTCAATCCCGCACCCATTACCTTGCAGCTAGTAGACAGCTTTGGCATTAGCTTGGTGATAGATGAGCTAAGCGGCTTTTTTATTTTGACCAACGCTGTAGTAACTGCTGCGGTCGTTCTCTACTGCTGGCAAACGGGCAAGAATGCGTTCTTTTACACCCAGACGCTCATTTTGCATGGCAGCGTCAATTCGGTGTTTATTTGCGCAGATCTTATTAGCGTATACGTCGCGCTAGAAGTGATTGGCATCGCGGCCTTTTTACTCATTGCCTATCCGCGAACCGATCGCGCTATTTGGGTTGGGCTGCGGTATTTGTTTGTTAGCAATACGGCTATGCTGTTCTATCTATTAGGAACGGTGCTGGTCTATCAGACGAATCGCTCGTTTGCGTTTACGGCCCTCGTAGGAGCTCCGGTAGAGGCGATCGCACTCATCTTTCTCGGACTACTCACCAAAGGCGGCATTTTTGTATCTGGGCTATGGCTACCGCTCACGCATTCCGAATCTGAAACGCCTGTTTCTGCTCTGCTGTCGGGCGTTGTGGTCAAAACAGGCGTCTTTCCACTGGTGCGATTCGCGCTCATGCTGCCCGAAATTGACCCTATCGTTCGACTGTTTGGCGTGGCCACGGCGCTATTTGGCGTTGGCTTTGCGGTTTTAGCTCAAGACACCAAGCGCATTCTTGCTTTTCACACCGTTTCTCAGCTCGGTTTCATTTTAGCTGCGCCAGCGGTAGGTGGCTTCTACGCGCTCACGCACGGCCTGGTAAAGTCGGCCCTTTTCCTAACGGTAGGCAGTTTGCCTAGTCGAAACCTCAAAGTTCTCAAGAAAAATCCGATTCCGACCTCGCTTTGGATAGTGTTGGCAATTGCCAGCTTCTCAATTTCAGGCTTTCCACTGCTCTCAGGCTTTGGTGCTAAAGTACTCACCAGCAAAAATCTGCTGCCCTGGCAGGTCATCGGGATGAATATTGCCGCCCTGGGCACCGCCATTTCATTCGCCAAATTTATCTTTTTACCGCACGCTCGCAGTCTGGCGGCAACAGAACACAAGCCCAGAGCTGGATTTTGGCTTGCGATCGCACTACTCCTAGGCGGCTTAGTACTGGCCAATGTCTTCTACTACGAAGCCTACAGTCTCAAAAACATTGTCAAGCCGCTGGTCACCATCGTCGCCGGATGGCTGGCTTATCTCTTTATCTTTCAAAAGCTATCGGTCAAAGTGCCTCGCATTGCCGAACAGTTTGACCATCTCATCGGAGCTATGAGCTTGATGTTGACGCTGTTGTTTTGGATGGTACTAGCATGATTGGCTATCGAGATTTGCTATTGCGTTTGACCATTTGGTTTTTATTAACCGCTGATTTAAGCTGGGCAAATATTGTGATTGGGGTGGGTGTTTCGCTGCTGTTGCCCAAGTTTGGCCCTCGCTCTTATACGGCTCCCGCTGTCTTAAAAGACTGGCTGCATATTTTATGGGAAACACTCGTAGCCATTCCCAAAGCCTATGCCGAGGCTTTTGAGATGATGCTGTATCCGCACAGCTACGAAGAAACTACCCTAGAGCCCAGTAAGCCACGACGAACACCGGGCCTACTTTTTCTAGACATCTTCTTAATTACCTTCACACCCAAGTCAATTGTGGTCAAACACCACGAAGAAGGCTGGCACGAGGTTCACTGGGTACGAAGAAAGGCAATAAAGGCGAAAAGGAGAAGACGATGAGCGAAACGATGAACGGATTGTTGATCGCTATGATTTTAGCTCTGCTGATTCCAATTTATGAAGCCTGTCGAGATAAAGATATCTGGCAGAAAATGCTAGCTTTTGCCAGTATTTCAACTAAAACGTCTCTGATGATTTTGGTAATTTCTGTCCTGCGCGACGATTGGATGATTGGGGTAGTCGGCGTGCTGATTCTGAGCCTGGGGAATGCTTCTCTGATGCTGTTAGCGCATGTCTTAAGGCGGATGAGCATAGTTGAAAGGCCCAAGTCATGATGGATGGAAATGTGACAGGTGAAAGTATGACAGGTAAAAGCGTGAGGGGTGGAGACATGATAGGTGAGAGCACAATAGGTGAGAGGTGGCAGTGTGATGGGTGAGAGTGTAATAGGTGAAAGCGTGATTCGTCTCTTGAGCAGTGTCTGCTTCGCAGTCGGCATTATCTTTTGGTTTTGGGGAACGTGGCCCCTAATAGGAAACCGCTCTGTTTTGTTCAAGCTGCACAGCCTGTCGGTATCTGACACGCTAGGCTCCATGGCGATTATTGTAGGGCTGCTGCTGGTGCGATCGCACGAATGGCCGCTCCTCCTGCTCGCGCTAATCTCTTTAGCAATTTGGAATACCGTTCTTGGCTACGTACTTGCCTATTGCGCCAGCGGGAGAGGTCGATATGACTAGTCTAACGACGGCTGATTTTTATATGGTTGCCATTACCGCACTGCTGCCGCTGACGGCTATCTTACTGGTGCTGCAAGTCAATCCGTATCAGGCGCTGGTCATTCGAGGAATTTTGGGTGCGATCGCGGCGCTTGTCTATGCCCTGTTCGGCGCGGCAGATGTCGCCCTTACTGAAGCGCTAGTTGGAACTATGCTCTCTATTACCCTGTATGCGGTTGCCGTACGCTCATCAATGGTGATGCAAATAGGTGCGATCGCTACCGAGCCGACCGTCCCCTCGGCCACACCTGATCAGCCCCCTCCATCTCAGCCAATTCCATCGCCCTTGCCCCAGCCACTAGTATCAGCCCTAGAAGAAAGCTTGAACAAACACCATGTTCGCCTAGAGATACTTACCTATCCCGATGCCTCTGCCATGATGGCAGCCCTCAAAGCAAAAGAGATTCATGCCAGCTATTATGCTGCTTCTGATAGTGGGTCTAATCGTGAGCCTAGCAGCGGGTCCAGTTCTGATAGCGCTTCAGAGACTCTCGTTTTAGAGACGCTAAAGAGCGGATCGCTAGGATCGCTCAAAATCCGAGTAAGGCATTTATACGATATTTTTCGGTCCGATCTAATATTTGCTGTCGCGCTTACTTATGTCGATCTCGCAACAGAAAAAACTAATAGCTTTGAGCCCAGGCAGTCAAACCTGGTTGGAGAGTCGCCATGAAGTGGATTTATGTAATAGCTGGCGTTGGCTTATTTGTCAAAATGCTGTTGGCCAAAATGCTGATTGTCACCAATCTAGCGACCAATCCAGCAATAAGCTCAGCAGAATGGGCGCTAGTTGAAACAGTTGTTCAAGAGAGCGGCGTTCCCAACGCAGTCTCAGGAATTATTTTTAGAAACCGGCTCTACGACACCATCTTTGAAGTTGTCGTATTCACAATTGCCATTATGGGCGTTCGCTTTTTACTCGCAGACGAGCCGCCTTCTACCACGGTGTATCAGTTTAGCGATCGCCCTTCCATCGTGCTGGCCCGGTTAGGCGCGACAATTGCGGCCCTCGTCAGCGTAGAGCTAGCCATTCGTGGCCATCTCAGCCCTGGCGGCGGATTTGCCGCTGGGGTTGCAGGTGGTACAGCCATAGGGCTAGTTGCCATTACTTCACCAGCAGCGTGGATGGAAGCAGTCTACCGGCGCTGGCGGGCTGCAACCTGGGAAAAAGTTTCTGTTCTTATTTTCATTGCCTTAGCAGCACTAAGTCTAATCGGCATAGAGCTGCCACACCAAGAGCTTGGCACGCTTATCAGCGGCGGGTGGATTCCCCTGCTAAATATTTTAGTTGCCGTGAAAGTTGCGCTCGGATCCTGGGCGGCTATTCTAATTTTCATTCGCTATCGCGGGCTGCTATAGCAGCGCTATAGCAGCATTGAAGCCGTTAGGCAACACAGTCATCCGCCAAGTCTAGATTTTGCGATGAGTCAGTCTTCTTTGCATCTGCCTTCGCATCTGTCAGTTCAACCAGTTCGCCCCTCTGCTCATCTCCCCGTTCAGATCCCTGGCCGCTTTCTGTTTGCCCAGTCCTCAGCCGCTGTATCTTGCTAATGTAGGGCGTTTCATTTTCCTCCAGGCGATCGCCCTCGCCCGTCCCAAAAATCAGATACCTTGCCACAAAAAACGTTGGCCACAGCAGCGCAGCGCCCGCATTAGTCAACATCTGCCTGCCTAGCAGAAAACTATGGGCTGATAGTACTAGTGACTGATTGCATCGCCGAAAAGACATTGTGTTTCTCTAGTGTAAAGGTCTAGGGTGATTGTCTGTAGCTGCTTGTCTTACCTATTAGCATTTCAACAGGTAAATTAACTCCGTAAATTAACCTGGTAAATTAACTAAACGTTGTGACCAAAATGCAGTCTGAAGTTGACATTCGGCTCAGTTTTCCCAGCAGGTTCCACATGATACCAATGCAGGCTCAGTAGTCAGGCTCAGTAGTCAGGTCCAATGGTCAGGTCCAACGGTCAGACATCAGCGCCCCAAGCCTAATGTCCAAATGCTTCTATTTATCTAGTAGCTTTTGCCTTAAGTAGCTCTTGCCTTGGTTGGCCTTTGCCCTGATTAGCCTTTGCCTCGAAGCGAAAGCTACTCAAGGCAAAGGCAATGATAAGTTGTTCTACACAAAATGGTCGATCTTAAACGTGTCGATCTCAGGTAGATAAATCTTAAACGGATAGTTACTTTAATTCAACTAACAAATTACTTTATCTGACTTTTGCAGCACTCAAAATATTGGCTCAAAAGTATTGGCTCAAATATCATTTATTTTTTTATTAATGATATTGATTCAAAAATATCGACAGAGTAAAGATACGAGAGCAAAGATACGAGAGTAAAGATACGAGAGCAAAGATTACGGTGTAGAAAATATTAACATCGCGAAAAACTACGCTTAATAGCTCAATTTTTCTTTTACGTTTTGTGCATAAAGCCATTTCGTGGCAAAACTCATTTAGCTGCTTTATAGAGATTTATAGAAAGAAGACCAACAGAAAAGAAATATCTATTGCTAGAAACAATATGGGTTTAGAGTTTGCAATTGATTACAACCTTTAGTGTCTGTCAAACGCTTGCACCAATAGGAAAAACTATACTATCTATTTCCTCGTATCTTCAAACTATACAAAACCTTTACAAAAAGTTTCCAGGCAAAATTCGTTGTACTGAGTGTCGTTTTTATTACCTGTAGCGTAGGGTGTAGTACAGGGCTTACTGTACACATCATAAATTCTCGCAAAACGCTGAATATCACCTGAGCGTAACTCACTGAAGCCGATGTCAAACTAGAAGACTTAGAGCCTGATATCACCCTGAGATTACGTAGAAAGGTAAAACAATTAGTACCCAGAATAGAAAGATCGAAAACGCTGATCAGAAAATTGAAGCGCTAAAAAGAAGGAGAGCTTGAGAAAAAAGCGCTTGGAGAAAGAAAGGACTTCAAGTAGAACAAGAAGAACTCTATAGGCAAGCTCAAAACACCGAAGAGCTAACGTTGAAAGGCTCGACGGCAATCTTGGCACCCTTATCATTTGATTTGGGGCTTGATTTAGCGGGATTGTGGCAGCTTTTGATCTGGCTTTTGATCTGGCTTTTGATCTGGGCAGTCAGACCAAGACACGCAGTTAGGCGCTGACTTGATTACAATCAAGCAGGCCCTTTTACCTCACCTGTTTACCGAATGCTCTATCGTCGATTTGGTCGTACCGAACTGCAAATGCCCGTATTTTCTTGCGGCGGGATGCGCTATCAGCATTCGTGGCAAGATATACCGCGCGCGCAAATTCCCAAAAAAAATCAGGAAAACTTAGAGGCCACTATTCGTCAAGCCGTTGATTTGGGGATTAATCATATTGAAACCGCCAGAGGATATGGCACTTCAGAAGTTCAGCTAGGCCAGATTCTGCCAACGTTTGATCGCGCTAAGCTAATCGTTCAAACCAAGGTATCGCCTCAGCGAGATTCCCAAGCATTTTTGAAGACGGTCGAAACGTCTTTGAGTAATCTGCGGCTCGACTACATCGACTTGCTGGGCTTTCATGGGATCAATAATGCAGAGATTTTAGAGCACAGCATTCGGCCCGGTGGCTGCATAGAGGTGGCTAAAAAGCTTCAGGCGCAGGGCAAAATCCGCCATATTGGATTCTCGACGCACGGGCCGACTCAAACGATTGTCGATGCGATAGAGAGCGATCTGTTTGACTATGTCAATATCCACTGGTACTACATTTTTCAAGACAACTGGCGAGCCATAGAGGCCGCAACCCGGCACGACATGGGCGTTTTTATTATCAGCCCTTCTAACAAAGGGGGCAATCTATACAATCCGCCGCGGCGTTTAGCAGAGCTGTGCCAGCCGCTGAGCCCGATGGTGTTTAATGATTTGTTTTGCTTAAACCAGCCGCAGGTGCATACGCTGAGTTTAGGCGCGGCCTGCCCGTCAGATTTTGATGAGCACTTGAAGGTGCTGCCGCTGCTAGAGCGGGCGGATAGCATTTTGCCACCGATTTTGGACCGGCTAGAGCAGCAGGCGATCGCAGCGCTAGGCGAAAACTGGTATCGCACCTGGAAAAAGGGTTTGCCCGATATTCAATCTACGCCAGGAAATATCAATATTGCGATCGCACTTTGGCTAGGCAATCTGATCGAAGCCTTCGACATGACCGACTATGCCAAAGCTCGATACAACCTGCTAGGCGGTGCTAGCCACTGGTTTCCAGGCAATAAAGCAGACGATTTGGCCCAGGTAGATCTCACCGAAAGCCTGCGAAACAGTCCCCACGCTGCCACGATTCCCGATCGGCTAGCCAAAATTCATGCGATCATTGGCGGCGCAGATGTGAAAAGATTGTCGCAGCAATAGGCCCCAGCAGTCGCTCACCTCAGTCGCTCGCCTCAGCCGCTCACCGCAATAGAACGTATTTCATGGTTGCTCACGCCGCAAAATTTCAAGGTCAGTCTGCCCTGCTCTCTGATCAGCTACTGACCTACTATCGGCAGGTTAGCCAGTCACCGCTAACAGTCGTCGATGTAGAAACAACGGGATCGCTAGGCCACAATGCCCGCGTAATTGAAGTGTCTGTCTTGCAGGCCAGCCTAGCAGAGGGCTTGACGCATCAAGAGACCTACTTGATCAACCCCAAGGTCAAAATCCCTGAGTTCATTACCAAAATTACCGGCATTACCGCAGAGATGGTGTATCCCTCACCGCCCCCAGAGGAAATTTGGCCAAAGTGCCTGCCGCTGTTGGTGGGCGATCGCGTCTTTACCGCCCACAACCTCGACTTTGACTATTCCTTTCTACGCACCGAATACAAACGCCTTGGCATTCGTTTTTACAAACCGCCCCTACAAAAGCTCTGTACCGTCATTCTCTCTAGAATGCTGCTTGCCGACCTGCCCTCTCGCAGCCTGCCAAACCTGATCAAGCATTTCAACTTTGGCATCAGCACCTCTCACCGCGCTGAAGCAGACACCAAAGCCTGCTGGCTATTGGCCGAAATCTTGCTCACCCAAATTCAAAACGAAGACGACGAAACCCTGCTCAAACGGTTTGGGCAGCAGTGGATTCGGCTACAAGAGGCCGCCAAGATTTTGAACTGCCGCAAGGAAGAAGCTCAGCAAAGGCTAACGATGGCCCAGGTAGAAAGCCGGTTTTCTCAGCGGCAAAAGCTACCGATGTATCGCCGCTGGGGCGTCGAGCAGTTTTACTATGCACAGCAGGGACAGCAAATGTCCTTGCTCTGAGACATCCTTGCTTTGACCAGAAGCGTTACAGGCAAGATGCGAGAGGTGTTAGTCACGGCTGCCATTGTTCATTACCGTCGTTCATTACTATAGAAAGATGAAACGAATTTCTGGGTCACGCTACGCTAAAGAATGTAACTTTCGTGGTAACTAAACCTATGTCTGAGAAGATGCCCAAGCCTAAAGATGATGCAAACTACTCGTGGAAGGGTAGCTGGGATGCAGGTAAAGCACTAATGGTGCTAGTAGGCGTGCTGACGGTTGTGCTATTTGCATCTGGCTTTGTTTATTAAGTAAAATCCGAATTAAGCAAGGTCCGAATCAAGTAAGGTCCGAATGCGCTTACCCGAAGACAATGAAATCGGTCGCACTGGCGTCAACATCTTGCCGATGATTGACGTCATTTTTGCGATTTTGGCGTTTTTTATTCTCTCAACGCTATACTTGACCAAAACAGAAGGGCTCCCCATCAACCTGCCCGAGGCAGTCACGTCAACCCCTCAAAATCAAATAGATGTGACGCTGACGATTACAGCAGCAGGTGACTTGTATCTAGACGGTGAGGGGTTGGCGAATGAGGCGGTGTCGCTAGAGACGCTGGCTGCCAAGGTAAATGGCATGGAAGCTGAGGGCGCGATACTGGTGACGATTCGTGCGGACGCGGCAACTAGTCATGGACGAGTCGTCGCCGCGATGGATCAGCTTAGAAAAATTGATCGTGTGCGGCTAGGCATTGCTACAATTCAGCCTTGAGCTAGCTAGCTTTTGCTTTGGGCGGCTGTTTTAAGTTTTGAAAGGCTGTTTTTGGCTGCCGACTGTGACGCCAAGACTATGACGCCAACATCTCAATACAAATGGTGAGAACACAGAGCTGTGCGAACTGTGAAAGCAGTGCGAACAAACGGTGAGATGGCGATGTTACTGGATAAAAGAGAGCCTCTGCCGTTTTTTGGGGTTTCGACGGTGCTTAGAAGCCATTTAGGCGAATCTGGGAATTCTGCACAGCAGAAGAGTATAGAGACCGATAGCTATACCTTCATAAACTGGGTGCTGTTCTTAGAAACCTGTCCTAATCTATGCTGCTGCGAGAAAATCTCTATTTTGCAATTTTATGCCTGACGACGGTAATCTCTGGCTGTGTCGCGCTGATGGCCTGGGTGCGGCGGGCAGAGGCACCCGCGACGCGACCGTTTACCTGGCTGATGTGGGCGATCGCAGCCTATGCCACCGCAGGCGCACTTAGCACAGCATCCACGTCGGCAACAGATATTGTCTTCTGGGCAAAAACAGAAGCAATTCTCTCTAGCGCGGTGACGACATTATTTTTCATATTCACGCTGCATTTCTCCTATCGCAGCCGGTGGTTAACCTGGTGGCGACTGTGTTTGGTGTGGTCGCTGCCTGTATTTAATATCGTGCTAGTACTAACAAACCCTTGGCACCAAACGGTTTGGAGTGCATTTTTGCCCATAGCCAACTCACCACTGCTGATGTTTCAAAATGGCTTTGGATATCTGTGGCTAGCGGCTTGGTTTTATATTTACGTGATTACCGGAACGCTGCTGGTACTGCGCTCGGTAACAAAGCGAGAGAAGCTTTACCAACAGCAAGCGATTATAGTTGTCATTAGCGCTGCGCCCCCTTTACTGATAGGAATACTATATGTGCTAGAGCTAGTGCCGCCCGGTATTAGCCTGCTGCCGATGAGCTTTCTCTTTACGGGAATTGTTTATTTCACCAGTTTGTTCCGCTTTCGGCTGTTCGATCTTAGGCCAATTGCTCGCGATATGCTAATTGAGAGTATGGCCGACAGCGTGCTAGTACTCGATAATGATGACCGGGTAATTGATATGAATCCGGCGGCGGTGCAGTTCACCTATCGGATGGCGACGATGCCGGAAGACAGAGCGCGATTAGCCGAAACGCCAGGTGAAGTGCCGAATGCAATGCTGACTGCAATGCCCAATGCAATGCTAGGCCAGCCAATCCATCAAGTCCTAGATAAATGGCCGAGTTTGTTGCTTCACTGCAAAAAGAACGAGAATACTGAAGTACTCGTAAGCCTTTGCCAGGAAGTTCCTTTGCATATTAATATGCGAGTGCAGTTTCTATACGATTCTCACTATCGAACCACAGGCAAGCTGTTGGTAATTCGCGATGTTACAGAGATGTATCAAACGCAGCTAATGCTTGAAAAGACCAAGAAAATTCAACACCAAACGCAGCTAGAGCTAAAGCGAACAAGCGATCTGCTAGCGCAGCGGCTGCAGACGATTGAATCTTTGCAAGGCCAGCTAAGAGAGCAGGCTGTGCGCGACAGCCTCACCCAGCTATTTAACCGTCGTTATTTTGAAGAAGCGCTACTGGCTGAATGGGAAAAAGCAAAGCGAGCCCGATTGCCTCTAGCTATCATTTTGCTAGATTTTGACTGCTTCAAGCGGGTAAATGACACGTATGGACACCAGGCAGGAGATTGCGCGCTTCAGGTATTTGCCAATGTAATGCGGCAGCATGTGCGCACCAGCGATATCGCCTGTCGGTATGGCGGAGAAGAGTTTATTTTGGCGCTGCCGGGGATGACGCTCGCCGATGCCTATCAGCGGGCAGACGCGCTGCGGCGAGCCTTTAAAGAGACTGTCATTCAGTATAAAGAGCAGACAATTCGAGCAACCGTTTCGGCTGGGGTGGGGGCGTTTCCTGAGTGGGCAGGCAGCCCAGACGAGCTGATTTCGCTGGTGGATATCGCGCTATATAGGGCGAAGCGTCAAGGGCGCGATCGCGTTTGCCGAATTCAGCTAGATAACCTGCCCGCCGCACCCCCTGTGCGCCTCATAAATCCTTCGCAGGCTTAGTCCCAAAATCTGGCGTCATCCCTAAACCGGAGAATCAATCAAGCCAGGATGGTCTGCTGGCCGAGGGTCTGAGAGCGGCCAGTGAAAGCGGCGATTCTCTTCTTTGACTGGACAGTGCGAAGTTTTTCTTTTTTGAAATGCGATCGCTTACAGTGGGCCATTTCAGAAGGAGCCTTTAACTCAGCTCATCATCCTGAGTGATTGACGAAAGAAACTTAATTTTCTTCTATGATGAAGTCGTGTTCTGACCGCCTGTGACCGCAGCCTCATTAGTGTCTAAGCGCCTGAGCAGGAGCCTGGTTCTAGGACGTGTGGTGATTACCCTGGTGAAGGTTTACGCCTATCCCGATTAGAAGATTTTCCGCATACCCGTCCCGTTGGTCAGGGCATTTTGGTGTTTCTGGGAGATGATATGTCTAAATCTGTGATAGAGCCTGAAATTTGTACTATCCATCCTCATGCGGCGGGGATTGATATTGGTGCAGAGTCACACTGGGTAAGCGTTCCTCCCGAGCGAGATGCAAAACCAGTCCGAGAGTTTAGCTGCTTCACAGGAGAACTTCACGCGCTGGCGGCATGGCTGAAGCAATGTGGCGTCACGACTGTGGCAATGGAATCAACGGGTGTTTACTGGATCCCAGTATTTCAAATCCTAGAGACGAGTGGTTTTGACGTGTTCTTAGTCAATGCCCACCGAGTTAAAATGGTGCCGGGCCGGAAAAGTGACGTGCTGGATTGCCAATGGTTACGGCAGTTGCATAGCTATGGATTACTATCAGCGTCTTTCCGTCCTAAGGATGCGATCTGTGGGTTACGTAGCTACATCCGTCATCGGGAACGGCTTACCCAAAGCACCAGCACTCACATTCAGCGGATGCAAAAAGGCTTGGAACAAAAGCGGGTGACACTTTGAGATCAAAACTTTAGCCCTGCACGACACCCAGCTGGGTTGTCTGGGGTGACCTAGTGCGACGATACTCAAGGCTTGTCATCACCGCTTAGGCGAGTCCAATCCATGAGTCCAGCTTCCTCAGTTGCCGCTACCTTGCGCCCCGAAACTCGACAGCAGATAGCGATTGAGGCGCTGGCCAAGTCCAAACCCATCAGTCATCTCGCCACTGAATATGAGGTCAGTCGTAAATTCGTCTATGAGCAGAGCGGCAAGGCGAAGCTGGCCTTGAACGAATCCTTCGAGCCCACGACGCCTGACGAGCAAATCCTTTTTCACCTACCGATCACTAAAGCCTGGCTGTTCCAACTAATTCTCGGACTCGTGTTGATTTGCCACAGCTCCTTGCGAGGCGTCGTCGAGTTGCTCCGGGACGTCTTTGACGTGGCCATCAGTGCCAGTACGGTGCGCAATCGCCTCAATACCGCAGCAGCGCAAGCCAGTGCGATCAATGCGGCTCAAGACCTGTCGTCGATTGAGGTGGATCTTCGAGACGAAATTTTCCAGGCGCGTAGCCCAGTGCTGGTGGGTGTGGATGCAGCTTCGACCTATTGCTATTTACTGGCATTGGCTGAGCATCGAGATGCCGATACCTGGGGCTGCCATTTGCTGGATTCGATAGATCGAGGACTCGCCCCGACGCGAACCATTGCCGATGCTGGCAGCGGACTGCGGGCGGGCCATCAGGCGGCGCTTGGAGAAGAAGTCCCCTGTCATGGCGATGTTTTCCATATTCAGCATCAATGCCAGAGCGTTGCCAACAGCCTGACACGTCAGGCCATGGGAGCCATCACCCGTCGCCAGGAACTGGAGCAGAAGATGGTCATTGCCAAACAGAAGGGACAAGGCAATCGCCTCTCTAAAAAATTGACCTTAGCTCATCAGCAAGAAACAATCGCGATCACCCTAGCCCAAGATGTCAAAACCCTCATCGGGTGGTTAAACCACGATGTCCTGGAACTAGCTGGTCCGGCACTCGCAGAGCGTCAGGAACTCTATGATTTCGTGGTGGCAGAACTCCAGCGCAGAGAAACGATTGGCGGGAAGAAGGTGCGCGTCCTGCGCAAAGCTTTGCAGAATCAACGGGACGATATTCTAGGGTTTTCCCAAGTACTAGATGATAAACTTGCTGACATTGCTCAGCAGCTGAAAACACCGCTCTCTCTAGTGCGCGAGATGTGTTTACTGTTCCGTAAACAGCCCACCTCCAACGCTTACTGGCAAGCCTGGAATCAGCTCCAGCAGAAACTATCGGGACAATTTCATCACCTCTACGAAGCCGTTCAGGAAGCCATGAAACAGACGCCCAGAGCCAGTTCGATGGTAGAGAATCTGAACTCTCGGCTGCGGAATTACTTCTTCCTTAGAAAACAACTCGGGCCTAACTATCTCAATCTATTGCAATTCTTTTTGAATCATCGCCAGTTCATGCGCAGTGACTGTGAAGAGCGGGTGGGAAAGAGTCCAACCGAACTGATGACGGGAGAAAGCCATCCTCATTGGTTAGAACTCTTGGGATTTGAGCGTTTCCAACAGGCCTAATCAGAAACGTCGATGGAAGCCAGGTCATCACCGTCATGATGGCCTAATTTGTCGTGCGAGTGTTACCTGAAAACGGCCATTTTTGCACCATGCCACCTTTACGCTATGGCCGCTTGGCTCAAACAATGCGGTGTCACTACCGTGGCGATGGAATCGACAGGTGTCTATTGGATACCGGTCTTTCAGATTCTCGAAACCAGCGGTTTGGAGGTGTTCTTGGTCAACGCTCGTCGAGTGAAAATGGTGCCGGGTCGAAAGAGCGATGTGCTCGATTGCCAGTGGCTCCGACAACTGCACAGCTATGGCTTACTCTCAGCATCTTTTCGCCCCAAGGACGCGATTTGCGGGTTGCGCAGCTACATTCGCCACCGAGAACGCCTCACTCAAAGTGCGAGTACTCACATTCAGCGAATGCAAAAAGCTTTGACTGAAATGAATCTCCATTTAAATCGAGTGATCAGTGACGTGACGGGCGTGACGGGGATGGCCATTATTCGAGCGATTGTTGCCGGAGAACGCAACCCAGAAAGACTAGCCTCTTTGAAAGACCCAAGAACGAAGCGCTCGGCAACAGATATTGCCGCCGCCTTGGTCGGTGACTATCGAGCTGAGCAGCTATTCATTCTCACTCAAGAGCTTCAGTTATACGACACCTATCGTCAGCAAATTCAGTCGTGTGATCAACAAATTGAGCAGACGCTGAGCAACTTTGACTCAGACGATAGAGCAGAACCGCCTTTACCGCCCCGTCCCAAAGGCCGTAAACCTAGTCGCAATGCCCCTGAATTTGACTTGCGGGCTCATCTATATCGGATCAGTGGCGTCGATTTCACTCAAATTGATGGCCTCGAATCGCTGACAGTACAAACCATCCTCTCTGAGGTCGGCCTTTACCCCACGCGCTTCCCAACCGTCAAACATTTTGCTTCTTGGTTGGGACTTTCCCCAGGTAGCCGTATCAGTGGCGGCAAAGTCCTCAGCGCTAAAACCCGTAAAGTTATCAATCGAGCGGCTAAGGCATTTCGCATGGCGGCTCAATCTTTAGCAAATAGTAAAACCGCGCTGGGTGCTTTTTATCGTCGGTTGCGTAGTCGGCTCGGCCCACCCAAAGCCATCACCGCAACGGCTCATAAGTTAGCTCGAATTTTCTACCATTTATGGACGACTGGTGACGCTTATGTCGATATGGGTGTCGATGCTTATGAACAGAAACATCAACAGCGCGTGGTCAAAAATCTCAAGCGTAGAGCCAAAGAGATGGGCTTTGAACTGGTACCTCAGCCAGACGCTGGCTAGGGTAGTTTCTTAGAAGAGGCTTTGCCAACGCCAACGCAAAAAGCAACGAACATTCCCATCCCGAAAGGGCAAGGAATGTTCGTTGCTTTTTGTGATCGCAGATCGCACTTCAAGAAAAACTTCGCACTGTCCAGTTTGTTACTAAACACAGCTTATGCCGAGTGAGCTTTTTTACGCTACTTCGACCTTTTCATACAGTCTCTCAGAAACTGACGCAGAAAGCCGGATAGATCATCGCCGTTGGTGGTCTATTTTGTGCTGCGAGTGTTACCTAAAATAGGCTGTTTTTAAACCACGCCCTTTTTCTTGCGTACCATGAGGCGATCTCCTGAGTTGATAGGATTTTAGACCGCTTACACAAAATTCAGTACAGTCTCCCAAAAGGGGGTATCCACCTTTACTCTTCGGGAATGATGTTTATCAGATATCAATTTGAGCTTAAGAGCGTTACAATTTCCTTGCGACTGCTGTGTGTAGAGTCAATCGACCTTTCCGATAAGGGCTTGATTATCCGTTCTAGGCTGTTGTCATACCTGAGAATAGTCATCATCTATGGAGTGGCTGAAATATTCCATTCGATGATTAGTCGACGCTCTTCATTTCCTGGATGTGTCGTTTTCTCAAAGATTTATCCCTTAGTTCAATCGCATCCGAGAACCCGTTCCTCTTATTTTTAAACTAAGGCAGATGAAGAAAACAGCCCGTCTGAATATTCAGCTTCCACTAAGACTAATCTTAATCGTTCCGTTTGTTGCCCAAACCTTTGCCGTTGTTGGATTAGTGGGTTACCTATCATTTAGAAATGGCCAGAACGCCGTCGATACGCTTGCAGACGAGGTCATTGAAAAAACGAACGATTCGGTAGCTAATCATCTCAATAGCTATCTGTCCGTTCCTCAAAAGATTAATCAGATCAATGCCGATGCGGTCAATCTAGGTTTGCTGGATATCAATGATCCGGAACAGGCCGCTCAATACTTTTGGAGACAGATGCAGGCCTATGATCTAACCTATGTGGGTTATGGCCTAACGACAGGAGCCGGAGCCGGGGCGGCTAAGTATGATGGTGAAACAATTACGTTAGAAGAGTGGACAGGCCAGTTACCGAATAACGTTTCCAATTATGCAGTGGACGAGAAAGGAAACCACGCAGAGCTGAATGAAAAGTTTGACTTTGATAATTTCAGCGAGGCTTGGTACAACGAGCCGATTAAAGCAGATCGGCCTATCTGGTCTCGTATTTATGTGTGGGCATTCCCAGGTGGCTTTCCCTATATCACGGCCTCGGCGGGCCGCCCTCTCTACGATGCTAATGAGCAATTGCTGGGAATGATAGCAGCTGATATTCATCTGCTTAAGCTCAGCGAATTTCTGAAGGCGTTAGAGATTAGCCCATCCGGCCAGATTTTTATCATGGAACGCGATGGCATGCTGATTGCCAATTCTGGCACTGAGAAACCCTTCACGTTGTCAGGTGATAATATCGAGCGCGTGAATGTTGCCGATAGCACCGAGCCACTGATACAGTCAATTGCCCAACAGCTTCAGCAGCAGTTTGGGGGCTGGGAGGTTGATACCGAGCAGGATCTCAAACTCCAATTTCAAGGTGAGCACCATTATGTTCATGTACAACCCTGGCAGGATGAGTATGGACTCGATTGGGTAGTGGTGACGGTCGTCCCCGAATTAGACTTTATGTCTGAGATCAATGCCAACCGCCGTCTGACAATTTTATTGTGTCTGTTGGCGCTAGGAGTGGCGACTATTCTGGGAATCTTTACTTCCGAGCGAATTACTCAGCCTATCTTTAAGCTTAGCCAGGCGAGTCAGCAGCTGGCGGCATCAGCGCGAACACGATTTGCCAAAGAGGATACCAAACCGGGCGAGCTGGAGCCAATAGAAATCAACTTGGCTAAAGCCGGTATCCAAGAGCTTGATGCACTGGCTGATTCTTTTACCCTGATGGCACAACAGCTCCAACAAACATTTAGCAAATTGGAAACGCTCAACGAAGACTTAGAAGATCGCGTCGAGCTGCGGACTCAAGAGCTCAAAAATACGTTGAAAGAGCTACACCGTACCCAGTCTCAAATGTTGCAAAGTGAGAAAATGTCGGCCTTGGGCCAGATGGTTGCAGGGGTGGCCCATGAAGTTAATAATCCTATCAACTTTATTTATGGGAACCTGAAGCATGCTGACACTTATGTTCAGGATTTACTTGAATTAGTCAAGCTGTACCAGCAAAAGCAAACTCAATCTGATAGCGACATCACCACTTTAGTCGAATCGATAGACCTGGAGTTCTTAGCGGAAGACCTGCCCAAGTTGATGGACTCTATGCGAATAGGGGCTGAACGGATTCGCGAAATCGTAAAGTCGTTGCGGACTTTTTCTCGTTTGGACGAGTCAGATTTTAAGCAAGTCGATATGCATGAGGGTATCGATAGCACATTGATGATTTTGCAACATCGTACGAAGGCCACACCGGAGCAGTCCGGTATCGAAATTATTAAGGACTACGCTGATTTGCCGTTGATGGAGTGCTATCCAGGGCAATTGAATCAGGTGTTTATGAATATCTTGTCGAATGCAATTGATGCCTTAGCGGAACAATCGCATCCGGTTATTCGAATTCAAACTCGCCAATTGGCCAATCAATGGGTAACGATCTCTATTACTGATAATGGATCGGGCATCTCCGAGGACGAGCAAACGCGTCTGTTTGATCCTTTCTTTACCACTAAACCAGTCGGTCAGGGAACTGGCATGGGGTTAGCGATTAGTTATGAGATTGTGGCCAAGAAACATCAGGGATATCTGACGTGTCACTCTAAACCTGGAGAAGAAACAACATTTGTGATTGAGATACCCAGTCAGCAGTCACAAATTGCGATAACGGCTGATGCAGCTTCGCCAGCACAGGTTGGTTAGTAGGCTATCTCAAACCCTGTTAGGCAATCAGTCGCGTAGGCCGTTCCAGTTCTGCCCTGAGACCGAACGCTGAGAGATAGGTATAAACCAGATTGATGTCGATAATGGGACAGTCAATATTACTCCCTTTTAACCCGTCGATTGTATTTTGGCAATCAAAGTCTGATGTATTCTCGTACAGTTCGAGAATTGTGAGTTTTTGCTGATAAATTTTCTCACTGAGGAAAGGCAACAGTGGATAAAGGGCATTGCTCTGAGCCGCTTTGCTCTGGTGGATGAGTTTGTCTTTCCAATCGATGTAAGCCATCTTTTTCAGAGGATAGCCATAGTCCCTAATCCATTCGAACAGATCATTCCAGGCCACATCGTGAATGGCCGACCAGGGTGTCAGATGAAAGGTTACGCCGAGCAACTCTGATTGTTGTGAGAGATGGACAATTGCTTGACTAGCGTAATCGACGGTGATGATCTGGTTTTTGAAATTGGCCAGATCGGGATAGCAGCCCATTTCGACACAGCCCATCACGGCTCGGGAGAGGAAGTCCTGGGTATTGGTCGCGCCAGTGCGACTATGACCCATGATGAAGCCAGGCCTGAAGAGGGTAATCGGCACGCCTTGAGCGCGGGCTGCGCGGATAAGTTGTTCGGCTGCCCATTTTGTTTGGGCATAGCCATCATCCCAGCAGAGGAAGTCACGGCTGATGTCGATATCGTCATTTTCGTGCACCATTGGCAATCCTGTGAAATAGTGGGTGGCACCAAAGACGCTCACGGTTGACACATGGTTGACTGGCTTCAATTTGCCTTGGCAAGCGAGCTTCAATATTTCATAAGTACCTTGGACATTGGTCGCTTCTAAGGCCGAATAGGGCTTTACAAAGTTGACCATAGCCCCGACGTGATAGATCATGTCTACCTTGTCAGCCAGACGAGAAAATTGAACTCTAGATAGACCGAATCGGGGTTTATCGAGGTAGCCAGGAACGATGACAACACGTCGATCGAGTGCGGCGACGGGGAGGGCATATTTCGCAAAAGTGGCCTGCAATCGCGCCAGCCCTTCACCGCGATCAACACAGCGAACGAGACAGTAGAGCTTGGCCTGAGTCTGTTGTAGAAGTTCGTACAGTAAAAAGGCACCCAAAAAGCCAGTAGCTCCTGTCAAAAAGATAGCCTCGGGAGTAGACAGGTTTGTGGGTGTTGGCTTGTTTGTGATGATTTTGGGCGGGATTGGAATAGGTTGTTTGTTTAGATCGGTGAGGACAGATAGTAGAGTGCCACCGGATTGTTGGAGTTTTTGAACCGTCTCTGCAATGCCCTGGACTGTGGGGGCTTCATAGACACAACGAATGGGCAGTTCTATAGCCAGGTTTTCTCTAAGCAAACTGACCAAATGGGCTGCCAATAGAGAGTTGCCGCCTAACTCAAAAAAATGATCGCGACGGCCAATTGCTGGAATTTCTAGCACCTGTGTCCAGAGGCTGGCAACTTGTTTCTCCAGAGGGGTTTGGGGCAAGTCAGAAGTGGACAGTTGGCAAGTACTGTCCGGTTCAGGTAATGCGTAGCGATTGACTTTACCGCTAGGGGTTAGTGGGAGACTATCGAGGACTACAAACAAAGTAGGCACCATGTAGTCAGGTAACTGGACAGTCCGAAGTTTCTGTTGAAGAATTAGGCAGCTAAAGGCGGTTGTTTCTGGGCTTCAGGAGGCTTGAATTTGGCTGCGAGTAATTTAGAAAGAAGTAGAGAGGGCCTACGTTTAGCTAAAACCATCGGCTGTAGATGCTGAAGTGCCATGCGGACAATTTGCTCACTGGGTAAGCCATGCTTTGGCAGTGTCCGAAACCATTGCGGAAAATGTGCCCAGACGACGTTAGGAAGTTCTAAAGCAAGCACTTGTAACAGCCCTAGCGCAATGGCATTGAGATTAACGAAGCGCTCAAACGCCTCGACTTTAGTGGCCACCTTTGCCTGGAAATCAGCATCGAAGTCAGCCAGGACCAGGTTCTTCGGCCAGCTAGACGCTCTGGTCATAGACCGTAGCCAGAAGCGATAGTCAAAGCCGCCTAATAGCTGCACTAATGAGCGAAAGCTGACCTCAATTTTGAACCGCCAGCCATAGGCTTCAATTACTTGCGCTCCGGTCAGTGTGGTGTCACTAGAGAGTAGGATAATCTGCTTGCCGTTGGGCAATTGCGTTAGGACAAACAACACTAATTCATCGGGAGCGTCCCAATAGAATTTGAAACATTGATAGTAAACGGTTTGCCGTTGACCATAGAGCCAAACGACGGCGGGCGAGCAGGCATCAATCGGGGCAAATAACTCTCTGAGTTTGATGTCAGCGCCCCAGACTCTAGGACGCCCCGGCCCTCGAATACTCGGATTGGCTGAAAAGTCTGCCTTCGCAACGGTGGAAATCGCCGCTCGACTGATTAAATGCAGCCCCTGCGCTCGAAACGGTTTCAACACCTTCGCCGACGCATAGTAAGCATCTAAAATGGCGTAGCTTCCCTGCTCCATATAGGCGACACAAACGGCTGCCATTTTATCCACTAGCGTCAGCTTAGGGAGCGCTAAGGGGTCAATGCCGTCATGCAACTTTAAGACAATAGGAGCCGAAAATAGCGCTTCTCCCTGACCTAGCAGCAGGCCCAGCGCACTGAAGTAGTGGCCTCGTATCCACTCTGGCTTGTTGACATCTGCTGATTCCTGATGGAGACCTTTGACACCCGGCATCTTGCGGCCTTCCTTGCCGACTTTTATGCCATCGCCGAGATAGACTAGCTGGCCTTTCAGTCGCTGGGCGGCGGGATGCGATGAGAGCCACTGGCCCCAGCGCTGGCAGACTTCATCCATCTTGAAAGCCTTGGAATGGAACCAGTGCAGCGCTGCGCCGTAGTAAGATTCATCTAGCCCCAGGCCATTCACATAGCTCGTTACGGCTGCTGGTTGATGACTCAATAGCAGTCCCCACATCATCAGCACAAACCATTCAAACGGCACGTCCCGGCTGAAGGCAGGCCGTAGTCTATACAGAATTTGCTCAATGCGGGTGTAGAGTTCCATAATTGAACTGGTTGTTTGTGATGATTCAACCAGTCTCGAACATTCCCATCCCGAAAGGGCAAGGAATGTTCGTTGCTTTTTGCGATCGCAGATCGCACTTCAAGAAAAACTTCGCACTGTCCAGTAGCGATGATCGCGATTAAAAATGATGTGGTTCTCTTCGTGTAATGCTTTGAGAAACTGGGTAGAGAAAAAGGGGTTTCCTTTAGTTTTACGATCTACTAATTCGGTGAGTGGCTTTGCTAGCTGGGTTGAACAATGCAGCGTATCTGCAATCAGTGCATTGGTGTCGGTTAATGTAAGCGGTTTTAGGATAATTGTGTTGAGAACTGAACCTGTTGTCTTCAGCTCTTCGACCGTCATCATAAACGGATGGGTCGGCGACACTTCATTATCTCGATAGGCCCCCAATATTAGCAAATAGCCATTATCATTCATCAGCAGTTTAATTAGCTGAAGTGAAGCTAAGTCGGCCCACTGCAAGTCATCTAAAAACAACACGAGAGGATGTGCGGCCGTGGTAAACACTTCAATAAACTTTTGGAACAATAGGTTGAAGCGATTCTGGGCTGCACTGCCTGATAGTTCTGAAACAGGTGGCTGTTGACCAATAATTGTCTTCAGCTCTGGAATCACATCGATCAGTAGCTGTCCATTCTCACCTACAGCTGCCAAAATCTGAGTTTTCCACTGCATCAATTGCACGTCAGATTCGGAGAGCAACTGCCCCATCAAATCACGCAATGCTTGCACAAATGCCGATAGTGGAATGTTGCGATTGAACTGGTCAAACTTACCTTTGATGAAGTAACCTTGCTGTCGGGTAATCGGCTTATGGACTTCGTTTACTACTGCCGTTTTACCAATGCCCGAAAATCCAGCAACCAGCATCAATTCAGAGGCTCCATCGGCGATACGTTCAAATGCTTTGAGCAGCGTTTGAACCTCGGTTTCTCTGCCATAGAGTTTGTCGGGAATAAGGAAGTGAGCGCTTATATCTCGCTGTCCCACTTCAAACTCAGCAATTTCTCCTGTCTCTTTAAACACCTGGAGACAGCGCACCAAATCACGCTTGAGCCCGGACGCACTTTGATAGCGATCTTCCGCGTTTTTCGCCATCAGCTTGAGCACAATCTGCGATATCATCACCGGAATCGCTGCGTTCACCTCTTGTACTGGAACGGGAGGCTTGGCAATATGACAATGCACCAACTCTAAAGGATCGGTTCCCAAAAAGGGCACTTGGCCAGTCAATAGCTTATACAGCGTCACCCCCAACCCATAAAAATCGGTTCGATAATCAATCCCCCGGTTCATCCGTCCAGTTTGTTCTGGGGCTAGGTACGCCAGGGTTCCTTCTAGCACATTAGGATTTTGAATTTCCTGGGTTTCCCTGAGCAACAGGGTGGCAATTGAAAAGTCAATCAACTGAATCTGTTTAGATTCGGGATGAATCAAGATATTAGCTGGTTTGATATCTTTGTGAACGACATAATGTTGATTCAGTCCGTGTAGGACATCAGCCATTTGTAGGGCGACACCCAAAACTTCTGTGATCGAGAGCAATTGGTCAGCTGTGTATTCCTCTAAAGAAAGGCCATGAAAATCTTCCATTACCAGCGCATAGCCATTTTGCCAAGGCTCTAGGCTTAGGGGGCGGGCAATCCCTGGGATGGGTAGATTTTTTGTGATGACATACTGATTACGAAAATGTACTAGCTCACTAAAATCCGGATGAGTCTGCCGCATGACTTTGATTACAACAGGTTGCTGGTCTTCTGACACCGCCCGGTACACCGCTGTGCGAGCACCCTCATAGAGTTGTTCGGTAACCGCGTAGCCAGAGATATCAGGAAAACTCTCAAGAGCAGAAGTAGATAGAGAGACCATAGGAAACTGTAGAGATTCAATGCTATCTCTATAATTCCCCAGTTTGAGCCTTGACAGTCCCTGCCCTAATCGACTTGTATGTTCAGATTGTGGAATAAGGGAAGTGCTCAGAACCCTTCATTCTGCCTGCGGTAGAAAAAAGGCAGGACTGGTTCCAGAAAGGCCAATTTTATAGGAGTTACGCACTGTACAAAATAGACAGCATGTGAATAAACGAATCCACAGCGTTTCAGCCTCGTTTTATAAACCACGTAGATCTAAAATTAGTGCCTAGTGACAGGGTCAATAAATCGTCCTAGACTTGAGCATTGCGCGAAAAGAGTAAAAGCCATGCCCAAGGGACGTCAGAACCAGAATAGAACGGCGATTGTATACTTTGGAGCAACCCCACAGGACTATTTGGACTTAGTCGCGTCAGGAAAAAAACACGCAGCTTACATCAAGTTCATTCAAAAGCCTTTAGCGGCCCAACTGACGCCGGATAAGCATAAGCCAGGGTGCATCGATACGAGTCGCTATACGGTACATAGTCAGATTGAGCGACGGTTGCGTGGCAGTCAACAGGCACCCGAAACGCTGCCGATTTGTCGGGTCAAGTGCTGCAATTGCCGGGCAGTGTTTACAGTGTTGCCGAGCTTTATCGCGCGGTATCGCCGCCAAGATACCGACAGCCTGGGAAAGTTATTAGAGATGAGTCTGGGGATGGGTCTGAGTCAGCGAGAGACCGCCCGGATCTATGAATGGAGTCATCCAGAAGCAGGCTGGCATCCAGGTTGGGTCTGGCATTTAGTACAGTGGTTAGGCGATCTAATCCCGGTCTCGTTGCTATTGATGCGGCTAGGCCTTACCCCCCCGCCCATATTCTCACCGATGAGAAGTTTGCCACGTTAAACGGAGAACAGATCTATCTATTTCTGCTCTCTCAGGAAGAGTTGATTTGGTATGCCGAGTGGATGGAGCGCACCGATGAAGCGGCTTTTAACGAAGTGATTGTCAATGCCTTAGGGACGATTGAAGCCGCCGCTCAAAGCGAGGTATTGTGGGCACCAGAGGTCTTTTACACCCCCAAGTCGGTGACTACAGATGGCTGGCGACCGGTTCAGAAGGCTTGGCAAACGCTCGTGCCAGGAATTGACTTAATCGAATGCAATTTGCACGGGCGCAAACGGGTCACGGCCACGCTCAAAGACTTTGCCAAAGCCCATCTTGAGACTTCTTCTCAAGACCGACAGCAGCTCAAAAACGACTTTGACCCTGTCTTCGCAGCCCCCTCCTTAGCTGCTTTTTCTCAGCGTATCCGCCGTCTAGAAGAGCAACATACCGACGAACCTATCCTGCTCAAACGATTGGACATCCTCAAGCACAAGCGAGTGCTGTTCACTTCCGCTTTAGACCAGCAATTCTCATTATGAAAGCCATCAGCGACTGCTCGAACCCCTCGTTCTGAGATTTGGTCTAAATCGTGGTTTTCAGTCGGATTTTAGTACAAGTGTTTTAAGTGAGAACCGCTGGCTTTAGACCGTTCCATGCGATTCTTGGATGAGAAACTGCTTTCCTTCGGTCAGTTTCGCGCCACCGATAGCATTGACCCCATGCTCAATGCCTGGGCTATCGTCAACAATCTCAGGCCTTTTCTTCCCGATGCCAAAAAAGCGGGCCAATCGTTAGCTGAGTTCTTTGGCGCTCAGCTTCATGGTCTTCCCTGGATGGAAGCGCTCAACCTTTGTTCAGTAGCCGCTTTGGACAAATTGATGCCCGATGGAAATTTATAGGCACTAATTTTAGATCTATCTGCCTAGAGATGGTTGCGCATGGATCTAGCCGTTGGTGGGTTGCCCCTGGGCTAAATGATTTTGATGCGTTTCTAGTAAAAGCTTGCCAAAAGCGAAAGCTCCGGCAGCCTGATAGCGTCGGCGATGTCAAGACCTTTATCAACAACATGATGAAGGGTGTGGAGATTGGGGGAACTTTGCTGAATGACTCTCATACGATACCGATAATCGTTATTACTTGAAAGTCTGTTCAGATGATTGCCTATCTTAGGCGTTATTTACGTTGTCAGGAGCCAAGGCGATCGCTCGATCTAAATCACTTAGTGCTAACGCAAACTGCCCCGTCACTCATAAAAGGATGCTGCGGTCGATATAAAGCTGTATAAACTCAGGGACTAGTGCGTCGCCTGAGTCGGATCTGACATTGCGGCATCGCAATATTGAGTGTGAAAGCGGCAAAAAACTGTTAGTTTCAGACAAGTGCGTAAGTTCCCAAGGTTCGTAGCTACTTATAAGTAGGAAAAAAGCTGATGTGATTACATAGCAACGTACGAATGTATCCGCGCGTTGCAGGTCACTTAGACTTTTCCTTAAAGAACGAGTTAGCCATCGCAAGGAAGCATATACATACATGAATGCTTTTATTAAATACTGGCAACTGTGGTGCATTGCCCCTGGTGACGATCGGCGGCGCTATAAGCAGCGAGTTTTGCCACAGGCTCAAGATTTTTTTGAAGCTTTGATGGCAGCTAGCTGTGATTTGCCAACATTAGATTTAACTTCTAAATCTCATCAAGTAGTGCAAACAACGCTGCTATCGCAGTTCCATTCTCCCAGAGAACGGATTCGTGGCCGAGCTGAGGTAGGGTTGTGTCTGCGTTGTTACCTGTCTGCCCCTATTCTCAAGTCTTGTCAGAGGCTAGACAATTTGTTCTCAGGCAACAAAGCTTTCAGCTATCAAGACCTGTTGCCCTTTGTCTTGAATGATGATGGTCAGCAGCTCATTGTCTTGGATGCTGACGAAAAAAGTCAGCTAATTTTAGATGAAAGCGATGGTTTACAGCCTGCTACCTTTAAGGTGTTTGCTGTGGACGTGCTGAGAACTTATAAAACTGATAGCCGCTCAAGCGTAAGTCTAGATAACTGGGCTTTTTTGCAAACTAAACAACACCAGGAACTTAAGAAATTTCTGGCTGAGTTTGGGTTCAGGCCGTTTAGTGACTGGACGCTTCTCAACCGGATTGGACAGTATCAGCTAGAGCGGCTGTTTGAGCGTGATCGCCATATCGTAAAGGCTTTCCACGCAGTGTATCGGCGCGATCGCAGAGCGCAAAAGCAGGTAAGTCGTTGCTCAGTGCCCAGCCCGCAACAGCTAGAAGAAATGACTCAGTACTTGGCGAAAGCGCAGGTCAGCGTAGATGAAACCGAACTGCTCAAGTCGCTGAGGCGAATAGCAAACCAGCTCAGAGCGTTTGATATATGGCAATCTAGAGAACCCTTGGAGGTGAAGGATCTTGAGACAGGAAACTATGCTATCAGAACTGATTTACCCAGCAAAGTGATAGATGAATTGGAGATAGAAGAGCAGACTTTTTTAGATTTTCTGCACCAGCAGCTCTACATCGCTTTAGAAAGCGCAGTTGAGCAGGCCGTTGAGGCGCGAATAGTTAGGTTAAAAAAGAGCAAGAAGTATGCGCCTTTTGCGACTAGTCTATTGCCTGGACTACATCTTTATTATGAGGAGGGTCTGTCACTCAAGGAGATTGGCTCACAGCTAAAGACAAGTAGTTGGGACCAGACTCGGCGAATTTTAGATCCGGGGGCGCTACTCAGTCAGGCTCGGCTGCTAACGTCACAGCAGCTTTTGGAGACTGTGTTAAATCAGGCTCAGGCAAAAGGGTTGATGACGCTTCCGGCTGAGCTGAGCTACTTAAAACTGCTGATGGAGCAGATAGAAGCCTTCGTGGATGCCAAGGTCTTTTCTGAAGCCGTATCGGAAATTAAGGCCGGTAAGAATCGTTCGCTCGATAGCGAGTATGCCACAAGGCTAAAACAATATATTAAACAATCTCTATCGTGAGTACAGATATGATTAACCAGATGATGGAAACAACGAACTTACGACTGCTGCTGCCAAAGACACTGTGGCTAGAGCCGGAGGACTTTGCAGAGGCCAGGGCTGTTAGCGGCAGCGTTGATAGCGCCGAACCCAGTGACGATAAAGAGTTGCAGCAATGGCGAGCTTACATCAATGCTTTGGCGCTGTTTGCATTTGAAGGTTGGATACAAGAGAAATTCCCAGAGGGTAACGTGAGGGCGATCGCTTCTTCTATGACGCCTACTCATTACCCAGTCAGCTATCTTAGCGTCAATGGTTTCCAGCTATGCATCGTAGCGACAGAGCATGTGCTAGACGAGCAAGTGAGTATTCCTACCGTCGCTGTAGAACAAGCTGAGGTAAGGGCTCACTGCTACATCGTGCTAGAAGTTTTAGAAGAGCAGGGGGAGGCGATCGCCCGAGGATTTTTGCCTTATGACGAGCTGGTCGCTCAGATGAGTTGTGTGGTTTCGCCTTCTGTATCAGAATGCACTTTGCTTCCCCTATCCGCTTTGGATGCCGAGTTGAATCACCTCATCGCCTACGTCCGATATTCTCATCCCAGCAAGATTCCGCTGGCTGCTTCATTGGCAGCAGCCTCTTCTTTGCAGAATGAATCGGCTTCTGTAGGCCAGCAGATCGCTCGTTTGGGTCAATGGCTACAGGGGGCCTTAGATGAAGGGTGGCAAGCGGTTGACCAGCTAGTAAATCCGACGGCGCATTTAGCCTGGAACATTCGCAACAACGCTCCTACAGTACGAGGTGGAATCAGGGGTGGCAAGCTCATCAACTTAGGTATGCAACTCGGTCGCTATACGGTAGCGCTGCTTATAGCCGTCACCCCCGAGGCGGAAGAAAAACTTGGAATTAGGGTTCAGGTTTTCCCTACAGGGAGTAATACTGTCTTACCAGTGCAGCTCACTGTAGCTTTAATCTCCAGCAAAGACAGAATTTTACAAGCGGTTACCGCCAGGGAGCAAGACAGCTACATTCAGCTCAGGCTCTTCAAAGGAAGACCAGGCGTTCAGTTCAGCCTTGAAGTATCGCTCAATGATATTGCTGTTAGAGAAGCCTTTGAGCTTTAATCCCACCGTTGAGGCACGGTCGAACGCATGACATTTGTCATGGTTCAGATATGACAGATATAGGATGTTTTTTGACTATTGTTTTTCTATCTTCAAGGCACAGAATGAGGACGGTTAAGGTTCAACCATTTACTGCTACAAGGGTAGAGCTATGTTAGACAATAGTCTGGAAAATAACAGGGAAGGTAACGTTGCTCAATACGTACTTGAGGCTTTGAAGCAGGAAGGGATAGGGCACATATTTTTGGTGCCTGGTTACAACATCGATCCTTTTGTAGAAAGCCATTCAAGGGCGGGTGTGGAGGTTTTGGTAGCCGCTCATGAAGGAGGCGCAGCTTACATGGCTGATGGCTATGCCAGGGCAAGTCAAGGGTTTGGGGTGTGTATGGGACTAGGCGGTCCTGGACTGACTAATATGGTAACGGCGATCGCAGCGGCCTATCTTGACCGCTCACCTGTCCTGGTTGTCAGCGGGTCGTTAACGCCAGCATGGACAGGAGACGGCACCTTTCAAGATTCTAGTGCCACCGGAATAGACGATCTCGACATCATGCGACCTATTACCGTCTGGGCACAGCGGGTTCCAGAAGTTTTTAAAAAACCAGAAGACTCTGAAGGCGGCTCTGAATATTATGAACCGAAGTACGAGAAGGTCAAAGACTTTCTCCACAAGGCAGTTCGAGCGATGCGAGGCGTTGAAAATCGTCCGGTATTTCTTTCATTCTCTAAAGAAATGCTGTCCCAACGCTACACGGCGGCTTCCTACAAGGCGCTACAGCTCAACGAACCTATGCGGATTCTTGATCAGAATGCTGTGCAAAAGATTCCCTCTATCTTTAAGGGCGCGACGAGAGTTGTCATTTTAGCGGGGAATGGCTGCGTCCGCTCAGGAGCAGGAGAAGACCTTAAGACGTTTGCTAAAAAGTTTGATATTCCCATTGTTACAACGCTACGAGCAAAAGGAGTTGTTTCAGAAGATCCTGCTGAGTTTCCGCTGTCCTTTGGCTTTTTTGGCAATGGCGGAACGCTGCAAGCAAATAAAGTAGTTATGGGTTCTAGCTTCAAGGCGGATGACATTCCTAAGGCTGAAGTATTGATTGTTTTAGGTGCTACGCTAAATGAAACGAATACCTATGCTTGGAATGAAGATTTTCCGCCTTCAAAGTCTCTAGTTCGCGTTGATATCAATCCCAATAATGTGTTCGGCAAAAACTATGATGAAACCTTAGTCGTCGGAGATGCTAGAGAGTTTCTCCATTGGCTGCAAGACAACGAATCCCTATTTGAAACTGACCTCCGTGCGACTCAACTTGACCGACAAAACTGGCTTGAGAATATTCGCAAAACGCCCTACTACGACTTACCAGATACGTCTGACTCTGACGATAAGCTAATACATCCAGCGCTGGTTACTACTGAGTTGCGTAAGGCGGCACCCCACAATGCAGTACTGGTTGTAGATTCAGGAGCGCACTCTTATCATGTGCCTCACCACTGGTCAGCTTACGCACCGAATGAGTTTTTGATGCTGACCAATACAGGCCCAATGGGATACGGCGTATCGGTGGGTATCGGTGCCTGGTCAGCCAGGCCTTGCCAACCCTGTGTCGCCATCGTAGGCGATGGCAGCTTGCTGATGCATGGCATGGAGATTAAAACTGCTGTGCGTTATTGCATTCCTTTAGTGGTGATTGTGATTAACAACAGTGCTTTAGGTAACATCTATCTGCGAGCTACCGAAGATACCGCAGACAATCCTCGATGGCCGGAGAAAGCGGTTGACGCAGCGAAGATTCCAACGATTGACTGTGTTAGTTTTGCCCGTAGCTTGGGGGCTGATGGTGTGGTTGTTGAGCGGCCTGAGCATTTAGCTGAGGCTTATACAAAAGCTTTTCGTGAAACGCAAAGTACAAGAAGGCCCTTCGTTGTTGATGTCCGCTGCTGTAGAGACTGCCCGGTGCCGAACAATGCTTATGCAAGCGATGGAGCTTCGGCTTTACTCACTCGTTAATTGAAAGATCGTTGATTGGAGGAGCATTGATTGAAGGATCGAGAACCGTAGCGAAGTAGAGCAAAAAAGAGATGAAATATGCCACGTCAGTTAAGCAGCAGCTGGATCAGATTAAGCATGAAGATGCAGGAAGTCCTCGAAAAAAGGTTCTGATTTTAGGGGCAGGAATCGCAGGACTGGCCGCTGGGTATGAGCTGACTATGCAGGGACATTCGGTAGAGATCTTAGAAGCCTCCTCTCGTTTGGGTGGGCGAATATGGACGCATCGGTTTAACAATGGACAGCAGGGCGAATTTGGTGCGATGCGGATTCCAGCCTCTCACGACTATACTCGGCATTACGTTGAGCAGCTTGGGCTCGGCCTGCGACCCTTTAAAAATGCAAGTGAGAAAGCTTATTTTGACCTAGAAGGTCACCTGTTTAAAGTTGAGGATGCCCACGAAAAAGTAGAGGCTCTGTTCCATCTGTCTAAAAGGGATAAAGATGAAATTAAGGCCGAAGCAGATTTAGATACGATTTACCTTCGGATCGTGAAGGCGATCCTTAACGACTTAGAAGATGCCGAAAAAGCGCAGTTGTTCGGGCACGGGCCTTTCTCCGAACGATTGCGCCGATTAGATAGCCAATCTCTTCTACAAACGCTGAGCCGATATCCAGACACGACAGACGCCATCAGGCTAATGGGGAAGGCAACTGGTCTTGATGACTACTGGCAGCGGTCTACGCTTTTATTTATTCGAGAAGAAATCGATGACGCATTTTCGGGTCTGGAAGAGATCGAGGGAGGAATGGAGCGTCTGCCGCAAGCGTTAGCTGATATGCCTCTGCCAAATGGTATGAAATTGCGCGATCGTATTACGTTTTCTCAGGAAGTGCGGGCGATCGCCCAAACAAACGAAAGCGTTTCAGTCATTGTAAAAAACGGTAGCAAGCAAGAAACCCTCACCGCGCCCTATGTCCTCTGCACCATTCCTTTCTCTGTGCTGCGCCGCATCGACCTTCACGGCATATGCAAAAGCAAGTATATAAAAGACGCTATTCAAGGATTGGGCTATCAGTCTGCAACTAAGGTTTTGCTTAACTGTAAGCAGCGATTCTGGGAGTCTCAAGAGGGCATCTATGGCGGTAAAACAATCTCCGATTCAGCTATCAAGCAGACCTTTTATCCTTCAGATAACGCCGCCGAGCGGAAAGAGATAAGTGAGGGGCCGGGCGTGCTATTGGGCAGCTATAGTTGGGGTGCAACCGCGAGAAGGTTAGGGGCGTTAAGACCGAAGGATCGAGGTGAACTGGTGAGTGATCGCATTCAAAGGTTCCATCCTGATATCAAGCAATATTTAGACAAGAGCCAACCCTATGCATCCATGGCATGGGATCAGCATCCCTATGCAGCAGGAGCCTTTTCGTCATCTTACCCGCTCGATCTTCAGATGTTTTTTCCCGGTGCGAGTCAACCGGCAGGCCGTTTGTTTTTTGCAGGGGAGCATCTATCGCCCTATCCCACCTGGATACAAGGCGGCCTGTGGTCAGCGCTTCAGGCGGTAAGCCAGATCGTTCGGGCCTGCTAGATGAGTGGCGATAAGATGACTAGCGATCGCACAGCATTCGATCGCGCTTCTGCACCTCATCGTTATGCTTCAAATAGTCTCGAACCTGGCTACAGGCATAGTCTATCTCGTCTAGCTGTAATAGCTGCTTCAAATTCCACAAGATGACGGTGCCATCTGCTGAGGCGGAAGCTACTCTTTGACTGTCGGGGCTGTAGTCAATTCCCCAAATTGCTCCTTCCTGACGTTTAAGTGTTTTGAGCAGAGTGCCTTCGAGACTCCAGAGCTTAACAGTATCATCTGCTGAAGCTGAGGCAATTGTTTGTCCATCGGGGCTAAAAGCAACATCTTCTATCTGAGCGTTGCTCGCCTCAATCGTTTTGTATAGGCTACCGTCCATTGTCCAGAGCGTAATGGTTTTGTCATTAGAAGCTGAAGCAATGAGCTGTCCATCCGGGCTAATGTCTCCGCCTGAAATTGATTTACTATGTCCTTCAATCGTCTTTTGTAAGCCTCTATCCACATCCCAAAGCCTGATAGTTTTGTCATTAGAAACCGACACAATCGTTTGCCCATCAGGGCTAAATATGGCTTTAAAGACGGTTCCCTTATGACCGCTAAAGGTCTTCATCAGGTCGCCCTGGCGATTCCAAAGCTTGATGGTTTTATCATCCGAAGCGGAGACAATCATTTGCCCATCGGGACTAAACCTAATGTCCCAAATTGCGCCACTATGACCGTCAAGGGTTGCCAACAAATCTCCTCTAAGGTTCCAAAGCTTAACCGTTCGATCGTCGGAAGCTGAGGCGATGGTTTCGCCACTGGGGCTAAAGGCCGCTTTATAAACCCGCCCCTGATGTCCTACAAATGTTTTCAGGAGAGTACCTTCAAGATCCCAAAGCTTAACTGTTCTATCATCTGAGGCAGTTGCAATCCTCTCTCCATCGGGGCTAAATGACACGCCGGTAACGCCATCACGGTGTCCAGAGAGAAGGGTGAGTAAAGGGTTTTTGTAGCGCCAGAGCCGAACGCTGCTGTCCCAGCTAGCCGAGGCCAGACTGGTTCCATCGGGACTAAAGGCAACGCTCCAAACAATATCCCCATGCCCCTCTAAAGTGGTTGTCAAGGTAGCGTTGTTGTTCCAGAGCTTGATAGTCTTATCTGCTGAAGCCGATGCAATGGTCTCACCGTCAGGGCTAAAAGATACATCTGTTACTTCAGCGGTATGCCCAGTTAGCGTAGAGCGTAAGGTTCCGTCAAGGTTCCATAACCTGACCGTTTTATCGTTGGACGCTGTCGCAATCGTTTCACCATCAAGTCTAAAGGCTACGCTGGTCACTTCACTGCGATGGCCCTCAAAGGTTTTCAGCAAAGTCCCATCAAGCTTCCATAGCTTAGCGGTTTTATCCGCCGAGGCCGATACTATCGTTTGCCCATCAGGACTGAATGACGCATCGGTGACGCTAGCGCGATGACCCTGAATGATCTCTCGCAAAGTTCCATCGAGATTCCAAAGCCTGATGGTTTTATCTGCCGAGGCCGACAGTATTGTTTGCCCATCAGGACTGAATGACACGGTCGTGACTTCATCGCGGTGTCCTTCAAACGTATCTTTTAGCGTACCGTCAAGCGTCCAAAGCTTGATCGTATTGTCGGCGGAGGCAGACGCAACGAGCTGAGCTTGTGGGCTAAATGACACGCTGTTAATGCTAGCGCGATGGCCTTCCAGCGTCGCTTGCAAAGTCCCGTTACTGCTCCATAGTTGAACAATATTGTTCTCGGGAATAGAAGCAATCATTTCCCCATTAGAGCTAAACGCAACGCCTTTAACACCATCAACATGCGCCGACAGGCGATTATACTCAACCAATCCATACGTTGCCTGCTTCAGGGCCAAATCAACCATCGTTTGAGTCGTGGAACTTGCCTTAAACGGCTGTTGCAGGCTTCGCTTCGCTCTAATCGCTTCTACCAGCGCCTCCAATTTTTGATTAGTTGCAAAGAGCGCAGTAGAAGATTGACTGGTGGCTTCGATTTCTCTGATATGGGCTAATCGCCACTGATAAAAGGCAAGTCCTGTCAAACCTAGCGCCAGCACCAATCCACTAGCA
Source organism: uncultured cyanobacterium (assembly GCA_963833005.1). Lineage (GTDB taxonomy): Bacteria > Cyanobacteriota > Cyanobacteriia > Phormidesmidales > Phormidesmidaceae > Phormidesmis. The sequence continues at coordinate 24,713 of CAWHWK010000006.1, read as the reverse complement.
AGCCCGCCAAACGTGAGCTGCCTGCTGCGCTTCTGCATTTTTGCGTCATGGTCTCTCGCTTTTAGGCTTTGTTGAATAAAGTTGACATCGCCTGGGCTGAGGTCTTCTTTGCGCTGCGAATACCAGTACTCTGCATCAGATAGGGCTTTCCAGCGGAGCAATAAGTGGTCGTCGTACGAATTCTTTATCCACTGTTGCGCTGATGTGCGCAGCCGCAGTTGCCAGCGACGAAAGTCTCCATCAGCCTGAACCCACTGCTTCAAGCGCTCCCAACTTTTGAGCAAGGCCTCATGCACAATCTCCGCCGTTTCCTGCGCGGTAGAAGCGCTGTAGCTAGTTACCACTAATCGGGAGGAGGCTAAACGAGCGATTAAGTCCCAGTTTTCTGCTTTTACCTCATTCCGGGTCGCCACCTGACGAGTCGGTTCGCCCTCTTCTGGTAAATGCACTAGCTGCATAAATACGCGCTGCGCCCGCTGCTGATTATTTTCATCTAGCCGGGCGTAAACAGCTTCCGCATGATTCGCCAGGGCAACTTCCACGCCACCGATGTCGGCGTAAGCCCGATAGGTCATTTGGGCATTTTTTTGCTTTGACCATAGCTGGGTCAGGGCAAATTCTAACAGTGGGAGCCCGCCTGCTTGCTCCCACACATCGTCAATCAGCCGGTTGCTCAGACCCGTTTCCAGAGTCACGCCAGAATTTTCTGCTGGTGATTCTATAGCCGACCGCAGCTCCGGGCGACTCATCGGCCCCAGGTTATAAACGGCCCCTTGCAGGACATCGCTGAAAGGACGGTAGGCCAGTGCATGTCCATAAAAGTCGGCTCGCAGGGTGAGTACAAGCGTTACGGCGGGCGCTGTTCTTATGGTGTCCAACAGGCTATCTAAGAAAGGCTGTCGAACTTCTGATGGAGAGAGCGTGTAGAGTTCTTCAAACTGATCGATGATAAGTATCAGACGATCTGTTGAACCTCGGACGAGCTGACCGATGGCAGCAGATAAAGCCTGATGATTTTGTTGAAGGGCGATCGCCAAATCCTGACCTGTTTTTTCGCGTGCTTTTTCACCTATTTTTTCAGCGGATAGCGCGTTGGATACATTAGAGATAGCGGTCGCGATCGCCTCAAAAGGCTGACTCCCTGGTCGAAAAGCAAGAATCTGATACTGACAGCTTACGTCTTCGCGCAGCTGAGGAATGAGTCCTGCAAAGACAGCAGAAGACTTTCCGCTCCCAGAAGGGCCAATTACCGCCACCAATGGCATTCTCTTTACCGCTGAAAACAGCAGCTTAGAAAATTGCTCTCGACCAAAAAATAAGTGGGCGTCTTCTTCTTGAAAAGCAAACAGCCCGCGGTAAGGGCAAGGGGCTATGCCGCCTAGCTGGAGCCAGGTCGGGGGTTCGGTCGCGAGGTTTTGACAAATAACCGGTAGCCAGGAGGCTGCCGGAAAGTCGTTTTCTAATCCTTGGAGCTGGCGGCGAGCCTGTTGAACAGACAAAAAAAGAGATTGCTGGTCGTGGGCGAAGGATAGGAGAAAGTGATGAAAAAAGGTAGTTGCCACGCAGTTGGGCACTGGCTCGCGCATTACCACTACCGTCGGAATATACAGCTCTTCTAGTGCTTGAGCCAGTCCTAATCCGTCACATGAGTTAAAGATCGCGAGCTGTAAGCCCTTCACGATCGCAGCCTTGAGTGCTTCTTCTAGCTGGGCAATTGTCAGGCTATTCTGGCTAGGGTTTTCATTGATATATATTCGGCCTGTCTGTTCGTCATCTTCGAAGTAGTTTTCAGCGTGAGTCTGAGAGTGTCCGGCAAAAAAAAGAATATCCCAGCCTTCAGATCGCCATAGATGAGTGTTGAAGATTTCACGGGTAGGCTTTACTAAACACTTGACCTCTGCACCCTGCAATTGTTGAAGTAGGCGAGCTTCCGATTTTAAATCGATGCCCTGACTGCTTCCAAAAACGGCTAGTATTTTGACTTTCTGACGGTCGGCCTGTGGGTGGCTGACAGTTGGCTTCAGTACAGCTTGACGCTGGTACTCGGGTTGGCTAAGCGCCATTTCTGCTCTGTAGTAGTCGCGAAAAAAGTTCCAGCGATGCCACGGTAGCCGCCTTAGCCTTAGGTCTTCGGTTTCTACAATTACTCGAATTAGGTCAGCGGTATCAAGTCGCGATCGCAGCTGATATTCAACTGGGAGAAACCCTGCCGACGTTAGCCAGCTATTCATCCCCGCCTGTAGCTGCTGGCACAGCTCACTAAAGTCAACCTGGGAGACATGGGTAATCCCTGTTTCGCTAATTTCTAGCTCGCTAGGCGGTTCAGCAGGCGAAAAAGAAGAGCTGGAATGCATGGTTCTGATAGGAATGCGATCGCACAGCAGCCGATAGACAATCTGCCAGTTACGATAGAGTTCCAATAAATTTGGTGCAGGCGGCAAGGCCCCTATAAACTGCTCTGGCAAAGGATTGCCCTGCGTCCGTAGTTGCACAGCAATCCTGGGAAACCCCTGAAATAAGTCGCCACTTCCCAGGTTGATAATCACTGATTTGCTCATGGAAAGTACCTCTAGCTAAAGGTTAGTTAGGTCAGTGTGATAGCTGGTAAGCCAGAGGCAGATCCTTAAAGTTCAGACCTCTTACGCAAGCTGACTTTACTTTAAGACTGACCTCAAATGTCCAAAAGCGTTCCAGATGCTAGTTCCTAGAAAGATTTTACCTAATTAGTGAGAGTCCCTGCACTCCGATCTGGGCGTCGATTTGGTCGAGGATGCCGCTTGAAGATGATTATCCTGAGCTGTTATCCCTGGCGATCCATACTTTTTTACCTTTCGCTTTCCCTAACTTTCTCTGACAAATGTCATGTGTTGCTGATGACATTTATTAGATGTTTATAGCTTCCGGTTTGTTTAGCTTGAGAGCGGTAGACTAATTCGCAAGTTGAGAAAGTTGTTATGAAAGCTCGAAAACTAACGATCTTCGCAGCATTACTGATTGGCGCGAGCATATTAACCGGACTAGGTAGGGGTGTTCGCATCAGCGCTCAGCCAGCTCAGGAGCCTAGCAGCCAATCCAACGACCAGTCGGTAGGCGCGATTGCGCAATCCAACGTCAGCTTACAGCAGGCAAACTTGGCCATAGAGTCAGCTTTAGCAAAGTCCGAAGAACTCAACGTTAAGATGGATATTGCTGTGGTGGATGCAGGCGGAAATTTGAAGGCGTTCGCCCGTATGGACGAAGCTTGCTTGGGCTGTGTGGATATTGCCATTCGTAAGGCCCGTACTGCCCGCATGTTCGATAGATCAACTGGTGAGTTGGGCGAACTTTCTCAGCCAGGTAGCCCGCTGTACGGAATTGAGCATTCCAATGATGGATTGGTGACCTTTCCGGGCGGCGTTTTACTAACAGATGATGGCGGCAAAATTATCGGCGCAATTGGCGTTTCTGGTGACACTGTAGATAATGACGACACCGTGGCTCGTGCAGGTGCAGACAGTCTTTAATCGGCACTGCTAACTTAATACGAAATAAGCAAAATGAGATGCTTTATTAAGAGAAATTCTGTTTTTGAGCCGTGTCTGCAACCTCCATCATGGCTATTTCTCCTGCGGGTAAGGAAGGCCCAGCGCGGCGGGTGGCTTTGACCTTCCGGCAAAGCCAATCAGTGCAAACAGCGCTACCAGGTAAGGTAACATCGCCAGGAACTGATATGGAATACCAAAACTAAGCGCTTGTACCCGTAGCTGCAACGCTTCGGTAAGGCCAAAGAGCAATGCCGCCAGAGACGCATATATCGGATGCCAACGGCCAAAAATTAAGGCTGCTAGCGCAATAAATCCTTTGCCAGCGCTGATATTTTCGGTAAAGAAACCGACATGAACCAGCGCGAGATAAGCACCCCCCAATCCAGATAGACAGCCGCTGGCAGTCACGCTGGCATAGCGAACTTTCGCAATCGAAAGACCCGCTGCGTTTGCCGCATGAGGAGATTCTCCAACGGCTCTGAGTGAGAGTCCCCAGTAGGTTTTAAAAATCATGAAAGTAAGCGCAATAATGAGCGCAATCAAACCATAGAACATGAGACCCTGTTGAAAGAGAACGCCAATGAGCGGAATATTTTCAACAATAGGAATATTAATTGCGTTAAGAGAGGGTAGTTTAACCGTGCCGCTCTCAAACAACAAACGAGCACCATAGGCAGTAAAGCCCTTCGCCAGCAGGTTAATGGCAAGCCCTGAGACAAGTTGATTTACTCGCAGGGAAACGCATAGATAGGCATGGAGTAAGCCAACTAGAGAGCCGCCAACCGCTGCCAACAAAACGCCAAACCACACATTCCCTGTCGCCAATGCCCCAACTGCACCCATAAAGGCTCCCGTCAGCAGCATCCCCTCCAATCCAATATTCAAAACTCCCGAACGCTCCGACAGCAGTCCGCCCAGCGCCGCATAAGCCAGCGGCACGCTCAATCGCAGCCCCGCATTCAGATAGTCCGTCAAAAAGGCGATCGCATCAGTCATAGCGTTTTCGGCTTCCTATTCGCCTGAGTTTTCTCTACTGCAAAACCAATCGCAACAAACAACAGTGTTAGACCTTGAATCGCAGAAACAATTGTCACTGGCACGCCTGCACTCCGCTGCATCACATTAGCCCCGCTCTGCAAAGCGCCAAAAAAGAAAGCAGTCAATACAACAATCAAAGGACTGCCGCGACTCAGTAGCGCGATCGCAATCGCATCAAATCCATACCCCCCAGCAAAATTCTCAAATAAGCGATACTTCAGCCCCAGCACTTCAGCACTCCCGGCCAGCCCCGCTAACCCTCCCGAAACGGTCATCGCACCGATAATTGTCTTGCCGACAGGTATTCTGGCATAGCGAGCCGCCGTAGGATTTTGACCAACTGCATCTACTTGGTAGCCTAGTGGTGTCGCGACAAAGATAAAAGAGAGAATCAGGGCGATCGCCAATCCCAAAAAAATGCCCACATGCGCCTGACTCTGCGGTAAAAACTTCGGCAGTCGTGCCGTCTCGGCCACCAAAGAAGAATAAGGACTCGGCGCACCTGGCTCAATCAGCGGCCCATTCACCAAATAGCCTACAAAATTTTGAGCAACGTAGTTAAGCAGTAGCGTCGTCAAGACTTCATTCAGTCCTCTTTTGACCTTTAGTACGCCCGCGATCGCCCCCCACAATCCACCTAAAATAAATCCACCCAGCAGTGCCAGCGGCAAATGAATCCACAGCGGCAGTCCCTGCAACGTCAGCCCGATCAACAGACTCCCTAGCCCGCCAAAATATATTTGACCTTCCCCGCCTAAGTTAAACTGTCCAGCCCGTAGCGCTACTAATATGCCTAATCCAGTCAGCAGCAGCGGCGTCGTTTTAGTCAGCGTGCTGCCAAACCCAAAGTAAGTGAATAACGACTCTTGAAACAGAACGGTATAAGCCTGGAGAGGATTTGCACCCGCCGCCGCAATCAGCACCGCGCCGACAGCCAGCGCTGATATCACGGCTAGTAGCGACGAGAAAAAAGGCGAACTGTAAAATTTAGAGAAGCATTTGATCATAAAAATCCAGGCTACTGCTGCACTTTTGATGAACCGGTCGATAGATTACCACCTGTCATCAGAAGCCCTATCTGCTGGGCGGTTGCCGTATTCGCCTCCAGAATATCGACAAACGCGCCCTCGTACATCACCGCAATGCGATCACTCATTGCAATCACCTCTTCCAGCTCGCTAGAAATATACAAAATCGCAGCGCCCCCTGCCCGACATTTCAATAGCTGTTCCTGCACGTACTGCGTTGCGCCAATATCTAACCCCCTAGTCGGCTGCATCGCGACAATGAGTGCGGGAGCGCCCGACAGCTCCCGCGCCAAAATTACCTTCTGCTGATTGCCACCAGAAAGGCTACCAACTGGAAGCGCAGGATGGGCCGCGCGAATGTCATAAGCCGCGATCGCCTCCTCTCCTCTCTGCTTAATGGCACTCTGACGAAAAAGCCCCCACTTCGCAAATGGAAGCCATCGAAACGCTTTGAGAATCAAATTTTTAGCCACCGAAAAAGAAAGAATAAGCCCCATCTTTTGCCGGTCTTCGGGAATATAACCTACTCGCCTGCTCGCCTGCTCTCCGCCGATTGTAATGCTACCCTGTTCAGGCTGAACAATGCCCGCAACCGCGTCCGCTAGTTCTCGCTGGCCGTTGCCCTCAACACCTGCTATACCCAATATCTCCCTTGCGCTCAGGTCAAAAGAAAGCCTCTGCACTAGGCTGTTTGCAATCTGGAGGTCTCTCACAGAAAGCCTTATTTCACGAGGCTCAGCAGCCATGGTTGCTGTCTTCTGTTGCAGGTTAACCTCCCGGCCCACCATCCACTTTGCCAGCGCTTGCCTAGAAGTCTCTTGCGCGAGCACAGTGCCGACAACGCTTCCTTGTCTCAAGACGGTGACGTGATCGCTCACACTCATCACCTCATCCAGCTTATGACTAATAAAAACAATCGTATGTCCTAGCGTCGCTAGCTGACGTAGCAAACCCAGCAAAGATGCAGTTTCTGCCGGTGCTAGCACTGCCGTAGGCTCATCTAATATCAGCACTCTTGCCTGCCGATACAGCACTTTCAAGATCTCGACCCGCTGCTGAATGCCTACCGGAAGATCTTCTATGAGTGCATTCGGTGGCACCACCAGTCCATATTTCTCTCCTAGCGCAGCAATCTCAGCGGCTCTTTTAGTTGAGTGCAAACGACCGCCCGTCGCCGTTCCTAGCAAGATATTCTCGGTCACGCTCAGCGTCGGAATCAGCATAAAGTGCTGATGAATCATGCCAATGCCAAGAGCGATCGCCTGCTGAGATGACGATATCTCAACTGACTGCTCATTCAAATAAATCTGTCCAGCATCAGGCTGCAACAGACCCGAGAGAATATTCATCAGCGTGGTTTTGCCCGCACCGTTCTCTCCCAACACTGCATGGATAGAGCCCGACGCAATGTTCAGATCGATGCTGTCATTCGCAACAAAACTACCAAAGCGCTTTGTGATGCCCTCAATCCGCAGATCGTACATGGGTCTACACCTCGCAGACCGCAGGCTCCTTTTCTTTCTCGCAAGACTCAAACACTAACTCGTTTGCTAACATTTCCTGCTTCAACGCCTCAATTTCCTCTACCACATTGTCGGGCACTAGCGCTTCGTTGATGCGCCCTAAGCTAGCAATATCAGGATTCTCTAACCCTAAAACGTACTTTTTTCCCTCAAAATCATTCTCATAGGCAGCTTCCACCACAAATCCAATCGCGCCGCCAATGTCTTGCACAGCGCTAGTCAGCACCGCATCGGGCGCTAGCTCTAGCTGATCGGTCGTATTGCCAAACATATACACGCCCTTCTCTTCAGCCACTTCCATCACTGCAGGCGCAGAATTGTCGAGGTTGTGCAGCATGACATCCACACCGCTCGCAATCAGCGCCGTAGCCGTCTCTTTACCCTTCGCAATATCATTAAAATCACCCGTGAAGCTCACAGCAACCTCAACCGCCGGATCGACAGACTTTGCGCCCAGTTCAAACGCCTTTGCCTGTAGCTGGGTTCCCTTAAAAGACAGTCCGGTAATGTAAGCCAGCTTTTTGGTTTCACTCATCATTGCGCCCATCACGCCACAGAGGTAACAAAGCTGCATATAATTTGTTTGTACTGCCGCAAAGTTATCTCCGGCCACATCGCCATTCACCGCCAAAAACTGGGTCTTTGGAAACTCAGCCGCCACCTGTTGAATCGCCGCGTCAAACTGTCCCCCGTGTCCAGCCACTAGGCTATACCCTTGTCTGGCAAAGTCGGCCAGTGCCTCTGTTTGGTCAGGCTGATCCACCTGTTCTACATAGGCCATCTCAACGCCCAACTCGTCGGCTGTTCGCTTCATGCCTTCATAGCCCGACTGATTCCAGCCCCCGTCTGTAATCACACCTGGAAGGGCGATCGCAACTCTAAAATCACTGTCACCCGCCACAGAGGAGTCTGTGGCATCAGGAGACGCACAGCTTTTTAACAGCAGGCTCGCTACTAGCGCTGCTGAGCTATATTCTAAAAAGTTTCTGCGATTCAATCGTCTATCCATACCGGCCTTAGTTATGCTGGGGGGTTTACTCTGCTCTATCGGTCTAGCGCCTCTAGGCTAATGTCTCTAGATTTGCGTTTGAGAAGAAATGGCTGGGAGACGTGTTGAATAGTAACTGTATTTCAACAAAACTTTCAACTATCATTTAGCCTCAGCCACATAATATTTCTGAGGGTTTTCGCTCGTAGCTTTTCGTGATACCACATTGATCGATAAGCTTGATGCTCAAAATCGATCGGCAAGATTGTTCTTAACTAACGGAATACTACCATGATGCTGCCTTTCTCCAGCACGCTTAATACTGAACGGAATGCTGAAAGTAGTGTTGAAACTTCCAAGACTATTAGCAAAGAATTCAGAAGCAATTTCTGGGAAATTCCGTCGCCGCTACCCGACGCAGAACAAAGACTCGAACAGCTAGAAAAGAACCTCAAAGACGACTTAGAAGTTGCCTGTTACCCAGGCAGAACGTGGGATTATAGCCGATCGCAAAATATATTAGAAGTCGCTATCGTAGGCGCAGGGCAAGGAGGTAAGTCGGCAGCGTTTGGACTTAGGCAGCACGGCGTTAATAATGTCATCATCTTTGATAAACGACCTGCTAAACAAGAAGGGGTTTGGAGAGCGTTTGCTCGAAATGCCAAGCTGCGATCGCCCAAAAAAATTACAGGCGGCTTGGAGTGGGGCATTCCCAATCTCAATTTTTGTCGTTGGTGTGCTGCTTGCTACGGTAGTGACTACTGGCAAAGCATAAAATACGCTCCTCGGTTGCTGTGGGCAGAGTATTTAGACTGGTATGCCCAGGTACTAGCACTCCCGATTCAAAACAACACAGATATCCAGCGCGTTACCTGGAACGAAGTAGAACAATGTTTTTGGCTCCATGCCACAAACAGAGGCGCAAGCGCTTTGTACAAGGCGCGTTTTGTTATTTTCGCAACAGGAATGGAATGCGCTGGCGGCAAAAATATTCCCGCAATCATAAGAGAGAATTTACCCGCTCATAGCTATCACCACACGATGGATAATATTGACTTTCCATCCTTTCAAGGCAAACGAGTCATGGTTGTCGGTGGAGGTGCTAGCGCCTTCGACAATTCGCTACTGCTGCTAAAAGCGGGTGCGGTCTCGGTAGACCTGACCATTCGTCGAGAAAAGCTACCAGATCTAAACCGCATTCGCTGGAGCGAGTGGAACGGCTACCACAGACACTACATAGAGTTGCCAGATCGAGATAAGTGGGCCTATAGCCTATCCGAACTTCGCCTGGGTCAGCTACCGCCAGCCCATACGTATCATCAGGCGATGAATCAATCTGGTTTCTCACTTTATACAGGCTCGCCGATTAAGCAAATTCGCTACGAAAAAGGAGAGATTTTTGGAACCTATGGCGATCGCAACTTTCATCATGATGCCTTAATTTGCGGGACTGGATTTGTAACAGATATTGACCGGCAGTCAGTGCTAAATGAACTGACCCCTTATGTAGCTCGGTGGCGCGATCTCTTCACCCCAGCACCCGGAGAAGAACATAGAGAACTAGCCAACTTCCCCTATCTGGGCAAGAGCCTAGAATTCACGCCGCTGTCTCCAGAACACCGCTATCTCAGCCGCTGCTACTACCTCTCCTGCGGCGCAGCCTACCTCAGCGGCTTCAGAGCCAACCTAACAGATCTACAGTTCGCTTTGCCCCGTATCATTTACAACATCAGCCAACAGCTATTTACAGAACATAAAGACGACATCTATGCAGACTTTGAAGCCTACGACAATCGAGAATATTAGTCCACAGGGCGATGTTAACTTAATACGAACAAGGCAATACTCTCTGCGCTATTCGTAGCGATAGTTAGGGGCGGCGGTTTGTTGAAGCTTTCTAAAGCCTCCATTCGATGTTCTAATTCTGCTACCCTCATTAGCAGCTCTTGAAGAAGGAAACAGACGGCTCTCTCTTCTTTTTGAAGAGCGGCGTTCGCTCGGTCAGAGCGCTGTGCGCTACGTTGAGATTCGAGGTCGGCGACTTCTTTGTAAGAGATGCCTAGAACCTGGCAGAACGTGAGGAAAGTGCGATCGCGAATAGCCGTTCCCCGCAAAAAGCGCTCCCAGGTCTGCAAACTACAGCCGTAGGCATAAGGGCCGTCTAGCTGCCAGCTGTCATCGGGACACAAAAGTTTGCTCGCTGCAACCAGCCATCTATTATCATGGACTCGCCATCCCCTTTCGGCAATAGCTTGTCTAATTCGAACTAGCCCTTCCGGCGAAGCTTTAATAGATGGCATTGTTATTTCTTCTATACATCGTCTGGGTTACTCTCTTGTTAATAGGTGAGAGACGCTTCAACCTATGCAGTTTTTAGGAACCCTCAGTTTTGAATAGTAAAACTGAGGGTTGCAAACGGACTGTATGTCTGCTTTAGCATATGTTTCTTGTTCTTATTTCTACCCTCAACTTTCACTGAGGTTAATTGACGGTGGAGAAAGAAAGCGTTATCGTCTACAAGTTAGTCTTGGTAGCGCTTAGACTTATAGCCGTTCTCATCCATCGAAACGACTGTGGAGGTTTTAAAGGTTAAAAGTATGGACAACTCTCCTCGAAAAGCTGTGATTGTAGGTGCTGGCCCAGCAGGACTGCTGTTAGCCTATTACCTGCTGAACCGTCACTATCAGGTAGAACTCTTCGACCGCCGCCCCGATCCTATGTCTGTAGATCTCGATCAACAACGATCGTTCCCCGTTGCGCTACAGGAAAGGGGGCGTAAGGCGCTCCGAGGTATTTTGGGGCTAGAGGATGTGATCGCACAAGAAAGCGTTATCTGCGCCGGATCAATGATTCATCGCAAAAAAAGGGTTCGTGATATCCCTCGCAAAAATGAAGTGATGGTCATTGATCGCAATCGACTAGTTACTACAATTCTCAAGCAGCTCACAGCCGACTATACTCAGCCAGAGCTAACAATTCACTTTAACTGCACCTGTGAGGGCATAGACGATAAACAACAGATCATTCACTTAAAAGACGCTGACGGAGAAACCCTCTCGATTCGCTATGACCGGTTAGTCGGCGCGGACGGTGCTAGGTCTAGCCTAAGAGAACAGCTAGCGCAGCAGTATGGCTTTCACTACGAGCAAAGCTATGTGCCAGATGCTTATAAGTCTATCTTTCTTGCCCGGAAGAACCTCACAGCAGGCGTTGAGTTTGCTCGCAACCGCATCCACACCAGTAATATAGGCAGGGACAGTCGCATTATTCTTGCGCCGCAGCCAAACGATTTGCTGCATGGGACATTTATCTTCAACGCTAAGCACAATCCTTTAGAAGCGTTGACGACAAAAGAAGAAATTCTAGACTATTTTGAAGAAAAGCTGCCAACTTTTAGGGCCGTACTGTCACCAGAAGAAGCGGAAGCGTTGTTGCTGCGACCTGTCGGTAGATTAGTCACCGTGAAGTGCGATCGCTTTCATCAGGGCGATCGCATCCTACTCATAGGCGATGCGGCCCACGCCGTCTCCCCTTCTATTGGCCAAGGCTGTAATTCAGCCTTAGAAGACGTCATCATCTTCAAACAACTGCTAGATCGCTGTCAAGATGATTGGGCTTTAGCGATCGCTCAATTCTCTCAGTTAAGAGTAGCCGACGCCCACGCCCTTATCGACCTTTCTGACTATTCATTCCCCCGAGAAAAATGGCTTATTCCCGAATTTCTCTTGCGCCTTACCATCGGCAGAAAGCTCAACAGATGGTTCCCACAGTGGTTTAAGCCCTTTGTATTTGACCTCGTATTAGACAGCGATATGAGCTACTCAGAAGTGCTTAGTCTCAGCCAAGGCTGGATCAATAAAGTAAAACGATCCACCGATCGGCTTAGCTTACAAGAATAAGTGCGCGTCACTTTCACCGTAAGCTGGAAGTCTCCTACAATTAGCCCATGAAACAGCGTGCACTGTTAACGTTAGGGCAAGGGGACTGGCAGCAGGGTTTTGCGAGCATAACGCTTCAGCTATGGGAGGACGATAGCCGCACGCCGATGCAGTTCTCAAGCCGCTTGCCTGCTGCCCCTGAACTGCATAGAGCTTTTCAGCAATGGCGATCGCACTACCAAGCACTCTGCGAAAGCTACGGTTTCTGGCAGCGTTCGCCGGGTTCCGTTGGTGATAATAACCTAGAAGTAGATGGCTTAGAAGTAGATCTTGGGGGCGTAACCCATGTCTCGGTCGCCGAACTCATCCAGCTTGGCCAGCATTTGCGCTACCAGCTCAATAGCTGGCTCGAAACACCTGCCTTCCGTTCAATCGATCGCCAACTGCGAACCCATCTTTCTATCAGCGATGAAATTTGCATTGTTTTGACGGCTGAGCGCAAAGAAGCGCTAGGCTATCCTTGGCATCTCTGGCAGCTATTTGAGGACTATCCTCGGGCTGAACTGGCGCTTGGCCCTCTCAACTATCAGCGGTCGATTAAACAGTTGCCTGCAAAAAGAGATAGTCAGGTCTCCGTATTGGGAGTGCTGGGCGATGCTCAAGGCATTGATGTCGAGACTGACCAGCAGCTCCTTTCTGCTCTGCCAGGAGCTGCCATCACTCTTTTGGCCGAACCAAGCCTGGATGAATTGCATCATCAGCTTTGGCAGGGCCGTTGGGATATTCTTTTCTTTGCCGGTCATAGCTCCGGCCATTGTTCTAGTCATCTTTCTGGCCATCTTTCTGGCCATCTTTCTGGTCAGAGCAAAGGCACGCTTCAGCTCAACCGAACGGATGCGATTACCGTATTGCAGCTTAAGTACGCGCTGCGCACCGCGATTGCCAAAGGATTGCAGCTCGCTATTTTTAACTCTTGCGACGGGCTAGATCTGGCCTGGGACTTGGCCGACCTTCACATCCCTCAAGTCATCGTCATGCGCGAGCCGGTTGCCGATCGGGTCGCGCATACTTTTCTAAAGCACTTTCTGAGGGCTTTTTCAGCGGATCAGCCATTATACTTGGCTGTCCGTGCTGCTCGCGAACAGCTCCAACCTTTAGAGCAGCACTATCCCTATGCTACTTGGCTGCCGACGATTGTGCAAAATCCGGCAGAGCCACCGACGAGCTGGCGCGCGCTAAAGGGAGAGTATTCTAAGCAAGAACCCGCGACTGCTCTACCTGCCAAGATGCCGGGATTCGGCGCTCAAGTGAAGCGATCGCTCGGAATATCGCTCTTAACAACCGCGATTGTGTTCGCATTGTGGCTGCTGGGCGGGCTGGAACCCATAGACCTATACGCCTTCGATCGGCTAATGCGGCTGCGCCCGACCGAGCTGCCCGATCCGCGCCTTTTGGCAGTTACGATTAGCGAAGCAGACATTCGCGCTCAGTCGCCCGATCGACGAGGTTCTCTTTCAGACGAAGCGCTCGATCGCCTGCTAAACATTTTGACCCGGCAGCAGGCCCGTGTCATTGGCATAGATGTCTACCGAGACTATCCGGTCGGCGCAGATTATCCAGAATTGGCAGCTCGCTTACAGAGAAGCGATCGCATCGTCGGCGCGTGCAAAAGTCTCGATCCGACCGTCGGGCCAGTAGGTGTAGACCCACCGCCCGAGTTGGCGGAGGATATGACCGGGTTTAGCGACTTTGTGGAAGATGCCGATGGGGTTATTCGGCGGCATTTGGTGGCACTAGAACCCGACCCGGCCTCTAGCTGCACCACACCCTATGCGTTTAGCGCTCGCCTTGCTTTTCTCTATCTCCAAGGTGAAGACATCACGCCCAGCTTTGACATGTCGGGAAATTTGGTGATGGGCCAAGCGGTGTTTCGCAGACTGCATGCTCGCAGCGGCGGCTATTCGTTGATTGACGCGAGGGGCAATCAAATTATGCTCAACTACCGGGCGCTGTCTGCACCTAGCGACGTTGCCAGCCAGGTTTCTTTGACCCAGATACTCGAAGGGCAGGTGAATCCGGAGGCGATCGCCAACCGCATCGTTTTAATCGGCGTGACCGCGCCTAGCCTTACAGATGCCTGGGCAACACCCTACGGGCAGAGCGGCAACGACAAGACGGCTGGCGTATTTTTACAGGCACAAATGACGAGCCAGCTAATTAGCGCGGCGCTGGGCGAGCGTCCGGTTCTGAAGGCCTGGCCTCTGTGGGCAGGTGTGCTTTGGATAGGCGGCTGGGCGGCGGCTGGCTGGAGCGTTAGCATCGTCGTTTTTAGCACGGGCACAGCCAGTATGAGAAAGCGAGCGGGTTTGGGAGTGGTCTTGCTGAGTACTGGGTTTGTGCTGCTGGGTGGGGGCAGCTTGTGGCTGCTGACTACGGGCTACTGGGTACCGCTAGTGCCTGCTGGCCTGGCATTGGGGGCTTCGAGCTTGGGCGGGCTAGCTTCGAGGGTGGGCACCCGTCTCGCTTAGGTGTATGTTTTTACTCAGTGTTCTCAGTGTTTGCTTTCATTCACCGTGTGGCTACTGCACGCTGATGTTCCCATGCTTATACCTTCGCCTCTAAGTTTTTACCTTGGTGCTTGCAAAACTGCTCGTGGTACTGCGCTGCGGTCTGTCGGTGGCGTTGCAAGTGCAATTAGTTTTTCACTGCTAGCAACGTTAAGCTGGACGCCGCCCAGCCTAGCTCAGGTTCAGACAGATGCTGCTGGTCTTAGTTCAGTGACTTTCAACGCGCCACCGCTACCGCCGGGCCAAGGCGCACCGACAGGACGCCGAGACGGCGGTGCCAGTCGAGGTAACTGCCCCGAGTATGGCGATTTAGCGGCGCTGGTGCCGATTACTGCCGGACGAGTATGGGGGAAAACGACCGCAGCCCAGCCGACGCTATGGTTTTATCTGCCTGCTGCGATCTCGCCTGAAATCCCAATAGAGCTGATAGTGCAAGATGCCGAAGATGATATTCTTTATGAAACAAGTCTGGCTGTAGCGGTGGAGACCGGGACAATTGCGATCGCCCTACCAGAAACGGTGACGCTACCTGTGGGTGAGCCTCACTATTGGACAATGGCACTCTTTTGCGACCCGGAGCGGCCAGCGTCGTCGGTTTTTGTGAATGGCACGATTGAGCGGGTGAGCGTAGGTGGACTCGCGCCGCTAACAGCAGATACTGAGCGATCGCTCTCTCAAGCACAGGTATATGCCGAAGCGGGTATATGGCACGATGCGCTCACAATCTTGGCCGAACGACAGCGAACAAATATCAGCGACTCTAAGAGCCAGATGGCTTGGGCCGCGCTTTTGGAGCAGGTGGGCTTGGCGCAAGCGGCAACGCAACCCGTACAAGCCTGCTGCGAAGTAGAGTAAATGCTCTTATGCTAGTGACTGCGTTTTGTAAACCCTCAGTTTTTCTGAGGGTATATGCAAGTATCCTTTACGAATTATTCTGAGTCGTAGCTAGTTCTTTTCTCTTTTAAGTCCCCTTGCTTTGATAGGTGAACATGAAAGCGATCGCCCCTCTCTTTCTTCGCCAATTCCGCTGGTGCTTTGTCCTATCAGCGATCTTTGCTGTGGCTTCTGGCCGTAGCGCCGTAGCTCAGGTTGTGCCAGATGAAACGTTAGGAGCAGAGACTTCGCGGGTTGAAAGCGATAACCCTTCAGAGCTATTTATTCGCGGTGGTGCGCAGCGGCAGGAGAATCTGTTCCACAGCTTTGAACGCTTCAGCATTAACGAAGGGCAGCAGATTACTTTCGACAATCCGTTAGCAGTTCAGCGAGTGTTTAGTCGAGTAACCGGCAATCTACCTTCAGACATTTTAGGTACATTGCGCAGCACGGGTACTGCCGATGTGTTTTTGCTTAATCCCAACGGCGTCGTGTTCGGGCCGAATGCAAGGCTAGATGTTGGCGGTTCGTTTGCGGCCTCGACGGCGGATGCTTTTGCGTTTGGAGAGTTGGGTTCGTTTAGCGCTCGTCGTCCTGAAGTGCCCTCACCATTACTTACCATACAGCCTTCAGCATTCTTGTTTGGACAGGTATTGCCACAGGAGATCGTCGTGCGCTCGGTGGCGGATAATACGGGGCTAAGCGTTCCAGATGGAGAGAACTTTTTACTGCTAGGAGGAGACATACTTTTAGACGGTGGAAAACTGAGTTCGCTAGGCGGGCAGATAGAGCTTGCTGCTGCTGTGGATGCAGGTACGGTGGAATTAGCGGCTGATGGGGGGCTAACGTTCGTAGAGGAGATAGAACGGGGTCGAATTACAATTAAGAATGAAGCAGCCGTAACTCTATCTTCAGTCGCTGACAGGGGCTTAGGGCTGACGGCGCGGACTATCGAAATTTTGAACAGCAGACTTCTAGCAGAGACCGAGGAGGGGCTTAGCAGCACTGATGCTCAAGCAGGCGATATTACCCTCAACGCAGTGGAGTTCATTCGACTTAGCGACAGCCGGGTTTTCAACAGTAGTCAATCCGGTGATATTGGTAAAGGTGGCAATATTGAAATCATCACTAATCGCCTCGAATTACTTAGCAATGCGCTGATAAGCACAAGCACTCTCGGTGCGAGTGATGGAGGCGATCTTGTTATTAATGCTCAGGTTGTAGAAGTTTTGGACGACTCACAATTATCCTCTAGCACCAGTGGAGATGGCGATGCTGGCAACATAATCATTGTTGCGAGTGAGTCGGTTCGCTTTGCTGATCGAAGAGAAGTTGAAGCTCCGTCTATAGGAAGGAATCAGTCTAGTGTTATGCTTACTGCTGCCTCCAGCGGTACGGTTCCAAATTTTATCTTCGATGACATTACTGGCGAGGTTGTAGGCTTCTCATTTCCTACTGGAAGTGGTGGCAATATTGATATCAACACTCCCCTACTCGAAGTTATCGATGGCGCACAGCTAGCTGTTGATACTGCTGGAGAAGGCGATGCCGGTGACATCATTATCAATGCTCAAGTGATTACCGTTACGAACGGTGCAGGGCTAAGTTCTAACACTGGCGCAGAGGGCAACGCTGGTAGCATCATCGCTAACGCCCAAGTTCTTAAAATTACGGATGGCGCTCGGCTAACTTCTTCTACTAGGAGGGGCGCAGCAGGTGACGCAGGTGACATTGTTATCAATGCGAACGAGCTGGTTCGCTTAGCTGGCCAGGGACAGGATAGATTTAATCTAGACGGGAGCGAGAAATTCATTTCCAGTGGCATTCTTAGCGCCTCAGAACCAGCATTCACGTTCTTCACTAGCGACGTTTTTATTGAAGACGCGGGTGAGGAGGTCACTATCCCAGCTTCCACCGGCAACGGCGGCAGCATTAACATCAATACCCCTATACTCGAAGTCTTAGATAGTGCACAGATAAGCTCTCGGACTCAGGGAGAAGGCAATGCTGGTGACATCGTCGTTAGCGCCGCTGATCGCATCACTCTCAGCAACGGCGATATTCTAGCTGATAGTGAAAGTATTGCTGGTCAAGGCGGTGACATCTTCATAGATGCGTCTCTCCTTACGCTGACCGACCAGTCTGAAATCCTAGCTCAAACGCTCTCCACAGACGGTGGCAACATTTCGTTCACCTTAAGCGATCTACTGCTGCTACGCGACAACAGCATCATCTCTACCGAAGCCGGGACTAACGGCTCAGGTGGTGACGGAGGCGACATTACTGTTGATACTCGTTTCATTGTCTCTATCCTCGAAGGAAACAATGATATTATTGCCAATGCCTTTGATGGTAGCGGCGGTAGCGTTGACATCACGGCGACAGAGGGCATTTTTGGCATTGCCGCTCGTGATTCTCGTACGCCTCAAAGCGATATCACAGCCAGCTCTCAAAATGGGGCCTCTGGCGACGTCAACATTCAAACGCCTGAACTCGATCCGAGTCAAGGAACTGTAGAGCTGCCCGTTGCTTTGGTTGGCCCAGAAGTAGTTCGTAGCTGCCGCGAGACATTTGTTCAGTCAGGCAGCGAGTTTGTTATTTCTGGTCGAGGCGGGCTGCTCCAAGGGCCGCTAGATCCAACCGCGACTGCGCTGTGGCAAGATGTCTTGCCTGTTGAGAATGCAGAGGAAGAAGATGTAGCGCCGAACACTGTAGTGCCAAATACTGTAGAGACGATAAACAATAGAGTAGAGCGTAATACTACAGTACCTATCTTGGAAGCTCAAGGGTTCGGAAAAAATGAGAAGGGTGAGACGGTTTTAGTCGCGACAGTTTTACAGCCGCTGGTGGCAGGTCATGAAGTGTCGTGTAAGAGGTGAGTTAGATGATGAATGCGATCGCTCCCTGGTTGCTTCGGCGCTGCAACGGGTGTTTTATTCTGCTAGCGATTTTTGGCATGGCTTTTGGCGATCGCGTCGCAGCGCAGATAGTGCCAGATGAAACGCTGGGATCAGAGTCGTCGCAGGTTGAATCCGACGGGACAGTAGACCTGATGATTCGTGGCGGCTCGCAGCAACAGGAGAACTGGTTTCACAGCTTCGAGCGCTTCAGCATTAACGAAGGTCAGCGAGCGTACTTTGATACCCCGACGGACGTAGTGCGGATTTTTAGCCGCGTAACCGGTGAGGCACCGTCAGATATCTTCGGTACGCTAGGTGTCAATGGCAGTGCCGATTTGTTCTTAATCAACCCAAACGGCATTGTATTTGGATCGAACGCACAATTAGAGATTGACGGCTCGTTTGCGGCAATCGCTAGCGATCGCCTCACTTTTCCAAACGGCAGTGAATTCGCTACGACCACGCCTGCCGATTCTCTATTGACCCTCAGCGTACCGCTCGGTCTCCAATTCAACGCTCAGCCCACAGGCGACATTGCTAGTACAGGCAATCTAGCGGTTGGACAAACGTTGACCCTAGTGGGTAATCGGCTATTGCTAGGTGGAGCGCTTACAGCAGGCGCAAGTTTAAACCTGACCGATGTAGTCAGTCCCGATGGCTTGATGCTTTTTGCAGGGGGTGATGTAGCCTTCAGCGACTACACAGGCGGAGCAATACAAGTCGAATCTAGCGGTAACATCAGCTTCAACAGCATTGACACATCCAATCGAACAGGCAAAGACGGCGAGTCAATTTTTCTCTTGGCAGCGGGAAATATTTCAGCGGGTTCCTCCACAGCACTAACGCTAGGTTCGCAATTTGAGACTCTAGACTCGTCTTCGGAAAGCGAAAACGGTAATTCCGGCAATGGTGGCAGCGTTACAATACTTTCCACTTCGGGAGATATTGCCATAGAAGGTGATGTGCAGACTCAATCAGTCTCATTCTCATCCTCAGAATTTAACAATTCGACTCCAGGCAGTAGCGGTAATGGCGGCGATGTCACTATCTCCGCCGAGTCAGGGGATATCCTGATAGCAGGTAGTTTATATAGCGGCTCAATTTCAGATGCAACCCCAGACCTGGGGGGGACGACTTCAGGGAGTAGCAGCAATGGCGGTAACATCGCTATTACCGCTACTTCAGGCGACATTAATATTGAGGGCGGCCTATTCGCATACAGTCTCTCAGTTGCAGCCTCCTACTCAGAGGCCGTCACATCAGGCCGTAGCGGGAACGGCGGCAATATTCTGCTATCTTCTACGACTGGAGACATCTCTGTTAGAAAAGGTGATGATGGCGAGAGATCAATTAACTCGTCCTCTATTTCTTACTCAATCTCGTTCTTTGATGACGCTCTTTCGGGAGACAGCAACAGTGGCAACAGCATTAACATTTCAGAAGACAGCGGCAATGGGGGCAACATTAACATTTCCTCAGTATCGGGAGATATTGATGTCAGGGCTATGCTGGCCTCAGAGTCCGCTACATGGTCAGATTCATTTTCTGAATCGGAAGCTTCTATATCAGGAGATAGCGGTAGTGGTGGCAGCGTTGCTGTTTCTTCTATATCAGGGGATATCGCATTAAAAAATGATATCCAGACGAGCGCCACTTCAGTTGCATTTTCGAATTCAGGTTTGTCCACTTCTGGTAATAGCGGTGACGGCGGCGATGTTGTTGTTTCATCTGTTTCAGGCGATATCGCATTGCTAGGTGGTGATTCATTATCGTCATTCGATGAGGCAATATTTCTACTCAATAATAAAATAGATACCACTTCACGCTCTATTTCAGAATTATCTCCAGTACTTGAATCGGACAGAGCGCTAGCCAGTTCAGCAAACAGCAGCAATGGAGGAGACATTACGATTTCATCTACGCAAGGAGACATTGCGATCGCGGGTGAGCTACTGTCGTTTTCGCAGACATTCGCAGAGTCATTGTCGAGCGTTGTTTCAGGCGATAGCGGTGATGGCGGCAGTATTACCGTCTCCGCGCCTGCTGGCAGCATTCAATCTAGTACAGCCCCTGGTAGCAAAGCTTTGTCCAATAGAGGGCAAATGGTCACATTTTCTATGTCGCTTACTGGACAGGCAGGCACTGGCGGAGACGTTAGCTTAGAAGCGGCAGAGGCTATCTCTGGCATAGATATTTCTACGCTTTCGAGTCATGCGGCCTCTGGAAACGTAAAGATTCGAGGATTTCAGGACAATTTGTCGATCTCGAATCTGCGACTAATCACCAGTGGTTTAGTAGAAGTGCCAAATCCTTATATCCCTAGCGAACCCTTCATTTTGAACCTAGATGACTTCGGTCAGGCGGGGAATGCACTCATTGAAAGTCCGGGCGATATTGTTTTAGACGATGTGAGCATTCAGTCTAGCGCGAACGGCAGTCAGCCTGCTGGTGGAGTGACTATTGTTAGCCCCGCTCAGGTAATCTTGAAAGGCAGTCAGATTATTAGCAATGCCAACAGTACGGGCGATGCGGGTGAAATTCGCATTGATGCTGGGCAACTAACCCTCGACGATAATTCTAGCCTCTCAGCATCCACATCTAGTTCTGGGCTGGCGGGTAATATTGAGCTTAGCGCTGCTGACACGCTAGAAATTAGGGATAGTACAGTTACCTCTAGCACCGAAGAAAACTCTACTGCGCTTGGCGGTAATATCCGCGTGATGGCACCTACCTCGACGCTGCGGAACAGCAGCATTGAAGTCGATTCGCAAGGCACTGGGCAAAGCGGAACTGTGACTATCGTGGGAGACCAGCTTATTCTTGCCAATCGCAGTCGCGTTAATGCGACCACTCGTAGCAGCAACGGCGGAGACTTAACATTCAATCTAGAAGATCTACTGTTGCTACGCGGTAACAGTGAGATTTCCACCACGGCAGGTACAGCGAGCGCTGGAGGCGATGGGGGTGACGTGATTGTCAATACGCAGTTTGTTATCGCGACCCCCGATGAAAACAACAATATTGCCGCTAACGCTTTCGACGGCGATGGCGGCAGCGTTAACGTTGCTGCCACTGGTGGCATCTTCGGGATTACACCTCGTCCGTCCAGCACAGCTTTTAGCGACATTACAGCAAGTTCAGAAAACGGTATTTCTGGGACTGTCTCTATTCAAAGCCCTAATATTGATCCTACTCAGTCACTCGATGAACTGCCGGTCGCTTTAGCAGAACCAGAGGTTGTGCGTAGCTGCCAGGAAATGTTTGTTCAGTCGGGCAGTAAGTTTATCATCTCTGGTCGGGGCGGACTGCCACAGGGGCCGCTAGATTCAACAGCGACAGCTCTATGGCAGGATGTTTTGCCTATTGAGAATGCAGAGGAAGGAGATGTAGTGCCAGACACTGTAGCGCAAAATACTGTAGACACGATAAACAACAGCGCAGAGCGTAACATTACAGTACCTATTGTTGAAGCTCAAGGGTTCGGAAAAAATGAGAAGGGTGAGACGGTTTTATTAGCGACAGTTTCACAGCCGCTGGCGGCAGATCATGGGGTCTCGTGTGAGAGGTGAGCTAGAGGGTGAATGCGATCGCTCCCTTGTGGCTTCTAACCGGAAAATCTCACTGCATACCGCCTCGCAGTTACTAGAAAAGCCTATCAAAGCCAATTTCCCACTAGCACAAATGCAGACCAAAAGAACGGTGCCCGATAGTCTGGATCGTTCAAGAGCGCGAGCTGAGCCTGCCGTAATGCCTCTGCCTTAGAGACGTTCTCCTTAATCAACTCGTCATACAGATGACCTATTAGCTTAGCGCCCGATTCATCATCGAGATTCCACAGCGAGGCGATGGTACTTCGTGCCCCGGCCCGCACTGCTACGCCAGCCAGCCCCAGTTCCGCTCGTTCATCTCCGGTTGCCGTTTCACAGGCACTCAAAATCAGTAGCTCAATGGGCACCTCGCGGGCCTGACTACCTAGCTGCAAAATGGCACTGATTTCATTCACATCTAGCCGCTTATTCCAGGTCAAAATAAACGTATCCTCAGCCCGAGAGCTAAACTGACCGTGGGTTGCCAAATGCACTACCGGATAAGGCAGCGCTTCTACCTGTTCTTGCAGCGCCTCATCCGTAAATTCTTGATTGAGCAGCACTCGGCTAGGCACCGTTGCTTCCACTTTTGCTAGCTCTGAGCCTACACTTTGTAGGGCGCTAAATCCACCTCGCGCCTCGGTGATTCCCCCGGCAATTGTTTTAACCCCTTGCTGCTGTAAGGAACGCGGCGTAATTAGCTGCAACCCCGGCGTTAGCGCAATGCTGTAGTCTTCAACTAAGTAACGCTCGCCGCTGTACAGAGCCGACATCGGCACCGATCGCAGCGAACCATCCAGCACAAATACTAGCGTTGACACTTCACTTTGACGCAGCTCGGCCTCAATGGGGCGAATCAGCCAGCTATAAACCTCTTCGCTTAACTGTTTACTTTTGGCCGTTACAAAAGGACGCGCTAATGCTAGCCGCAGCTCGTCTAAGGTCGATTCAACCTCACCGCGAGAGACCTGAACCGTATGCTGCTGAAGCGGACGATTCGGTAAGCTGACAATCACCTCCAGGCGACTGTTCAAAATAATGGGATAGACAACCGCTGCATTCTCTCGATCTATGTCGTCTAGCGCAACCGTTTGACTTTCAATGCAGGCTGATTGAAAAAAGTTGTTTAACTCCGCAACCCGGAGTGACTCGATAACTTCTCGCGCCTGCTGCAAGCGAGTAGGCTCATTCTGGGTAGTAGGACGCAGTAGCAGATCGACATATTCTCGGTAAACCGGCTCCACGCTTTCTCGGAAGGAGAACTGCCGGTCGGGGGCGGTGGCGGCCAGATCGTAGCGTAGAGACTGAAGCGATTGAAAAGCCGATTGGTAGGCAATGGTTGCCTCATCGAACTGACGCTGAGCTTCGAGAATGCGCCCTAGCTGCCACTGCCACTGGTAGGCAATATCGGTGGCGTTTAGCGACTGGGCAACGAGCAGCGCCTCTTCGGTGAGATTTTGGGCGATCGCCCACTGCTGAGTCATTTCGTAAGCATGGCCTAAGTATCCAGTGGCGTAAGCTTTAGCATAGCGATCGCCTAGCTCCTCAGCCTGCTCTACCGTCGCCGCCAGTAGCTTCGCCGCCGTCGCCATGGCGTCAGATTTTTCGGACGGCTGTAGCTGTACTAGGTGATGGGCAAAATCCACTTGGGCATACAGGCTCTCGCGGCTCGGCGTCAACGCCTGAAGCTGTGAGGTAAGAGAACGCTTGAGCGCGCTGGCAGCGTCCCAATCTTTATTTTCCACTAGCAAGCCAAACGCATCGACTTGCGCTTTCACCTGCTGCAAGGCATCGGTTGCCACCTCGCTTGCTTGCTCGTAGGCAGTCAGTGCTGCTGCTGGCTGCTGCTGAATTTGGGCCAAGTGACCCAGACTTCGCAGCAGAGCCGCCTGCTCTCGCGGGAGTGATTCACTCTGAGCGATCGCGAGTCCCTCCTCAAGCGCCGCCTGGGCCGCGTCTAAGTCACCCACTACCCGCAGCGTATCGCCCAAACTCTGTAGCCCCAACGCCCGCAGCGCTGGATCGGCCCGGTCGAGCTGTGACTCAACCCGATTGAGCACTTCGCGAGCCTGAAGGAAATAGCCCAAGCTCTGAAGCGTACGGGCTTGGTTGATTAGGCTGCCGGTATGGCGCTGAATGTCATCAGCCTCCTGATAAAACGCACTGGCCTGCTGCCAACTACTCAAGGCTGCTTCCAAATCGCCTTGGTGAAACTGTAGTGCGCCCTGAGTATTGAAAAGCTGACCCTGAATAATCCGAGTCTCGTTTGAGTGGGTTGTAGCGCCAGTTTGCCACTGGTCAAGCTGCTGAAAGCTCTGAGCGATCGCCGCTTCTGCCTGCGGCCAAGCACCCTGATACTGATAGGCCAGCGATAGATAGCTGAGAGTCAACGCCTGATGAAGGCGATCGCCCTGCTGCTCAAATTGCTGCGCCGCTTGCTGCCAAAGATTAATAGCCTCATCAATCTGTTGGTTCTGATAGGCACTGCGTCCTCGATCGATCGAGGCCATAGATGATTCCGATGATGCAACCTTAGCGCGTAGTACGGGCTGGTTAGGCTGCACGGTTGGCGAAACAGATTGCGCTGCGCCGACATGGGCAGCAATCGGCCAAAAACCGTGAGTGAGAACTAGCACTAGCGCCAGCGTAAATTCAATAATGAGATAGCGCGATCGCTTGAGGAAAGAGGGCATAGGTCATCGCAACAGACGTGCCTGCTGGCTCGGGACATAGAGATTTTACCGCTGGCCGTGTTGTAAATACGAAAGCCGCAAACAAAGGTTGTAAGCTACCGCTAGCGCCTGAAA